>JBEBUZ010000030.1:0-38385 GCA_040393015.1 Paraniabella yanshanensis
GAAGAAATACGGCATCGATATTTTAAAAAAGGAGGCCGATCCCCTTAAGATCATGAAAATTAGAGGTGATTTTTTTCTTGAATTTCTTTCAGAAACGTCACGATATTTAAAAGAAAATAAGAAAAAGCTTCAAATTCATTTGAAAAATGCGTATATCCATCCGAAATTGGGAGATGGATGGCACGATATAGGTTGCTGGATTATGCCCAAGATTACTATTGATTGGAAGAAGGCTGTTGATTTAGCCGATGAGATAACTATCAAAGACTATTATTTTAATAATTATAAAACCTCTAATGCTTTAGAAATAAAGGAGTACGCGAAATACAGAAATAAGCGAGTATGGATTCATGCCTATGGCGGACAGGGAGGTGAGCTAAATCAACGCTATTTTGAAAATGTTGATGCGGATTCGTCTGTGGGAGGCATTTTGATTTATGAAGCAAATAATACGTTTTTGAAAACATCAGGAAAGGTAGCGGCTGCTAACGAACAAAATGTGAACAGGTTAAAATCGATTTTGAAACAAATAAATTATAAATAGTATAAAATGAAAGTTATTGCAATTATTGTATCTGTACTCTCTATGAGTGTTGTTTGTTGTGCTCAGAATAAGGCTAAGACTAATAAGAATGAAGGTAACGCTGCAAGAATTATTTTCGATACCGACATGGGGCCCGATTACGATGATATTGGCGCTATTGCCGTATTGCATGCCCTGGCCGATAAAGGCGAATGCAAGATACTGGCTACGGTAGCAAGTGATGGGCATCCTTCTATAGCGCCAACAATTGAGGTCTTTAATCGGTATTTTAACCGGAAAGACCTGCCTGTTGGCGTTTCTTCGAAAGGAGCGCCTGATTTTACGGCTACTAATAACTGGAATGATACCATTATAAATAGGTATGCGCCGGAACTAAAAAGTAAAACGTATCCTGGAGCAGTGGGAGTTTACCGGAAGGTATTGGCCAAACAGCCCGACAACAGTGTCACAATTGTAACGGTAGGGTTTCTGTCAAATATCGCTGAACTTCTGGATTCAAAAGCTGATAAATATTCCGAATTAAGTGGAAGGGAATTGGTAAAAAGAAAAGTAAAGCAGTTGGTGGCAATGGCAGGCGGTTTTCCTGAAGGGGATGAATTTAACGTGAATAAACATGCCGCTGCGTCAGTAGAGGCGTTTACCAAATGGCCCAGACCCATTCTATTCAGCGGATTTGAAATTGGCGCCAAAATTTTCACCGGCGCCCGGGTTGCTAAATCAGGGAGCGATGGCCCTGTTGCTAAAGGATATGAATACAACCTGAAAACTTATAGAAAGGAGGTGGCTGCCAATCGTCAGTCTTGGGATCAGACTGCTGTGTTGATTGCCGTTCGTAATCCGGCTGACTATTTTTATGTAAGTGATCCGGGTAAGTTTGTCATCAAAGAAGACGGAAAGAATCTATGGAATCCCGATGTGGATGCGGGTCATCGGTTTATAATACACAAATATCCCTATAAACAGATAGAGAAAGTTATTGAAGACCTAATGTTGCATGAACCACATAAATAGAAAATTATCGTTATGGCAAGAACAAGTTCGCAACGAATCTTTATAAATAATTTCTGGTTTATGCTATTAACAACATCGTTCAGATTCAGGTCTGCAATACTTTTTTTCGTAATTAGTATTTCACTCCATTCATCAGTAAGGGCGCAATCGGCGAAATACTTTGGAGAAAAAAAGGAAATACCTGCTATTCCGCCGAAAGAAGAAAAAATAAGGCTATTAATTGTAAGCGATGCCACCAATGAAATAGACGATATATGGGCGATTGCGTTGGCTGTCCTCCATCCGGAGCGGTTTATTATAGAAGGCTTTGTAGGTAGCAATTATGACCATACAGGTACCGGTATTGGCCCTGCAAGTGTTGACATGTCGGTGAAGGAGATTTTAAATATCCTGGATAAAGCTGGCTTAAAAGGAAAGTATCCGGTGTTTCCCGGCGGACATCCGATGCAATATGAATTCCATCCCAGCAATTCAAAAGGCGTTGATTTTATTATTGAACGGGCTATGGCGGGAAAGCCGGAGGATCCACTATGGATAGTAGGATTAGGGTCGGCTACAGATCTGGCCTCGGCGTATTTAAAGCAGCCCTCTATTAAAGACAGAGTAGTGATGTTCTGGCATGGACGAACGCACCCAACCTGGCCTTACCGGGCCATCAATTATAATGTCAAAGGTGATATGCATGCGGCCCGGATGTTATTTCATGCACCCTTTCCTTTTGTGCTTTTCGATACCGGCACCGATTTGACAGCCGGAAAATTGGAAGAGTCTGAGACCTACGTAAAGCCTTATGGAGCGCTGGGCAGATACCTCTATGACTACCGTTTAAAAAATATAAGTTGGAGTGGGAATAAAAAAGGCTTTTTTGATATGGGTGATATAGCCGTTTTAATCGACCCGGAAATAGGTAAATGGGAGGAAACTGACTGCCCAACGGTTAACTATTACATGGATTATAACTTCTACAAAACCAACGGCAAATTATTGAGATGCTATGGCATTGACAGGAACAAAACATTTCAGTTGCTGTATGACGGATTAGCGAGAGCCTTTAAGAAGAAAGCTATGTGAGGAGTATTCGGTACATTTAATTAGTGAAGATGAAGAAAACTGCGCGCATATTGTTTTATCTCGTTTTTAGCTGCTTTCATATCAACTCGGTGGCGCAACCAATGAATCCTGGCACCATCGTTTATCACCAACCTGCCTCCACCCAAAAATACATCGGCTCACCCAGTCTGGCCATTTTGCCCGATGGCGATTATGTGGCTTCACATGATTTCTTTGGGCCTAACAGTTCAGAATGGTCACAGGCAGAAACACAGGTGTTTCGATCGGCAGACAAAGGCAAAACCTGGAAAAAGATCTCAGCGATCCAAGGTGCTTTCTGGAGTTCCCTGTTTGTGCACCGGGGTGTATTATATTTATTAGGCCCCGACAGGCATCACGGAACGGTAATGATCAGAAAGTCACTAAATGGTGGCAAAATATGGACTTCGCCTACCAAAAAAGAAGACGGCGTGATACTTACCGGCGAGTTTCATTGCGCCCCCATGCCGGTGGTAGAATACATGGGGCGCTTGTGGCGACCGATGGAAACAGCGCACGGACCCATATTGCAATGGGGAAAACGATACGGCGCCATGGTAATGTCGGCGCCCGTGGATGCGGATTTGCTGAACGCCAAATCATGGAGTACCAGCACCGTGCAGTATTACGACAGCACTTATCTTGATGGTAATTTTGGCGGCTGGTTGGAAGGGAATTTTGTGGTAGATAAGGCAGGGAAGCTATGGGATATGCTGCGGGTGGATAACAGAAAAAGTTTTGATGAAAAAGCTGCAATGCTGGCCTTGAGCGCCGATGGAAAGAAGCTGAGCTTTCAGCCCGAAGCCGGTTTTATTCCGTTCGACGGCGGCAGTAAAAAATTTGTAATTAAATACGACAGTGTTTCACACTACTATTTTACACTGGTGAATTCCATTCCCTCGAAATACCGTGCCCAGTATCCCGATCGCAATCCTGCATCTTTTAGAAATATATTAATGCTGCGAAAATCGAAAGACCTGTTACACTGGGAGGATGTAAAAGTGGTATTGGAACATCCGGATGTGCTGAAACATGGCTTTCAATATGTAGACTGGCTGTTTGAAGGAAAGGATATCATCTTTCTTTCCCGCACGGCATATTTTGACGGGAAGGAGGATGCGCATAATAACCACGATGCGAACTTTCTTACCTTTCACCGGATCGGAAATTTCAGGGATTTAAAATGACAGGCAATGAAAAAACATTCTGTCTCTTCCCTGCTTTTAATACTTAATATTCTTACCATGCATAGCTGTACATCTATCGATAAAAAGTTTACTATAACGCAGCTTACCCAATCGCAATATGGTCACACCCTCCACCATAACGGGGTGTTTTCTAAAGACGGGCAATGGGTTGTGTTTGATGGCAGGAACGACGATACAAAGATTGGAGAGACCGCTGAGATAGGCGTGGTGAACCTTTTTACGGGAGAAGAAAAGATCATTTATCGCACAAAAAGCCAAACCCTGTATGGCCCGGGAGTAGGCGCTGCCTCATTTAGCCACGCAGCCGACCGGGTCATATTTATTCATGGCCTGCCCGGGGCAAATGAAGAAAAGCCCTATGGGTTCACCCGCAGAACAGGGGTGGCCATCGACCTGGAACGCCCCTTTGTGCCGGTTGGGATGGATGCCAGGGATATTACCGCCCCTTATACGCCCGGTTCTTTAAGGGGCGGTACTCATTCGCATTGCTGGAGCCCCGATGGACGGCTGATCAGTTTTACTTATAATGATGAGCTGACGGAGCCGGATCTGAGAACAGTAGGGGTAATGTTTGATGCCGGAACGCCCGTACTGACAGATCAGCACCCGGGCAACAATAACGGGGTAATGTATGCTGCCCTTATAGCAGCGGTAGTGCCTCATCCTAAGCCGGGTTCAGATGAAATCAGTAAGGCCTTTGATGAATGCTGGGTGGGGAATAATGGTTATATAAATGCAACCGGGCAAACTGTTCCCTATGCGATCGCATTCCAGGGACATACAAAAAATGAAAAGGGTGAAACCATTGCCGAGATATATATTGCCGACATCGATACCTCGCTGGTAGTAAATGATCTGGCTGCAGTGGGAAAGCCGGGAGAGCGGCCGCGCGTACCAAAAGGCCTTCAGCAGCGGCGCCTGTCGCATACCGAAAAGGGACTATCAGCTGTCAGGCATTGGCTGCGTTCGTCCAACGACGGGCGGTATATTTATGCTCTTGCGGAAGACAACCGGCATATTACTCAAATCATCCGCTGTGATACGTATACCGGGCAGGTCGATTATATGACAAAAAATGATTTTTCAATTCAAAACCCATTTAACCTTAGCCCCGATGGCCATACCATTGCGTTTGTGGGCAACAACAATGTGTACCTGCTCCCGGTTGATACAAAAATACCGGAGCAGTTAACACATAACGGGCCGGGGGAAGGAAGGATTGTTGGCGCTCCCTGTTTTTCGCCCGACGGAAAGACGCTGGTATTTAATCAATATAAAAAAACCGGTGATAAAGAATGGCTCCAGGTTTTTTATGCGAAATAAGACTTGGGAAACCCGGCAAAAAATCGTATCTTGTAATATCAAATGCTTGTGCGTATGAAAGCTTATTTTCATAGAGTATCGAAACCTTCCCAGAGCAGTTTTGTAGTAAGGCACGACATTGCGCCCAATTTTGGTAAGCCGGTTCATTATCATGCGGAACTGGAGTTACATCTTACCCTGAAAGGAGAGGGAGTCCGGTTTATTGGCGATAAGGTTTCGAGTTTTGAACCCGGGAATGTTTTGTTACTCGGCGAAGACCTGCCACATGCCTGGCACGCAAGGGGAGCTATGGACACCGGGGTGGAGGCAGTTATTATACAATTCAAACGCAATTGTTTTGGCAACGACTTTTTCTCCCTCCCCGAAATGGCGCATATCCGGCAGCTATATGATGTAGCCCGCAAAGGTTTGCTCTTGCAGGGGAGATGCAGGGATAAGGTGGCGGCGTTGATGTTGAGAAGTGTTAAGGCCGGTCATTTTGAGCGGGTAATTATTTTATTGGAGATATTAAACCTGATTGCCGAAACGAAGGCCTATGCCACTATTTCTACTACGGAAGTAGCGTATAAAGGAGATGTGGAGGACGCCTGCCGCCTCGACAGGATTTATGCCTACACATTGGCTAATTTTAAGAAAGATATCAGCCTCGCCGAGATAGCGGGAGTGAGCAACCTCAGCGTAACTTCTTTTTGCCGGTATTTTAAAAATACCACCAAAAATACCTATATCGATTTCCTGATCCAGGTAAGGGTTAATTTTGCCTGCCAGATGATTATCGAAGATAAATATTCCATCGCTGCCATTTGTTTCGACTGTGGCTTCAACAATGTGGCCAATTTTTACAGGCATTTCAAGAAAATAATGGGAATGACCCCCGTTGAATACAAGAAGCGATACGCGACAGATGTAGCGGCATAAACCTTTGGTATTTTTTGCAGTGGAAAGCACGGCCAATATTAATGGCGTCTCATAGTTGTGAAGCAGCTATTCCGGTCCTTCTTCAGTTGCCATGATACAAATACAATGCACCGTAAGTCCAGTTAGGTCCTTTTAAACCCGGGTAGTTGAACCGGTCCATCATAAGCGCCACGAATGGAGAAGGGTAGCCCTCGGGTAATTGAACCAGGTTGGGCCATACTCTTGTTCCTGCATTTTCACTCCAGGGTGGTAAATCCATTTTCAAAGCACCCGCTTCCTTTAAATCAGGGTAGGTGTAGATATAAATTTTTCGATCGGAGCTCCCGGAAAAACAATAAAGCTTTCCATTTATTTTTTGCATGGATGTGCCGGTAGAATTATAAGCTACCGGTCCTGCTATGCGCTGGTAACTTTTATTCCAGGAGTCGGATTCCAGCAGGATGGCTTTATACCCTTCGCCGGTATTTTCGCAGGTGAACATCCGCCATTTTTTGGCCCGTTCATCGTATAAAATATGCGGGTCTTCATAGTCACCAACAATTCCAAATGCGCTTGCTTTCATAACAGAGAATCCAAACCTCGGGTCTTTTTTACTTTCTACCGCCAGCAGTTGTTTTTTTTCTTTTGCAGGATTGGCAAAAGCGCTGAACCCTGTGGTAAGACCCCGCCAGGTGTTATCTTTTCGGTCGAAGAAAATATGAGACGCGATTTCGTTGCGCAGTAGCCCGTCGCCCTGGTCGAACAGGATCACCCCTTCCAGCCTGACATCGAAAACAGAAGGATTCATACTAAATACACCCTGGATATGATGGGGCAGGGCGCGACCCCGGATAGACATCGTATACCATAGCCGATCCCTATCCATAAATGGTTCTCCGTTTTCATAGGTTATGGCCCGGATATCGGCAAGGCCAATGCCCGTGGTGAATGCGATAGAAGCCTTGTTAAGGGAAACGAGACCCTGTTGCAGATTAAAATAAAGGTTCGATTGGTAGGTGAGGATGCGATACTTTGAACGAGGATCGGTTTCCATATTAAAATCGCCCTGCGCTATAACCGTGGGCAAGCCTTTATCCTGTAAAAATATGGTGAAGCCGCTGCCTAATAATTGCAGGAATACTTTTCCTTTCAGTGTAGCTTTTGCTGCTTCCTTAATTATAACTGACCGGTCTTCTACTGTCAGATTGTTTTTCAATGTTGTTAGTTTCAGATCTGTTAGCAAACTACCGGCAAACTCCAATGTAAAAAACAATTGTTCTTTTTTGCCGGGGTCCGAAAATTCGAATCCGAAAGCTCCCTGTCCCGAAAGCGAGTCAAGATTGATCGTATAGATAGCGAAGGGATTGAAGCCGCCCAGCCAAACCGATGTTTTGACGGGTTCGGTGGATTGAACAATGAAGCGGTTATTGTCGGTTTTAATAGTGGCGCGTTGCTGAGTGTAATGGGTAACAGGGTGCATGGCTTCGAGCCCTATAATGCCCGACGGATCAAGTACGGAAAGCGGTATAGCCTGTTTTTCATCGAAGATCATTCTTTGCACTCCCTGTCGCACAAATTGTATTTGCTGAGGCTCTTGTCCGTCCGCTCTCATTGCCGTCAAAAGAAAAATGATGACGGTCAGGCGCGTGAAGCCTGGATAGTTGACAATAGATTTTTTCCCCGGGCGAGTTATAGTAAATAATAATTTTCTGAGGAAAAAGTCCTGGGGATGGACTGTGATCGTCGTTCTCTTCATTTTCAATGCAAGTATGTTAAAAAGTGCAGGCAATATTACTTCAAATGGATGGATGCTTCAAAAAACCATGATTTTTTGCGGGAATATGATTACTTTTCATGAAAATATAATTACCCTCTGTGGCTATGTATAAGCGATATTACCCGCCCCCGACAAAACAATTGCTACCCCTGCTTCTGTGTGCGATGTTTTTATTTGCGTCGCAGGCGAAGGCCCAGGATACAACAAACCCGGTTATGCTCTACCGCGCGGCGGAGGGCGGGAACAACCCGGTTACAACAAAAAAAGAATGGCGCCTGAAAAAGGAACAAGTGCTGAAAGGAATGCAGGAGGCGATGGGACCCTTGCCTCCCAAACCCTCGTGGATACCTGTGATTACTTATTTGGATACACTGTATACCGAC
Source organism: Paraniabella yanshanensis (assembly GCA_040393015.1). GTDB lineage: Bacteria > Bacteroidota > Bacteroidia > Chitinophagales > Chitinophagaceae > Niabella > Niabella yanshanensis_A. The sequence continues at coordinate 8,233 of JBEBUZ010000030.1, forward strand.
CATTATACCCGTTATTCGGTTTCGTTGTTGGTAGAAGAAAATGAATATGTTCCGGCCCTTCTCTATCTGCCCAAATCCCGCTCGTCCTTTTCTGGGAAATACCCGGCAGCTCTGGTGCTTCATGGTACAGGTGAAAAAGGAAAACACCTGGTAGATAGCTTTAGTGCCCGCCCCAACCGGGCGATAGCGACCGAATTGGTACACCGGGGTTATGTGGTACTGGCTCCGGATTACCCCAGCTTTGGGGATTTGAGCGATCATGATTTTTCTACGGATCGTTATCTGTCGGGAACCATGCAAGGCATTTTTAACCACATGCGATGTGTCGATTACCTGCAGTCGATGCAGGAGGTTAACCCGGATAGGATGGGTGTAATCGGGCATTCGCTGGGCGGACATAATGCGATTTTTGTGGGCGCTTTTGACGAGCGGTTGAAAGTGATTGTATCGAGTTGCGGGTGGACGCTTTTGCCTTATTATAATGCAGGCGCCGCGGTAACCGAACGCTATGGTGGTAAGTTAGGCGCCTGGGCGCAGGATCGTTATATGCCTGCTATACGCGATCGTTATCAACTTGATCCCGCCAGGGTTCCTTTTGATTTTAACGGGATCATTGCCAGCCTGGCACCGCGGTATTTCTTTACCAATTCACCATTAAACGATGCAAACTTTAACGTGGAAGGGGTGAAAAAGGGAATGGAGCAAATCAGCGCTGCTTACCGGTTTTTAAAAGTTCCCGGTCATCTCGGAGCTGTTTACCCGGATGCGGGCCATGATTTTCCCGCCGAAGCTAAGAAAGTAGCTTATGAGCTGATGGATAAAGTGTTGCATCAATAAAACAAACCGTATGATTTTCAAATACAACTATGCCACAAATGCACGAATAAATAATCCATTAGAAGACCCTTCATTCGTGCATTAGTGGCCATGTCTTCTTTTGTTGTACAGAATGCTGAAAGCATTAAAATTTCGTTCTATGGCAGTAAAGTAGCGATCCCGGGTATATTCGGCCTATCTTCCCCAGCCCCATTTTAAAAACACAGGCATTGCCTTACCCCAGGTTGCCACATCATGTTTGCCTTCATCCAGTTCCAGGTAAGAGATTGTTTCGGGCGGGTATCCTTTTTCCAGCAGCTCCTTAATCACATCCATGGTGTCGTCAATAGAGTCAATAATTCCGTTGTTATTACGGTCGCCGCTTTCATCCATTTTACCACATTGAAAAAAGAATTGCAAACCGGGTTTAAACCGCCCCAGGCGGATTTGCTGTTGCATGATGCGATGTTTATCATCGTCGTAAACCTCCGCAGTCTGGTCTACGCTGCGCCACCAAAGCGAGCCGGAGAATATGCCTGCCCGGGAAAAAATTTCCGGGTGATTCCAAACAATATCCAATGCGGTTAATCCGCCCAGCGAAAAACCGGCAAATGCTATTTCTTTGAATCGGGGCTCACCGTAGGTGGTTTTCAAATAAGGCAGCAGTTCGGTAAGGATAAATTGGGTATAAAGGGCAGCTTTAGCTCCGCGACCCAAATAATCTTTCCGGGAGGCAATGCCGTATTCCTGTGTTCGCTCCTTTCCTGCATGGATGGCTACGCACAAAACAGGAGTAATGGCGCCCTTCTTGTAAAGGCTCTGCAATATTTCCTCTAAATTCATTTTGTCCATATCCTGCCCGTCGTTAAGCAACAACAGTGACATTTTAGCGGGATCAGTCTCGTTTCCCGGCGGGAAAATAGTCAGGCTGACATCCCTTTTCAGATGTCGGGAATAAACGGTAGCATTGTTGACAGCCAGATACGATTCCACAGCAGTTTCCATGATACCAAAAATAGGGAAATGTGGCCAATATTATCTAATTGTTAAGTTCGCCATCAGCGCACACGCATAAATATATTAAGGATGATCCTGATGAACGGAAATGCCGGTCCGAAACAATTTTTGTTCGTAACATTTAAAAAAATATATTTGGTAAGACGATTAAAACCAATAAAAACGAGATACATGAAAAAAATCGGGATACTTCACGGGAAGGAAAGATCCTTTCCCCAGGCATTTGTAGAGAGGGTGAACAATAAGAATGTCGAAAATATTGTAGCCGAGCCGGTAAGAATAGATAAGGCCCTCCAGGGGCAACCCAGTGGGTACGCTGTTATAATAGATCGTATCTCCCAGGACGTACCTTTTTACCGTACCTGGTTGAAAAACGCGGCAGTTACGGGAACGGCGGTTATCAATAATCCTTTTTGGTGGAGCGCCGATGATAAGTATTTCAACAATTGCCTGATGACCCAGATAGGTGTGCCGGTACCCAAAACTGCTATCCTTCCCTCTAATGAAATGCCAACAGATACAGGAGCCGACTCTTTCAGCAACCTTTCCTATCCCCTCGACTGGGACGGCATTTTTAATGAAGTGGGCTTCCCGGCTTATATGAAACCTTTTGCAGGTGGCGGCTGGAAAAACGTTTACAGGCTCAACAACAAAGAAGAGTTTTTTGAAAAGCACAACGAAACCGGGCAGCTGGTTATGCTGTTGCAGGAGGAAATTGTGTTTGAAGAATATTACCGGTGTTATTGCATAGGCGGAAAATATGTGCGCATTATGCCTTATGAACCGCGCAATCCACACCATTTAAGGTACCAGGCGGATTTTTCTCCCTCGCCCGAAAAATTGCAGGAAATGACGGATATTGTTTTGAAAATAAACCGGTACCTCGGCTACGATTTTAATACGGTAGAACTGGCCCTGAGAGGAGGTGTGCCCTATGCGATAGATTTCTGTAATCCCGCACCCGATGCAGACATCGCCAGCGTAGGAGCTGAGAACTTTGAATGGGTTGTAGAAACAGCGGCCACCTATGCCATCGAAAAGGCACTGGCTAATAACGGAGGAGACAATTTGACCTGGGGGCAGTACGTTAAGGACAGCGCAGGACGATAGAATCAATCAGCCAATAAGCTAACGCAGGCGACGTATTTTATCGCCAGGTTGGTAATGAACAGGTGGTGTTAGCTTCGAGGGTGGATATATTTTATTCTGGAGAAGGAGCGGGAGTAAGAACAGAATTGGCTAATTGTTACATTATGATATTATCACATTAAACCATGGCTTTAAATTATAAAACATTTACACTCGGTGTAGAAGAAGAGTACATGGTACTCGACCCCAAAACTTTCGGACTGAAAAGCCACGAACAGAAAATAGTACAGGAGGGGCAAAAAACCATCAAGGACAAAGTTAAAGCAGAAATGCACCAGGCCGTGGTAGAAGTGGGTACCGATATTTGCCAGGATATTGATGAAGCGTATAACGACGTATCGCTGCTGAGAAAAACCATCTCTGATATTGCCGGTTCCCTGGGGTTGACATTAGGGGCTTCGGGTACACACCCCTTTAGTCACTGGCAGGAACAACTGATAACCGATCATCAGCGCTATAACGAGATAATTGCCGAGCTGCAGGATGCCGCCCGGAGCAATCTTATTTTTGGTCTGCATGTGCATGTGGGCATGGAAAGCAGGGAACTCGCCAATCATATTGCCAATTCCACCCGCTACTTCCTGCCGCATATTTTTGCATTAAGTACCAATTCGCCCTTTTGGGAAGGGCGACCCACCGGTTACAAATCGTTTCGCACCAAAGTATTCGACAAGTTTCCCCGCACCGGCATCCCCGATGCTTTTGACAGTATAGAGGCATACGATAACTATGTAAAGATGCTGATCAAGACCAATTGTATCGATAATGCTAAGAAAATATGGTGGGACCTCCGGGTTCATCCGTTTTACAATACCGTAGAGTTCAGGATCTGCGATATCCCGATGACAGTGGATGAGACCATTGCGGTAGCCGCTTTATTCCAGGCGATCTGTGCCCGGATTTATATGCTCCGGAACAAGAACCTGAATTTTATTCAGTATTCCCGGGCATTGCTCAACGAAAATAAATGGCGCGCCAGCCGGTACGGTATCGATGGCTACCTTATCGATTTTGGCAAAGAGGAGGAAGTAAACACCCGTGCGCTGATTTACGAATTACTCGATTTCCTGGATCCCGTAATAGACCATTTGGGCAGCCGCCACCGGATTGAACATGTGCGTAAGATACTGGAGCAGGGAACGGGCGCCGACAGGCAGTTAGCGGTGTACGAACAAACCAACGATCTCTCTCAGGTGGCCAAATATATCGCCGATAGTTTTCTGGCCTAATTAGTTACCTGTAACACTTTGGTGGATCCGAGTATATTTCCGTTGTTATCAACAGCATCTATTTTGACAAACAGTTTCCCGCTATATTGCGGGTTCGTATTTTCCTGGTTTTTGGAGCAGGCGTACAGCCCCGACAGGAAAAACAGGAAGATTATGGCCATTCTTTTTTTACTTGCCAGACACATGCCCATCATAAAAACAACGAAGGTCGATGAGAGCAAAAAGCCGGCAGGAAGATCAGAAAGAGAAGAACTGTAATTATATAATAACTCCTTGTTTGAATTTCCTTCCGCAGCTAAGGAGTTTATACTGCCTGCATTCGTAAAGTTCACACCATTCTTCGATATTTCTATATTAAATCTGGCCACGCTGCGTTCGGTGAGTGTATTCCATGCTACCTGTAACCGGTTGTTCTGAACATTTGCAGTAATGCTTCCATAGGTCAATGGCAAAAATGCGGGGAAGTAATTGCTGGCCATATCATCGCAGTAGCTCAGCGTATTGGCGTTCGCTACCGACTCGGCAATCACGCTCCTTTTTACAAGAGCCGTACCCGCATCAGAGTACTTCAGGGCATAGATATAGTTGGTAGATTTCCTGTTGGCGGAGAGTTTGTCAATGCTTATCAAAAGGTGCCCGTTGCTGCTGAACGCAAGCCCTTCGGCGATATAAGAGTCGTTTATGCCCTGGCTATAACTGGGATTGTACACCACAGGCTTGTTGTCGCTATCTGTTATCAACCATTTATTGCTAAGCCGGATGGTGCCGCCCGGCGCGGTGTCCGACAGTTTTTCGACATGAGCGAAGCCGATATGCTGACGCCCGTTTATAAGGTCGAGTATAAGCGCATACAAGTTTCCAAATCGGTCAAAAGCAATATCGGTTACCTGAAAAGAATTAAAGTCGCCCGAGAGAATAAACGGCGTTTGCGAAAAATTAGTAGCCTGCCCGGCATTATGGGTTTGAAAAGAAGCCAGGTAATTATTACCGTTGATAACGGAGTAACCTACTATCCAGGCCTTATCGCTGTTGTCCACTGCCATGCCCGATGTTCGTGCATCAGAGCCAATGCCACCATCCCAATACGCATCGCTTAGTACCACGGCCGGCGTATAGTTGTTCCGGGTATCATAGGCAACCACATTGTAGCCCCGGTTAAACACGCCTTCTATACCATACAAGAACCCGTTTTTATTCAGCCCCATATAATTAATAATACGACCGGTTGCGGCGCTGTTCACAATGGTTGTTGTATTGTCATTGGGGTTAAACTGAAGGCTCTGACATCCCTGGAGCCGGAAATCCTCATCGGGGGAAGAATTCAGTTGAACAAGCCTGTAATAACCGTACAGCATGTCCTGCGCCGTGCCGGGTAACAGGGATATACAGAATATAACAATGAGCAAAGCAGTTCTCATCGGCTGGTTAAAGTTTAACGCTACAAACCTAAAATTTTTCTACCAATTGCACTTCATAAATAGCACTGAAAAGATAAGTCCTTAACGTGGGGACTTCCACACAGGTATAACGCTTGGTTCTTTTTTTACCTTTTCTGAATACCCGTCCGTCCCTGGTTTTGAAAAGCGATCCTTCCGGAACCTCTTCCAGAAGCAAGTGACCTTCTTTTCGGGGATCGTATTTATAAAGTACTCGTTGCAGGGGCTCTTCCGAACAAGTGGAGGCGCCTGGGTTGCGCAGGGTACGGAATAAGGCTTCTTTAATATCCTGCGGAAAAATGTCCTTTTGTATAAACTCCGCCAGAACCTGCCCGTAAACATCCTTCCATTCCCTGCCATGAGCCTGTATCCGGTTTCCATGCACTTCAAAACTGATCAGGTGTGCCAGTTCGTGCAACAGCGTGATCAGGAAAGCGTATGGGTTGAGGTTGCCGTTCACACTTATCCGGTGATGATCCATGCCCCGTTTATGCCGGTAATCTCCCAGTACCGACCGGCGATTGCGGGCAATGGTAAGGTGCACTTTATAATGGTGAAGATAGGCCATTACCGGTTCGAAAGTATCAGGGGGCAAGTAATGGGCCAGCTCCTGCAAGGGCAATTCCTTCTTAGGCATTCTTGTTATTCCTTAAAGCGTTTTTCAAAGCAGAAACTTCTACAACATTATATAAAATATAGATGCCCATGCAAGCAAACAAGGAGGTTTTTTCCACCTTTCCGTCGTTGATATATATATATAGGAAGGCTGCAATGGCACATACGAAAAGCCTGATAATAAAGCCCGCATAAAACGCTCTTACAAAAACATGAGGATTGGGATTGTCGACTGCTTTCAGGCCATTTCTTATGGTAAAAATACCCACGAGAAACAGGATGATATTTCCTGCAATCAACACGGTAGAGTCCACCCCTTTTTCGGCTAATATGCCCCGGAATGCGATAAAAAAAGCACTCAAAAGTACAAATATCAGCACCATCACTTTAATCGGATTTAAACCGCTATTTTTTGTTTCCATTTTTTGGATTCTTTTTTCCTGTTTCCCTGATTAATTTATAAAATGTAAAAGCCAGTATCAGCAAAGGTAAGCTTACCGTTAATAGGGGGGAAAAGTTGAATTGATTATCCAGTCGTATTCCTGCATACAGGGAAATTCCAATTAATGCCAGTAACTGACCGGTGAGACCAAGATAACGTAGCCAGGGGCCGTATTTTTTTGTTTCCAATCTCTTTTTTTTAAAAAATACTTAAAGCAATGCGCAGGGTTTAAAGATGTTGTCACTTAAACCTGAACTATTCATCAAAATTAAAGCTCCTGTTTTGAAATTTTAAGAATAAATAGTCATTTAAAATGTAGATTTACTGCAATTTTGTCGGGCAGAGGCGAAGAAGACGTACAAAAATTAAATTAAGGATTGAATGAAGAAATCGGTTAAAATTTTCTGGCGATTGTTTTTCCTCGGAGTTATCCTGTGCATTGGGGTGCTGGTAATGGCTAATTTTGGCGTTTTCGGCAAAATGCCGTCGATGGAGGAGCTCGAAAACCCCAGTATTGCGCAGGCTTCCGAAGTATATGCAGCAGATGGTACCCTTATGGGAAGATTTTACCTCCCGTCGGGCAACAGGAGTGTGGTAAAGTATAAAGAAATTTCTCCCAATGTTATCAATGCTCTCGTAGCCACGGAGGATAAGAGGTTTTACGATCACGCGGGCATAGATATAAAAGGAACTTTGCGGGCCGTTTTTTCCGGAGGCTCTAAAGGGGGCGGAAGTACTATTACCCAGCAATTGGCGCTTGCATTGTTTAATAAACGCGCCAGCAACCCCTTTTTAAGGGTTATTCAGAAACTGAAGGAATGGATTATCGCGGTCAAGCTCGAAAGAAATTTCACGAAAGAGGAAATATTGGCCCTTTATCTGAACGCTGTTTCTTATCCCGATAATGTTTTCGGTATCCGTAACGCTTCCCGAACGTTTTTTCAGAAAGAACCGGGCCAGCTCAATGTTGATGAAGCCGCCGTATTGGTAGGCAGTATCAATGGCCCCGGCATCTATAATCCCCGGCGCAACCCCAAGGCGTCCCTGGACAGGCGTAACCTGGTATTGGGCAGAATGGCGGCGGGTGGGTTCATTTCTACTTCCGAAGCGGAACGCCTGCAGGCCAAACCGATTGAACTGAATTACCGGAGACCCAGTGAAGACGTGGGCTATGCCCCTTATTTCCGGGAGGTACTGAGGGAAGAAATGAAAAAAATACTGAAGGATATTGCCAAACCCGACGGATCATCGTATAATATTTATAATGACGGACTGAAAATATATACCACCATCAACCCCGTTATGCAGTTGTACGCCGAAGAAGCCGTGGCCCGGCAGGCTCCTCAATTATACCGGAATGTGATACGGCAGGGTTTTGTAAGAAACGGATCAGTTTGGAAAAAGCGCGAGAACGTGCTTGAAAATGCCATGAAAGCTTCCGAACGGTGGAAAAATCTGGCAGAGGATGGTTTAAGCGATAAAGAAATCAAAGCAACTTTCTTCGAAAAAACACCTATGCGGGTATTTGCCTGGAACCCCGAACGGTCTAAGGATACAGTAATGACGCCTTATGATTCCATTAAATATCATCGGTTGTTCACCCAGGCCGGTTTTATGGCCATGGATCCCGTAACCGGCGAAGTGAAAGCCTGGGTAGGCGGAATTGATTTCAAGGTTTTTAAATATGACCACGTTAACCTCAATACCAAACGTCAGGTAGGATCCGTCATCAAACCTTTATTGTATGGCGAGGCGGTAGAAGAACTAGGCTTTACACCCGAAACCGAAGTGCAAAATGTAGCCCAATATTTTCCGGGTTACGGACTGGTGCCTGCGGGTGGCGGCTGCGGTGGCGGCAGCACATCTATGGCCAATGCACTGGCATGGTCCAAGAACTGTGCAACAGCCTATATCATGAAACAGGTTACGCCGGGGCGTTTTGTCGATTTTCTGCAACGCATAGGCGTACCTACCCAAATACACCCCTATCCGTCTATCGCACTGGGAGCCTGTGAACTTTCCTTATTTGAAATGATGTGGGCCTATACTATTTTCGGAGGAAGAGGTTTTTCTACCAGGCCTTACTTTATCAGCCGTATAGAAGATCGTAACGGTAATATTATTAAGCGGTTTGATTATAGTGTGAATCGAAAAGAAGCCATCAGCGAAGCAACGGCTTATATTATGTCGAGGATGATGCAGGGTGCGGTGGACAAAGGTACGGCGGCGGGTCTGCGGAGCCGGTTGGGGGCGGCAGAAATGGCTGGTAAAACCGGAACCACCAACGATAACAGCGATGCCTGGTTTATGGGCTTTGTACCTCAGCTCCTGGCAGGTGTGTGGACCGGCAGCGACGACAGGTTTATCCGTAACGAAGGAGCCGGAGGTTTTGGTAACGGAGCCGCCAGACCCATCTGGGAGTTTTTCTTTAAAAAAGTATACGCAAACAAGGATCTCGGTATTAGCAAAGACGAGAGGTTTATTGAACCACCTACTTTAAGCAACGATGCGGTAAGTGCGGATCCCTCCCTGTATGTAACAGACGATTCCAACTCCGATCCGGTTGCGGCGGGCGAAGATATGGGGGTGGGAACAGAGCAGGATTATATGCAAAATACCGATGAGTACATCGGCCCTGAATCTGCCCCGCTCCCTGACGATCCGAATAAAAAGCCCAAACAGCCACAGAAAGATACCGTGGCAAAAAAGGAAAAACCAGCCGCTGTTAAAGAAGAGCCTAAAAAGAAGAAAGGTATTTTTAATAAGATCTTCGGCAAAAAAAACAAGGAGAATAACCAGAAAAATTAAGTAGAATATAGATTCTACCCTTCCGGGTTTCGCCTCTGAAGGATTTATAATGAGCCTTTTTTGAGCAAGGCTCATTATCTTTGCACGGTTTTATTCATTTACACATTTAAATCTTTTATATAAAATATGGCAGATATTTTCGAAAGACTGTTGAAGAATTATGGCCCTATCGGGCAGCATAGGGAAAGGGCGCATGGGTATTTCGCTTTCCCTAAACTGGAAGGCGAAATTGGCAGCAGGATGAAATTCAGAGGAAAAGAAATGATTGTGTGGAGCCTTAATAATTACCTCGGCCTCGCCAACCATCCCGAAGTAAGAAAGGCCGATGCCGATGCTGCAAAAGAATTCGGACTGGCCCTGCCCATGGGTGCACGTATGATGAGTGGGAACAGTAACTACCACGAACAACTGGAAGCGGAGCTGGCCGCATTTGTAAAAAAAGAAGATGCCATCCTGGTGAATTTTGGCTACCAGGGAATGGCGAGCCTCGTAGATGTGCTGTGCAGCCGCCACGATGTAATCGTATATGACGCCGAAAGCCATGCCTGTATTATTGATGGTTTACGGATGCACGCCGGGCACAGGTATGTTTTTAAACATAACGATATAGAAGACCTGGAGAAGCAATTACAAAGGGCTTCCTCTCTTATCGAAAAACAAAAATCGGGTGGTATACTGGTTATTACAGAAGGAGTTTTTGGCATGGCCGGGGATCAGGGCAAGCTTCGTGAAATTGTAGAACTGAAAAAAGAGTACGAGTTCCGGCTTTTGGTCGACGACGCGCACGGCTTTGGCACACTGGGAGAAACTGGCGCCGGCGCCGGAGAAGAGCAGGGTGTGCAGGATCAGATTGATCTTTATTTTTCAACTTTTGCCAAATCTATGGCCTCAATAGGAGCGTTTATTGCCGGCGACAGGAAGATTATCGATTACATACGCTACAATATCCGAAGCCAGATATTCGCCAAAAGTCTGCCCATGCCCCTGGTAATCGGTAATTTAAAAAGGCTTGAGCTGCTAAGGAACCAACCCCAGTTAAAAGACAAGCTATGGGCCAACGCCTTAAAACTTCAGCAAGGCTTAAAGGAACACGGCTTCGATATTGGTAAAACCGATTCGGTAGTTACGCCGGTGTACATGAAGGGCGGGGTAGAAGAAGCCACTGCCATGGTGATGGATCTCCGGGAGAATTATAAAATATTCTGTTCTATTGTGGTATACCCGGTTATTCCCCGCGGACATATTATTTACCGGTTGATTCCTACTGCTTCTCATACCGATGAGGACATACAGGCAACATTGACAGCATTTACGGCCGTAAAAGAAAAACTGGATGCCGGAACTTACAAAGCAAATGCTATTCCGGATATGGCTGAAAAGTAGCTTTTCCCCTGCCATGCACTTTTAATGGGTGCCCATTAGCGGACTTCAAAGAAATCGTATCTTTAGGATATGAAAAGCACGCCGGGCAAACCTATGCCTTCTGTTGGGCGATTTATTGATCCGCTTACAGATTTTGGTTTTAAACGCATTTTTGGTTCTGAGCCTAACAAGGAACTGTTAATTGCGTTCCTCAATGAATTGTTTAAAGGCCACAAGACAATAAAAGATCTCGTATATAATGCCCAGGAGAAGAATGGCCCGGCAGCGCATTACCGAAAAGCTATTTTTGACCTTACCTGTACCGGGGCCAATGGAGAAACCTTCATTATTGAAGTACAACGAACCGAACAAAAATTTTTTATTGACCGGGCTGTCTTTTATACCTCCGCTCTGCTGTACGAGCAGGGGCAAAAGGGAAATAAAGGGTGGAATTATGAACTAAAGGAGGTGTATCTTATTGGGTTGATGGACTTTCACGTTAACCATGCAAAGCCAGGCAAATACCTCCGCCGGGTGCGGCTGGTTGAGGAAGGTACCGGCGAAGTATTTTATGAGAAATTAGGGTATATATTTTTAGAGTTGCCTAATTTCAACATATCGGAAAATGACATTAAAACGGAGCTTGAGGGTTGGATGTACGTGTTGCGAAATATGGGGAAAATGGATAAAATTCCGGTATTTTTGCGTAAGAAGGTATTTCAGAAATTATTTGAAGTTGCGGAAATTTCCAATTTAAACAAGGAGGATTATATGCTATACGAAAGATCACTTATGGAAAAATGGGACGCTTATGCAATACGGAAAACGGCCGAAGAAAAGTTAGAGCAGGCCTTAATAGAAGGAAAAAAAGAAGGAAAGAAGGAGGGGGTAGAAAAAAGCAAAGAGCTATTTGTAAAGAATCTGATCACAAAATTTAATTTTACAGATGAGCAGGCTGCAAATGCTGCAGAAGTTTCCATTGATTTTGCAAAGAAGATCCGTGCCGCACAAAAAAGGAAAAAATAATTTTCATAAAAAAAACCTCCGCTTATTTTGGGGAGGTTTTTTCTATCGGCCCGGAGGCCGCGTTGCGAAATAGCTTATTAGAGAGCGACAGGCGCTACTTTTTTATTTGATCGGTCAACCTCGTAAGCGCCAACCGTTTTACCTTTCACATCCGTAATGGTAAAAGTAAGCTGACCTTCATTTTTGTTATCGAATTGGTATTCCCGTACAATATTTGCACCGTCAGCCTGTTCACAATAAAGAAGATCTCCCTCATTATTGGTGATGGAAACAAAATAAACTTCGTTAATCTTGTTTTTCAGCGCTAATTTATAAACCGCCAGTTCGTTTTGAATGCCGCTAAAACTGATGCCAGCCTGGCCTTCAACTTTGTCTAATTTTACTTTGATAGCCGATGCGGCCAGGGTGGTAGCCACAATGGCGGCCAACATCAGAATAACAAATTTGCTTTTAGATAAATATTTCTTCATATTTAAGGTTTTTTATTGTTTAAAAATTTAATTCACAGCCGGATATTGCAGTAACAACGCCGCAACCATTCGGCTGTGAATTTTTTGTGTGGTATGAGCGCTTCCTATTTTATTTTGCTCACTGCCACTTCGTTGATAGTTTTTTTGCTTCTACTTACATTGTATTCACTTACCGTCTTACCCTTTGGCGTAGAAATGGTGAAAGTAAGATCGTAGTCTGCGTAAATTTCTTCGTCAAACTGGTAGTTGCGTACAATATTGGCCCCGCTTACTTTTTCTTTATAGATCAGGTTTCCGTCCCTGTCGGTAATAGATACGAAATATATCTCACTTGTTTTGTTCTTTAAAGAAAGCCTGTACACCGGTAGCTCATTCATATTTCCTATGTATGCTATTTCAACATCCTTATCACCATCGTTTGCAATTGCAGGGGCGGTGATCGAAGTAGTGAAAAAAGTTACCAATGCCAGAGCAATGATCTTTGTTTTTGATAAATAAGTTTTCATTATATAAATTTTATATGTTTTGAATTGAATTGAGTTCTGAAAAATGACCGGCTTATTGGGCCGTCCATTTGTTTTGTGTGTTTGACACCGGTCCGGTAGTCAACGTGTTGGCAAATAATACACCCAACTCGTAGGCTGCTTGTTTTACTTTTAAAAAAATTGTTTTCATAATTTACTCCTTTTTTAATCTTTAAAATTATTTTCTCGTCAATATGGACCGAATCGCCAGGCGGCAAACAAAACGAGACAAGCGAAAGTTGGTGTTGAGCGCTTATAATCTGCACCGGTACTTTTGGATTGATTATGTATTTGCTACACAAAGGTAGAGCGGAAAAATACCTGCTCCAAACCAACATGTGGTAGTTTCTAAGAGGTTGAAAATTTAGAAAAATAGTGTAAAGGTATGATTGTCAGTGTTGTATCTTTCCGATCGGCATGATCTCCAACTCCCTTATCCGCTTGCTTTTTAATAAGCCCGAACTCCGGGCAAGAGGAATTTTTGGTGAGACAATATTTAATAAATGGTGATTTTGTTTAAAAACCTATATCTTTTGACTTGTTTCTTTGAAAATTTGATAACTAATCAATATTTCATTGTTGAATGTATCGAATTGTACAGAAATTCTTATCTTAACGCCCTCATTGCCTGCTGTATAAAAAAACTCATGTTTTATAAACTCTAATTCTTAAATATGGACATTGCAGATAGCAGGGCTTTACATCATTTCAAAACAGAGGTTGGAACCAGATTCCAATTGTACAACAGCCTTTTTACATCGCTGCCCTTTCACAAAATGGAAAAAACAGGCATTTTGCTCTCTCTTTTTTCCAACAACTGCGAAGAAGGATACCAGAAATCACTCAGTCCTTTCGAGATCCTCGATGATTTTTTTAACCGGCATACTTCTTTAACCACCGAAAAAGAGCGGCTCGATCTTCTTTTCCGGTTTACCCAATACGTGGAGCGGCAGGTGGTTTTATTCGATGCGCTGGAAGATGCGGCATATAAAAATACACACGACCTGAATGGTGCAGGAACTCTAAAGCAATTGATGGGCGATGTGCTACAGAATAATAAAGAGCAGCAATTGGCCGAGGTACTGAAATTTTTCTGCGTTCGTCTGGTGCTAACAGCTCATCCTACACAGTTCTATCCCGGTTCGGTACTCGGAATTATACACGATTTAAGCCGTGCCTTAATAAAAAATGATTCAGTAGAAATTAATACCTACCTGCAGCAACTGGGTAAAACCCCGTTTCTTAAAAAAAACAAGCCCACTCCCTACGACGAGGCCATTAGCCTGGTGTGGTTTCTTGAAAATGTTTTTTATCCTGCCGCGGGAAGAATAATGAATACCCTTAAAAGTCATTTTCCTGCTGCGGTAAACGATAAGAATAAGGTACTGCAAATGGGCTTCTGGCCAGGCGGCGACCGGGATGGAAATCCCTTTGTAAACTGCGAAGCCACTTTAAAAGTTGCGGATGCACTGCGAAGTACCGTTTTAAAATGCTACTACCTCGATATACGCCGGTTAAAACGCCGGCTCACTTTTCAGGGGGTAGAAGAGCCGGTTGCCGAATTGGAAGCAAAATTATATGAAAGCGTTTTTGTGCCCGGTTCAGGAACTGGTATATCCGGGGAGGAAATAAAGAGTCGTCTGGCCGATATCAAAAACACGCTCCAGGAAAGACATAATTCCCTTTTTGTGAATCAGGTGCAGAGTCTTATCAATAAGGTGGAGATCTTTGGCTTGTACTTCGCATCATTAGATATACGACAAGATAGTTCGGTGCACCAGAAATTATGGGCTGTTGCTGCGCAGTGCAGTTCGGGTATAATACCCTCCGACTATACCTCCCTGACGGAATCGGAGAAGATAAAATCGCTACTGTCTATCCACACAAAAATTGACAGCTCTGTATTTGAGGACGAAATAATAAAAGATACTGCCGAGATTCCGCTCGTGATAACAGAAATTCAACAACGCAACGGCGAAGCCGGTTGTAACCGCTATGTCATCAGTCATAGCCAGAGTGCGCTGGATATTATGGAAGTGTATGCCTTGTTTAAATTGCAGGGCATAGCCAACGAGGATATTCATGTAGATATTGTGCCGCTTTTTGAAACTATTGATGACCTGAACAATGCTGCGGGTATCATGCAGCAATTGTACAATATACCTGCCTACAAAGAACACCTGCAACGGCGGGGCAACACCCAGACCATTATGTTGGGCTTTAGCGATGGCACCAAAGACGGGGGATATTTAATGGCCAATTGGAGTATTTACCGCGCAAAAGAAGAACTGACCCGGGTGACCCGAAAATGTGGTTTTGAAGTTATTTTCTTCGACGGAAGAGGGGGCCCCCCTGCCCGGGGCGGAGGAAAAACCCATAAGTTTTATGCTTCTATGGGTAATAATATTTCTAATCGCGAAATTCAGCTTACCATACAGGGCCAGACCGTTAGCTCCAACTTCGGTATTATTGATTCTGCACAATACAACCTGGAGCAGCTATTAAATGCCGGGATAACGAATGGTATTTATGCCGACCGGCACCTCCCTCTTACGGGTAAGGAAGAGGAGCTATTGCAGGAACTATCCTCTTATGGATTCGATGAATATAAGAAGCTGAAAGAGCATCCGCTTTTACCGGGTTATCTGTACGAAGTGAGCCCGCTCCGCTTCTACAGCGAAACCAATATAGGCAGCCGCCCGGCAAAACGGGGGAAGACACAGGAAGGAATCTCCCTCACTAATCTGCGGGCCATTCCTTTTTCGGGGGCCTGGAGCCAGTTGAAACAGAATGTACCCGGCTTTTTCGGTGTGGGCGCCGCACTTCAGAAAATGGAGTATATTGGCAGGTTAGACGAAGTAAGGATGCTTTACAAAAGCTCTTTGTATTTTAAAACCCTTATCGATAACTGCGAGATGTCGCTGTCTAAGTCCTATTTTCCACTAACCGCCTACATGGCCAAAGATGAAGTGTTTGGCGACTTATGGAACATGATTTATGAAGAGTATAAACTCACCCTGCATTATATTGCTAAACTCACCGGCAACGATACATTGATGGAAAGTTACCCCGTGGATAAGCTTTCTATTTCCATGCGCGAACGCATTGTATTGCCGCTGCTTACCATCCAGCAGTATGCTATGCACAGAATCCGGGAGGCCGAAGCTAACAACGACGAAACCGGGGAGTTGAGAGATATTTACGGTAAACTGGTAATGCGATGTTCGTTTGGGATTATTAATGCAGGACGAAATTCGGCCTGATATTATAGAATGAACAGAAGAAAAAGCCTGGGTTGTTTCCGCAACCCGGGCTTTTTTTATAGATTCCGGCTTACATTTGTTTAAACAAAACATTTTTTATGAAGAACATTTCAAGATTGACAAAGTGGTTACTGGCCTCCGTAATATGGTTGGTGGCCTGTACAAGTAGTCCAACCAGTAACGATCCCAATGAGGTATTGAGCGAATTTTTTGAACATCTGGCTAAAAAGGATATTGACGGGGCTTCCCGGTACGTAACTTCTGATAGCAAGTTCACCTTGCAACTGCTGAAGAGTGGTCTGGGTATGGCAGAAAAAATGAAAGGCGCCCTACCGCAGGAAGACTTTACCAAAGAACTGGAGCAAGTGGTGGTAGAACCCGCCCGGGTGGTGGGCGATTCGGCGTTCATTTCCGTTAAAAGCGCGAAAGAGAGTGGCTTTGAAACTGAATTTAAACTATTGAAACAAAATGATGGCTGGAAGGTGGATTTCTCTACCGCTACCTTAATGCAAATGGGTGCTAAAAATGCACAAGAGGGGATAGACAGTGTTCTGCCGGAAATAAACAAAGAGGAGATAGAGAAGGGAATGCAATTAGCCGATAGTATGTTAAAGAACGTAGATCCCGCTCTGCTAAAGGAAATTGAAAACAAGCTTAAAAACCTGAATTGATATGATACGAAAATGGATGATCCTGGCTCTCTGTACCACACTTATATACGGCTGTAACTCCGATTCGAAGGAAAGTGAGACCGCCGAGAATGACCTCGATGCTGTCAGAAGTTTTCTTCAGGCAGCGCTGAAAGGTAAATACAAGGACGCGGCCATGTATATGCTGCACGATTCTATGAACGATGAAAGGCTGGACGCGGTTTCACGGGTACAGCTGTCGTCCGACGAAAAGCAGGGCCTTTGGGATGCCAGTATCAATATCCATAACCGAACGCTGATCAACGATTCAACCAGTATCATTATTTACTCCAATTCTTTCTATAAGGATAATCGCGATACTCTCAAAGTCGTAAAAAAGGACGACCGGTGGCTGGTGGATTTTAAATACCTTTTTGATCATGAGTAGAAACCCGCATAATAGCCTACTTTTGTAAACCCTAATACATTTTTTGTTATAAACTATCAATACTTATGTCGATGACTATTCAACATCCCTGGCATGGTGTAAGCAGCGGAGCAGATGCGCCGGAGTATGTAAATGCAATTATAGAAATTCCCGTAGGGTCCAGATCTAAGTATGAGATAGATAAGGAAACCGGTTTGCTAAAACTCGACAGGGTAATCTATTCCTCCTTCCACTATCCCGTTAATTACGGTTTTATACCACAAACACTGGGGCAGGATAATGACCCGCTGGATATCCTGGTGCTTTGTTCACAAACCATCCGCTCTCTCTGCCTGGTACAGGCAAAAGTGATCGGTAACATGCAAATGATTGACAGTGGTGAACGCGATGATAAAATAATCGCTGTTGCCTTAAATGACCCTTCGGTAAGACAGTATGACAATATTGACGAACTTCCACAGCATTTTCTGCTCGAAATGCGCAACTTTTTCGAGCAATATAAAGTGCTCGAAGATAAAAAAGTAGTTATCGACACCTTTCAGGACAAAGAAACGGCATTGCCTATTGTGTCGGAGGCGATCGATTATTACCGGCAAAAATTTCAAAAATAAACTTCCCGGACAGCATTTTCTTAAAAAGCTCCGACAGGATAAAAACTGGAGGAGCTTTATTCTTAAACGGATGCAACCTTTGAGGGTTTGCAACCATCCTACTCAAATATGCCTGTTGGTTTTATGAAATATGCACTTGCCATTCTCTTTCTGCATTTAACTGTTTTTGGGGTTGCTCAAACCTATGTAACGAAAACAGCAAAAGCATATTACCGCGTGGATCCATTTGGTAGTACTTTTTCGGCTTTTGTGGAAGCCCTCACTTCCGATTCAGCTCTGCTCCATAAACAAGAATTCAAGCAAACCGACACTACCGGTTACTATATAAGGGGACAGTACGAAATTTTCAACCCCTTTCGCATTAATGCCGACAGGGTGGATCTGATTTTTTATGAGAACAATACCCAGGTCGGCCAATTACCACTCAATTATTATACCTACCAGATCACGGCTTATTTTCCGGATACGGATCTGACCCGAAGAGAAATAAAGAAGGAATTTAAAAACTTGGTGAAAAGCCTGCGCCGCGACCTGTATACCCTGAAATTGGTCGATTTGAAAGATCATGAGGGGATTGAAGAAGGGAAAATTGTGATGCTGACAGATAATGACTTTAGGATTGAACCGGCAGTAGTGAGTTGGCAAACTTTGTCTAAAACTAACCAATTGGGGCTTACCCTTATTTTGAAACTCAAACATGTCAGGAATAAGGTTTTGCTGGTTAATGAAGCTTATTTTTGGTAATTGTGTTTTATTTTTTTACCTAATCGATCGATATGCTGAAATATTTTTTTGTGAGTTTAGCTCTCCTGTATTCACCGCTGGTGTTTTCGCAAAAGTCGTTGATAAAGACGGTTAAGGAACATTATCGGGTGGATCCTTTCCACGGGAGTTTTTCTGCCTTTGTGAAGGCTTTTTCTACCGACACTGCTTTGCAAAAAAAAGAAATATTATTGCAAACGGATACCAGCACTTTTTATGCCGGCGGGCAATATACTGTTTTCAATCCGTTTGATATCGATGCAGATGCCGTGGAAGTTGCGTTTTTTGAGCAGGGGGCAAATGTTCAGGGGATGGGGCGTTTTTCCCAGTATAATTACCAGATCACGGGGTATTTCCCCCATACAGAAAGAAGCCTGGCGGCAGTAAAAAAGAATTATAAAAAACTAATTAAGGGGATGGGCAGGAACTACCAAAGAACAGTTGCCGAATCCATAGGAGGGAAAAGCAGCGCCGATGGAGAAATCATTTCTTTCTTCTTCAGCAGGCTGGGCGGCGCACCCATTTCCTTCAGCTGGCAAAAACTAAACGACTCCAATCAAATAGCATTGACTATTTTACTACGCTTACAGCAGCAAAAAAATGAATTGTTACCGGTTCATATACCCCGGTCCTTAGAAGATGCGGATATTCCCCCGGAAATAATGAAAACCCTAAGGAATCGTTTCTAAGGGTTTTAAAGAATGCGTTTGATTAATTTCAATTGATGCGTTCTTTTGCCGGTATCTGTGTTGGTAATTCCCCTTTTGTCGATATGGTCTATGCGCACTTTCCCCGCGGCATGAATGATTTTATCAGGAGCCAAGAGTATACCTACGTGTACGATTTCGTCCTTATCATCAAAAAAAGCCAGGTCACCTGCTCTGACTTTGGATAGAAGGGCTACTTTTTTACCCTGCTCTGCCTGTTGCCAGGCGTCACGGGCAATGGGTAGGCCGATTAGCTTGTACATGGTTTGGCTGAAGCCGCTGCAATCCACGCCCATTAAAGTTTTACCGCCCCATAAATACGGTGCATTTAGCCATTGCAGGGCATTATTTACCAGGCTGGCTGCTTTATTATGTATTGATAGCGGGTTCAGGGTTTTCCCTTTAAAACTATATTCGAGGTTTCCGATAATTCCTTTATTTTTTTGAAAATTAACCAGCGAAGATCCTAAGGGAATATGCATGGTTCTATTGTTGGTAATAATAGTATTCAACATTCCGGAAGCCAGCAGATGGCCCGGTGCTGTGGCGGTTTTTTCGTCTACCAGGGAGATCAAATGATAGGTGAGCCAACCTTGGTACCCATCGTACAGGCTTTCGATTTTAAACCAGGTATCATCTTTTTGTTTAATAATCTTCACCGCTTCTCCAAAAAGCAATTGATTGCTCATTTCACTGCGGTGACTGGCCAGCTTTCGAACCGGCGCAGCGGGTACCGTTACGATGGCATATTGGTTTTTGTTCATAACCGTAAAATTAATTCTAAAAATCTGCTCCCCGGGGTAAACTTATGGAATAATCGCTCTTTTGCATCTCAGATTTAATAACTTTAACTGGTGATCAAAGACCCCCATCAGAACATATCCGACCAGGAGCTGCTTCAGCGTTTCTGGCATACTCAAAATAACGAGTGGCTGGGGATTCTGTTGCAACGTTATACTCTATTATTGTTCGGGGTATGCATGAAATACTTAAAAAATGAGGATGATGCCAAAGACTGCGTACAGCAGATCTTCTTAAAAGTTATTCAGGAGGCTTCCAGGTATAAGATAGATTATTTTAAGAGCTGGCTGTATATGGTAGCCAAAAATCAATGTCTTACGTTATTGCGAAGCAAAAAAAAGGAAATACCGGTGGAGTTGACTGATTCGCATAGCTGGCAGGTACGGGAGGAATCGGAAACCAATGAAGAGGGTGGGTTACAGGTTTCAGACGAGCTGCTGCAGGAGGCTTTGAGTGAATTAAATGAAGAGCAGTACAAATGCATAACTTTGTTTTATCTGGAGAAGAACAGTTACCAGCAAATCAGTGCCGTCACCGGATACCCGCTTTTGAAAGTAAAAAGTTATATTCAGAACGGAAAGAGAAATCTTCGTCTTAACATAGAAAAAAAATTAAAAAGCAACCCGTCCAATGCGGAATAATTTGAAAAATATGTTTTCGGCAAGCGGAGGCAAAAGCGATGATCAGGAGCTGTTGAAGTATCTGCAGGGCGAGATGGATGATGCCGGCAGAAACCGGCTGGAACGTGAGCTTGCCAACGATGATTTTGAAAGAGATGCTTTAGACGGTTTGCAGGAGGTGGAAAATGCCGAAAAGATCGCTTTAATTGTTAACGGGCTTAACCGCGATTTGAAAAAACGTGCGGCAAAAAAAGCTGCCGGCCGGGCGAAGACTCAACTGAAACCTCAATGGTGGTTGTATTTCTCTGTTCTGATCCTGTTGCTTATTTTTGCGATGATCTATTTATTTCTGCACAGTGCAATGCGGTCCTGACCATTACTGTGATCGTTTTAGATTAACTGCATATACGATTTTTTTTTCTTTTTTCCAACAAAAAAAGGGTCTATATTTTAAATGTTAATAAAAACCGTATTCTCAACGTTCCGTTCCGTTTAAGTATATTAATTTAATGTTAACACATTGTTTCCACCAACTAATCATGCAATTTTGCAAGATAAAACTGTTTAATTATGCAGTGGAAAAAGATTACTACCAGTCTCGGAAATACTGCTTACGCCTTATGGAGTAATGGCAGAAAATTACTGACGCTTGCCTATAAAAATCAATCTGACCGGGTGTATATCGAATCTGAAGATGGGGAAAAAAGATATTTTAAATGTCGGAATAAGGGCATACTAAAGCACAGGTTTATTTTAGAGAATGAATACGGTACGGGTTTGGGCAAGTTGATGAAGGAAGGTGGCCGGGAGTATATACTGATTGATGGTACGCGCTATTTCCTGAACTTTAATAATGGCAGCGAGGTAGAAATAATCGCTGAGCATACTGAGGAACCACTCGCAGTGTGTAAATTAGATGTTGAAACGTCCAGTCCAAAAGCAAAGCGGAGTTTACTGATGATCTTCTGTTATTATGTGATAGGTCATCCTCAAAAACCCGAAGAGGAAGTTCTCGCCGTTTAGAGCAGCTCAAAAACCTTTCCCGCATAGGCTTCCAGCGAGGGATCCCGCGCCCCCATTAGCAATAGTACGTCTCCGGGTTGCAAACGGTTGCTTACTTTTTCGGGAAATGCTTCCCGATCTTCAATAAAGAAAGCATTTTTACCTGCTTTTCTGATATCCTGCACCAGGTCGTTGGCAGATATATCTTTGATCGCTGTACCGCCGGCGTAAAATATTTCACTCATCCATATCTCATCCTCCGGACGAAGCGCTTCCGCTATTTCTTTCACAAAATCGGCTCTTAAAAATTTGGTGGGCGTATATCCGTGTGGTTGAAACCAGGCCACCACTCTGGCAGCAGCCGGCTGGCACCCGCGTATGGCTGCGGCACATTTCACGGGGTTGTGGGCAAAATCATCTACCACCCAAATGCCTTTTTTTTGTCCCAATACCTGGAAGCGCCGGTAAATGCCCTGGTAGTTCTGCAGTGCTTCAGCAGCTACAGGAAGGGAAACGCCAGCCTGCGATGCCGCTGCTACGGCGGCTACCGCATTTTCCATATTATGCCGGCCTGCCAGGTTCAATTCGAAAGGATAATTGTTAATAGCAAATGAAATCGAAAACCCGGTTTGCATAAATTGGGATGCTACCCACCCCGCGGCGCTGCGGAGATCATTGGTGTCGAAGTCGTTTTCGATCCGGACAGACAATTTTTTCGAGTAAGGGTTGGATTGGTTGACTACGAATATTTTACTGTTGCGCTGAAAGGTGCCGAATACTTCCAGCAGTTCGTTCAGTTCTTTATGATCTTTTTCAATATTGAGCAGGAGGCCGATTTCGGGGTGGTATTGTACAATGGAACCATCGCTCTCATCGGCTTCTATAATGAGCCAATCGCTCCCACCCACAAATGCGTTGCCTATTTTTCCTTTTTTTATCAGGCTGACCAGGCCGGCCCCGCTGATTACGGAAGGGGACAACCCTGCATGGGTCATTATATCGAACAACATCGCCGAAGTAGTGCTTTTGCCACTGGTTCCTCCCACAGCTATTGTTTTTTTATTGGAAGCTATCAGAGCCAGTAGTTCAGACCTGCGGATAATGGGGATGCCCAGTTCTTTGGCCTTTTTTATTTCTGTCACGGTATCTTCAATGGCTGTAGACGCCACTACCAGGTCGGTGTCGGCTGTAAATCCGGTGCCGTCCTGCGGATAGCAATCAATACCCACGACTTCCAGCTTCTCCTTGATGTCACTGGCCTTTCCTTCATTGAAAAACCGGTCGCTGCCACTAACTGTGAGACCTGTTCCCCTAAGATACTGGGCAATAGCGCTCATCCCGGCACCGGCTATACCAATAAAAAACGGATGTTTTATGTTTTGTAAATCAACAGGGTTCATAAGAATAGCAAATGTCGTAGATTGATTTTACTTTTATATCAACTTTTTGGGTGCCTCCTCGTTGATAGAATCCCTTTTTTTAATTTTTCCGCCGCTGACGACGCCCCAAACGATCGGTTTGTCGGGTGGCAGGGGCTCAACGAATGGAAGTAAACAGGGCCGGCAAACTCTTTTTCAGGAGGCATTAAAAGAAATTAACGGTATTATCTTCGTTTTTTGCGGCAAAATAGGGTGCCGGAGAGCAGTTTTTTGAAGCTGTATCCGATTCAGGTTGCTAAAAAAATTATATTTGCCGAATTCAATCTCAATTATGAGCAATAACTTCAATCCCGACAAGCAGCATACCTTAAAAAAAACAGCAAGTATTAGTGGAACAGGGCTTCATACCGGTATTTTGGCGGATGTTACCTTAAAACCGGCCAATCCGGGGTTTGGTTTTCAGTTTCAGCGGGTCGATTTACCCAATAAGCCGGTTATAAAGGCCGATTGTGACCTGGTTACCGACACCAGTCGCGGCACTACCCTCGAAGCCAATGGCGGTAAAGTGAGCACAGTGGAACATTTGTTGGCAGCTTTGGTGGGTATGGGGGTTGATAACTGTCTTATTGAGATCAATGGCCCTGAAGTGCCCATTATGGATGGAAGTTCCATGCCGTTTGTAAAAATAATCGAAGAAGCGGGAGTGGAGGAGCAAAATGCTGCCAAAGCCTGGTATTCGATAGATGAGAACCTGTACCTTACCAATGAAGAAAAACGGGTGGAAATGGTTATTATGCCCGCTCGTGAGTACCAGGTAACTACCCTGATTGATTTTAATTCGCCGGTTTTGGGAACCCAGCATGCCGAATTGAGAACGATGCGGAATTTTAAAGAAAAAGTGTCTTCCTGCCGCACGTTTTGCTTTTTGCACGAGCTCGAAACGCTGCTGGAGCATAATCTCATCAAAGGGGGCGATGTAAATAATGCCATCGTAGTGGTGGACAAGCCGGTGGATAAGATGGAGTTAGAGCGGCTGAAAAAAATATTTAATAAAGAGGACATCGAGGTAAAGAGCGAAGGGTACCTGAATAATATTGAACTGCGCTTTCCCAATGAGCCGGCCCGCCACAAATTACTCGATATTGTGGGCGATCTGGCATTGATCGGATATCCGGTTAAAGGTCGGGTTATAGCTAACCGACCCGGGCATAGCACCAATGTGGCATTTGCCAAACTTATCAAAAAACATATAAGGGCCAACAAGCACATAAAAGATGTGCCCAGCTACGATCCTTCAGCACCGGCGGTTTTTGATTTACCTTATATAGAAAAGACGCTTCCTCACCGTTTCCCGTTTTTGCTGATAGATAAAATTATTGAACTGACGGATGAAAAGATTATCGGAATTAAAAATGTTACCTTTAATGAATGGTTTTTTCAGGGACATTTTCCGGCTAATCCCGTTATGCCCGGTGTTTTGCAGATAGAAGCGCTCGCCCAATGCGGCGGTATACTGGCCATTAATCTGGCTGGCGAAGGACAGTACGATACCTATTTTCTGAAGATAGATAATTGCAAATTCAAACAAATGGTGAAGCCCGGCGATACCATGATTTTAAAAATGGAACTTGCCGCACCTATCCGTCGGGGGATTTGTGAAATGAAAGGCACGGTTTATGTAGGGAATAAGGTTGCGACCGAGGCTGAACTCGTAGCGCAGATTATTAAACGTTAAATCTCCAAACAAAAAAAGTAAAATGAGATCATTTTTGGCAATTGCAGGGTTTCTGCTGATGGGCCTGACAGCCTGCACTAAGGATAATGGTGACGATACCCTGGACGGGCGTTTTCAGGGATTATGGATTGAGAGCAGCAACGATAATATAAGAATCGTAGTCTCAACAGATAATCTGGATTTTGCAGGGCGAAACATGTTCCTGTTCGTGGACGATAGCGGTACAGGCTATCCGATCGATTACGAACTGAACGCAGCCGGTGACAGTATTTATATTACTTCCGGTAGTGAAGAGGAAAGAATCCGGCAGCCTCATAAAATTGACTTCTCGGTAAACAGAAGAGTTTTTACCATCGAAAAGTTCCATCACGGGCTTCCTGATAAAGAAGTTTTTACCTTTAATAAAAAGCACTAGGTTTTTTGCAACGGTGATGCCTGTATAAGTGGATGTGTTTCATTCGCTTATACAGGCTTTTTTGTGAACCTGTCTTAGCCGGCCGATGCGACCTCTGCCTGGCTCCGGGCTTATTAAAATGCCCCTTTTCTCCTGAATTTTTCGTATATTTGTCCATTGCCCGGAGGCATTATTTTCAAGTATTTTTAAGATTTATGAGCGAAGTAATCAAGGAAACGGAAGTGGCAGAAAAGCCCGTTTATGGGGCGGATAGTATACAGGTGTTAGAAGGATTGGAAGCAGTGCGTAAGCGCCCCGCCATGTATATCGGCGATATCGGGTTAAAAGGACTGCATCATCTTGTCTACGAAGTAGTAGATAACTCAATAGATGAAGCCCTCGCCGGACATTGTAAAAATATTGATGTTACCATTCATGAGGACAACTCTATTTCTGTTCAGGATGACGGACGGGGAATTCCCACCGGTATTAATAAGAAGGAGAACAAGTCGGCTTTAGAGATTGTAATGACCGTTTTGCATGCCGGCGGTAAATTTGATAAAGACAGCTATAAAGTTTCGGGGGGCTTGCATGGAGTGGGGGTGAGCTGTGTGAACGCGCTGAGCACCAAAATGGTAACAACTGTTTACCGCGAAGGAAAGGTGTTTCAGCAGGAATATCATATTGGTATTCCGCAATACAGTGTACGGGAAATCGGAACTTCCGATAAAACCGGTACCCTTCAGCATTTTTGGCCCGATACATCGATATTTACGGTTACCGAATATAAGTTTGATATTTTAAAAGGAAGATTGCGCGAATTGTCTTACCTGAACAAGGGTATTCGCATCAGCCTTACCGACCGGCGTGAGAAGGATGAAGAAACCGGCGAATTTGTTGCCAAGGTATTTTACAGCGAAGGCGGCATCACCGAGTTTGTGGAAATGCTGGATCGTGACGCGGGCCGGAATCCCTTATTGCCCAAGGTTTTGAGCGTGGAAGGTTACGATGAGGGCACCAATGTAACCGTTGATGTGGCGCTTACCTATAACGATTCTTTCAACGAACACATCTATTCCTACGTAAATAATATTAATACCATTGAGGGCGGAACTCATGTGACCGGCTTCAGGCAGGCACTTACGAGGGTGTTCAAATCTTATGGCGATAAGAACGGGTTGTTTGAAAAAGCAAAAGTTTCCATCGAAGGCGATGATTTTCGGGAGGGATTGAGCGCTATTATTTCGGTGAAAGTGCCCGAACCTCAGTTCGAGGGTCAAACCAAGACCAAGCTTGGAAACAGCGAAGTAAGTGGGGTGGTACAAACTACTGTAGCCAGGGCACTGGAGGTGTACCTCGAAGAAAATCCCAAAGAAGCCCGAAACATTATCAACAAGGTGATCCTGGCCGCACAAGCCAGGGCGGCAGCCAGGAAGGCGAGAGACCTGGTACAGCGGAAGTCTGTATTGAGTGGTGGGGGCTTGCCGGGTAAGCTGGCCGACTGTTCTGACCGGGATCCAGAGCGCTGCGAATTATTCCTCGTAGAGGGAGATTCGGCGGGCGGAACCGCTAAACAGGGTCGCGACAGGAGTTTCCAGGCTATTCTTCCATTGCGTGGTAAGATCCTGAACGTGGAGAAAGCCATGGAACACAAAATTTACGAGAACGAAGAAATTCGCAATATTTATACCGCATTGGGTGTTACGGTGGGTACACCGGAAGATCCCAAGGCATTGAACCTGGTAAAGCTCCGCTACCATAAGCTGATTATTATGACGGATGCCGATGTGGATGGAAGTCATATTGCTACCTTGATTCTTACGTTTGTGTACCGCTATATGAAGGAACTGGTGGAACAGGGATATGTATATCTGGCCCAGCCTCCGCTATATCTGGTGAAAAAGGGTAAGGAATCGGCCTATGCCTATAACGAAGAGCAGCGCAAAGCCCTGGTAGAAAAACTGGGCGCAGGCAAGGAAGATTCGGTTGGTATCCAACGTTATAAAGGTCTCGGTGAGATGAACGCGGAACAGCTTTGGGAAACAACGATGGATCCGGATCGTCGTACTTTGAAAAGGGTTACCATCGAAAGCGCGGCGGAGGCCGATAGTGTATTCAGTATGCTGATGGGTGACGAAGTGGCCCCCAGGCGGGAGTTTATTGAAACCAATGCCAGGTACGCCAAATTAGATATTTAACCCCTGTTCTTATAGCAGGTGAAATTTAAAAAAGCCGTCTCATTTATAAGGGACGGCTTTTGTTTTTCACTTGAGAACTATTTTGCGGATAGGGGGTCATTCACCCGTTACCCCTTCTTTTTTTGTTTCCAACTGCGGTGTGTTGCTCCATCCATTTTAACGATTTTAGGAGTAAATGTTCCTGCGATATCTACCAGTGCTTTTTGAGATTGCATAACGGTATGTATATCCTTATAGGCGAAAGGCGATTCATCTAATCCTCCACCCAGTAGTTTAACGCCGAATTTTTTCAGTTCATCCCTGAATTGCTTATCGGTTACTGATTCAATAGCACGGCTGCGGCTCATTTTTCGTCCGGCCCCGTGCGATGCCGAGTTGATCGCCGCCACTTCACCTTTACCTTTTACAATAAAGCCATCCGCCGTCATGCTGCCGGGAATAATTCCCAGTACGTTTTTACCCGCGGGTGTAGCGCCTTTGCGATGTACGATTACTTCTTTGCCATCCAGCATTTCCTTCCATGCAAAATTGTGATGATTTTCTACCATTTTTAAGGGCTTTCGGCCCAGTTGTTTTGCAATCTTACTGTGAATGGTATGGTGGCATGCACTTGCATAATCGCCGGCCAGGTTCATGGCCAGCCAGTATTCAACCCCTTCCTCCTCGTCTAAAGACAGCCAGGCCAGATTTTTGGCTTCTGGCGGCAGCCTGCGTTTACTAATGGCCGCTTTTGTATAATGATTGGCAATATTGGCGCCCAGGCCCCGCGATCCGGAATGTGTTAAAAACCCAATATAGTTTCCTGCATCCACACCCAGCACTTCGTCTTTTTCAGTAATGGAGATGATGCCAAACTCGGCAAAATGATTGCCCGATCCCGATGTTCCCAATTGTTTCCATGCACGGCCATGCAGATTTTTTAACAGTGGCAACTGATAAAATAGCCCGTGGTCCATTATTTCATGGTTTGCCGCCTGATCGAATTGAGCACCACTTCCAAACAAGGTGGCTTCGCCCAATTCCCGGGCAAAAAAACTTTCCCTGTCCGTCAGCTCTTTGGGTGCGATGTCAAAAATACTCAGGCACATGCGGCAGCCAATATCAACACCAACCCCATAGGGAATAACGGCATTGTCAGTTGCGAGTACGCCACCGATAGGCAGGCCATATCCGCTGTGTGCATCAGGCATTAGGGCTCCCGCCACCGATACGGGCAGTTTGGCCGCCTGGTACATCTGGTGCAGTGCGCCTTCTTCAATATGCTCCTGCCCGAAGATATTGAAAGAAATGCCCGCCTGGTTTAGTGATATTTCAGAACTGTTTTCATCATGGGAGGCCGGTAGCAATTGCCTCGCTATGATGCCAAGGGCTTCGTCTGCCGTATAATCTTCGGGTGTGGCCAGTATTTGCTTTAAAATGTTGACTACGTGCTCTTTGCTTTCATGTTTAAAAGCTTTTTGCATCCTGTTCATTGCAATGGAAATGACGGGGCCTTCGGGATAACCAATGGCTCTTAATTCTTTTCCTGTTAAACTTAACTTGCTCATAAAAATATTTTATAACGGCTTGTTGCTGTCCGTAATGTAAAAAGGTAACCTTATTAAAGCTTTACTTTCCCCACCCTGCCATTACCGCCTGCAAAATATACGGCGTTTTCCTGCCGGCTGTATGCACAGGTGTTGAAGCTGGTGGCGCTGATGTTTTTCCAGTTTTGACCGTTGTCGTAGCTGATGTCTACCCCTGTTATACCGCAGGTTACGGCTTTGTTTTTTCCTGCGAAGCAAACGCTGCTCCGGTACCCGCCGGGCATGGTTTGGGGATATGCCCAGCTTTTTCCGCCATTGGTGCTATAAATGAAGGCGCTGTCTTTTTTGTCTTTATTCTCATAATCACCTGCGGCGATAAGAATTGTTTTTCCTTTTATCGCTATGCTGTTAGCGCCCGTCATCTTATTGCCCTGCGTTACCGGCAATGCCCTTGTTTTGTCATGAATGAAAAGGCGCGAAACCAGGCCGCCGCTTGCGATATAATATCTTCCCCGGCTCCAGGCTGCATTGGTTCCGCTTGCGGCAAAAAATGCTTCTCCCGGTTGCGCATTAGCTAATGCAAGCCTATTGCTTTCTGTCCATCTGCTTCCGCCGTCTTTTGTTTCAGCTATAAATATTTTATTATGGATGGGATCACCCACCACTACTCCTTCTTTCCTGTTTTTAAATGCCATCGCATCCAGGAATATGGAAGGGTGATTGTTTTCATAAACTTTCTTCCAGGTATTGCCGCCATCGGTAGTTTTAAGTATAAAAGCAGGAGATGCAATGCCCATAATAATGGCGGTGTGCCCATTCAATGCTTCAATATCCCTGAAGTCTGTTTTTTCAAAACCTTCTACCGTATACCATTGCCATGATTTTCCTTTATCGGCAGACCGGCCCACTGTTCCCTGGCTCCCACTTACCCAAATGGTATTCTTAAAAATGGATATGCCTCTGAAACTTTTTCCCGGCAGTTCCGCAATGGTTATTACTTCCTGTGCATGGCTGTATAAAACCTGTAATAACAGGCAACAGTATAAGATGGCCATTTTTTTCATTCTATATACTGACTTTAGTTGTCTGTTTCTGTATTAATTTTTCAAGTATTTCCTTTCCAGGCTCTTCCCGAACCGTTTCCGACATTTGCTCCGAGAAGCGTTACCAAAAATCCTCCGTCC
>JBEBUZ010000031.1:0-36573 GCA_040393015.1 Paraniabella yanshanensis
CTGCAAAATACGCACATTCCAAACCAGAAGTGGTGTATGCCTACCAGCCGGAATAAACGGATACCGGATTTTTACATACAAAAAAAAGCTGCTCTTTATAGAACAGCTTTTTATCAGGAAGGTATTCGTATTCTTAAAATGTATAACCAGTCCAGGCAAATACTGAAGAGTTAGCACCTGTGTTAGCAGCATCAACACTTATTGAAGTGCTTCCGCCAGCCTTTACTTCGGTACCAGCTACAGTAATATCTTCTTTTTTATACTTGATAGAAGTAGCCGCATTACCATTGCCTTTTCCATCCGTAAGATCTATCAGATCGGTACATTTACCACCTTTAAGAAGAATATTGGTGATTGTAGCAGTAGCGCCTCTGCGAATTTTAATGCCGTCCTGCATTTCGAAAGAAGATTTGTTATGAATAGTGATATTTTTCAGTGTAAAATCAGACTGGTTTACATCACTGGGAGTATTGCCGTCTAAGTTACCGTCCATTTCAATACCACGGGGATCTTCTTCACTACTGGTAAATCCGGCTTCCCAAACACCATAAGCATTGTCTAAGGTACCGCTCCAGCCTTGTGTTCCATCAAACATATCATCATCAGAGTTTACAACCAGCAGGTTTTTTACGTTTACCGAACCACCGAAAAATTCGATACCATCATCAGCACCATTGGGAACATATATATTTTCAATTTTAGTACCGCTGCCCACACCGTTAAGCGTTAAACCGTTGTGCTCGATATTGGCGGAAGATTTTGCACCGGTATATTCTAAAATCAGGTATTCGATAGAACCAGAATTATCGGCATCGTTGCTACCTCCATAAATTACAGAAGGGTTGATTTCTGTACTTCCTGTAGGGGTAGTTCCGGCAGGGCCTGAAAGTTTTGCTTTACCGTTAATGATTAATCCACCCCAGTCGCCAGGTTTAGGAGATGCAGCAGCAGAAGTCATTTTAACAGGGTTGTTTGCAGTACCGTTAACAAAAATTTGTCCGCCCTGCTCTACCAAAATATATTTGTTAAATCCGGTTTCAGCTTTAATTACTGTACCGGCAGGAATTCTCAGTTTTCCGCCGTCTACTACTTTTAACGAGCCAGTCAGCGTATAAGTGATGTCTGCTTTCAGGGTTACGTCAGACGAAATATCGCCGCTCAGTTTTTCTTCGGTTGGAGTTGGAGTAACGGAGTTATCGTCCTTGTCGCAGGAAATTAAGAACGTGGCGGCAACGGCCATACTTAGAATAATCTTTTTCATTGAATTTGATTTTTAACAGGGCAAAACTATCACAGTAATAACAACGGAACGTTACGAAACCATGAACTAATTGTTAACCCTTTGTTTTCGAATTTTTATAAATTTTAAAATTTGTACGTAAGTCCTATATCGAAAGCGATACCTCTTTTGTAGCTGCGTATAATAACGTTGGAATTATCAGCACTGGAAACCGCCTCCCTGGTAAGTTTATAATCGGGGTTTAATAAATTTTTTGCTTTTACGTTAAACCCGAAATGCTTGTTCAGTTTTATCATGCTTACAAAATCGAGCGTAGATACGCTTTCTTCAATCAGGTTATTGTAACCACGGGTTCCAATAGTATGTACTTTATCACTTAAATAGTTGAACACTAATGTGGATGTCATATTGAATTGACCGGCTGTAAGGTTGTGTGTTACATCAGCATTTAAAATATAAGGAGCGGCACCTTCTAACTGCGATGAAGTGTTTTGTACAAACCATTGCGGATCGAGCTTTACATTGGTATATATATATGATGCGTTCATACCAAGGCTAAAGCGATGCTTATCATCAAGAAGTGATAAAAGATGCTTGCGTAGTTCCAACTCAACACCGGCGGCGATGGCGTTATCGGATACGTTGTCGTAAGTCCTTAACCCGGCAGAATTTCCCTGGTCAACCCGGGCTATCGGGTCTAAAATATATTTGTAGAATCCGTTTAAAGTGAATATTTCGCTGTTAGAAATATACCAGTCCCATTTAAGGTCGAAGTTGTAATTGGTAGACACTTCGAGGTTGGGGTTACCGTTATCGCTACCATCAATTCCCTGGTAAATAAACGGAGAAATTTCCTTATCCTGCGGAAGCGTAAAAGTACGGCTGGCTCCGGCTCTCAGATGATTTTTTCTGTTGAGTTCGTACTTTGCATTGATGCTGGGCGACAGGAAAAATCCGTCGATAGTATTTGAACCGATATCTACACCGCGGTTCACTTCATAATTAATTTTGGTAAATACATTATCGGCTCTCAGTCCGGCATTTAACGTAAGCTTACGGGCAAACTGGTGTACGAAGTCTGCATACGCCCCATGATTATTTCTCTTCACATCATACTTATCGTTGAAATGCTCCAATCTGAACGTTCCGTTATCCAATCCTGCCTGGTTGAAATAAGGGTCGAGTACAATATGGTTGCGATCGAAGGTGGGCACACTCTCAGATGCCCCCCAGATTAAATTATAGATAGGCGCCGAAAAATTTTTAGAACTGATTCTTGCATCGTAGCCCAGCTCAACATAAGACAATCTTTGGCTTTCGGGTAAAAGGTTGTACCGGAAGTTAATTTTGGGCAATACTGCTGTTTCGGTAATATCACTGTTGAACCGCTGGTTACGGCCTTCGCCTGTTGCCAGTCTTAGCCTGCCATTGCCGATAGAGGGGAACATCAGTATTCTGCGGTCAGGCTCTTCACCCGATATATAGTTGACAGAAGCGCCCGCCATATATTTGATTCGTTCAGACAAATCTCCGTTCCAGGTAAGCTGGTTGATAAAAATGGCATTGTCGTTAATCTGCAAACGGCGGATAAGACCTTCTGAATTATAATCCTCCGCTACCTGGAAAATTTCCGTTTCCTTACCATAGAAATCTGCGGCGTATGCCCTGCCGGTGTGCATGTACATGGTATTGTATACCAGTCTTCCTTTGTTGAAATTAAGATCCAGGTTACCCATTAAAAGATGGGATGCATTTCTTTCGGATTGCTGGTAGGTAAAATCCCTGTAAGGATTTGTAGGATTGGTTGCGGTGATAAACCGGGTTACACCCTCCTGGTACTGATAAGTATTGTCTATGGCTCCTACAAGGTAAAAGCGGTGGCGTCCAATTTTTTTTCCGCCCGAAATGGAAATGTTGCTGTTGAGCGGGTTGTTCTTTTTAATAGGATCTAAAGAAGTATTGAAACCGTAATTATTCACAAACTGATCGTTAGAGCCCTTGGGTCCTTGCGATGCGAAAGAATAGCCCAATGTGTTTAATCCCTCGGGAAGATAAAAATCACTGCCCGGTACCTGGCTGTTTACAGAAGAGGAAAGGCTTATCTGTAACTCTTTATTACCAACCAGTTCTTTTGATCTGATGTCGATTAACGCACCTCCCACATCTCCGTTCATGGCCGATGTAAATACTTTGCTTACACTTACAGACTGGATCATATCACTGGTAAAAAAATTCAGCGAAATATTCTTGAACTCCGGGTCTTCGGAAGGAATAGCAAATCCATTAAGCGTTGTTGTATTATAACGGTCGCCCAATCCGCGTACAAATACATTTTTTAAACCATCCTGTTTTGAAATGCCCGAAATTTTTGAAACACCGGCTTCCGCATCGCTGATACCCTTGCGCGAAAGCTCCTGGGCGCCAATGGCCTGGATAGCCACTACTGCCTTTTTTTGTTCCGTTAGCAGCCTGGTTTCCGACTCCCTGTTGACTCTTGAGGTTATCACCAACTCATTAAGGGTATTTTCGGAGGGGATTAAAACAAAATCAAGTTCTGTTTCTTTGCCTGGTGAAACGGTAACCTGCTTTACCAGGGAATCATAAGATATGAAAGAACACACAACAGTTATTTCACCCGCCCTGATGTTTTCCAGTTTGTAAAAGCCCCGGGCATCGGAAGTAACTCCTCTGGAGCTGCCTGCAATCAGTAAGGAGGCGTTGGCTACAGCCTCGCCCCTGGTATTGGTTACTTTTCCTTTCAGGCTTCCTGTTTGGGCATATAAAGCCACGCCTGTGCACAGAAAGAAAATAATCAGTATATACTTTGCCATTATTGCAAAGAAAAACCGCGAACGTTATCCCTGTGTTAAGTGTAGGTTAACCAATTGTGACCTAATTGTTATTTGAATATTAATTGAAAGCTGCAGATCGAATAAACAGGGAATAACTCCGCTATATAGTGTATAAATCGGGCTGAAAAACAAGTTTTCAATATTAAGGAATCATTAAATTACCTAATTTTATGGGATACAAGCTTCGAACAAAATACTTTTGCGTCCATTATTAAAATACAAACGACATGGGTCTTAACTCAATTCTCAAAATTTTTACGCCTACCAACAATACCTTTTACGAGCTTTTCGAAAAAATATCCAATAACGTAGCAAAGTCGGGCGATTTGTTGAAGCAGGTAGTTACCGAGCCCGATTACGACAAGCGCAGCGCGTTGGTGCAAACCCTGTCCGATCTGGAACACGATAATGATGAATTGTCCCATAATGTTTTTACAGAGCTCAGCAGAAATTTTATTACGCCCTTCGACCGGGAAGATATCCACTATCTGACCGCCGCATTGGATGATATTGTAGACTTTACCTATTCTGCGGCAAAAAAAATAAATTTTTACCGTGTAAATCCCAATGATACAGGCTTTCAGAAAATGGCCGAACTCATAGAAAAGGGCACAGAGTATGTTAAGGACGCCGTAGCCGAATTAAGGGATATGAAGAAAGTGAGGAATATTACCGAGGCGCTGGTGAAAATTAATAGCATAGAGAACCAGGCGGATGATGTGTTCGATATGAGTATTGAAAAGTTATTTGACAGTGATATAGATCCCAAAGAGCTGATTAAAAGGCGCGATATTTACCAGGTAATGGAACTGGTTACCGACAAATGCGAAGATGCGGGTAATGTGATTGAGTCTATTATTATTAAATACGCTTAGTGGGCTGATGGTTCATGGCTGATCGTTAACGGGAACATACCGGAACTGATTGGAAATTTTTCGGCCATTAACCATGATCTATTAACCATGAACTAAAAAAAACATGTTTACCTACCTCGTAATTATCATCGCTCTTGCTCTTATTTTCGATTATATCAACGGTTTTCATGATGCGGCTAACTCTATTGCAACGGTAGTTTCTACCAAAGTGCTTACCCCTATACAGGCGGTATTATGGGCCGCACTATTCAATTTTGTGGCGTATTTTGTTTTTAAAGATCACGGGGTGGCCAATACCATTGCCAAAACCGTAAAGGAACAGTACATCGACCTAAACGTTATTTTTGCCGGGCTTATTGCAGCTATTACCTGGAACCTTTTTACCTGGTGGCGGGGCATACCTTCTTCTTCCTCGCATACATTGATTGGCGGATTTGCCGGTGCTGCGATTGCTCATTCGCAAACACTCGCATCGGTGAACTCGGCAGTAGTACTTAAAATAGCTTCTTTTATTTTCCTGGCGCCCCTTATTGGTCTCATAATGGCCTTCCTGTTATCCATCTGGTTTATGAACTCGTTCAGAAAAGGGTGGGGGATGAGAGTATTTTCTTTGCTGGTTATTTTGGGCGTGTTCCTGTTCTGGTATTTTGTACTCGAAACAGATCCGGCTTTGCTGCAATCTCACTACGAGTCGTATTTCTTAAAAGTAGTGTTCTATTCTAAGAATTTTAAGTTTATTTTATTTGGCTTTATCATCGTCATAATGGCCTTTTTCTCACTTTTCCTCAGCTCGCTCAACGCTTACCGCGCCAATGTGTGGTTTAAGCGGCTGCAACTGGTTTCCTCGGCTATTTTTAGCGTAGGTCATGGCGGTAACGATGCGCAGAAGGTAATGGGTATTATTATGGCGGCGCTGGTTGCTTACAAACCCGAAAGTTACAGCATCGACCACATGGTGTTTTGGGTTCCTCTCGCCTGTTACGGCGCTATCGCACTGGGAACCATGAGCGGAGGATGGAAGATTGTAAAGACAATGGGCACTAAAATTACAAAAGTAACGCCATTTGAAGGGGTTGCTGCGGAAACGGCCGGCGCACTTACATTGTTTGTTACCGAGGAACTTAAAATACCCGTTAGTACCACCCATACAATTACAGGGGCGATTATGGGTGTGGGTGCCACCAAGCGGCTTTCGGCCGTACGCTGGGGTGTTACCATCAACCTGCTTTGGGCATGGATACTCACCATCCCCATCAGCGCCTTGCTGGCAGGCCTGGTTTATTTTATCGTGAGGTTAATCGCCGGCTAAACTTACCGTTGTTTTTTGAATAAAAACGCTCACCTTTGCGGCGGGAAAAACATAAATTATATGGCAAAAATTTTAGTTACCGGCGGTTGTGGTTATATAGGTTCGCATACAGTTGTTGATCTTTTGCAGAACGGGTATGAAGTTATTTCTATCGATAATAACAGCCGGTCAAATGCCAACGTATTAAACGGCGTTCAAAAAATTACCGGCAAGGCCGTAAAGAATTATAAGGTTGACCTTTGCAATTTCGACGACACCCACGCTGTTTTCGAGGAAAACCCCGATATAGATGGCATTATACATTTTGCTGCGTATAAAGCCGTAGGCGAATCGGTGGAAAAGCCATTGATGTATTATGAAAATAATCTCAATTCCCTGATAAATGTGCTGAAATGTGTACGCGATTTCGGGACTCCTTATTTTGTTTTTTCTTCGTCCTGTACCGTGTACGGTAACCCGGATGCGATTCCGGTTACAGAACAAACACCTGGCAAGCCGGCCGAAAGCCCCTACGGAGCTACCAAGCAAATGGGAGAACAAATATTGACAGATTTTGCAAAAGTATTCGACCCTACCCGTATTATCGCACTCCGGTATTTTAATCCGGTAGGAGCTCACCCTTCCATAGAAATTGGCGAATTGCCTATTGGCCGCCCACAGAATCTTTTTCCGGCTATTACACAAACCGCTATCGGAAAACTACCCAAAATGATTGTACATGGCAATGATTATGATACCCGTGACGGGAGTTGCCTGCGCGATTTTATTCATGTAAGCGATATATCGCATGCGCATACATTGGCTATCCGGTTTCTGGAGGAAGAGAAAAATAAGTCTAACTACGAAATATTTAATCTGGGTACCGGCAACGGGGTAACCGTGCTGGAAGCCATCGATGCCTTTGAACGGGTGAGTGGCGAAAAACTGAATTTCGAAATCGGACCCCGTCGCCCGGGCGATGTGGTGGCCATTTATGCGAATAACGACTATGCAGTAAAAAGCCTGGGGTGGAATATCCGATATGGAATCGACGAAATGATGGGTACTGCATGGGCCTGGGAGAAAAAATTGGCCGGCAGACCCGAATGAATAAAGGTAAAAAGGCTACCCCTCCCGAGATAGCCCTGCTAATTACTATTCATATATTCCTCCTTCCCTGAAATTAATATACCCTTTGGCAGGGTAAAAAAAAAGCATCGTGTTTGTGGCTTTCGGAACCGGTTTTATCCAGGTCTTCAGCTTAAACCCGATGCTTTTAATAGCTTCGGCATTGTCATGCAGAGTAGATATTAAGACCTCCCAGTAAGTATATTGCTATACAAAGTGAGAAATACCCATCAACCTACAGAACAATTGGCAAGGCGTCCGCTAAAAGTTTGCCTCCACGCCACCGGCTGTATCAACCCGCTTAATCCAAGCATCTCCCGCTTTTTACGGCGTTCAATCGCTCCGACCTTGGGGGCAATCATTTCCGGCATTGCATCGGCATTTACAGCTTCATACATTTACGTTTTGTATGCTTTTCCCATTTATCCTGCAAAGCATATTACTGCCCCACATTGAAAACGAAATTTGCGATACAGATGTCAAAGAATCTACTGTAAATTGCCGGGCCTTGAAATTAAAACAAAATCTTTTCAGAATTTGGTCAGTTTTATCAGCCCTGCACCATGAAAATACGATTCTGAACAGCCCTTTTCCAAATTTTTCCTCTGTTTTGTACGCACCTGTTTTGAACAGGGTTGTGCACATTGTTTGTGCAGGAAATGCACAGTAATTCACCTCTGTTTACCGGTTATCAACAATTTACATTGGCCTGGGCTACCCGTGTCGGTTGGCCCCGCCCGATTCTTGGTATATTTGCAGCCTAATTGGGAAAGATGATTAAGCTAATAGCAATTGATTTAGACGGGTCTTTACTTTCGGACGATAAAGAGCTTCCGGATGATTTCTGGGAGGTGGCCAACGCGTTGTTCGAAAGAGGAATTGCGCTGACGATTGCCAGCGGCCGACCGTTTCATAATATTGCTTCGGTATTCGACCGAATCCGGGATCGCCTGTATTTTGCCTGCGATAATGGCAGCTACCTGGTTCATAAAGGCGAAGAATGGCTGATCCGCAGCCTTACCCCGGAAACAGTAGCGCAGTTTGTAAACATATCAAGACCCATTCCCAATGTGTACCCCGTATTGTGTAGCAGAAATATTGCATACCTCGAAGACAGGGAAGAAGAGTTTAAGCAGCAGGTGCTGACTTATTACCAGGAATATGAAATGGTAGAAGACCTTACAAAAGTCTCGGATACGATTATAAAAATATCGCTCTGTGATCTGAAAGGCGCAGAAACCAATAGCTATCCCTATTACCAACAGTTTGACAAGGAGTTCAAAGTAGTGGTAGCGGCAGATATATGGCTGGATATTACTCATAAAGAAGGAAGCAAGGGCAATGCCATTAAGGAAATTCAACGGCGCCTGGAGATCACCCCGGATGAAACCCTGGTTTTTGGCGATTATCTCAATGACCTTGATATGATCCTCGACGCAAAGTATAGTTACGCCATGAAGAATGCTCATCCGCGAATTCTGGAGGCAGCCAGTTTTATCACTGAACTGGATAATAACCAGGGTGGGGTAACCCATACGATTAAACAGTTATTGAAACTGTAAATCTGTGTGGCGTGAGCAGGCGGCTGAACGGGTTATCAGCGGCCAAACAACCGCTCCATGGATTGCGGAATGCTTTGGCTGTAATCAATCTGAACAGGTTGGCAATGGGTTATCCAGTGGTCAAATACTTTTTCGAAATCATCGCCTATTTTATCGGGAGTCATAATGTTCATTTCGCGCAGGGCAGCGGCATTACAGCACTGTTCGTATTGGCCTCTGATGGGAATAGCCATTATTTTCTTGCCCAGGTGCAGCGCTTCTGAAGGCGTTTCGAACCCTCCTCCGGTAATAATACCGTGGCAATGGATAAAGCTTTTATTGAAAAGATGTTTGTTTACCGGCAAAAACCTGATATTCCCTATTGTATTTTCCTGGCAGCTCTCCCGACTAAAAATCTCGAACCTGTACTCCCTGATTGCCGAAAATATTTTAATCAGTTGCTGTTCGCAATAGGAGGGTAGGTACACGGTGATATGTCCCTTGTCCACCGGGGTGGCTTCCCTTATTTCTTGCTTAATTACAGGGGTAAGGATAAAATCATCATAGGGTTTAAAATGCAGGCCGATATACTGGTCTGCCTTCGCATAACTTTTCAGAAGCCACTCACCTATTTTACTTTTTTGCGGGGGACGCGGCACCTTGTCCGATTGAAAACTGGCCTGGTGACCAAAGCTGACAGAAGGGATTTGTTTTGCCGCACAGGCTCGTGAAGTTATATAGTCATAGTCGTTGATGACCAGATCATATTTTTCTACCGGCAACTGTGCAATTTCCTGGTTCAATACAAAAGGATTGATTGCTTTTGCGGTCTTCCAATAGTGGAGCGAACCATTACAGGTATAGTACAGGCTCAGTCCTTTGCTGCGGTAAGCCACCGGCGCATCGAGTCGCAGATTACTGTTATTCCCGCTCAGGAATATATCCACCTTGCCGTACTTTTGAAGATAGGGTAATAGCTCCATGCTGCGGCTGATATGGCCGTTTCCGGTAGCCTGTACTGCATAAAATATATTCATGATTATTTGGCTAAAGTGTGCAGGTAAAAGGCAATTTCGCTTGTCAGTACTTCTGTTTGCGGAATCTGGCGCAAAGGTTTTTCCACTCTCACCTCTTTTTCATTATACTGGTACAAATGCCAGCTTTTATCGTAATATTCAAGAGCTGTCATATTCTCTACCCAGTCGCCGGAGTTTAGGTATTCAACACTTCCGTTTTCGTTGCCGATTATTCTTTTCCGGGGTTGGTGAATATGTCCGCAGATAACGGTATCAAATTTTTTTTCTATGGCTATTTCGGCGATCTTCTGTTCAAATTCGTCGATTTTTATGAATCGTTTGTTGAACTGCCGCATAATGGAGGCGGATAATGATAGTTTCTCTTTGCCCAGTAATCCCATCAGGCGGTTAACCATTTTATTAAAGCCCAGTAAAATCGCATATCCGTTGCTTCCAAGCTTGCCTAAGAACCGTGCTTGCCCGGCTGTGGTATGGTCAAATAAATCACCATGAAAAACCCAGGTTTTTTTACCGTTTATTTCGATGGCAATCTTGTCGGCAAGCAGAAAATTTCCGAGCGTTATGTCCGAGTATTTTCTGAAAGCATCATCATGGTTACCCGTAATATATACCACCCGTGTGCCATTGGCAAGCTGGCTGAAAATTTCTTTTATGGCAGATATATGAGCGGGTGGAAAATAGCGTTTGTTGAACTGCCAACCGTCAATAATATCTCCATTCAGTATCAGCAGCCTGGTTTCTATACTTTTCAGATAGGCGGAAAATTCTTTCGCCCTGCTGGCATAGGTTCCCAGGTGCAAATCGGATAATACCACTACTTCTACCGGACGTTTGGTCATAATGAATTAGTTTACCAAAACTCCGGCTAAGCTGTAAATAAATTGTTACGGCAGTATTAATTTTAAGCTACTATTTCCGGGCTTATTTTAATTGGTAGGCAATTACGCTGTTATTATTGAACGTGGGTATATACAGCGTTTTCGTTTTTGCATCGTAGCCCAGGTCGGCTGTATTCATTTTGCCTTGTACATCCAATAGTTTTTCGAAAGATCCGTTGGCTTTTACATAATAAATAAGTCCCGGCCAGCAGGTAACCAGGAAATCGCCCTTGCCCGCTGGTTCCAATCCGTCGCCACCCTGTTCAAAACCGGATGCGATGACCGTTTTGTTCTTATTTTTATCCAGCTTCCACAACTCTTTTCCGGCAAGAACATATAAAAAGTTTTTGATCGATTTCAGGCCATTGGCGCTAATTACATTGTCGAGATACAATTCGGGAATATCGTTTACAAGGCGGTAAATTTTGTTTTGCCGGGTGTCGGAAACATATACCTTACCTTTTTTGTCGATCGTAATATCGTTCAGAAAAACAGCGCCCTCTACCGGGATCGTCTTCAGAACTGCACCCGTTTTAGCATCTGCTACCACTACATCGGTAAGATCGGCGATATATAGTTTGTTTTTATAAATGCCCAGCCCCTTAGGAGCATTAAGGCCGGTCAGCCAGTTCAGGTTTTTAACCGTTCCGTCTTTATACAGAATGCCCACCCCTCCTTTTCCGTCTTTTTCATTACCCTTTCCATCGATCAGCGATACATACAGTTCATTTTTTGAAGGCACGGGTAGTACCGACTCGGGAACCGGAATTGTTTCCTTTGTTTCCCATTTTTGAACAAGCTCATGCTGTGCGCGCGCTGGGGTTGCGAGGTACAATACTCCCAATAGGAAAGCGATATAAACTGTTTTCATGTCTGCCGTTATTTTTTTGCCAAGATACGCTTTTTTGAAGAGCGGGCAACAGTCGGAAGCAGCATCTTATTCGGAGGGGACGGTAATGACAATATTACCTTTGAGTATTTTTGAAATAGGACAACTTTCAGCTATTTCCAGCAACCGGGTTCGAATTTCAGGGGTTAAATGGGTATCACCGAAGGACACCGACCTTTCTATCCGGGTAGTAATCTCGCCTGTGCCGGCATTTATTCTTTGCCCCATATTAGCCCGTACGGTGATTTCGGGGATATCCAGTTTTTTATGGTCGATATACATTCGGAGGGTAGCCAATACACAGGCTACAAGCGACGATAACAAAAGGGTGTGAGGGTCGGGGCCTGAATCTCTCCCACCTATTTTTTCCGGTTCATCGGCGATTAGCACACCGTTCCGCCAGCGAATGGTTGATTTATACTTCTGTTCACCCATGGTGCCCTGCACATCCTGCTCTAATAGGTATTTCATTACTCTTTTATACTTAGGGCGCCCGACGGACAGCGGGCTACTTGTTTCTTCAGTTGTTCTGTGGTGGCGTTGTGTGGCTTAATCCAGGGCCTTGCCTTAGGGTTATAAACCTGTGGCAATGTTTTTACGCAAATGCCCGAGTGGATACAAAGTTCAGGCTTCCATAATATGGTTATTTCGCCGTTGGAATACTCATGGGTTTCCATAACTCCCTTGTTTATACCTCAATTTACAAAATTTTTTTCATTTGGCGAAGGAGAATAGCTGTTTATTCTGCCGTCTCAATAAATAAGGAGGTACGCTCCTTTTTTTCAAGATTTTTGGTTTTATGTCCTTTGCCTGCCACGTCTTCTACCAATAATATGTTCCCGGTCGGAAATTTCCGGATCTCGCCCAAAGAAGTTTCTATTTCCACGCCGCCATCCAAAAGTACGATGTACTGTTTCTGCGGCGCACAATGGAAATCGTAATCATAATCTGCCGACACTTTTCTGAATTGTAAGCCTGTCACCGCCCTTTTTTCTGATAAAAAGCCAATCTCGCCTTTATCGGTCAGGGGGATTTCTATTTCCTCAAAATGAGAATCGCCCTGCTCATCACTGTAAATTTTTGTGATTTTCATCTTGTTTATTATTACGAGGGTTGTTTAAATACGATCCTGTTCGCCCATTCCATCTCCTCCTGGTTGATGGTGTGCCCGGAATGCTCGTATACCTTTAGGGTTACGTCTGCATTCATTTCGTTCAGGATTTTTTCTGTAGCGTACACCCGCTCCACCGGAACATGGAAATCGGGGTTGCTGGTGCCTATGAAAACGGGTGTTTGTTTGAAATCGCCTTTGTAGTGATCGCGGTTAATGGTTTCACCAATAACACCGCCAATAATGGCCACCGCTCCGCCGTAACGCTGTGCATTCCTCGCTATAAACTCGAGGGTGAGACAGGCTCCCTGCGAAAATCCGAAGAAATAAATATTTTCTGGTGTAATGCCGGCGTCGGTCGCAGTTTTCACTGTTTGTTCAATGGTATCCACAGCCGAACTCAGCCAGGGCTCGTTTTCTTCAACCGGGGCCATAAACGAATACGGATACCAGGTGGCATTGGTTGCCTGGGGAGCTAAAATAGCATAACCGCTTAGGTTCAGGTGAGGCGATAACCCGAGGATATCCTCCGCAGTACCCCCTCGTCCGTGGATCATGATCAGGGCTTTTTCTGCTTTGTTTAAAGCCGTCCCTGCTCTTACTATATTTAACTGATGTGCCATATTATCTTTTTTCAGGATTGTTCTTTATACCAAACGTCTTTGTACTCCTCGGGGTGGCGCTTGAATTGCACCTGCACATAGGGGCAGAGCGGTACGATTTTCAATGCTTTTTCACGGGCATAGGATACGAGTTCCGCCAGTAATAATTTGGCCATCCCGCGTCCTTCGTATTGCGGATCGACCTCGGTATGGTATACCGTGAGAACCGGGCTGTTCACGGCTATATCCATCTTTCCTATCGGAGCGCCATCAGCGATTAACTGTACTTCTCCGCGTCCGTTATCATTGAGTACGACATTCGTGATTTCCATATCAAAGAATTTAAATTGATTATTTTAATTCGGGCAATACGCTTTCGATTTTTGAACGCGATCCTTCATATTGACTGGGTAATTTTAAACTGCTGCCCAATTCTGCCAGTGGTTCATCTACGGTGAACCCGGGGTTGTCGGTGGCAATCTCGAAGAGTACTCCGCCCGGTTCTCTGAAATACAAAGAGAAGAAATAATCCCTGTCAATTTTAGGAGTAATATGGAAACCGGCGGATAAGATCTTTTCTCTGAACTCCATTAACACCTTATCGTCTTTTACCCTGAAGGCAATATGGTGGTTGGTTCCCGCAGCGTTATGGCCACGTACTGCGGAGGAGTCTTCCACAATATCTATTCTATTCGCCGTACTGGTAGCAGTGGTCAGGTACCGGTACCGGTTATCTGCCTGTTTTTCCAGTTCGTAGCCGAAGAGATCAGTTAAAACCCGGGCTGTAGCTTCTGCTTTCTGTACTGTAAGTGTAACATGATGAAAACCTTTCAGCGCAACTTCATCTTTGATTTCGCTTGTTATCCAAACCTTTCTGTCGTCTCCTTCGGATTCGATAAGCTCGAGTTGCAGACCGTCGGGGTCAGTAAATGAAATAATCTTCTGGCCAAAAATACTGCCCTCTTCAACTGCAATATCCTGCGTTTTTAATCGTTCTTTCCAAAACTCCAATGCCCCGGGTTCTACGGCGTAACCAATATGGGTGGCCATTCCTGCACCGTTTTTCCCCCTTCCCATTCCTTCCCAGGGGAAAAAGGTAAGAATCGTGCCAGGTGTACCGTTTTCATTCCCGAAATAGAAGTGGTAAGTGCCGGGATCGTCAAAGTTTACGGTTTTTTTTACCAGGCGAAGGCCCAAAACTTTTGTGTAGAAATCTAAATTTCTTT
The DNA here is from genome assembly GCA_040393015.1 of Paraniabella yanshanensis. Taxonomy (GTDB): domain Bacteria; phylum Bacteroidota; class Bacteroidia; order Chitinophagales; family Chitinophagaceae; genus Niabella; species Niabella yanshanensis_A. The sequence continues at coordinate 14,668 of JBEBUZ010000031.1, forward strand.
GGGCCTGATTGGCGATGGCTGTTATATGATGCAGCCCTAATATTTTGTTGTCCATGCTATTTGAATTTAACTGTTGATCCATTTGTTTATAGCACAAAGCTACCGCAGTTCTTTCGCGAATAAAATGAACTACATTAAGAAAAGGAGGGAAACAGGGGCAGGCACAAAAAAATCCCGCAGATATAGTGGTCTCACCAAGAATCGAACTTGGATCTAGAGTTTAGGAAACTCCTATTCTATCCGTTGAACTATGAGACCAATTTACCTGCGGGATAAATTCCCCAAAAGGGGCTGCAAATATAAAGAAGTTTTGCTGCTCTTATTTCATTTTTGGCTGCTTTCCCTGATAATTATATCCGGGGAGAGACATTCCTGTTGGAAATCCGTTACCGCTCTTTTACTTTCTATCAGGTGCAGCAATAAACCGGCTGCTTTTTCACCCATCTCGAAAGCGGGCTGGCTGATTACCGACAAAGAGGGGCTGAACAGCACCGTATAGTTTGAGTTATTAAACCCGATAATGGCTATATCCCTCGGAATTTTTATATTTTTTTCGCGGAGAATACCAAAGGTTTCGGTAGTAATTTTATCTGCGAGCAATATGAGCGCATCGGGCCTTTTTTTTAAGGCAAGCAGGCTTTCTACCGCTTTTTCCACTTCCTCAATAATCAACCCGCCGTGATCGCAGTATTTGATATAGTCTTCATTTATCGGGCGATTATGGTCGGCCAGCGCTTTTTGAAAACCCGCCAACCGGTCGCGGGTAATAGAAAGGTTCGCATTATTGGCGATGGCCGCTATTCTCTTGTAATTATTTTTAATAAGATGCTCCGTGGCCCGGTATACACCCGTTTTGTTGTCCGTAACTACTTTGTGGGTATCAATATCTTCTACTACCCGGTCAAAAAATACAATAGGTAGTCCTTTTTCATGCAATTGTTTCAGGTTCCCGAAATCTTTGGTCTCGGCGGCAACAGAAATGATCAGTCCGTCGATAGACCGGGAGGTAAGATATTCCAGTATCATTTGCTCCTTTTCAACCGATTCTTTGCTTTGGGTAATAATAACATTATAACCGTTTGCGTAAGCGATAGATTCGATACCGTTGATGACCTGGCTGAAAAAGGTATTGGCAATCTCGGCAACTACCACGCCGATAGAAAGGGTTCTTTTTTCTTTGAGACTCAATGCAACCGGGTTGGGGCGATAGTTTATCTGCACCGCATAATCCTTGATTTTCTTCTTAGTGGCTTCACTTATTTCATAGCTGTCCCGCAGCGCACGCGACACGGTGGACGTAGAAAGTCCCAATGCTTTGGCTATATCTTTTATAGTTGCAGCTTCAAACTTCATAATTGCAGAGCACCTTTGTTACGAAGATAACGAATTATGCACACGATACCGGCAACGTTTGCGTAAATAAATCCATCCTGTACTTACCTGCTTCCTGAAAAAAATGGTTAGAATTGCTCAACGATAAAGTAGTCCCGACCGAAAAATTGCAATCGATTACAATTTTCGGGTGTGCGGGTGGTAAAAAACTAAAATTAAAAGCCATATGAACAGATTGCTACTGATGCTATTTTCGGTCTTTTTAGGCGTTGCGGTAAATGCACAAACCCAAAAAATATCGGGTACTGTATTAGATGACACGGGAGAAACTTTGGAGGGTGTAACAGTTACCGTGCAGAACAGTCAGGTCATTACCCAAACCGACAAGGATGGAGCGTTTACGATTAATATACCGGCTACAGGGGCTGCCAACCTTGTTTTTAGCTTTACCGGTTTTGCGTCCCAAACAGTTGCAGCCACCAACGGAATGAAAGTTTCGCTGGCGCGCAATATCGTATCAGAAGACGATGTAGTAGTAGTGGTAGACTATGGGTATGGTACGATTAAAAAGTCGGATCTGACTGGTTCTGTTGCTTCTGTATCAGGTAAAGACCTGGAGAAAATACCCATTGCAAACGCTGCCCAGGCGCTCACAGGCCGCTTACCGGGCGTAAAAGTGCTGACAACGGATGGCGCGCCGGACGCGGAAGTAACCATCCGGGTACGGGGCGGAGGCTCCATTACCCAGGATAACTCACCCCTGTATGTGGTGGATGGGTTTATTGTAAGCAGTATCCGCGATATACCTCCTTCCGATATAGAAACTATCAACGTTTTGAAAGATGCCTCCGCAACGGCCATTTATGGAGCGCAGGCCGCAAATGGCGTAATTGTAGTTACTACCAAAAGGCCCAGAGCCGGGAAAATAGCAGTATCCTACAATGGTTTTTACCAGATGAAAAAATTACCGGAAGACAGGAAATTAGAAGTATTAAGCCCCTATGAATTTGTAATGGCTAATTACGAATATTACAGGCTGCAATCCGACGCTGCGGTAAGAAGCTTCGAACGTTTTTTTGGCCCCTATGAGGATTTGGAACTTTACAAACAAAAACCCGCAAAGGATTGGCAGACTATTTTATTTGGAGATCCCCGCGCTTCCGAATACCATAATATAAGCTTAAGTGGTGGTACCGCAATGACCAAGATAATGCTGAGTTTGACCAATAATAAAGATGCGGGCCTCCTTGTAAATAACGGGTTTGGCCGAAACGCGCTTAATTTTAAACTGGAACAGAAAATATCGGATAAGCTTACCTTCAACGCTTCTACCCGTATTACCAAAACCGTGGTAGATGGGGCCGGTACATCCAGTGCGCAACTGTCTATAAAAGACGCGATACAAACTCGCCCTACCAACGGTATGGCCGACGAAATGGAACTCGACCTGAGTATCGATGATCCCAATGACGATTTTGCACGGTTCATCCAGAGTATGGTAGATCCTTCTGAATTGGTAAAGCAGGATTGGAGAAAACGTACGACCAACGATTATTTGTTAAGCGGTAGCCTCGATTATAAAATATTATCCAATCTTAGTTTCAGAACTACTTATACCTCTCAGAAGACCTTCGATGATATAAGGCGTTTTTACGGCCCCCTGACAGGCGAGTCATTTAATAATGGTAACAACCAGCCGCTGGGCGAAAAAACGCTTTGGGAGAAGTTTTCTTCCCGGTGGCTCAATACCTTAAACTACCGCGTAAAAAGCCTGAAAAATCAAAGCCTGGATATCCTCTTAGGACATGAGACCTACTCCCTGGGTGGTACAAGAACTTTTATTCGCTCGGAAGACTTTCGCCTGAGCATTACACCGGAAGAACTCTTCGCCAATATGACTTTCGGACGTACCGACCGGCTGGAAACAGAAAATGAAACAGAATCGAACCGCCTCTCGGGATTTTCCCGGATTGATTACCAACTATTGGACCGCTATCTCGCTACTGTAACCGTAAGAGCCGATGCCTCAAGCAAGTTTGCGAAAGCAAACCGTTGGGGAATTTTCCCGGCATTTGCCCTGGGATGGAAATTATCTAACGAAAAATTCCTTTCCAATTCGGGTTGGATTAAGGAGCTTAAATTGCGGGCCAGTTATGGCCAAACCGGTAACGACCGGATAGCAGCCACCGCCTCCCAGTTTTTGTTTACGGCTTCCACCAACCGGGGCCCGGGCTTTGGTAATGTAGATAATGTATATTATACACCTTCGGGTTCTACCCTATATAATCCCAATATCAGATGGGAAACCACGATTAACCGAAATATAGGGTTGGATTTTACTCTTTTCCGTACCGGGGTGATAGGCTCTCTTGATTTTTATAAAAATACAACCCGCGATCTGTTATTCCAAACGGCTATACCCTCCAATACCGGGTTTTCCACGCAGTGGGACAATATCGGCAGCACTTCCAACCAGGGGGTGGAACTGGGCTTAAATACCGTTCTGTTAAGAGGAAAGGATCTAACCATTAGCGGTAGCTTCAATATTGGTCGCAATATTGCTAAAATAGAAGAACTCGACGGCACCGATTCCCGCTTTTTTCAGTCGAACTGGGCCAGCACCGACCTGCGGGACCGGGATGACTTCTTCTTTAAAGTAGGCGGTCGTGTGGGAGATGTGTACGGGTATGTAACAGACGGGTACTACCAGATATCCGATTTTGAAACCTACGATGAAGCTAACCGCAGGTATGTATTGAAAGAAGGCATTGCCAATGCGGGAGGTACTGTGGGCAACGGAAATATTCGTCCGGGCTTTCTGAAGCTCAAAGACCTGAACGAAGACGGAGTGATCAATAGCGAGGATCGCCAGGTAATAGGAAATACCCTGCCAAAAGCACAAGGCGGTTTTGGTTTTGATGTAACTTTTAAATCATTCGACTTCGCGATATTTTTCGACTGGACCTATGGCAACGATGTATATAATGCCGGTAAGATTCAGTACAGCCAATTCAGACGCGTAACTTATGGAAACCTGCTGGCAACCATGAGTATGGATAACCGTTTCACCTACCTCGATGTGGATGGAAGCTATACCGGTACTGCAGGGGGTATTGTTACCGATTTGGATCAGCTCGCTCAACTCAACGCCGGCAAAGACATGTGGTCTCATGCCAGTTATGGGGTGGCACAGGCCGTGATTCACTCCTGGGCTATCGAAGATGGATCGTTTATTCGCCTGAACAATCTGAATATCGGCTATTCATTGCCTAAAAGAATGATATCAAAGTTGGGTATGAAACAGTTCAGAATATATGTTACAGGAAACAACCTGAAACTTTGGACCAAATATTCGGGCTATGATCCGGAAGTAAGCACAAGGGGCAATGGCCTTACGCCGGGCGTGGACAATTCGGGCTTCCCGAGGAGCCGGTCTCTTACCTTTGGTGTAAACGTAGGTTTTTAAAAGATTCGATATTTATTAAAAAGATGTAGTAAAAGCATCTGATTATAAAAAATCAAAAAATGATACAGATGAAACTTAAATATATAGCACTTCTTGCATTACCGGTATTAGCAGCTTCCTGCCAGAAATTTTTGGAGCCGGATTCTTTATCCACTTTCGATACCCAATACGTGTATTCCAATGTGGATGATACCCGTAAAGGCGTGAACGCTGCCTACGAATCCTTTGGTACGGATGGTTTCCGCTCCAGACTTTCCAATAATATGACGGGAAACACTGATATAGAGCATGCCCAGGGCTGGGGCAGTACGGCCGATCGATACCAGATATGGGATCTGAACGCGCTCTCCACCAACGGGGATTTACGCCAGTTTTGGAACTCGGCATATACATCAATCCGTAACGCCAATATTGCCATTGAAGGAATAGAAGCAAGCGCTGCCCTGCAATCTCCTGATGCGGCCACTAAAAACCTCATGTACCACATGTTAGGAGAAGTATATACCATCAGGGCTTTCTGGTACAGCATGCTGGTGTATTATTTTGGCGATGTTCCTAATATGCGCGAGGCTCCTAAAGCAGGAATGGATTTTTATCTGCCCCGTGAAGACAGGAATGAGATACTCTCACAGGTAATTGATGACCTTATTAAAATAGAAGATAAAATGATGTGGGGCGATCAGTGCCCCTTCGCAACCGAGCAGGTAAACCGCGAATATACTATGGGCATGATTGCCCGCATTGCTTTGCAGCGGGGAGGGTATTACCTCACACCCGAAATGAATATGGAACGTAAGGGCGATTACCTGGATTATTACCAGATAGCCAGAACCTATACCGAAAAATTGATGGCCTTAAAAGACAGACCACTGCCTTCGGATTACGAAAAAATATTCATGAATCAGAATAAGTTTATTGTAACAAAAAATGAGGAAATACTATTTGAAGTGCCCTTTGCATTAGGAAATGGCGATGTGGCCTGGAATATTGGTATTACGGTTGACGGAGGCGCTACTGCAAATCACCAGTACGGATCGGGCAATAATTATATGGCCATACCGCCCAGCTATTATTTTTCTTTTGATACATTAGATAAAAGACGCGACGTAACCTGCGCCCTTTATAAAGTAAATACTTCTTTCGAAGAGATTTTTGTCAGCGGACCTACCAATATTGCACAGGGAAAATGGAGCCGCTATTTTTTACCCGAGCCTCCGGGGCAAAACTCCGCCAAAGGAACAGGAATTAATTGGCCCATGATGCGCTATGCGGATGTGCTGCTCATGCATGCCGAGGCGGTGAATGAACTGGACGGTCCCACGGCGGCTGCACAGGCATCGCTGGCAAGAGTAAGAAGAAGGGCATTTGCAGAATCATTGTGGCCTGCCAAAGTAGATGCTTATATAGCCGCCGCATCATCAGGCAAAGAAAGCTTTTTCAAAGCCATTGTAGATGAGCGTGCCTGGGAGTTTGGCGGGGAAATGATTCGCAAATATGAATTGATCCGCTGGAACCTGTACTCACAAAAAGTACAGGAAACCGTAGAAACCCTGAAAGACATGGCAAACTCTGCCATAACCGGCACCGGCAAATATGGCGACTATCCCAATTATATGTATTGGAAGAGAGATGCCGCTGGTAAATTCATGGTGCTCAATCCCAACCGGAAAGTGGCAGCTCCGCCGGATGACAGCTGGAGCCGCGTGAACTTTCTGCTCGACCTTTGGGATGGATCTAAAAGTACTTACAAAGAATGGGTAACCCGAAACTGGGCTAATTACTATAACGGACCCAAACCCGGTGTAGCCCGTTATATATTCCCCATTCCGGAAGAGGCCGTTGCAGCCAGTAAAGGAAAAGTTACCAACGATGGTTATATGTTTAACAACTAATTATTACAGGCTTTCACCGCTTGTTTAGTAAATAAAAATTCTACAGATGAAAAGAATAAATATCATACGTTCAACACCACATCTGCTTTTAGTTGCACTTGCCGTCTCTGTGTTAATCGCTGCCTGCACAAAAAAAGAAGAAAGCTATGAGCCTACCCGCCTCTTCAGGCCGGTATTGAACGGGCCGGGCCTGACGGTGGAAAACAACGTGGTTACCGTTATTATGGGAAACCTTCGTGAAGCCCAATCCTACACGCTTGAAATCAGCCGGGATTCATTTAAGGTAGTGGACTATACGGTTACCGTAGATACCAATTATGTGGTACTGGACGAGGCTTTGCTGGGCGAAGAACTTTTGTACAATACGTTGTACCAGATCAGGGCTACCGCTAATGCGGCAGATCCGCAGTATAATAGTAAAGTGTCAGACCTAGGCTCTATTCGTACCCAGACCTACCCTTCGATATTAAATGCACCATTAAGTTATCATGTAACAGATACCAGGGCGAAAGTGACCTGGACACTGGCAGGTGCTGCTGTAACGGGCGTAAAAATATTTAGTCCCTCCGATGTAAGACTTACTACACCTTTGGCCGAATTTAACGTGTCGCCTGCCAACCAGGCCGCAGGCGAAACCATTATTACCGGCCTTTCACCCAATACCTCCTACCAGGTAGCCATTTACAGCGGCGAAACCCTGAGAGGTTGGGTAGACTATAAGACCCTGGTTGCAGGAGTGGATGTGAATGATCCCAAGGTTATCGATCTCAGCGATTCGGAAGATCCTGCGGCAATTACCGCCGCATTAGCCGCAGTACCGGACGGAGGTATTATCCTGTTGAAAAAAGGCTTCAGGTATAATATGCCCACGGCAGCTATTAATAAATCGGTAACTTTTAAAGGAGCTTACGGCTTCGATACAAAAAAGGCAACCCTGGTTAATACTTCCGGAAATATGAATATCACAGCCGGTTCCAATATCGGGTACATTGTGTTTGATGATCTCGAAATCGACGGCGCCAATATTTCCGCAACCTATGTATTCAACCCGGATATCAGTGGTAATATTACGCAGGTACAGGAGCTTCGTTTCGAAAACTGCGATCTTCACCACATGCGCGGTATCATACGTATCCGAAGTGATGTGTTTATCAGAAATTATATTATTTCTAATTCTACGGTACATCATATCGGGGGCTATAGTCTGTTAACCGCAGATACTGATGGTGCCGACAGGGCAGCGTTTGGTAATGTTAAATTTCTGAATTCTACTTTTTATAAGATCAATTCCCTGGTTCAAACCCGCCAGAATATACAGAGTTTCGAAATTGACGGATGTACTTTCAGCGAATTTACTTCGGGCGGTGCACAGGTTTTCAGGTTCAGAGGCGCAGCCGGCAGGAACGATGTTGTTAATGGCTTTACGATCAGGAACTCCATATTCGGCCATGGCTGGGATGAAGGCGGATCAGGTAATACCACCGTTACTATGAAAAGTGGTTTACCCGCTACTTCCTACACGATTACTAATACCTGGGGAACATCCGATTTGAAAATTGCAGCTGGTTCAGAAATTCCGGGGTTACCAAGTATGACTTACAATAATACAGCAGATAAGTTGTGGGGCGATCCGTACAACGCCGTATTCAGCATATTGGATCCTGCGTTTGCCGGAAAGTATGACTCCGGAGCACCTGCATGGAGGACGAAGTTGTAAAGAAAAAATAGTGAGGCAGGTTAAAAAGCAAGCCTTTGCCTGCCTGTTAAAGACAAACACAGCAAACCGGATGGTCGGATAAACCGCGTCTTATGCGACCACCCGGTGGGTTGAACCCATTTATATTCATACCCCAGGTGTTCGGGGCTTTATCCGTTCACCCTTCAGGGACACAGATTTGTTTTGTTAGTTAATTGCCTGTAACAATGTCTAAACTAAGCTTAGTACAATTAACGATGGTACTAACCTGCCTAATCAGTTCCTGCGCGAAAGATAGTACGGCACCCGATGAGGAATCTGAACTCGCAGTACCGGTTAATTTACAAACCGTGGTGCAGCCTACATCGGTCAAACTTAACTGGTTACCCAGCCCTGGCGCTTATGGTTATTTGGTAGAGCTTGCAAAAGGCCAGAGCTTCACCACTCCTTTTTATAAAAGCGATACCTTGTTTGTTACGGAAGCTGAAATAAACGGCCTCGATGTAAAAACAGATTATATAGTAAGATTGAGAGCAGTGCATCAAAACAATCCATCCATTTCCTCGAAAAGCCTGTATCAAAATTTTCGAACCTCCGATCCGCCGGTTTCGGAAGAAGCCCTTGCTTTTCCGGGGGCTGAGGGCGCGGGAAAATTGACGACCGGAGGACGAGGAGGGAAAGTTATCAAAGTCACCAATCTGAATGATGCCGGTCCGGGCAGCCTTCGTGCAGCTATTAATGAAACAGGAAAGCGTATTATTGTGTTCGGGGTATCCGGGAATATCGTTTTGCAATCCCGGCTCCAAATCAAAAACGGAGATCTCACCATTGCCGGGCAAACCGCTCCGGGCGATGGTATTTGTATTCAAAATCATGAGGTAAACATTGCCGCCAATAACGTTATCATCCGCTTTATAAGATTCCGGCTGGGCGATGCGAATGTGGCTACTATAGAAAGCGACGCGCTTTGGGGAAGAGAATTACAGGACATTATCATCGATCATTGCTCGGTGAGCTGGTCGATAGATGAAACAGCCTCCTTCTACCATAATAAAAATTTCACCCTGCAATGGTGCGTGATTTCGGAAAGCATGAATAACTCCGGCCATTCTAAAGGGGCACACGGGTACGGCGGTATCTGGGGTGGCTCTCCGGCCAGTTTTCACCATAACCTGATAGCCCACCATACCAATAGAAACCCGCGATTTGACGGTGGTTTGCGTTATAGCAGCGGTAGCGGAACAGGCGTAGGTATTTTCGGTCCCGACAAAGTGGACTTCCGCAATAATGTTATTTATAACTGGAGTGGCAACAGCGCTTACGGTGGCGAAAACGGTGAATATAATATCGTAAATAATTATTACAAGCCTGGCCCGGCCACGCCCGCTAACCGCAATAAGCGAATTATGCAGGTGTCGAAAGACAATGCAACCGGCGCTACTAATCCCTCGGTCTATGGTGTAGGATACGGCTCCTTTTATATTGCCGGTAACTACATATTTGGCAACTCCACAGTTACTGCCAATAACTGGAACGGCGGGGTAGACTATGACGCGGGTATCACCGAAACAATGGTGAAAAAAACGACGCCGTTTGCGAGTGTGGAAATAGCCGCTCATACCGCCGAACAGGCCTACGAAGCAGTATTAAATCATGCCGGCGCTTCTTATAAAAGGGATGCCGTGGATGCCAGAATAATGAATGAGGTAAGAAACGGAACGGCTACCTATAAGGGGTCTGTATCGGGTTTGTGGGGCATAATTGATACCCAAAGGGACGTGGGAGGATGGCCCTCGCTCAATTCCCTCGCTGCACCCGCGGATACAGACGGGGATGGAATGCCCGATGCCTGGGAAACAGCCAATCAGCTCGATCCCAACCTGGCAAACGCTAATGGCAGATCACTGAGTTCGGTGTACGATAATATAGAAGTTTACACACATAGTCTGGTAAAAGATATTACGGTGAACCAGGCGAAATGATAGAACCGGATTCGCGTTCGGGGATTGGTTAGCAAGATCATCATGATTAGATATAATAAAAAAATATCGCTATAAATGTTTTTTTACAGGCAGAAAGAATCAGGAAATATTGCGACGGAGAATAACGTGGCAAAAATCATGATACCTTGCCTTTCAGAAATAGGGCGGGTACAGATGAAATGGGTGCTGACGATGATAACGGCAATTTATTTCTTTGGCTGCGTAAAAGGAAACAATGCGTCTTCCGATGATATCGCCGGCCCAACAATACCCGACAGGCCGGTACCTGTCCGGGAAACAGCCATTGCTTTTCCGGGTGCGGAGGGTTTTGCCCGTGACATTACGGGAGGAAGGGGCGGTAAACTGATAAAAGTTACCAATCTCAACGATGCGGGCACCGGCAGCTTCCGCGCTGCTTTGAACGCTACGGGCAAAAGGATTATTGTATTTGATGTGTCTGGTACTATCGTTCTTAAATCAAATCTTCGCATTACCAACGGCGATGTAACCATTGCCGGGCAAACGGCTCCCGGCGACGGAATTACAGTACGCGACTATCCTGTGTATATCGATGCAGATAATGTTATTGTCCGCTTTTTGCGTTTCCGGATGGGCGATGCTGCGCAACAGGAAGGCGATGCCCTCGGCGCCAGGTTCAGAAAGAATATCATGGTCGACCATTGCTCTATGAGTTGGAGTACGGATGAATGCGTATCTTTTTACGCCAACGAAAATACAACGATTCAATGGTGCATCATCGCGGAGAGTCTTCGCAATTCCGTTCACGGAAAAGGTGCGCACGGATATGGCGGTATATGGGGTGGAAGAAAAGCAAGTTTCCATCATAATTTATTGGCCCATCATGATAGCCGTAATGCCCGACTGGGTGAAGAAGCAGGAAAAGCTTTCGCACTCACCGACCTCACCGATATCCGCAATAATGTAATATACAACTGGGGAAGCAATAGCTTTTATGGAGGCGAAGCCATGAATGTGAACATGATTAATAATTATTTCAAACCTGGCCCGGCAACCGTTGCCAACAACAGTGTTTCTAAACAAGGACGCATTTATTCCATTGATAAAAATAAAATAAAGGGCACAGAAGTATACGATACCTGGGGTAAGTTTTATATTCACGGTAACTACGTGGAAGGCCATGCGAATGCCACCAATGATAACTGGGCCTACGGCGTTTTCAATCAGTTTCACGGCAGCTATACGAGCTATCCCGCTTCCTGCACTAATTCCGATGGGGTGGTCATAGCCTGCGAATACAAAATGCCTGTTTCAGAGGGGGATAAATCGGCTATGCGTTTAAACCTGCCACACCCGGTTAACGATAATGTGGTTAGCTATGAAGCCACAAAAGCCTATCAGCAGGTGATTAATTATGCCGGGGCTTCGCTGACTCGCGATGCAGTGGATCATAGAATCATTGATAATGTAAAACAGAATAATTTTACCGCTAATGGCTCGAATGGCAGTAAAAACGGGATAATTGACACGCAGTCGGATGTAGGAGGATGGCCGGAGTTAAAATCCGCACCCGCCCCAAAAGACACCGATGGAGACGGGATGCCCGATAGCTGGGAAACGGCTCACAAACTGGATCCCGGTAAAGCCAATGCCAACGGCAGGGATTTAAGTACAGGGTACGACAATATTGAAGTGTACATCAATGGCCTGGTAAAAGCCATAACCGAAGGCCAGGTAAAATAGACCCGTTGCACTATCAGCCGGCTTTAGTAAGTTGCATAGGTTGTTAGAAGACAGGGGAATTAAATTTTTAAAAACAGCAAATGATCAACCTGATAAATATTTTGCGGAAAATGTTCTGTAGTGTAGTATTCTTCCTACTGATAAGCACGGGCAAATCGCAATCATTACAATTAAGGTATGATGATCCGGCAGCCAGTTGGAACGAAGCTTTGCCGATAGGAAATGGCCGCCTGGGAGCCATGGTATTCGGAGGAACAGCACGGGAGGAATTGCAATTGAATGAAGAAACCATCTGGGCAGGTGAGCCCGGGAATAATATACAGGCAAATGCCTATGACAGTATTTTAAAAATAAGAAAATGGTTGAAGGAGGGTAAATATGGAGACGCTCAACAAGTTTCTAACAACGCCTTTCCACGTCCCGTGCCTCAAAACCTGAATTATGGGATGCCCTACCAAACTATGGGATCCGTTTTTTTCGATTTCCCCGGGCATGAAAAAGTTCAAAATTACCAGCGCTCACTCGATATCGAAAAAGCGATCAGTCAGGTTTCTTATAGCGTGAAAGGAGTTTCTTTTCAGAGAGAGATAGTGGCCTCCCTGGCTGATAATGTCATTATGGTTCGATTCACCTCCAACCGAAAACGCAGTCTGCACTTTTTTATCCACGCTGCCAGTCCGCATAAAATGCATAAAATAGAAACACATGGCAGGCAATTGGTTGTGGTGGGTACCAGCGGGTCGGCAGAAAACAAAACAGGCAAAGTGAGATTCAAAACTGTGGTACAACCCGTTTTAAAAGGAGGTCGGTTAATTCCCCACGCCGACAAACTGGAAGTGTCGGGCGCAGATGAAGTAATTCTCTATATATCTATTGCTACCAATTTTAAGAAATACAATGATCTGTCGGGCAATGCCGATTCAAAAGTGGCCGATGCGATTAAGGGGGCGATCAAAAAAAGCTATCCTGTGGCATTGAAAGATCATATATCTAAATACCAACAATACTTTAAGCGGGTAAGCCTCGATTTTGGAACAACACCCCAGGCTTTAAAACCAACCAATATCAGGATAAAAGAGTTTGCCACGAGTGCCGATCCACAATTAGTAGCCCTGTATTTCCAGTTCGGGCGCTATTTGCTGATTGCTTGTTCACAACCGGGTACACAACCTGCTACCCTGCAAGGTATATGGAACGATAAACTGACGCCCCCATGGGATAGTAAATACACAGTGAATATTAACACGGAGATGAATTACTGGCCTGCAGAAATTACTAATCTCAGCGAAATGCATGAACCTTTGTTTTCGATGTTGGAAGACCTGGCTGTTACCGGCCAGGAGAGCGCCACACAAATATACCGCGCACGGGGTTGGAACATGCATCATAATACCGACTTATGGCGTATAACAGGGGTGGTAGACGGCGGCTTTTACGGCGTATGGCCCATGGGCGGAGCCTGGCTTACGCAACATTTGTGGCAGCATTATCTATATACCGGCGATAAAAATTTTTTATCGAGGTACTACCCGGTATTGAAAGGGAAAGCTTTATTCTACCTGGATGTACTGCAAAGAGATTCTTCCCAAAAATGGCTGGTGGTGTCTCCTTCGATGTCGCCCGAAAACGCTTATCAGAAAAATGTGAGTATAACGGCAGGTGCGACCATGGACAACCAACTGGTATTTGATGTATTCTATAATTTTATCAACGCAGCCAGGATACTTAATTTAGACGAAAAACTATCCGATTCTGTTAAGCTTGCGCTAATGCAGTTGCCACCTATGCAGATCGGACAGCACAATCAACTACAGGAGTGGTTGAGGGACCTGGACCGGACCGATGACAGACACCGGCATATTTCGCATCTGTATGGGTTGTTTCCCGCAGGTCAGATATCTCCCATTCGCACACCACGGCTGGCGGAAGCTGCTAAAAACTCGATGCTATATCGCGGCGATAAATCCACCGGATGGTCGATGGGCTGGAAGGTAAACTGGTGGGCACGATTGTTAGATGGTAATCAAACGTTTAAATTGATTAAGGATCAGTTGAGTCCCGCGCCCTTAGAACAAAACGGGCAAAATGGCGGAACCTATCCCAATTTGCTCGACGCCCATCCTCCTTTTCAGATAGATGGCAATTTTGGCTGTACCTCAGGTATTGCCGAAATGCTGGTGCAGAGCTACGATGGGTATATTTATATTTTACCTGCATTGCCCGATGCGTTGCCCGACGGAACGGTGAGGGGACTAAAAGCAAGAGGCGGCTTTGAAATCGGTATGGATTGGAAAAGCGGCAAACTTACCAGGCTGATAGTAAGATCTGAATTAGGAGGCAATTGCCGTATCCGGGTGGGAAGCGAACTGAAATTATCCGGTAACGTAAAATTAAGGCCGGCCGGAGGTGAAAACAGGAATGAATTTTACCAGGTGAATACCATCAAAGAACCAATAGTATCGGATAAGGCAACCTTAAAAGGGATGACGGTTCCAGCTACTTCGGTTTATGATTTTAGTACGAACCGGGGACAGACTTATATATTCCGGTCAGTAGAATGATTCTTTTATAGAGGTATTTCTCTGAATGAACGATTAAAGTATGGTAGATAAAAGTTGGATAGGGTTGCTTTTTTTCGTTTTCCTGCAAGGTGTCTTGTCTTGCGGGTCGGCACAACCCCTTACTGCCCATAATAAAGAGCCAAGGCCTGTTGCCTTTCCGGGTGCCGAGGGTTTTGGCAAATACACAACCGGCGGACGAGGAGGAAAAGTAATCATTGTATCTAATTTAAACGATGATGGCGAGGGTAGTCTCAGAAAAGCCGTAAGCTCAAGCAGTCCCCGTATCATCGTTTTTACTGTTTCCGGTACTATTCACTTACGATCAAAACTGAATATCAAAGGCAATGTAACCATTGCCGGGCAAACGGCCCCGGGAGGCGGAATTTGCATTGCAGATTATCCTGTTTCGCTTTCGGGGGATAATATTATCATCCGCTTCCTAAGATTCAGGCTCGGCGACCGCTACCAGAATAAAGGGAAGGTAGATGGAAGTGGTTCCGACGATGTATTCAGCTCGTCAGGACGTAAACATATTATCATCGATCATTGTAGCATGAGCTGGAGCACCGATGAGGTTTGCTCGGTGTATAAAGGCGATAGTACCACCTTGCAATGGAATATCATCAGCGAACCCCTGAATTACTCCTATCATTTCGAAGAGGGCGATAAGGATTTTGAACATCATGGCTACGGAGGAATCTGGGGCGGTGCACATTTCAGCGCCCACCATAATCTGATTGCACATTGCAATAGCAGAACGCCCCGTTTCAACGGGCTGCGGCTGGGAGCCTCGGAAGAACTGGTCGATTTCCGGAATAATGTTATTTATAACTGGGGTCATAATAACGTGTACGGTGGTGAAAACGGGAATTACAATATCGTAAACAATTATTTTAAATACGGACCGGAAACGAAAAAGTCGGTGAGGAGCCGGATTGTAAATCCTACCAGAACTGCGAACGAGATCAACCCCTATGGTAAGTTTTATGTGAAGGGTAATTTTGTAGACGGTGCAGAAGACGTTACCGGAAACAACTACCTCGGCATACAGTTAGACAAAGCCGCAACCGAATCAGCAAAAGACCTTGTTGTTGCCCTACAACCTTTTCCGGTTTCAGGTATTGTTGTACAGTCGGCAGAGAACGCCTATAAGGATGTGCTGAATTATGCAGGAGCCGTACGGCCAATGCGGGATACATTGGATCAGCGAATAGTCAACGACGTACTTAATCGTACCGGGAGGTTTATCGATGTACAGGGCGGATATCCCCATGGCACGCCTTACGAACAAACCACCAACGCCTGGCCACATCTTCACCAGGGAGCCCGGCTTCCCGATGCAGACAAAGATGGTATGCCCGATGAATGGGAAATCAGGAACGGGCTGAACGAAAAAAATAATTCCGATGCGTCCGCGTTTACATTAAGTAAGGAATATACCAATATTGAAATCTATATAAATGAACTGGCAACAAAATAGAGTAATGCAGATATGCACAATGGGGATCGGGTTGTTGCTCGGTTTTTTTACGCTGAACGCTCAGCAACCGAAGCTTTTGCGAATAGACCCCAGGCCCTTTGCCGATAACGCCAACCATTGGTATGGGATAGCGGATAAAAACAATATGATTAATGCGTTACCGGATAAACCCAGGTTTGAACCGGAAGACATACGACAGATTGCAGACAATATTCTTCTTTTTCAGAAAAATAACGGGGGTTGGCCTAAGAATTACGACATGTTCGCCAGGCTCACTGACGAACAAAAGCAAATAGTGGCAGCCCGTAAAAACGATCAAAATACAACCTTCGATAATGGCACCTGTTATACCCAGATCAAGGCACTGGCTATCGCGTACGCAGCTTTAAAAGAGGAAAAATATAAGGAGGCAGCTATAAGAGGACTGGATTATATTGTAAACGCTCAATATGAAAATGGTGGTTGGCCGCAGTACTACCCCCTGCAAAACAATTATAGCCGGTATATTACCTATAATGATGGCGGCATGGAGGGTATCGTAAGAGCATTAAAGGATATTACCGATGACGACCCATTGTATTCGTTTGTTGACCATTCGTTAAAAAACCGGTTGAAGCAGGCTTTTCAAAAAGGGCTTGATTGCATCCTGAAAACACAAATAAAAGACAATGGGCTTTTAACAGCCTGGGGCCAGCAGTACGATGAAAAAACATTGGAACCTGTAGGTGCGCGCCGGTTTGAACCTGCCGCTATTTGCAATGGGGAGAGTGCGGGAATTGTACTCTTTTTAATGAGCCTGGATAAGCCCGCCAAAGAAATAAAAGATGCTGTGCAGGCTGCCGTGCAATGGTTTCGCCGGTCGGCCATTGCGAATACTCGTATCGAGACCATCCGGGCCGATACTATGGTTACGCCCTATTTGGTTACCACAGCAGACAGGGTTGTGAAAATAGACAATACGGCTCCTCCCATCTGGACCCGTTACTACGAACTTCATACCCAAAAACCCTTGTTCTGCAATCGCGATGGAAAGGTAGTGTATTCATTAGCCGAAGTGGAGCGGGAACGACGGGTGGGCTATGCATGGTATACCTACGCTCCTAAAACTGTGCTGGACAGGTATGCCGAATGGCAGAAAAAATGGGATCCTGGGAATAATGTTTTAAATGAATAACAAGTGAGAGGTTTATGAAAAAGAAATGGTTATTGTATTGTATTTGGATGCCTTTTGTGGCATTTATAATACCTCAGAAGAAAATAAAAATTTTTCTTGCAGGCGATTCAACCTGCGCTGTAAAAAGTGTTAAAGCTTACCCTGAAACAGGATGGGGGATGCCTTTTGTATATTTCTGGGACAGTACTGTGCAGGTGGTAAATTACGCCAAAAACGGGCGGAGTACGTCCTCCTTTAGAAAAGAGGGGTTGTGGAATAATATTATGACGGAATGTGGTAAAGGCGATTATGTGTTTATCCAGTTCGGCCACAACGATGAAGTGCCTACCAAGAAAACAGCTACCACTGAAGCAGAATTCAGAAATAACCTGGTTCAATATGTTAAAGAAACAAGGTCGAAATCGGCGTGGCCGGTTTTAATAACGCCGGTAGCCAGGCGAAAATTTGACGAAGCCGGTAAAGTGGTAGGTACACATGATGTGTATGCTCAAATTGTGCGTGATGTAGCAACAGCAGAAAGGGTGCCGCTGATTGATTTAGACAGGGAAGCGCAGCAGTTATACCAGCAAATGGGGGTAGAAACTTCCAAACTGTTATTTCTTCACCTGCAGTCGGGTGAGCATCCCAATTATCCATCGGGTAAAACAGATGACACCCATTTCAGTGAACTGGGAGCACGAAAAATTGCCCAGATCGTCCTGAAAAATATTCGCACATCGATTCCGGACCTCGCTTCCCGTATCGTTCACCCCGCCGCCAAATAAAAAATGATGATAAGAGTAACAGGTATTATCTTATTTATGCTGGCCCTTGCCACTCATTGCCGGAGCCAGATCAAAGAAGGACTTACAGGGGTTACCGACACTTCTTATACTACCGCATCGGCTTATCTCAGGCAAAAAAAAGATTTTCCCGAAACCAGGATGCCGGTGGTGCCGGTATCTAAAAATGTTATTGAAAAACAGGGAATCATTTACCATAGGATAGCGAAACGTAAATTATTAGTGGATGCGTTCTATCCTCTACCCGGAAAAGCCAATGGGACGGCGATTATTATTATTCATGGAGGAGGTTGGCGTAGTGGCAACCGGGCGCAACATCACGATATGGCCAGGGCCCTGGCTGCCCGGGGCTACAGTTGTTTTACGCCCGAATACCGTTTGTCTACAGAAGCTTATTTTCCGGCTGCGGTATATGATATCAAGGAGGCCGTAAAATGGGTGAGACTAAATGCCGGAAAATATCGGGTAGATACTTCCCGGATAGTGATAGCCGGCTTTTCTGCCGGAGGGCAATTGGCTGCGCTGGTGGGAAGTACAGCGAATATGCCGCTCTTAGAAAACTATGATATCAAAAAAAATATCAGCACTGAAGTACACGCGGTTATTGATATAGATGGTACAACTTCTTTTGTTCATGAAGAAAGCAGTGAACAAAACAACCCCGATAAGGTAACGGCCGCTGCCTATTGGTTGGGTTATACTTTAAGCGATAACCCTGTCTTATATGCCACGGCATCTCCTCTAACGTACGCGGCTTTCAGTCCCCCTGTACTGTTCCTTAACAGCGCGGTTGAACGTATGCATGCCGGCCGCGATGATTTTATAAAAATTTTAAATGCGCGTGGCGTGTATAACCAGGTACATACATTTGACGGAAGCCCCCACAGCTTTTGCCTCTTCGAACCCTGGTTTACTCCCACGATCAATCTCATGCAGGAATTCCTGGATAAAGTGTTTCATAAAAATGAATAAGGAATGAAAAGAGAAGATAAAACAGCTATGCGAACAGGTCGCATAAAAAGGTATGCTTTCGGACTTCTACTGTTTTCGACGGCGCTCTTCTCCATGGGTGTGCGGGCGCAAACTTCCGGGGCCGACAAGTATAAATATGTTTTTACGGTAGCCAAAGACGGTACGGGCGATTATAAATATATCCAGGAGGCTATTGACGCCATGCGCGTCTATCCACTGGCGCCCATTACACTCTATATAAAGAATGGTGTATACAATGAAAAAATAGAACTGCCCGCCAATAATACCGATGTAACTTTCATCGGAGAAGATGTCGACAAAACTATTATTGTTTTTAACGATTATTCCGGCAGAGGAAAACTCACCACCTTCACTTCTTTTACCGCCAAAATTTCCGGCAATCGTTTTCGGGCGGAGAATATCACTTTTTCCAATAATGCCGGCCGGGTTGGACAAGCACTGGCATTATATGTCGATGCTGATAAAGCGGTGTTTCGCAATTGTAAATTTCTGGGAGACCAGGATACAATCTTTACCGCCGGGGAAACTGCAAGGCAATTGTTTGTGAACTGCTATATAGAGGGTACCACCGATTTTATCTTTGGCCCGTCTACCGCAGTTTTTCAGAATTGTATAATTAAGGGGAAAGCCAATTCCTATATAACAGCCGCCAGCACTACGCCCGGAAAGAAGTTCGGATATGTTTTCCTCGATTGTAAAATAACAGCAACAGAAGAAGTAACAAAGCTGTTTCTGGGCCGGCCCTGGCGCGCTCATGCCAAAACCGTTTTCATCCGCTGCGAACTGCCTTTACAAATAGCACCCGAAGGGTGGCACAACTGGGGCAATGTCGACAATGAAAAAACCGTTTTTTATGCAGAGTATAAAAGCGAGGGACCTGGTGTCCCGCGGGTCGGTAACTTAAACTCCTATCGGGTGCCGTGGTCAAAACAACTGGCTCCTAAGGAAGCGGACGCTTATACACCGGAAAATATTTTTGCATCTGATAATCCTGATTTGCCGGGTGAAAAAGACTGGTTCCGGCAAACCTCCTCCCAACCTTTTATATGGCCTGGAAAAAAATAGCGGGGATACGCATGGCTGAAGGAAATAAATTTTGTTTCACCTATACCCTTTAAATGATGAACTTATTAAAAATGATTCAAACCGCCGGCTGTATAAATTTTAGCATGCGAAATATGAAAAATCATCCGATCTTTCGTCGGGCAGGACGCTTTGTACCCCTGATTAGTTTTGCCTTGTTGATGAGTTTAACAGCCTTCGGCACAGATCCGCATTGGATAGTGGCCAAAGATGGTACCGGAGATTTCAAAACTGTTCAGGAAGCGATGAATGCCGTACCCGATTTCCGGAGAAATCAAACAGTTATCTTTATAAAAAACGGGGTGTACAAGGAAAAGCTGGTACTTTCTAACACCAAGACAAATATAAGACTGATAGGAGAGAGTAAAGAGGGGGTTGTGCTCACTTTTGATGATTACGCGTCTAAACGCAATCGCTTCGGGGAAGAAATAGGAACTACCGGCAGTGCTTCCTTTTTTATACATGGTGATGGCTTTACTGCGGAGAATATTACATTCGAAAACAGCGCCGGACCGGTGGGGCAGGCCGTGGCTGTGCGTGTAGCTGCCGACAGGGTACAGTTTATTAACTGCCAATTCCTGGGTTTTCAGGATACGCTCTATACCTGGGGGTATGGCGCGGCAAGCAGGCAGTACTATAAGAACTGCTATATTGAAGGGACGGTGGATTTTATTTTTGGTTCTTCTACGGCGCTCTTCGACTCCTGTCATATTTTCGGTAAAGGTCGCGGTTACCTCACTGCTGCCAGCACTCCCGACAGTACAGAGTATGGTTACGTGTTCAGGAATTGTAAAATAGAAGGGAACGGTTCTGCCGGTTCTTTTTACCTCGGCCGTCCCTGGAGGCCCTACGCAAAGACGGTATTTATCAACTGTGAGATGAGCGACATCATAAAGCCGGAAGCCTGGCATAACTGGGGCAAACCCGATGCGGAAAAAACAACTCTCTACGCCGAATACAATACTATCGGAAAGGGTGCCATGCCTTCGCAGCGGGTAAAATGGTCGCACCAGCTTACATCAGAACAGGTGGGCAGATATACCCTGGATAATATCTTTCGCGGCTGGCATCCGGGTGGATAAACGGCAGGAAAATTTACCTTAACAGATTATTATATCATGAAGCCTCCGATCCGTACAAAAATTAAAAAAATATAACCAATAAAGCAATGATAAGAAAGAGAAGTGTTTTTATTATAGCAGGAATAGTTTTGAGTTGTGCGCTCCATGCTCAGAAGCCCTATCTGTCGCAGGTATGGAGCCCGGACAACGGCGACGGCACCTATAAAAATCCCGTCATTAATGCCGATTATTCGGATCCCGATGCGATCCGGGTGGGAGAGGATTTTTATATGATTGCTTCCAGCTTCGACCAGGTGCCGGGCCTGCCTATTCTGCATTCCAAAGACCTGGTGAACTGGCGGATTATAGGCCACGCCCTGCAACGTCAGGTTCCTCTCAAAGTATTCGATAAAAACCAGCATGGCAATGGGGTGTGGGCGCCGGCAATCCGGCATCATAAGAACGAATTTTACATCTATTACCCAGATCCTGATTTTGGAATTTATGTAACCAAAGCCAAAAGCATAACAGGCCCCTGGAGTCAACCCCTGCTGGTAGAAGGAGGCGCCGGATTGATTGATCCCTGCCCTTTCTGGGACGAAGATGGAAAAGCCTACCTGTCTCATGCCTATGCAGGCAGCCGCGCCGGTATAAAAAGCGTACTGGTAATAAAAGAGATGAA
>JBEBUZ010000032.1:0-36230 GCA_040393015.1 Paraniabella yanshanensis
AACACCACCCGGATTTTTCATAAGCAAACTATTCTTTATCTTGTAGCGTCTAAGCTTTAAGTGAAACAATTTAGCATGAAGAACCTATTTTTTTTGCTCTGTGTTTTTGGGATAAGCGCCCAGGTTGCCTCTGCCCAAAAAAAACTCACAGAAGCCACCATTTATTACGATATTGTGGTTAGCACCGATAATGACACACCCAGGGTGGGAGATATGCTCGATGGGGCGACTAATATAATATATGTAAAGGGAAACCTGAATAAGTCGGAGTTTATTAGTTCCATTGGTTCGCAATCAACTATTTACGATGAGAAGGCTGGCACGGCAGTCAATATCAAAGATTACGGCGACAAAAAGTACCTGATTACCTATTCCAGCCAGGAGTGGAAGGCTTCCAATAAAAGATACGATGGAATTTCTTATAAAATAGAGAACGAGTTTAAAAAAATTGCCGGCTACAATTGCCAGAAAGCCATTGGAAAACTGGCCGATGGCACCACTTTTACCGTTTTCTTTACCCGGGAGCTGGTTCCCGCCAGCACCAATTTTCAGAGCATCAACCGCGGACTTCCGGGTCTCGCTATGCAGTATGATGCCTCGCGGGGAAAGGATAAGGTTACTTTTACCGTATCCAATATCGAATTTTCGATGGTGCCGCTGGCCAAATTTGATATTCCTAAAACCGGGTACCGTGTTATGTCCTATACCGAGTTTACGAAATTAAGCAGCAAATAAAGCTTCATCACAGAGCAGAAACCGGCTAAATAGGATAGGCTGTAATGCTTTTTGTTTCCGATAAGGCAAAATAACTGTTTACCGTGCTGATATTGGGTAGCCTCGCCAGTTTATACCGGTAAAACTCATGATACTCTTCCATATCGCGGGTAGATACCCTTAGCAGAAAATCGAAGGATCCTGTCATCTGAAAACATTCCAATACTTCGGGGAAGCTCCTCACCGCATTTTCAAATTGCTCTAAAACCTCGGTGGTATGCTGGTTAAGATGTACCTGGCTAAAAGTCAGCAAGCCCTTGTCCACTTTTTTTCTGTCGAGTATAGCTACTGTTTTCAATATAATGCCTTCCTGTTTGAGCCGCGATATACGGTCGTGAACGGTTGTAACCGACCGGCGGAGAGTAGCGGCTATCTGCCGGTGGGTGAGGCTGGCATCGTTTTGCAGCAATCTCAGAATCTGTTTGTCTAATGCATCGGTCTGGTAAATCATACAATAATAGTTCGGAAACCGGAAAAACACTGGTTTTAGGGTAGACTTTACTACTAAATTAATTCTTTTTTCGGAATTATGGCTGAAATAATATTATTTATACGGTATTTTTTATAATAACCACTATTTATTTTTCTGTATGTGATCTTTGCCGGATAATTTTCATTTATTCTGTTAATAATTGTTTCCGGATGCAAAGTATAAAAGAGACTGAAAATAAAGTAAAACCAGCCGATTGTGGCTGCTATTCTGCAGAAAAGAACCTGCCTGCAGAACTGCTGCAAAGCAAATTTGAGCATTTATGGCATTTGGTTGGAAATACGCCCTTGCTGGAAATATCCTATCGGTACAAGGGAAAATGCCGGAAGATTTATGTAAAGTGCGAACACTATAACCTTACCGGAAGTATAAAAGACCGGATGGCCCTGTATATTTTGCAAAAAGCCTGTGAAGAAGGCCTTATTGAGCCCGGCGATACTATTGTAGAAGCCAGCAGCGGCAACACGGGTATCGCTTTCAGTGCTATTGGCAAAGCCCTGGGGCACCCGGTTAAAATTATAATGCCCGACTGGCTAAGCAGGGAGCGGAAGGATATTATCAGGAGCCTGGGGGCAGACATTATTTTAATTAGCAGGGAGCAGGGCGGTTTCGTGGAAAGTATCCGGCTCTCCGAAGAGATGGCTGCGAATGACGCCGGGATATTTCTGCCCCGGCAGTTCGAAAATCGTTATAACGGCGAGGCTCACGAAAAAACCACGGCAAAAGAAATATGGATGCAACTGCAATCGATAGAAAAAATGCCCGATGCCTTTGTGGCAGGGGTGGGTACAGGGGGCACCATTATGGGAGTGGGGCATTACCTGAAACGGCGGAACCCTGGCGTAAAAATACATCCTCTCGAACCGGAGGAGTCGCCCACACTTTCTACCGGATACAAAACAGGTTCCCATCGGATACAGGGTATTTCCGATGAGTTTATCCCGGCCATCGTTAAACTGGAAGAGTTGGATGAAGTGGTAAAAGCCTCCGATGGAGATTCGATTATCATGGCGCAGCAGCTTTCCAGGTCGTTGGGCCTGGCAGTGGGAATTTCCTCCGGAGCCAATTTTATAGGCGCGGTGAAATTACAGGAAAAAATGGGCGATGGATCGGTGGTGGTAACGGTTTTCAGCGACAGTAATAAAAAATACCTCAGTACCGATTTAATGAGAGAAGAACCACTTAAAGAAAGCTATTATTCGGCCCATGTGGAGCTGCTCGATTACCGACCCATCGGGAGGCTGAAATAGCCCTTTAGGAGGGGATGAGGGCAGTAAAAAAAATCTTAATCATATATACTTTTATTGCAAAAAACTCCTTACCTTTGCAATCCAAAATTTTTTATTATGGCAAGAGTATGTCAGGTTACGGGCAAAACGCCGATAGGTGGGAATAAGGTATCACATTCGAATATTAAAACCAAACGCAGATTTTTACCAAACCTGCAAAAGAAGAGATTTTATCTGGTAGAGGAAGATAAGTGGATTAGTTTGAAAGTGTCTGCCGATGCTCTCCGCACCATCAATAAAAATGGCCTGTACTCTGTAGTGAAGGAACTTCGTGCGAGAGGCGAAAAGATCTAATTTTTTAAAAGCATTATACCATGGCAAAGAAAGCGAAAGGCAACAGGGTTCAGGTAATATTGGAATGCACCGAGCATAAAACCAGCGGCAAACCTGGTACCAGCCGTTATATTACCGTTAAGAATAAAAAGAACAATCCCGAAAGAATGGAACTGAAAAAGTACAATCCCATTCTCAAAAAAGTGACTGTTCACAAAGAGATTAAATAAATATTGTTGGCAGGTTAGTCTTATCAACATTTAAGTTATCATCATTTCAACTTTACACAATGGCAAAAGCAGCATCTAAGAACTCGAAGCTAAAAGACGCGAAAGCAGCAGCGGAAAGTAAGAACTGGACAAAGGTAATCCGTGCCGTACGTAGCCCTAAAACCGGTGCCTATACTTTTAAAGAGCAAATTGTTCATAAAGAGAAAGTAAAAGATTTCCTGGCTCAGAAGTAATTTTACTTCTTTCAAAATATTGCACAAAGCTATTCGTATATTGCGGATAGCTTTTGTTGTTCTTATTATTTTTGTTTAGCAGGGAGGATATACCGATACTATGAGTTTATTTAAAAAATTATTCGGAAAAAAAGAGAAGGAATCGCTTAACCAGGGCTTGCAGAAAACCAAAGAAGGTTTTTTAAATAAAATAAGCAAAGCTATTGCCGGGAAAAGCACCGTAGATGATGAAGTGCTTGATAATCTTGAGGAAGCATTGGTAAGCGCCGATGTGGGCGTGGAAACCACCGTTCGCATCATCAGTCGCATAGAAGAGCGGGTAGCTAAAGATAAATACCTGGGTACTTCGGAATTGAACAATATCCTCAAAGAGGAAATAGAAAACATACTGGTAGATGCACCCGATGCGGTAAGCTATACTTTCGAAAGTGAAATGCCGGCCAAACCATATATAATATTGGTGGTAGGCGTAAACGGCGTTGGGAAAACCACTACCATTGGAAAATTGGCGCATAATTTTAAGCAAGCCGGTAAGAGCGTATTGCTGGGTGCTGCCGATACTTTCCGGGCGGCAGCAGTGGATCAGCTTAGTATCTGGAGCGAAAGAGTAGGGGTGCCCATCGTAAAACAGGATATGGGAAGCGACCCCGCAGCAGTAGCTTTCGACACAGCACAAAGTGCCATGAGCCGCAACAGCGATGTAGTCATTATTGATACTGCCGGGCGCCTGCATAACAAAGCGCACCTGATGGATGAATTAAATAAGATTAAGCGGGTACTGCAGAAATTTGTGCCCTTTGCTCCCCACGAAGTATTGCTGGTGCTTGATGGCTCTACCGGCCAGAATGCACTGGAGCAGGCCAAACATTTTACAGCCGCTACCAACGTAACCGCGATGGCTATTACCAAACTCGACGGCACTGCAAAAGGGGGCGTGGTGCTGGCTATAGCCGACCAATTTAAAATACCGGTCAAATTCATCGGGGTGGGAGAAAAAGCCGAAGATCTCCTGGTTTTCGACAAACATGAATTTGTGGACAGCTTGTTTAATCTGAAATCAGAATAATTTTTCCTCCTTAAGGAACAAATTCTGTTGGGATAAAATTTCTCCCCTCAATACCTTCTGGAAATACCCCTGAAACCGCCAAAGAAACGGGTCAGGATTTTTTCCCCTCTATATTGGGCAGGAATCCGGTGATGGCTCCTATCAGTGGCAGATAAGCACATAAGGCAAATACCTCTTCAATGCTGGTTTTATCGGCCATTACCCCAAGCAAAGCCGAGCCTATTCCTCCCATACCAAAGGCAAAACCAAAGAACAGTCCGGCTATCATACCTACTTTGCCAGGAATGAGTTCGGTCGCATATACCAGAATGGCGGAAAAAGCAGAGGAAATAATCAAGCCAATGATTACCGATAACATAATGGTTACTCCAAGGCCCGTGTGAGGCAATAATAAACTAAATGGAGCTGCGCCAAGGATGGATATCCAGATGATTAGCTTACGACCGTAGCGATCTCCCAATGGCCCTCCCAGAATGGTACCGGCGGCAACAGCGGCAAGAAATATAAATAGGTATATTTGAGAGTGTTGTACACTTACTCCGAACTTTTCAATGAGGTAAAAAGTGAAATAGCTCGTCATGGAAGCCATATAAAAATATTTGGAAAAAATCAGTACCAGTAAAATAATGATCGCCATTACCACCTTTTTTTTGGGCAGGGCTGCGGAGTTGGCGGCGTATTTTGGCCTTGCTTTTTGTTCCAATCCCGATTGCATATATTGCCGGTACCACTTGCCGACAAAACTAAGGACCACCAGAGCCAGGAACGACATTAATCCGAACCATCCGATATGTTTTTGTCCGAAAGGAATCACAATCAACGCTGCCAGCAGCGGACCGATGGCGCTTCCCGTGTTTCCGCCCACCTGGAAGATGGATTGTGCCAATCCTTTTTTGCCCCCCGATGCCAGATGGGCTACCCTCGACGCTTCGGGATGAAATACTGAAGAGCCTAATCCGATCAAACAAACCGCAGCAAGAATAGTTAAAAAATTACCTGCCAGGGCCATCAGCAATATACCAATAAGGGAGAAACTCATTCCAATAACAAGTGAGGAGGGATGGGGCTTCTTGTCGTTGTAGGAACCCACAAAGGGTTGTAAAATAGAGGCCGTGAGCTGGTAAACCAGCGTTATCAAACCGATTTGGGTGAAACTTAACGCATATTTGTCTTTTAACAGGGGGTAAACAGAAGGTATGACCGACTGCACCAGATCGTTCAATAAATGAGATAAACTAATAGCGAACAGAATGGGATAAACCGTCTGGTACGAATGGGTAGTACTGTGAGCCTTTATTGTTTTCATGGAATAGGATCAAATCATCGGGAAGGCGAATGTAAATTGTTTTGAGCAAACAAAAAATACACCGGGGAGGCTCGAAAGGATGAGCTATCTTTGCCACTTCATTTTTTAAAGAATTAAGTTGAAAGTAAGAACGCTCAAAAAGGACAAAGTAAACATTATTACCCTGGGCTGTAGTAAGAATATGGTGGACAGCGAGGTGCTCAGCGGCCAGTTGCGTGCGAACGATATAGAGGTGGTGCATGAAAATAAAAAGCGCGATCACAATATTGTAGTAGTTAATACCTGCGGCTTTATCGATAAAGCCAAGGAAGAAAGCGTTAATACCATTTTAGAGCAGGTAGAACTGAAGAAAAAAGGCCGTTTGGATAAAGTATATGTTACGGGGTGCCTGAGTGAACGATACCGGAATAACCTGGAAGAGGAAATTCCGGAAGTGGACGCTTTTTTTGGTACCATGGAGTTGCCGGCCATTTTAAAACAATTCGAGGCGGATTATAAGAGTGAACTGATAGGCGAACGCCTGCTGGCTACCCCGAAGCACTATGCTTATTTAAAAATATCGGAAGGCTGTAACCGAACCTGTAGTTTCTGCGCTATTCCGCTTATGCGGGGTAAACATGTGAGCAAACCCATTGAGGAACTGGTAATGGAGGCCGAAAAGCTGGTGCGTATGGGAGTGAAGGAAATAATGCTGATCGCCCAGGAACTCACTTACTACGGACTGGATATCTACAAAAAAAGGATGCTGCCAGACCTTCTGCACCGGTTGGCGGACGTAAAAGGGTTGGAGTGGATCCGGTTGCATTACGCTTACCCGACCAAATTTCCGCTGGAAATACTGGATGTTATGCGCGAGCGGGAGAATATCTGTAACTATCTCGATATACCGCTGCAGCATGCCTCCGACAATATGTTGGCGGCCATGAAACGGCAAATCACCCAGGCCGAAATGAATGAGTTGATTGCCCGGATACGCGAAAAAGTACCCGGCATATGCCTGCGGACCACCCTTATCGCAGGTTTTCCCGGCGAGACACCCGATGACGTGGCGGAACTGAAACGGTTCCTCGACATGCACCGTTTCGACCGTGTAGGTGTTTTCACCTATTCGCACGAAGAACAAACCGGGGCTTATGGTCTGGAAGATGATATCCCTGCCGAAGAGAAAGAAAGAAGGGCGCAGGAAATTATGGAGCACCAGCAGGAAATATCCTACGAGTTAAACCAGGCGAAAATTGGCAGGGTTTTTAAGACTATTATCGACAAAAAGGAAGCCGGGCGATATATCGGGCGAACAGAGTTTGACAGTGTAGAAGTAGATAATGAAGTAATTATTGCTTCAAACAACAAACTTAAGATCGGTACGTTCTATAATGTAAAAATAGAGAAGGCTTATGATTACGACCTCGAGGGAGTTATTGTGGAATAAGCCGTTTGTGTTATCTTAAATTTTCGTCAACCGGTGCAATGTAAACAGATGGAAAGGATTAGGAGCTTAATTGAAAAACTAAACGAACAGGTAACGCAACACGCGCCACCCGACCAGCTATTGGTAACGGTGCAAATGCTGCAGAACGAAATTGCCGGAAGCATGAAGGAAACCGATGTGTTGGGAACCAGTGGCGTTGCCGTTTTTGTGCCCAATATCAGACCTCTTGATACCGAAAATGTCGATATACCCGAGGTAGAGGAAAGTGGCGGGAAACAATATTTTGCATTGACGATGGATGGAGCCGAAGAGGATGAAACAGAAGAATCGAGGGGTAATTATATTCCCAGTTATGAAGAATTGATGCAATTGCAGGAAGAGCTGGGTTTGCAGCAGTCTGATTCCATATCGGAGGAGCCGGGTGAAGCCGTAGCCAATGACGAAGCTAAACCCAATAAAATAACCGATCTTCGAAAGGATATTGATCCCAATGACCGCATCACTTTTGTGCGGGAACTGTTCAGGGGTGATGAAATTATGTTCGAGCGTAGTATCCGCACCATTGATAATTTTACCAGGCTGGAAGAGGCCGAACATTGGATCCGGCGTGAACTAAGAACTAAAAACGGCTGGCGGCAGGGCGATCCGGTGGCTGCCCGCTTCGAGCAGTTAGTCAGGCAACGCTTTCTCTCCGTTTGAGAGGGCCTCGGCGATATTGTTGCTTATCCATTCCAGAATAATCCCGGTGGCGCCGGTATTTTCCGTCACAAAGCGTTCCGCATTTTCACCGTAATTCTTTAAAAGCTGCTCATTTGAAAATAAATTTGCTATTTTTTCAATAAGTTCATTATTAGTGCTGTAGGATAGTCCACCTTTTCTTTTAATTAACATGACGGCCTCGGCAAACTTCTGATAGTTCGGTCCAAAAATGACCGGGTGGCCGTACACTGCAGCTTCGAGAGTATTGTGTATACCCGATTTATTAAATCCACCTCCGATATAGCTGATCGTCCCATAATGGTAAAGCCGGGAAAGCATCCCAATATTATCAATAATCAATACCTGGGATAATGTTTCATCAAGGCCTGCCTCATTCAATTGTAGCCACTCGGAGTACAGAAGGCAGGAGTTAAACAAACTCTTTATAAACTTAAGATGATTATCTGTAATTTCATGAGGAGCAATAATTAATAATATATTATCTATTTGATTAATTAAAGTTTTCAGATTCGTCTCGTCTTCGGGCCAGGTACTACCGGCCACCAGGGTCTTTCGACCGGCTATAAACCGCTCTATGGCGGGAACAGGCGTAAAATTCTGAGCAATAACGGTCACCCGGTCAAACCGGGTATCCCCCGCCCGCGTTATTTTAAATGCGGGTAAGATCGTTTTCAATTGCTCAACGCTTTCCTGGTTTTGAACAAAAACCTGGTTGAAAAAGCCAATCATCCGGCGATGCAGTGCTCCATACCATTGAAAGAAAACCGCGTTTTTCCGAAAAATCGCAGATACCAGAATAGTTGGGATTTTCCTTTTATGTAAGCAGGCAAGATAATGGTACCAGTATTCGTATTTTACAAAAATGGCCAGCACGGGATTCACAATGTTCACAAACTGCCGGGCATTAGAGGGGGTATCCAAAGGAAGATAAAAAACCCAATCCACACCGGGGTAATTTTTTCTGATTTCATACCCCGAGGGAGAGAAAAAGGTAAGTAGTAATTTATAATGAGGAAATTTTTGCTTTAACTGTTCCAATATAGGTCTTCCCTGTTCAAACTCACCCAGGGAAGCGCAATGCATCCATATAACCGGTGTGTCCGGAGGAATGGTTCGGGCTAGAGTGACAAGTAAATTTTTTCTACCTTTTAGCCAAAGTCGGGCCTTTTCATTAAATAAGGACGCTATAACAATGGCCATTTTATAAATGCCAAGGAATATATGATAGAAAATAACAATCACGCCGATTACTGGTTTGGGCAAAAGTAAAAGCATTCGGCTGATTTTGTGCCTTTATTTGTTACTTTGCAAGCTTTAAACAAAGATTCATGCGTCCGATACAAATGGTGGATACCCGTAACCAGTATCTGAATATTAAGGAAGAAATTGATAATGCCGTGCTCGATGTGATGGGCAGCAGCGCCTTCATAAACGGTCCGGTGGTAAAGGAATTTTCAGCTAACCTGGCGAATTACCTGGGCAGTACCCATGTTATTCCCTGCGGCAACGGCACCGATGCTTTGCAAATCGCCCTTATGGCCCTGGGTCTCCAACCCGGCGATGAAGTGATCACTCCTTCTTTTACCTTTATTGCTACCACCGAAGTGGTGGCCCTGCTGAAGCTCACCCCCGTTTTCGTGGAAGTGGATAAAGCCAGTTTTTGTATAGATACAGAGGATCTGGAAAGAAAAATTACTCCCCGCACCAAAGCCATCGTGCCCGTGCATTTATATGGGCAGGCTGCCAACATGGAGGCAATTATGGCCCTTGCCCAAAAGCATCATTTATTTGTAATAGAAGACAATGCCCAGGCTATAGGGGCGTCTTTCCGTTTCTCCGACGGTAGGTCTCAGAAAACGGGAACCATAGGCCATATTGGTTGTACCTCTTTTTACCCCAGTAAAAACCTGGGCGCTTTTGGCGATGGTGGAGCCATCTGTACCAATGACCCGGAATTATATCAGCGCATGCACATGATCGCCAATCATGGCCAAAGCAAAAGATACCATCACGATTCGGTGGGCTGTAACAGCCGGCTCGACAGTATACAGGCGGCCATCCTCAATATCAAATTAAAATACCTCGATGAATACAACCGCAAGAGACAGGAGGTAGCGGCTTTTTACAACAATGCTTTTGCTGCTTCGGATAAGCTGACAACGCCGTCGGTGGCGTCGTATTCCACCCACGTATATCACCAATACACCCTGGTACTGAATGACG
Source organism: Paraniabella yanshanensis (assembly GCA_040393015.1). GTDB lineage: Bacteria > Bacteroidota > Bacteroidia > Chitinophagales > Chitinophagaceae > Niabella > Niabella yanshanensis_A. Next base: position 10,034 of record JBEBUZ010000032.1, read on the forward strand.
TAAACAGAGAAGACCTGGTTGCTTTTTTATCGGAAAAACAAATACCGGCTATGATCTATTATCCCGTACCGGGACACCGCCAACAAATGTTCTCAGCTTTTCACACCGCCCAGCAACATTTACCGGTTACCGACTGGCTGACGGAGCGGGTGATTTCTTTACCTGTACATACAGAAATGGACCAGGAACAGTTGGAACACATAACAGGCTCCCTACTGGAATTTGTAAACCGATAGCTTATACTATGCCATTTATACAAACAGGTATTGAAGGATTGATTATTGTTGAACCCCAAATTTTTGAGGACAGCCGGGGGTATTTTTTTGAGGCTTATAACCAATCTGTTTTTGAAGAGGCGGGTCTGCAGTTCCGTTTTGTACAGGATAACCAGTCTTTCTCCCGTTATGGCACTATCCGGGGGCTTCACTACCAGCAAAATCCTCATGGACAGTGCAAGCTGGTACGCGCTTTACAGGGCAAAATTTTGGATATAGCAATAGACCTCCGGAAAAATTCACCTACTTATAAGAAAGTCTTTTCGGTAGAATTATCCGGCGAGAATAAAAGACAACTGTTGATACCGGTGGGGTTTGCACATGGGTTTTCAGTTTTAAGCCCCACCGCTGAAGTGATGTATAAATGCGATGCCCTGTACCACAAAGAAAGTGAAGCGGGGATACGCTACAATGATCCAGATCTGGCCATCGACTGGCAGATTCCGGCCGGCGCAGAGATTGTGTCTGATAAGGACCTGTTGTTACCGGGAATAAACGATTGTGAAAATAATTTTTAAGATCAGACGATGAAGCAAAAGATATTGGTTACCGGAAGCAACGGACAGCTCGGATCAGAGCTGAGAGACCTGGCACCGCAATATCCCCAATACGATTTTGTCTTTACCGGACAAAAAGAGCTTTCCATAACCGATGACGACGCGCTAAACGATTTTTTTGAAAAAAACCGCCCCAATTTCTGCATCAACTGCGCAGCTTATACGGCGGTCGACAAGGCCGAAGAAGCAGCCGGGCAACCGGCGGCAAATCTCATTAACGGGGAAGCTGTTGGCTACCTGGCCAAAACCTGTAGCCGTTACCACACAAAACTCGTTCATATTTCTACCGATTATGTTTTTTCCGGCAATGAAACCCGGCCCTACACCGAAACAGATGCTACCGGGCCCATCAATGTATATGGTGCTTCCAAGCTGAAGGGTGAAGAACTGGCATCTGCCCATACCAACGCGGTAATAATCCGAACATCCTGGGTGTACTCATCCTACGGAAAAAACTTCGTAAAAACGATGGTAAAGCTCATGGGAGAGAGGGAGCAGCTAAATGTTGTAAGTGATCAGTATGGCACCCCTACCTATGCGGCCGACCTGGCTGGCGCTATCCTGCAAATTATTGGGTCGGGGAGATGGGAACCAGGAATATTTCATTATTCCAACGAAGGAAAAATAAGCTGGTATGAGTTTGCCTTAGCCATAAAACAAATAATAAATACCGGCTGCGATGTGAAAGCGATATCCACGCAGGAGTACCCGACTCCGGCGAAAAGACCGGCTTCGAGTGTGCTGGATAAAACCAAAATAAAGAAGATTTATGCTTTGGAAATCCCGGACTGGAAAGAAAGTCTCGAAATCTGTCTGACGAAAATGCTGTCCTCCGATAATAACCGGATTTCTTAGGGGATACAACAATTGCCCGGATTTTTGGTTGAAAAGGTGTCGGAACCGTCTACATATATAATTATTCAGTAAATAAACTAAAAAATGCAAAACCTGGTCGGCAAATATCTTTTAGTCATAGCAATTCTTTTTTCCCGAAGCCTGCCGCTCATTGCCCAGGACTCTGCTTATGTGCAATTTTCGGTTCATTCAGAGCGAACAGATAAAGAGAATGTTACACTTACCATTACCGGTCGTGTGGCAAAAGCCGGCACTCAACTCTTTACCTTGCAGCAAACTCCGGATGATGCGGTTTTTTCTCAGGTTAGTTTCGACAGCAGTTCATCAAACTTTATAAAGGGAGCCATCGTTGAGAAAGGAAATATACAAAAGCAGACAGATCCGGTACTAACCCTCGATGTGTCTTTTGTGACAGATTCGGTGCAATGGATTCAGGTCCTGCAAATACCCGAAAAGGATACCGCACTGATCAAGGGAAAAATTGCCTATATGTATAAGAACGGCGATGAGTTTCCGGCTGGCGAAAAAGACTTCCGGCTGGTGATAGTACCCGAAAAAGAATCGGTCTCGGCTGCCTCCTCTCCATCTGCCGGAAAATCGGAGAACGCTACCGCTTCCCAGTCCTTACTCTGGATCTTCCTCGGCGCCTTTGGGGGCGGGCTACTGGCATTGCTTACGCCCTGTGTGTACTCGATGATACCGGTTACGGTAAGCTTTTTTACCAAACGCAGCATTACCAAACAACAGGGTATCAAAAATGCGCTTATTTATTCTCTTTCCATTATTATTATTTTTACGCTGCTGGGTTTTCTAATTACCCTTATATTCGGCCCCGCTGCCTTAAATAAGCTTTCCACCAACTGGGTCGCCAACCTGTTATTCTTCGCCATTTTTGTAGTATTCGGTATCTCTTTTTTGGGCGCTTTTGAAATTCAACTGCCCTCGTCCTGGTCGTCCCGGGCCGATAGCAAAGCCAATACTTCGGGTTTCTGGGGCATTTTCTTTATGGCGCTTACACTTGTTATCGTTTCATTTTCCTGTACCGGTCCCATTATCGGTAACCTGCTGGTACTGGCTTCCAAAGGCAGTTACTGGGGTCCTCTTCTCGGCATGTTTGCCTTTTCGCTGGCTCTTGCCCTGCCTTTCGCCTTGTTCGCTTTCTTCCCCAGCCGGCTCAATGTATTGGGCAAGGCCGGAGGATGGTTAAACGCTATTAAAGTCACCCTCGGTTTTCTCGAACTGGCTCTGGCGCTCAAGTTCCTCTCCAACGCCGATCTGGCCCGTAACTGGCGCATTCTCGACCGGGAAATTTTTATCGTACTATGGATCGTGATTTTCTTTTTACTGGGCTATTACCTGCTGGGTAAGTTAAAGTTTAAACACGATGATGAGTTGCCGAAGAACGATTTTGGTCTTCCTTATCTGACGGTAACCCGCTTGTTCTTCGCTATAGCCGCCTTCTCCATGGTAGTGTACCTCACTCCCGGTTTATGGGGTGCCCCCCTGAAAGGATTGGGCGCGTTTTTGCCTCCGATGGGTACGCAGGATTTTAACGCGGATGATTTGCCTAAAGGATTTAATATATCGGATTTCTTAAAGGCCTCTTCCACAGAGGCGGGGCATAACAGTCTTCCTCATCCCGTGAAATATGCCGAAGCCATGAAAAAAAATGAACCCGATGTGGTGGTTAATAATGGCATGATCACTTATTTCGATTACGAGGAAGCGCTCGAAGTATCGCGGAAGCTGAAAAAGCCGCTAATGCTTGATTTTACCGGGATCAATTGTGTGAATTGCCGCCTAATGGAAACCCAGGTATGGAGCGACCCCGAAATAATGAAAATGCTGAAAGAGGAATTTGTGATTGCTTCTCTTTTTGTGGATGTACATGATCCGTCGGTAATGTTGCCGGTAGGCGAGCAATTTTACTCCGAAGACCTGGGCAAGGAAGTAGAAAGCCTGGGCGATTTAAATACACATCTCCAGGTGAGCCGTTTCGGCAGCAATTCGCAGCCCAATTATTTTTTCCTCGATGGCAACGAAGAAAGACTGTTGCAGGAAGGATACGGCTACCAACCGTCCAAGGGTATCGCCGGGTTCAGGGACTGGCTTTTAAAAGCCCTCGACGAATACAGGAAAAGACAGTAATTATCAGAGCGCTCTGGATAATATCCCCGAATGCCGGGCTATATCGGCTTCCCGCTCAATAGGAGCGCCTTTCAATATGTTCTCTAATAGCTGATGGGCAAAATAGGGCGCCAGCGAGCAGCCCTTGGTGCCCATACCATTTAAAATGCCTATGTTTTTATGCTTTGGATGCAGTCCCGCAAACGGACGACGCTCCACCGTAGCCGGGCGTATCGCCGCCTTATGATCCACTACCTTAAAGGGCAGCTTTAGCCAGGCGGCAAGTGTTTGTTCGGTTGCTTTTCTAAATGATTCAGTGGGCTGATCGTTGTCGAAATCCCAGGTATAATTGGTTCCGGCCCAAAAAACGCTGCCTTCGCGGTAAGGCACCAATGTCAGCGATTTCTTATAAATGCGGTCGGCAGGCAGGTCGGGGATCTCTATAATCAAAGCCTCGCCTTTGTTAAGAGCAAAAGGTAAACGCGAGAAATAGGGATTATCGGCCCCCTGTACACCATCGCAAAAAATAATTTTACCGGCTTTTATTCCATCATAACTTACCCCGGTGTCGCTGAGTTCCAGTTTTGAAAAATCTAACAAATCATCTACCAGTTTTTGCTGCGAACGAAGAAATGCTTCCCAGGCCGATAAAAGAGAAGAAAGATGCACAAAATACGCGGGTTCGATGGCTCCCACACCAAATTCATATTTAAAATACTCCTGCATGTACCCATTATCGTCTATTAGGCGGATATAAGGTGCATCCTGGTTCAGCTTTTTTAAAAAGCTTTCTTTCATAAACGGGTTGGGGAAAAAATCAATAATTGCGGTCTTCGTAATCGTATCTGTCGACAAAAAACTTCCCAACTCCTTGTAGCTCGTCTCGGCAAAAGGTAAAATAATATCATCCATCCAGGCGGTCACTACCCGCCGTCCGGTAACCGGGTTAATCAATCCCGCTGCGGTTTTCGAAGGACTGTTGCCGGCGGAGGACTGGTTAATAACCAGGAAGTCGATACCGGCACGGTGACAAAACCAGGACAGCATAGTTCCTGAAATACCCTGACCTACAATAAGAATACGGTTGGAGACTGCCATTTTCAAAAGTTACAGGTATGTTAAAAGGCGAATATAATGTGTTGTAATGCTATTAGTTACAAAATTACATGCAACTTAGGCATTTAATTTGTCATCTTAGAGGTTAATCATGTGCTTTATGCATAGCCCTTTTATTAAAAAAACAGTATAATGACTAAACGAACAGTAATGATGCCGCTGGCTGCCCTTTTGGGTGGCCTGATGTTGACAGGATGTGTAAGTACCAAAAAATTCACCGCTTTGCAGGGCGATTACAATAACCTGAATGCGAGATACCAGACCGCCCAGGTAGACCTTGCGACCAGTAAGGCCCGGGTAAAAAGCCTCGAAGATTTGTTAGACCAGGAGCGTGCTAACAATGCTTCTTTGAAAAAGGCACTGGCCAACCTGCAGGCAACGCTCGAAAAAAGTATCAGCCAGAACACACAGGGGAATGTTAATATTTCCAAACTGGTGGATGAGATCAATTCTTCTAATCGCTATATCCAGCACCTGGTAAATGAAAAGAACAAGAGCGACTCCCTCAACCAGGTGTTAACCGCCAACCTCACCAGGTCGTTAACCCGCGATGAATTGAGAGATGTGGATATTAAAGTGTTGAAAGGGGTAGTATATATTTCCTTATCCGATAATATGCTGTACCAAACCGGAAGCTACGAAATCTCGGAAAGAGCCGGCGAAACGCTCAGCAAAATCGCAAAAATAATTCTCGATTACAAGGATTACGATGTACTTATTGAAGGTAATACCGATGATGTGCCTATTAATCGTCCCAATATTCGCAATAACTGGGATTTAAGTACACTCCGTGCCTCCTCCGTGGTGCAGGCTTTGCAAAACAACTATGGGGTCGATCCCAAAAGGCTTACAGCCGGTGGCCGGGGCGAGTATAACCCTGTAACTACAAACGCTACCGATGAAGGCAGAACCCGGAACCGTCGCACCGAAATCATCATAACTCCGAGGCTGAATCAGTTCATGGAATTGATTGAAAAAGCGCCGAACACCGAGACCCCGGCAGCCGGATAATATAAAATTTCGTATCTTTATAAGATAGAGTGGTCGTATCATGCGGCCACTTTTTTTGTCCCGTTTTCCTGTATTCTTATCGGGTTATAATCCTTTTATTTTGCTCCTGCTGACCCCCACTTTTTGCACTTTACACAAAGCCGTTCTTTTAAAGAACGGGGGCATAATTATTTTGAACATATCGTTATCAATGCGTACATTGTTTCTTTCTATGCATTGGTGAGTCCAACCCAACGTATTGGAATATCTTCGGCCAAAATAATTTTATGAATGAACTGGGTATTGATTGCTGAATTAATTTACGGACTGTTTATTGCATTCGTATGCCTTCGGATCATTTTCGATACCCGAAGTTCTGCAAAAGCTTCGGCCTATATTCTCCTTGTGGTTCTTCTTCCTTTGGTAGGTGCGTTTGTTTATTTCTCCGTGGGGGTTAATTACCGAAAAAGAAAATTATACAGCAAAAACCTGTTTGGCGGCGAACTAAAGCAGCAGGTGCTGTCGTTCATTCAAAAAGACCGCAACAGGATCATCAATGCCGGTTCGCCTGTGCTGGCACGTTATTCGGGACTGGTGGATATGATGCTGAACCAAAGTTTTTGTCCGCTCTCCGATGATAACCAGGTGGAGTTGCTGATCAACGGAGAGCAAAAATTCCCTGCCGTGCAGGAAGCCATCGAAAATGCGCGGCATCATATCCATTTCGAGTATTATATTTTTACCCCCGATGGTATTGGCATGCAACTCATAGAGCAGCTTATGCGTAAAGCCCGGGAAGGCGTAAAAGTGCGTTTTATTTACGACGATTTCGGCTCTTACAAAATTCGGAAGAAGCTGAAGCAGATGCGGGCCGCCGGCATCGAGGTTTATCCTTTTTACCGTATCAGACTGCTGCTGTTAGCGAACCGTTTAAATTATCGCAACCACCGTAAAATTATTGTTGTCGACGGCGAACTGGGATTTGTCGGTGGTATTAACGTGAGCGACCGGTATATCAATAATCCCGCAGACAGCCATCGCCGGTATTGGCGCGACACCCACCTGAAGCTAAGCGGTACGGCCGTTCAAACCCTGCAATATATTTTTATGGTTGACTGGAATTTTTGTTCCCGTCAAAAGCTGTTGCCCGACCGTCATTTTTTTCCCAAACATCCTGGTGGAAGCCTGGGACGCACGGTTGCGCAGGTGGTGGCCAGTGGTCCCGATTCCGACTCACCCCTTATATTGCAGGCTCTGTGCAAAGCCATTAGTCTGGCCAAAAAGGAAGTGCTGATCACCAATCCCTATTTTATTCCCAATGTCACCCTTATGGATACTATCCTTATATCGGCATTAAGCGGGGTAAGGGTAAAGCTGCTGGTGCCCGGCGATTCCGATTCCCGCCTGGTGAATATGGTGTGCCGGTCTTATTTTACCGAACTGTTACAGGCCGGTGTGGAAATTTACACCTATACCAGGGGTTTTGTTCATGCCAAAACCATTGTGATAGATGGGGAACTGGCTATTGTGGGTACTGCCAATATGGATAACCGGAGTTTTGATCTGAATTTTGAAGTAAATGCCATGCTCTACGACTGCGAACTGGCGGCCGCATTACGCCGGATTTTTTACGAAGATCTGGCCGATTCCACTGCGGTGGATAAAGACAGGTGGAGCAAAAGACCGGTTTACCGGCAATTGGCCGACGGGGTGGTGAGGCTGGTTTCGCCGTTGATGTAAGTTGAGCGGTCTTTTCTTAGGCAGAAGGCTTAATGCTTGAAGCTAAAAGCGCGATGCTTTATTTAATTTTCCACTACCTTAAAACGGGCCAGGGGAGCCATCCTTGCTTTATTAAGCGAAAGTGTATTGTCGGCCACTGTATAATTATCGGCCTGATCCAATACCTCTTTGAAGCCAGTTTCTATTTCCATCTGGTCGCAGGCCATCATGGTAGACATTCCCTGCGAAAACTTTATCCGGCCATAACTTTCCAGCGTAAAGCTGCCGCCCAACCCGTTGCAGCCCGCATTAGCCGAGTAGCGGTTGTCTTTTTCATCGAAACTGATAAAAGGCATTTTTCCATTGATTGTTGCGGCCACCGGTTGTCCCCGCAATTCAATAAGCTGCCATTTTTTGCCGGTGATGGCCTTGGCCTTACCCCCGGGCTTTGCCGATTGGCAGGCGGGGAAGAATAGAGAAGCCATCAGAATAATTGCCATAAATTTTTTCATACTACCCCGTATTGGATTTTTGATAAAATTAACTAAGTTTTCCCACTAAATACTCCTGGAAACAGAAAAAGCGATTCGCCCGGAAATATTAATGGATTGACGCGGATTATAACTCCACGATTCTTTTACTCCGAAGGCTGTCCAGTTTCAGCAGAACCGTTTTGTATTCGCCGATCCGGTGGTTCAGCGTTTGCAGCTCTTTAGTTTTGGCAGAGTCGGCAGCAAGTTGTTTCTGATGGCGGTTGAGTTCTGCAATATCAGACCGATACCGATGATAGACGCTATCCAGTTCAATCTGACTTACTGCCAGGCTGAGTTCATCCATCAATTGGGGCCAGTTTAACTGGTTATAATAAAGACGCAATGTATTGGCTTGTTTTTCCAAATCAACCGCCGACACCCGATCGCTGAATATTCTTTTTAAATTTTCTTTGTCTGCCGGTTTTACCGTTTCTGCCAGTGACCTTTCGATCCGTTCCCACCCGGTTTCGACCATTATTTTCCGGGCCGACTCCAATGCCTCTTTTATGTTTTGTTCCTGGTCTTCGTTAAGCGAGGGTATAACAACAGTCAGGTTACTGACAAAGTGGGGTGCCCATTCATCTTCCGGTGGTATAACCGGGACGGTGGCTTCTTCCGGTGGCGGCATTTCCGTTTTTGAGCTTGTCTTTCTTTCTGTTTTTACCGGAATTTCTGTTGTTGCAGGCATTACGGGGGAGGTGAATACCGGGATTCTTTCGTAAGCCATCCAACCTGTATCGGCCTCAATATTCATTGCCGCAATTCCGGTGGGTACCGGTTTTTGAAGGAGGGTGACGGAAGCGAAAAGCGTTACCAGAACAGTTGTTGTAGCCAATAGGATATTTTTGAGAGACGGTTGGCGTCTGATCTGAGTTCCCAGAATCCACTCTACTCTTTCCATCAAAGGAAAATGTTTGTGGGTAAGAGGGATCGCTAACCGACTGTTTCGGATAACCGACTGCCGGGCCAACCTAAGCAGGGTGCCGGCGTATTGCTGTTTGTTGTATTGAAATTGTATCACCCAATTGTCGGCCGATTTTTCTCTTTCGAGGCTCTGCATTTGGGCCAGCATTCTGGCGAAGGGATTGAAATAGAGTATAACCAGGATGATTTGTGTAACCAGGTTCTGAAGATAATCTTTGCGTTTTATATGCGCCAGCTCGTGTAAAATAACTGCCTCCGCTTCCCGGATACTGAGCTGATTCAACAACGCTACCGGCAATAAGATAACAGGTTTAAAAAAACCGATGGTTAATGGTGAACTAACCAGAGCAGAGGAGAATATTTTTACTTTTCTTTTTATATCGAGATACTGACAGGCATCGAGCAGAAAAATTTTCAGCTCACCTGGCACCCGCGAGAGGTATCTGGTTTTTAGTTGAGACACTCTGTACAGTCCGCCTGCGAGCCGGGCTATTTGCACTAAGAGCAATACGGCGTAGCCCAAAGCTACACTGATCAGCATTGATTGTAAGAAGCCGGAACTACCCGTCCGGTGAAAAATAGTTAAAAAGGATTGCGGATGGTATAAAGAGACAATAAAACTGGTGACAAATGCAAGAAAGCCCGATAGCAACGCGGCAAAACTGATCCGGTTTAAGCGGGCTGGCGATAGTTCGCGATGGGTTTTGGAATATAAAACCACCAATAGCCATAGCAAACCTGTTTGCCAGAAACTGCCAATAATAGCATTGCCTAAAGCAGTAAGAATCGTTTGCAGCGTTTCCGTCATGAAATTATTTTTTCTTGAGGGTGTCGATCAGCGATTGAATCTTACCCAGTTCTTCTTCTGATACTTCCTGACTACCCAGCGCCTGGATCACTAATTGAGAGGAAGAACCTCCGAAAAGGCTGCCAATGAATTTGTTCAGTAAGAATTTTTGTGTATTTTCTTTGTTGGAAGCGGCTTTGTAAATATGCGTTCGGGCCGAATCGTTACGGCTGACCAGTCCTTTCTCGTTCATGATCTGCATTAATTTCAGCGTAGTGGTATACCCGATATCCTTCATTACAATCAGCTCCTCGTGTACCTGTCTTACGGTGGCTTCCCCTTTTTTCCACAGTATCTGTAGTATTTCCAACTCGCTTTCCGTGGGTTTTAAAGCTTTTGTATAGGCCATGCTTATCAATTTGGCACAATTTACGATTTCTTTCGTATAGTAGGTCAGTCAGGGGTATTTAGTGGATTATTTTAACATTTTTCTTAGCGCAGGCTTGTCAGGAGCGCAGAATGGTTCTCAATTCGTCAATTTCGGTGATCATATGAGCGCTGCGGTCATTATCATAACATTCGCGGATATCGGTCAGCAGTTTTTCGATAACCTGCCGGTTGTTGAGGGGTTTAAAGTATTCTGATTTAACCGGGAGGGATACCCGTTTAAGGTAGTGGAACAGGTCGTTATGGGTAAACATCTGACCCAGGGTAGGATCAATAAAAAAATCGATATTGGTGTGAAGCTGATCCATATCTACAGCCAGTTTGGATTTGTAGTAGGCCAGTACAAATTGACCGGGTATACTAATCAGGCGTATGGGCACGTCGAGCAATTCGGTAAGTATTAGATAAAGAACGCCGTTGCCGGTTTGGTTGCCTTTTTTCGACTCAATAATATGGGAGACCAGGAAATTATTGGGTTTTTTTTCACCCGATCCCGCGCTTTTTAAACCGAAATAGTTATAAAGGATGCTATTGACAACATTTACCTGCTCAATGGGTGTGAGATAATTATTCAGTTCGAGCCAGATGCTGCGCCTGAGCCGTTCTATATCCTGGATCACTTTTCCGCTATGGAGGTCGGGATAGATCCACTTAGCAGCCAACAATGCGCCCGGAAGGAGCTCGTGGTGCGGAGCTTCATTCCATTCGTTGAAATCGTTTTTCAAATCGTTAAAATGGAGCCGGTGAATCAATGTTTCTATTCTTTCCTGCACAGTGTTGTCAAATGTGTTTTCCCAAAGGTCTTCAAGATGGACAATCAGCGGCTTCCCGTAAGCAATAATGCGTGTGCTTACCGCTTCGAAAACCTCAGAGTCGGGATCTTCGATAAGTGTAAGTAGTGCCTTAACTTCTTTGTCCATCGAAACAAACTTACATTAAAATTCTCTAACCGCTTTCTTCTTGCTATGGGAAAAATAGGCGGTATTATTCCGGGAAAAGGAGGCTTAGGAATCCGGATGACCCTCTTCTTCTATATAATCGGGTAAATGGCTTTTTTTAAAAGTAAAGTGACGTTGCGCCAGATAGCTGACAATGATTACGATGAGGGTGGTACCAAGCTGCGCAAAAGTGGGGTAAAGCTTTAATACTTCCACGGCAAGTTTTAGCAAAACAAAATTGAGGAAAAGATTGAAAATACATACTAAGAAATATCGAAAAAACTGCACATGTCCCCTTATTTTACTATCGTCGAATACTACGTATTTCATCAAAAAAAAACCCAGCAGGAGCGAGGCGGTAAAAGAGATGATAAGCGCCGCTGTATAGGACTCAAAAGCATAAAAGCCGAAGTTCCATCCTTCTCTCCGCAAAATATAGTGGAACGAAATATAAAAAACCAATAGGCCAAAAAAGGTGTTGGACATACCCGATACCGCATACCGGAAGGTTTGAAGCGGCATCCATCGTTTAAACGGGGGGTAAAAAAAATCGATAACCGGTAAAATAAGATTGCGTGCCCTGTAAAAATGTTTCCTCATCTGACACGAAGATATTGGTAATTGGAGGTATTTGTGAGGCATGGTACTTAAATTTGCACGAAAATTTAAAGCATGAGCATTGTAGCGGAACTAAAGCCTGTTATTTTAACTACCCTGAATCATTTATACCAGCAGAATTTTGAAGAAGAGTCGATCGCGCTGAATATCACCCGGCCCGAATTTGAAGGTCAGTATACGCTGGTGCTTTTTGCTTTTGTAAAATTATTGAAAAAGAAACCCGAGGAAATAGGGGAGGAGATAGGGCAGAAGCTGATTGCTGATTACCCCGGCCTCATTGTACAGTACAACGTGATTAAGGGGTTTTTAAATCTTACCATTAATGACGGGTTCTGGCTCAACTACCTCGAAAATAACTATGGCGATGAAGAGCCTGCAAAACCCGGAGCAAGACCCGAAAGGATAATGCTCGAGTATGCTTCTCCCAATACCAATAAACCTTTACACCTGGGGCATTTAAGAAATATTTTTTTAGGCTGGAGCGTTGCTGAAATATTGAAATCGCAGGGTAACGAGGTTTTCAAGAGTTCTATTTCCAACGACAGGGGTATCCATATCTGTAAGTCGATGATCGCCTGGCAGCAGTTTGCGAATGGAGCTACGCCGGAGAGTACCGGTATCAAAGGCGACCACCTGGTAGGGGATTATTATGTAATGTTTGGCGATAAACAGAAGGAGCAGGTGGCAGCCCTAACGGAAGCGGGGATGCCGAAAGAAGAAGCAGAAAAAAATACGGCCATCATGAAAGGCGCTCAGCAGATGCTGGTTGACTGGGAACAGGGCGATGAAAAAACAGTGGACCTCTGGAAAAAAATGAACGGCTGGGTGTACGCAGGATTCAACGCTACATATACCCGCATAGGGGCCGATTTTGATAAAAATTATTATGAAAGCCAGACTTATTTATTAGGAAAAGAGTTTGTAAAAGAAGGTTTGGAGAAGGGCGTTTTTTTTCGGAAAGAGGACGGCAGTGTATGGATTGATCTGACAGCCGACGGGCTGGACGAAAAGATTGTACAACGCAAGGACGGTACCTCTGTTTATATAACGCAGGATCTGGGACTGGCAGATGAAAAATACAAAGATTTTCCGTATGATGAAAGCATTTATGTGATTGCCGATGAGCAGAACTATCATATGAAAGTGCTCCGGCTCATTCTGCAAAAACTGGGTAAGCCTTATGCCGATCGTATTCGCCATCTCAGCTATGGGATGGTGGAGCTTCCAACCGGCCGGATGAAAACCCGGGAAGGCACCGTAGTAGATGCCGACGATCTGATTGATGAACTGGTGCGGGTTGCGGCCGCCAAAACCGAAGAGCTGGGCAAGGTAAGCGGGTTTGCAGAGGCCGAACTGACGGAGCTTTATGAAACCATAGCACTGGGCGCGATAAAGTTCTTCCTGTTGAGGGTGGACCCTAAAAAAAGGATGGTGTTTAATCCCGAAGAGAGCATTGATTTTCACGGCTTCACCGGACCCTTTATTCAGTATACTTATGCAAGGATAAGATCTATTTTGAGAAGTGAAGAGTTGGGCACCGAGGCGTCTGGGGGATCCTTGCTGCCCCTGGAAAGGGAGCTGATCCTACTGCTCGAACAATTTCAGACAACTATTCAGCAGGCCGCGGCCGAGTACAATCCCTCGCTTATCGCTATTTACGTGTTTAATCTTTCTAAACTGTTCAATAGCTTCTATGCGGCCCATTCTGTCCGCAATGCCGAAACGGAGGCCAAGAAGCAACTACGGCTTAAAATATCGGCCCTTACGGCACGCACGATTTCCCGCGCTATGCATTTGCTGGGCATCCGTGTTCCGGAACGGATGTAGGAGCAAGGGGCAAATACGTAGAGCTTAAAGCCTGAGGCCTGGCAGAAGGCTGTGCTAAAAAGAGAGATAGGGAACCTGAGTTTGAAGCTGATCGGATCAATCCCTGATAATACCGGTACATTTATTGGTAATCTTCGAAATCGTCTGTGTCACTATCATCGGCAGTGCCAGTCATATTCACCATACTTCCAAACAGGTCTTTAAACTCAATCTTTGTTTCAAATAATTTTTTACTGATGGTAGAGTAGGAAGCTAGTCCATGCAACACAAATTCCATCAACAATCCTGCCTGCCTTTCGTTTGCGCCGGGGAAAAATTTCTTCACCAGGGCGTGTAATCCGTCTACCGAATACAATAGCTGCAGTTTTTGCTCGTCTTTGGTGTCGATGGGAATACTTATCTGATTGCCTTTATCGAACCAGTTGGTGATAGATCGGTAGGGATTTTCTTCTGCTTTTTGCTGTACAGAGGGTTTGCCACTGTTCCGGCGTTTTTTCAACTGCTCCGGATCGGGAAAATACAAAGCAAATTGAGAGCGAATGGCTTTGTCCAAAAGGTTACGGGCTACCTGGTAAGGGCCTTCCTGTTCGCCCTCATATACCAATTCTACCTTTCCGGTAATAGAGGGGATAATGCCCACCAGATCGGATATCCAGACCTGGGTAGCGGATTCGCCATTCATAAGCGCACGTCTTTCCGCCGCACTCAGGGCGTTTTCCCGGGCCGAGATGGTAAGTCGTGCGCTCACGCCGCTTTTTTTATCCACCAACTCGCTGTTGCGCGCTTCAAAAGCTACCTGCTCTATGAGGCGTTTTACCAGGTCGCTGATCATTACTTTTTCTGCCTGGTCTTTGTGTACCTGGGTTTCCTGCTCCGTAATATCGAGCGCATGTTCGATGGTTTTGGGATAATGCGTCAGAATCTGGCTTTGTATCCGATCCTTGAGGGGTGTTACAATGGAGCCCCTGTTAGTATAGTCTTCGGGGTTGGCAGTAAAAACAAAAAGAATATCCAGCGGCAGGCGCAGCTTAAAGCCCCGGATTTGTATATCACCTTCTTCCAGTATATTGAAAAGGGAAACCTGTATGCGTGCCTGTAAATCGGGCAGTTCATTGATAACAAAAATACCGCGGTTACTGCGTGGTATAATACCGTAATGCAGCACCCTTTCATCGGCAAAGCTCAGCTTTAAATGGGCGGCCTTAATAGGGTCGATATCGCCGATAAGGTCGGCCACACTTACATCGGGAGTGGCCAGTTTTTCTCCATAACGCTGGCTGCGGTGCAACCATTCTATGGGTGTAGCGTCGCCTTTTTCGGCTATAAGGTCCAGGGCGTATTTTGAAATCGGGTTCAGGGGATCGTCGTTTATTTCGCTGCCGGCTACCACGGGTATGTATTTGTCGAGCAGCTCTACCATTTGCCTCGCCATACGGGTTTTGGCCTGGCCGCGCAATCCTAATAACAATATATTGTGTTTGCTCAGCAAAGCTCTTTCGGTTTCGGGTATCACCGAATCTTCATAACCCACAATACCAGGAAAACTGGTTTCGCCCGATTGTAAGTTTTTTACCAGATTCTGCCTTATTTCTTCTTTTATGGATTTGGAATGGTAACCGCTTGCTTTTAATTCGCCAAGTGTTTGGATCATGATATAGGTATTCCTGTTTATTGATTAAAATACATGCCTCGATTTGCCGCTTTCAAAATCTTTAAAGATAAAGCTTCCGAGGTTATCCAGCGACGCAAAATAGGCTTTGCCCTGGTTCATCTCGGTAAATTCGTGTACAAATCTTTGGAGGTAGGGGTCGGTAGCGATCATGAAAGTGGTAACGGGTATTTTGTTTTTTTTGCATTGGGCGGCCAGGTTCATGCACCGGTTTACCACTTTACGGTCGAGTCCGAAGGCGTTTTTATAATAGCGCTTTCCGATTTTCAGGCAGGTAGGTTTGCCATCGGTGATCATGAATATCTGCTTATTCGGATTTTTTCTCCTTCTTAAAATATCCATGGCCAGTTCCAGTCCTGCTACGGTATTGGTATGATAGGGGCCTACCTGCAGGTAGGGAAGATCTTTTATTTCTACCGGCCAGGCGTCATTTCCGAAAACGACGATATCTAATGTGTCTTTGGGATAGCGGGTGGTGATCAGTTCACTCAGCGCCATGGCCACTTTTTTAGCCGGGGTAATACGATCTTCGCCATACAATATCATCGAGTGCGAAATATCGATCATCAGCACAGTAGAAGTCTGTGTTTTAAAATCGGTTTCCCGGATGCTTAAATCTTCTTCTTTCAGGGAAAATCCATCGATGCCATTATTTATCTGCGCGTTACGGATAGATTCGGTAAAATCAATCTGTTCCAGCATATCGCCGAAACGGAAGGGCCGGGTTTCGGGGTTGATTTCATCGCCCTGCCCCGGTTTAAAAGTTTGATGATCGCCCTGGCGCGATTTTTTTAGTTTTCCGAAAATTTCTTCGAGGCTTTTTTTTCGAATACCCTGTTCGGTTTTAGGGGTAATCTTTATTTCACCCCGCTGGTTGTCTTCGGTAATATAGCCCTTATTTTTCAGGTCTTCGATAAAGTCGCCCATACCATATTCGCCATCGGTTAACTGGTATTCTTTGTCCAGCTCGTTGAGCCATTGAAGCGCTTCTCCGGCATCACCGCTGGTGTAGGTAAGCAGTTGCATAAATATATCGAGCAGTTTTTCAAAGGGAGGTTTTCCCTGTTGCTCATCGGGCTTTGAAAAATGAAATCCGCGCATTATTTAAATATAACATTTTTCCGCGGAATAGGTTTTCCGCTGCTTATTCCATGTTATGGAATACCTTTTGCACGTCTTCGTCCTGTTCCAGGCGTTCAATTAACTTACTCACTTCCTCTGCCTGTTCATCGGTTACCGGTACCGTAGTGCCGGGGATCCATTCCAGTTCGGCGCTGATGGGGGTTATATTTCTTTCCTCGAGGGCTTTCTGCATATTGCCGAAATCGGTAAAAGCCGTCCGTAAAACAATGATGGGGTTTCCTTCTTCATCGGTGCTTTCGCCTACTTCTTCCAGGCCGTGATCTATCAGTTCCAGTTCTATTTCTTCGATGTCGAGCCCGGCGGGATTTAGTTTAAAAACCCCCATTTTAGTAAATTGAAAAGCCACGCTGCCACTGTTACCCATTGCGCCACCGCCCTTATTGAAATGTGATTTTACATTGGCAACGGTGCGTACATGGTTATCGGTAGCGGTTTCTACCAGAATAGCTACACCATGGGGTGCGTATCCTTCGTACAAAATTTCTTCGTAGTTTTCCATTTCCTTGCCCTGAGCGCGTTTGATGGCAGCTTCTACGCGGTCTTTGGGCATATTAACGCTTTTGGCGTTTTGCATACATCTGCGTAAAGCAGGATTGGTTGCGGGGTCGGGGCCACCGGCTTTTACAGCTATGGCTATTTCTTTACCTATCCGGGTGAACTGCTTGGCCATACGGTCGTAGCGGGCAAACATGGTTGCTTTACGTACTTCAAATATCCTTCCCATAAAAATTTAAAATTGAGGTTGCAAATCTAAGCAATGAGACTATAAAAACGGCTTCCTTTTATAAATACTCCTTCAAAACGGCCTTATTTTGTATTTTACAATTGGTCTTACAAGTCCGGATCTGCGCCTGTTGTAACCACTACGTTCCCCAGTTTCTGCTCCGTTTCTACATAGCGGTAGGCTTCGGTTATTTGTTCCAAGGCGTACACCCGGTCTATCAGGGCTTTGAATGATCCCTGTCCTGCCAACTCTTTTAAATACAGGATATCCTCCCTCCGCATGAAGGGTAGGGGGAATAGTAGTTTTTTGCCGCCGCTGAGGGGCGTGGTCAATGCGAGAAGCAGGTTGATGCTCCGTTTTCCCAATTCGGTAGAAATATAGATGCCTTTTGTTTTAAGGAGGGGCTTGCATTGCCGAAAGGAGCTTTTGCCCACGGCGTCGAAAATAAAATCAAACCTGTGAGGAGTTTGGGTGAAATCCTGTGTCTGGTAGTCGATTACTTCATTGGCGCCTAAGGCACGCACCCGCTCAACATGTGCGGTGCCCGCTACTGCTACTACATAGGCGCCCAGGTGTTTCAGCAACTGAACGGCTGCCGAGCCTATGGCTCCGGTAGCACCGTACACGAGTACCTGGTGATCCTTTTTAACTTTTGCTACCCTTATATTGCATAACGCATAATGGCTGCCTTCGGTGAGAGGTGCCGCTTCGGTAAAGCTCAGGTTATCCGGTATGAGGGCGATGGCGGAGTTTTGATCAATTACCTTGTATTCGGCATGGCCGCCGAAATGGTTGTCATCATATCCAAATACACGGTCACCGGGTTTGAAATTTTGAACCTTGGGGCCAACAGATTCGACCACACCCGAAAACTCGCAACCCAACACTTTGTTCTTCGGGGCAAAAAGTCCGCTGAATAACCTCGAGATAAAGTATTGCGCACTACGAAAGCCACAGTCTGTCCGGTTTACGGTAGTAGCATAAACACGTACCAGTACATCTTCCGCGCCTGGCACAGGGGTTGGAATCTCGGCCAGACTTACCACTTCCGGTGGCCCGTATTTTGTATAAATAGCTGCTTTCATTTTTACAGATTCAGGTGGTTTTATGTTCCGTTATTATTAAACAGTCTACATGTATTCAGGTAGCAAAAAACCACAATATACAGTATTTGGACTATCATTTTAAGGCGAACCGGAATTGGTGAACATACCGGATGTAGGAAGATGAGATTCTTCTCTTTGTTGGGACTAAGGATTGCGTATGCAGAAATGGAGGGCTATTTGCTCAACAAAAGGAATAACCGTTCCGTTATTTATCGTAAGACGTGTCTGGGTATTATTTGAAATAAAAATAAATATTTATTGTTTATCAATAATATTTTATTATTTTTGACAAACAAAATAATTCATTTACCATGTCAAAAACAAACCATTTCGTATTTTGGGTCTTATGCGCTATAGCCTGGCTTATTTTTGTCGGCTTGTCGATTGAAGCGGGGGGTTGGCTCGTCAATTTCTTTTTTCATTTGTATCGGCCGGAATTTGTTCCCAATCTTTATCAAAAACTGAACTTAACTGAAATGTATGAACACAGGAAGTCCGTTTTTTACGGCATCTATGGTTTTATTTTGGTTATTTCAGTGTTAAAAGCTTGTCTGTTTTATATCGTTATCAGACTCATGCACAAAATGGATTTATCCAGGCCGTTCAGCAGTTTTGTGGCAAGACAAATTTCACTGATAAGTTATTATACACTTTTAATTGGCTTGTTAAGTTATATAGGCACCCGTTTAGCTTCCTATTGGATGCATCGGGGTGTGATTGCAGAGAGCCTGGCTGCTTTTTGGCCCGATAGTGATGCTTTTATTTTAATGGGAGCTGTTATTTATATCATAGCAACTATTTTCAAAAAGGGAGTAGACATTCAAAACGAAAATGATTTAACGGTATAACTTATGGCAATCATTGTAAACTTAGATGTAATGATGGCGAAGCGAAAGATGTCGTTGAATGAGCTATCTGAAAGAGTGGGGCTTACTTTATCGAATCTTTCCATTTTAAAGACAGGAAAGGCAAAGGCCATCCGGTTTAGTACATTGGAGGCTATTTGTCATGTATTGGATTGCCAGCCAGGCGATCTTTTAGAATATGTTAATGACGAACAAGATACAAGAATCGGCTAACCGACCAACGAAGAGCACTGTTTTCCAGGGTCATACAATCCGGGGTCGCTGGTAATCCTTTATCAGCAACCTGTAGCCGGGAAACTTGAACAACTTATTTTATTACCTGCCCGATAGCCCTATCTTTGGCACATGAAGCCCCTTTTTTTCTTAATCGGCACATTACTAACCTGCGGGCTCTCGCTCGCACAATCGTCTTTCCGTTTTGCCCATGTATCCGATATTCACATCGGTTCTGCTACTGCAGCAGATGACCTGAGAAGAACGGTAACGGATATCAATAGTGACGCAGATATCCGCTTTGTCATCGCGTCGGGCGATATTACAGAATTTGGTTCCGATGAGGAATTGCAACTCGCCAAACAGATAATGGACTCCCTGCAAAAACCCTGGTATATTATTCCCGGCAATCACGATGATAACTGGTCCGAAAGCGGAGCCAATTCGTTCAACCGGATCTTTGGCAGCGATGTTTTTAGCTTTCACCATGGGGGATATTATTTCCTGGGCGCCAACTGCGGCCCCAATATGAAAATGAGCCCCGGACAGGTGCCCTATGAAAATATTGTTTGGCTCGATTCAGTACTGGCCACTATCCCCCCTGATGCGCCGATTATCTTTATCGATCATTATCCCCTCGATTCCTCCCTTAACAACTGGTATGAACTGGTGGACCGGCTCAAGAAGCGTAATATTCAATTATATCTCTGCGGACATGGTCATCAGAATCAGCAACTCAATTTCGAGGGAATCCCGGCCATTATGGGTCGCTCCAACCTGCGAGCCAGAGACAGTGTGGGGGGCTACAATATAGTAGAAATAAAAGAGGGACAGGCTTTTTACCGCGAACGAAAACCCGGATTGTCTACTGGCAGGGTATGGGCTAACATACGATTGTATAATCATCAGTTTGAAAAAGAGCAAAAACAATGGCCGAGGCCTTCCTATGCTATTAATGATCAGTATCCGCAGGTGAAAGAGTTATGGCGGTACCAGGACGCTTCGGATATAGGTAACGGATTTGTACTGTATAAAAATCGCATCATTACACCTAATAGTAAGGGTGAAATTTTCTCTATCAATCCGGGAGATAAAGATCTTATCTGGAAATTTTCTACCGGCGGGAAAATTTATAGCACCCCGGCTATAAAGGACAAAAGGGTGGTAGTGCCCTCCACGGATGGAAATATTTATTGTCTTGATGCCCGTAACGGAAAAATTATCTGGACTTATAATACCTCAAAATCGATAGTAGCTTCGCCGGTAATAGTGGATAACAAAGTGCTGGTGGGATCCTCTGAGGGTAAATTCCGCGCCATTGACCTGCGAACAGGAAAACTTGTTTGGGAGTACAATAAGGTGAAGAATTTTGTTAAGTCTGTTCCCCTGGTGTATAAGGGTATGGTGGTATTTGGAAGTTGGGGGAACGAATTATATGCACTCGACATTGACACCGGTAAACCCCGGTGGGTATTTAACGACGGCTATACCAATCGTATGTTGTCGCCGGCATCGTGCACACCCGTTGGTGTGGATAACCGGATATTTATGGTGGCACCCGACAGGTATATGACGGCGCTGGATGCCCGGACAGGTAAGCTGATATGGAAGAAAAACTGGAAGGAGCATTGGATCCGGGAATCTATGGGATTATCACAGGATGGCCGCATTGTTTTTGCCAAATGTATGCAGGGGCACCTGGTGGGTACAAGCACCACCGCTGATACCGCACAGGTTGTATGGAAAACTGATAATGTATTTAATTACGAGTTAAACCCTTCCCGCATCATAGAACGCGACAATAAAGTATATGCTTTCAGTGATAAAGGTGTGATAGCGGCTTTCGACCGGGCAACCGGGAAAACCCTTTGGGTGCATAAAATAGCCAATTGCCTGGTACACGATATCCAGTTTTTGAAAAACGATACCATGGTGGCAACGACTATGGATGGCAAGATCGTCTTATTAAAAGTACCATAGCCTGTGATCGCGTTAATGTGGATAAAGCAGCTCGTAGTAAGTGATTAAAAAAACCAAAAAATACTTTTTTTTACACCATGCCCAAAAAGCAAGAAATGAAAATTGTACAACAGGCCCCCAAACTCGTAAATTTTTTCAGGCAGTTAAGCATTGGAACTTATTTCATCTTAATAGGGCTTAGCCTGTCGCCCGGCGTTTTCGCCCAGGAAAAAGGAAGCCGGCCTAATATTGTTTTTATCATGGCCGACGACCTCAGTATGGCCGACATCCAACCCTATGGCAGCAAGCAGGTATACACGCCCCATTTGCAACAACTGGCAGAAGAAGGTATTTGCTTAGATAATATGTTTAACATAGTGCCTATTTGTGCGCCTACGAGGCAAACCCTGCTTACAGGCCTGGGTCCGGTGCGTAATGGCGCTTATCCCAATCATAGTATTATTTATAACGGCATAAAAACCTTACCGGTTTACCTGAAAGAATTAGGATACCGGACAGCATTGTTAGGAAAAAAGCATTTCGGCCCCTTAGAAGCGTACCCATTTGATTTTCTTGGCGGAAGAGACCATGACGATGGTAAGGGGCGTGAGGTCAACCTCAATAAAGCGGAGGAGTACATAAAAGCTTCCGGGGATCAGCCGTTCTTTCTTATGTTTACCAGTAATCAACCCCATACACCCTGGAACCGCGGCGATAAATCGCGATACAAAGCGGAGGAGCTCGAGCTTTCTCCGAATATGGTGGATACCCGTCTTACCAGAGAGCAGATGACCCAATATTTTGCGGAGATTACCTATCTCGACAGTCTGGTAGGCCATTGTATGGATATTGTCGAAAGATCGGGTCGCAAAAACAATACGATAGTTATTTTTGCTTCAGAACAGGGAAATTCCTTTCCTTTTTCCAAATGGACTTTGTACGATCAGGGCCTGCGGTCGGGTTTTATTGTACGCTGGCCCGGGGTTATAAAACCCGGCACCCGCAACGGAGCTTTTGTACAATATACCGATATTCTTCCTACACTCATCGATATAGCCGGGGGAAACCCGGCAAATGTTCAGACGGGTTCTAAAGACGCTCTGGGTAAGGACGGGTTCGATGGATCGAGTTTTAAGGAAGTACTCACCGGGAAACGCAGCCGGATGAGGGAATATGTATTTGGCGTTAATACTACCAGGGGCATTAACAACGGCAGCGAAGCTTATGCGATGCGCTCGGTACGCAACGATAAATTTCTGTATGTTCGCAACCTGCATCCTTATAACGACTACGCGAATAATGTTACTATTTCGCCTTTGTTCCGGCAGTGGCTGCAAAAGGACTATTCCAGAGCCATACGATATGTAAAGCGACCGGCCGAGGAATTGTACGATATTGTAAAAGATCCCTGGCAACTGAATAATCTTGCTTCTCTGTCCCGATACAACAAAGTGAAAGCCCAGCTCAAAGCCGCATTGGAGGCATTTATGAAGCAGCAGGGCGACGAAGGGGAGAAAACGGAAATGGAGGCCTTCAGTCGTCAGCCCCGACAGTCATCGGGTCGATAAAATGAGACAAATTGTATAACTTATGAAACAAAATAAAGAATAGAAACGGGCAGTTCCCTTTATCTTAGCCGTTCCGGTTGGCTGCCCTCCAAAATATTTATGCAGACCAATGGGTATTTCCTTAACGATTAATTGTCTTTCATGAGCGCTGTATCATTTTTAAAAAAAAGCAGGATCGTTTTAGCGATTTTGGGGCTCATCTGGTTAGCCCCTGCATTCAAAGGGCTTTACGCCCAGTCTGCTGTTTCAGAATCGGTAAGCGTAGTGGAGCGTCCCGAAACCTCGGGTATCAATACCCATTATATTTCCAACCGCTATCCCTTGCAGCCTCTGCATCTTATTAAACTCCCTGTTGGCACTATCGAACCGCGTGGATGGTTACGGAAATACCTCGAATTGCAAAGGGAAGGCCTTACTGGTCAACTGGGTGTTATCAGTGCCTGGCTGGCCAAAAAGAATAATGCCTGGCTCAGTACCGATGGAAGCGGAGACCATGGCTGGGAAGAAGTTCCTTACTGGTTAAAGGGTTACGGCAACCTCGGTTATATTCTGAAAGATCCTGCTATTATCGCCGAATCCAAAGTATGGCTGGAGGCAGCGTTGAAAAGCCAGAGAGCCGACGGCTATTTCGGACCCCTGATTCTCAAAAAAGGAAAGCCCGATCTCTGGGGTAATATGATTATGCTTTGGTGCCTGCAATCTTACTACGAGTATAGCGAGGATCAACGCGTATTGCCTTTTATGGAAAAATATTTCAGATGGCAGTATAATTTACCGGATAGTATGTTGTTGGAAGACTACTGGGAAAACAGCCGTGGGGGCGACAACCTTATCAGTGTATACTGGCTTTATAATCGCACAAGCGGCAATGACTGGTTGCTCGACCTGGCCGCTAAAATTCACCGGAACACGGCCAACTGGCGGCAGCGCAACAATTTGCCCAACTGGCATAATGTGAATATTGCACAATGTTTCCGCGAGCCTGCCACCTTCTATTTACAATCTGGCGATAAAGCCGACCTGGAAGCAACCTATCATAATTTCCATCTCATCCGCGATTTATATGGACAGATGCCGGGCGGAATGTTTGGCGCCGATGAAAATGCGAGGAAAGGGTATACCGATCCCCGCCAGGGGGTGGAAACCTGCGGCATGGTAGAGCAAATGGCTTCCAACGAAATATTGATGGGTATAACCGGCGACCCCTTCTGGGCCGATCATACCGAAAATGTAGCTTTCAATACCTATCCTGCGGCTGTGATGCCCGATTTTAAAGCACTCCGGTATATTACCAGTCCCAATATGTCCGTCAGCGACAGCAAAAACCACCATCCGGGTATCGATAACCGGGGACCGTTTTTAATGATGAATCCCTTCAGTTCGCGCTGCTGCCAGCACAATCATACCCAGGGCTGGCCCTATTATTCGGAATATGTATATATGGCCACACCCGATAATGGCCTGGCCGCCCTGCTGTACTGTGAGGCTACGGTAAAGGCCAAAGTAGGCAAGGGTAACCTGGTAGAAATCACTTCAGGCGGGCGATATCCTTTCGAAGAGAAAATCAGCTTTATTATGGGTATGCAGCAAAATACCGCTTTCCCTTTTTACCTGCGGGTGCCGGCCTGGTGTACCAATGCCCGGTTAAAGATTAACGGCGTAACGGTAAATAAGAAAATGAAAGCTTCTGCCTATATCAAAATAAACCGGCTCTGGAAAAATGGCGACCGGGTTGAGCTGGAGCTGCCCATGAAATTAGCTGTGCAGCAATGGGCCGCCAATAAAAACAGCATCAGCGTTCACCGGGGGCCTTTAACCTATTCCCTTAAAGTCAAAGAACAATATGTAAAAGCCGACAGTAAAAAAACGGCCATCGGAGATTCCAGATGGCAGGAAAATGTAGATACCGAAAAATGGCCTTCCTTCGAAATTTTTCCCGATTCCGATTGGAATATGGGCCTTAGTTATGCCGGCGGAGATCCGGAAAAACTCTTTTCGGTGGTGCGAAAGCCGTGGCCCAAAGATGATTTTCCATTCACTCCCGAAAAGGTTCCGATTATGCTGAAGGCAAAAGCTAAGCAGATTCCCGGGTGGGAAATAGACCAGTACGGACTTACCGATACCCTGCCCACCAGTCCGGTAACAGTAAACAGTCCCGAAACAGTCGTTGAACTGATTCCCATGGGAGCCGCAAGGTTACGCATATCCTCCTTTCCGGTGGTGAAATAATCCTGACATAAAATATCTTCCATTATATCTTTAATGTAATAAATCAGAAAACATGCTAAAAAAATGCTTTTTATTTCTCTTCTCTGTAACAGGCCTGTTAAGCGCTTGCGGGGATGGAGAGACCAAACCGGAAGAAGCAGTAGCTTCGGAAACAACGGTAAAATGGACGGAAGAAAAAGCCAACGAATGGTACGCTTCCGAACCCTGGTACGTGGGTGCTAATTTTTTACCCAGTACGGCCATCAACCAGCTCGAAATGTGGCAGGCCGAAACCTTCGATACCGCCACCATCGAAAAAGAGCTCGCACTTGCCGAATCGATTGGCATGAATGTAATGCGGGTTTATCTCCACGATCTTGTATGGAAGAATGATGAGCAGGGTTTTTACGATCGTATCGATCAATTCTTAGAAATTGCGAACAAACATGGGATTAAGATTATACTTACCATTTTCGATTCGGTGTGGGATCCCTTCCCCAAAGCAGGAATCCAGCGGGAACCCAAGCCCTTCCTGCACAATTCGGGATGGGTACAAAGCCCCGGGCAGGCTATTTTAAAAGATACCACCCAACACGCTATGCTCGAAAGCTATGTGAAAGGCGTAGTAGGAAGGTTTGCTAACGACGACAGGATCCTGTTATGGGATGTATGGAACGAACCCGGCAACATGAACAAATCAGCTTATGGCGATGTGGAAATTGCCGAAAAAAAGGAACTGGAGCTTCCCTTACTGAAGAAAACCTTTGAATGGGCGAGAGCCGCCAATCCCAGCCAACCGCTTACGTCGGGAGTATGGGCCGGTAACTGGGAGTCTGACAGCACTTTGAACGCCATTGAAAAAGTTCAGATAGAAGAATCAGATATCATTTCCTTTCATTGCTACGAAGATTCTACCGCTTTGACGCAGAGAATTACCCAATTGCAGCGCTATAACAGACCCTTGTTCTGCACCGAGTATATGGCAAGGCCCAATAAAAGCACTTTTCAAAGTTCTCTTCCCATTGCCA
>JBEBUZ010000033.1:0-35807 GCA_040393015.1 Paraniabella yanshanensis
ACCTAAAGCCCGGTATGCCACACCAAAAAAAATTAACGCCCCACGATTTTGTTGCCAGTTCTAAAGTGCAGGCTAATTTACAATTGCTGAGAGAAACCTTTTCTTCCGAAAAGCCGCTCGAAGTGTCGGATGTATTGGATGAAGAAGGCCATCAGTACGTGAACCTGGTTCAGAAGGGCGGGGGAGTGCTGGGCGTAGCCCTGGTGGGATACACCTATATCCTGGAGCAAATGGGCATCCGGTTTTTAAGAATGGCGGGTACCAGCGCAGGCGCCATTAATACCGCTATGCTAACCATCATCGGCAAAAAACAGGAGGAAAAATCATCCAAAGTTCTCGAAGCCATTACCAACCTTAATTTTTTCGACCTGGTAGACGGCCACCCTTTTGCCCGCTGGATCATTAAACGGTTTATTACCCATAAAAGCTATTTTGCACGGGTTCGGAAGGTGGTGATAGCGGTAATCGTCACCCTGTTGCTTTTGCTGATCGGGAGTTTTGTGGTCCTCTATCTTGTTCCCAGCCATCCGGGACTAAGGCAGTTGAGTAATACCCTGGTCTTTGTATTGGTGGTGTTCATTATATTGGTAGCCGAAGCGCATCGTTATATTTTTAACCTGCTGAAGAAATTTAAAAATTCGGGCTACGGAATTAACCCGGGAAATTTTTTTTATAACTGGATCGAAAAACAAATGCGTGACAATGGGGTTACCAATACTCACGACCTAAACAGTAAAGCAGCTCAGGAAATACCCGGCCTTCATTTGCGCCATCCCAATCATCCCCAGGGGGTAAATGGTTTGGGAGGCGATGTAACCTTTATCGCCTCGGAACTGGTAACAGAAAATAAAGTGGAATTTCCGGCGATGGCCTCCCTGTTTCGGAAGGAGGGGAACGAAGATATCCATCCGGCGGGTTTTGTGAGAGCTTCTATGTCGATACCTGTTTTTTTTGAGTCGTATTTTATCCGGGATATTCCCTGTCACGATCCGGTTATAAAGAAGCGCTGGGAAGCTGTTTTTGGAGAAGGCGATCCGCCCGGTGTGGCAAGATTTGTAGATGGCGGCATTTTATCGAATTTCCCGATCAATATTTTTTACAATCCCAGGGTAATGGTACCGCGGCTGCCATCGTTTGGGATTGACCTCGATGATTCGGCGCCACAGGACAAAACCAAGCAGTCGGCCAACTGGACCATGATGGGCTATTTTGGCCGCATTTTTAATACCATCAGGAACTATTATGATAAGGATTTTCAGTTAAAGAACCGGGTGTACTCCCGGGGTGTGGGCAGTATACCCCTTTCTGAATTTAACTGGCTGAACTTTTTCGTAAGCGATGCCGATAAACTGGCTATGTTCGAAAGAGGCGCCGAAGCGGCTACACAGTTCCTGCTGAAGTTCGACTGGCAGGCCTACAAAAACGACCGGGCCTTTATGCAGTCGGAAATTGAAGGAAACCAGGGATGATAAAACTTTAAGGGTTGTGCAAACAATTATTAAACGCTTTTTATCGCTGCTTCAAAAGCTTCAATTGAAACCGCTTTATCAACCTGAAAATCGCCGATACGGGTTCTGCGTAAACTGCTGAGATAGCCGCCGCAGCCCAGGGCAGCGCCAAAATCGTTGGCAAGACTGCGTATATAGGTCCCGGTAGAACAAACCACGCGAAACGAAATAACCGGTAGCTGCGACGCATCGACTTCAAAAGTTTTAATTGTAATTTTCCGGGGATCCAGTTTTACTTCTATTCCCCGGCGGGCGAGTTCGTACACTCTCTTGCCGTCTTTTTTGATAGCCGAATGAATGGGCGGCACCTGTTCGATCTCGCCGGTAAAACCCCCGGCAGCCTTCTCAATATCTTTCTTTGTAAGATGTTCAACCGGTTTGAAATTTTCGGGCTCGCTTTCCAGGTCATAAGTAGGGGTAGTGGCTCCCAGGGTAAAGGTACCGGTGTATTCCTTTTCCTGTGCCATGTACTCATTTATTTTTTTAGTGAACTTTCCTGTACAAATAATTAAAAGACCGGTGGCCAGCGGATCAAGCGTGCCCGCATGGCCCACTTTTTTTATTTTAACCAGGTTGCGGATTTTCCTTACCGCATCAAAGGATGTCCATTCTAAAGGCTTGTCGATAAGGAGTACCGCCCCTTCTTCAAAATTAGTTTCCGCCAGCGCTTCTTTCGTCATCGGGCAAAAATAGCAGGGAAAAGACAATTTCTTTTCAAACAATCTATAAATTGTAATGACCCGCTTTTAGTATGGCATCTGCTATGTTACGCCGCGCCGCTTTCGTGTTAATCGGTTCGGCTTTGGTAAATCGTTTTAAGCCCATTAATATCATGCGCTGCTCATCGCCCCCGGCAAAAGCGTTGATGGCATCTTTGCCGCTTTTATTTATTTTATCGGCGGCATCGTACAGGCAGGTGCGCAAAACATCGAGGTGAAGCGGTATATTGTCCTGGCCCTTTTGTTCTGCTATCTTCATCACCCGTAAAAGCATACTCTCGGCAACAAAGGTTTCAATAGCCATATCGGCAATATTCATCAATATTTCCTGTTCACTCTCAATCTGCATCATCAATTTCTGTACGGCTGCGCCGGCCACCATTAAGATCGCTTTTTTGAAATTAGCGATAAGTTTTTGTTCGGCGGCGAAAGGCGTGTCGTCGTCCTGGCCAAAATCGGGAATGCTCATCAGTTCTTTTTGCACTTCCGCTGCCGGACCCATCAGGTTAATGCGTCCCTGCATGGCGCGTTTCAATGTCATATCCAGTATCAGCAGCCGGTTTATTTCGTTGGTTCCTTCATAAATACGGTTGATGCGGCTGTCGCGGTAGGCGCGGGAAATATTGTATTCGGCACTAAAACCATTGCCCCCGTGAATCTGTACTCCCTCATCCACAATAAAATCCAGTAGTTCGCTTCCATATACTTTTAAAATAGCGCATTCGATGGCATATTCTTCGGCTGCGCCCAATAAGGCTTCGTTAAAAGGTTTGCCTTCGGCGATCAGTCGTTTCTCCTCCTCGTTAATCCAATTGGCGGTCCGGTACAGGGCCGATTCGGCCGCGAAAGTACGGAGAGCCATTTCGGCTATTTTGTGTTTAATAGCGCCAAAATTGGCGATGGGCTGTTTGAATTGTTCGCGGGTTTGAGCATATTGCAAGCTTGTATTAAAAGCGAGTTTGGCACCGCCCAGAGCCGCTGCACACAGTTTTAACCTGCCGATATTGAGGATATTGAAGGCTATTTTATGGCCTTTACCAATTTCGCCCAATACATTTTCAACGGGTATTTTGGCATCCTGGAAGTAGAGTTGTACGGTCGAGGATCCTTTGATGCCCATTTTCTGTTCTTCGGGGCCATTGGTAAAACCTTCCATCCCTCTTTCTACAATAAACGCTGTGAAACCAGCTTTACCCTCAGGCAGGTTATCGCCCACTACTTTTGCAAAAATGGTATATACCTGGGCAAAGCCCCCATTGGTGATCCAGCATTTCTGTCCGTTTAAAATATAATGCTTTCCGTCTTCGCTCAGTTTGGCGGTGGTTTTGGCGCTTAATGCATCGCTGCCGGCATTGGGCTCGGTAAGTCCGTACGCACCTGCCCACTCGCCGGAGGCCAGTTTAGGAATGTATTTTTGTTTTTGCTCATCGGTGCCAAAATAAAGTATGGGCAAAGTGCCGATACCGGTATGAGCCGCTATGGCCACGGAAAAAGAGTGCCCGGCGCCCAGGTATTCGTTAATAATGGTGGAGGTGATAAAGTCTTTACCCAATCCGCCATATTCTTCGGGCAGTGCGGCTGCCAACAAACCCTGGTCGCCCGCTTTTTGTACCAACGAAAGCATTAGTCCGGGCTCCAGCGCATCTATCCGGTCCAATATAGGCATCACTTCCGAGTCGAGGAATTGCTGGCACATGTCCTTTATCATCAGCTCTTCTTCGCCAAATTGCTCACTGGCATAGGTTTGCCCGGGGTTCGCTTTTTCCACCAGCCATCCTGCTCCTTTAATAGTTGCTGTTTTTTCGGGAGAAGTAGTCATAATTTGATTTTTAAATGTTTGTTTTATAGTCCATGGTCCATGGTCTATTTCAGGTTTTCGTAAACTTTCTTCAGCACGGACTTACATACTTCAATTTCGGCTTCGCTTACTCCTTTTATAGCTTCATCTACGGTTTCCGAGGCCAGGCCATAGGAAGCGTCCTGTAAGGCTCTTGCTTTTTCGGTCAGAAAAACCAGGTTTTTTCTACGGTCTGTTTTTGATGCCACCCGCTTTACCAGCGCCGCTTTCTCGAGGTTATCAATCAGCCGGGTGATACTGGGCTTATCCCTGAAGGTGGCCTGGCAAAGATCCTGCTGACTAATGCCGTCTTCTTTCCATAAATGGTAAAGAACACTCCATTGCTCAATCGTCAGATTCAGATCAGCTTTATTGAACTTCTTTTGCAAACGCCGTGCAATGGCAGTATTGGCAACGCCCGTTATAAAACTGTACAGATCGCTCTTTTTAAACTGGTTGTTTGGCATATAGTTGTTTTAACAACCAATTAAAGTTAGCAACAATTTTCAATAATAAAGGGAGTGGGGAATTTTATTGATCCGGGATAAGAAAGGCGAAATGTAGAATGGGTGAAACCATGAATTAGGAACGAGGAAATATATTGGCAATGGACAAGATACCATGAACCATAGACATCCCACATGCCTTCGGCCTAATTCAGCATACCCGGATCTTTTACGATTTCAGCCTTTTTTTCTTTTTGTACAGCGACCCACCCGCCGTTTACGATGCGGAGGTTGTGCATTTCGTGTTTTTTCAGAAAGGTAGCGGCAAGAATAGTTTCGGGATCGGCTTCTCCCAACAGGTATAAATTGTCTTTATCCTCTACTGCCGCCAGGCGCAAAGGATCCGAAAAATGGGCAAGCGGTATGTTTACGGCCCCTTTGAGATGGCCATTGGCAAAAGCTACCTGCGGCCGTATGTCGAGTATAACGAGGTTTTCGTCGAATGGAATGTCCATTATTAATTCGTCGGGTTCCACATCCACAATCATATCCTGTTCTCCCGCAGCGGCTACCCAGCTATCATAACCGCCTTCGAGAAATCCTTTTACAGGTATCCCGGAGTTTTCTATCCGGGTCGGGATATCGGGCTGGTCACTACCATACACCAGTAATACAGGGCCAAAACCGGCGCCGGTGGCGATGTCTCCTAAAAAAGCGCCCGCATAAGCCTCAAAAATTTCTATCGAACCAAAGCCAATACTTCCCCTGATAAAACCCCGCTTTACTTCTTCCCCGTTCCGCAGATCCACGACAGCCATTCCCTGTTCCATCAATTTGCTGAATGATTCCGCAGAAAACTTTTCCATATTAAAAATTTTAAATGGGTCAGGCTAATAAATCTTCCACAAATTTTTTGAGCTCTTTCATCCGTGCTGCGTTAACGGTGTAATAGATGAATTTGCCGTCTCTTTCGGTTTTCACAAAATCTGCCTTACGCAGAATAGCGAGGTGCTGAGAAGCCACCGATTGCTCGATTCTCAATTTTACATAGATTTCGGTAACTGTAACTTTTTCCTGGGTATCTACTAATTTTAATATTTGCTGGCGAAGTTTGTGATTAAAAGCGCGGAGGATCAACGCGGCTTTTTTCACTGCCAGCGTATCGAGTACTACCTCTTCTCCCGGAACATCTTTTAAATTGAATGAAATTTGATAATTGCTCATTTCTGATTATTTAGAGGATATCATTTGTCTCTTTAAACTGTTTAGATCTGATTTTGTTCAAACATTACTTTTTTGCAGATATATATACATCTTTAACGTAATAAGGCTCGCAATATGCAACATCCTGGAACATTTTTTCCATAAAATATTTTTCAGCCAGGGAAATCATATCCCGCGCATCCACGTTCTTTACCAGTATTTGCGCCCGGGGGGAAGCTGTAAGAACCTGGCCCAGTTTATTGCTTCCGTTACCGGTGAATAAAACGAAATTTTTTTCCAATATATCGGAAAAACTACCTTCTTCCAATATGGTGGCGAAGGGTTGCTTTATTTGTTGCAGGCTTTTATCGTACAATGCAGTATAAACTTCCATCCTGCGGGCATCAATCATTGGGCAAATTAACTCAATTGCTTCATATTGAACTGATTTTGCTAAAATTTCAAGCGTGCTGATACAAATAAGCGGAATATTTAGCGCATAACAAAGCCCCTTGGCCGCTGCGAGGCCCACCCTTAACCCTGTATACGACCCTGGCCCGTTACTAACTGCTACTGCGCTAAGACTGGCGGGAGGAATCCCGGTTTTTGCGAGGGAGTTTTTTATGGCAGGGTGTAACCAGCCAGCCTGTTCATTTCGTTTGTCATTTTCTTCAAATGAGAGAATATCCTGCCCTTTGCTGATACAGAAAGATGCTTTATCCAAAGAAGTATCAATACTAAGTAGGAGCATTCCACAAAAGAAATGAATAATTTTTAGAATATATGTAAAATCGCCTCAAAGTTTTTAAAAATACGGTAAAAACGGTATAAATTTGATGTCGGCTCTATATTTTCGTAACACTTGTACTCATATACACCGCATTATGGAAAAAAAAATAATCATAACCAGCGAAGCCCCGGCTCCTATCGGCCCCTATAACCAGGCTGTTTTTGCGGGAGATACCTTATATATATCGGGTCAGATTCCCATCGACCCGGCAACAGGGGAACTGAATAACGGTAGTTTACAGGACGAAACCCATCAATGTATGAAAAACCTGGAGGCGGTTTTGGCAGCGGCCGGGCTTGGTTTTGCGAACGTGGTAAAATCTACCATTTTTATTACCGATATGAAACGGTTTGCAGAGGTTAACGAGGTATACGGACAATATTTTGCCGACAATTTTCCCGCCCGGGAAACCGTACAAGTGGC
This sequence comes from Paraniabella yanshanensis, assembly GCA_040393015.1. Taxonomy (GTDB): domain Bacteria; phylum Bacteroidota; class Bacteroidia; order Chitinophagales; family Chitinophagaceae; genus Niabella; species Niabella yanshanensis_A. The sequence goes on from JBEBUZ010000033.1 coordinate 6,927, forward strand.
AGCGCTGCCCAAGTTTGTAAATGTGGAGATCAGTATGATTGCAGTCAGATAAGTATAATATTATACTTATGCGGTGTACATTTGCCTCATGAGTGATAAAAAAGTCAGAGTACGATTTGCCCCTTCGCCAACCGGCGGCCTACATTTAGGCGGGGTAAGAACTGTTTTGTACAATTATTTGTTTGCAAAACAGCAGGGCGGAGAGTTTATTTTGCGTATAGAAGATACGGATCAGAGCCGGTTTGTGCCGGGAGCCGAGGCATATATATACGACTGTTTGCGCTGGGTAGGGCTGGAGCCCGATGAAAGCGCTGAAAAGGGCGGCCGTTACGGACCCTACCGCCAAAGCGAACGCAAGGAGCTTTACAGGAATTACGCAGACCAATTGGTAGCCGAAGGTCATGCCTACTATGCGTTTGATACCCCGGAAGAACTGGATGCAATGCGCCAGCAGTATAAAACCGAAGAAAATCCCTCTCCCCAATACGATCATACCGTGCGGATGAGTATGCGCAACTCACTTACCCTCGACGGCGACAAAGTGCACGAGCTGATGCACAGCAATACACCCTATGTAGTGCGGATCAAAATGCCCGAAAATGAAACCATAGGATTAAACGATATGATAAGAGGCGAGGTAAATTTCAATACCTCCCTGGTAGACGATAAAGTGCTGCTGAAATCGGATGGCATGCCCACCTACCATTTGGCCGTAGTGGTAGACGACCGGCTTATGGAAATTACCCATGCTTTTCGTGGGGAGGAGTGGCTGCCCAGCGCACCCGTTCATATTCTGTTGTGGAAATACCTGTTTGGACTGGATAAAATGCCCCAATGGGCACATTTCCCTCTCATCCTGGGCCCCAATGGCAAGCTAAGTAAACGCGATGGTGCTAAATATGGGTTCCCGGTTTTTGCCATGAACTGGACCGACCCGCAAACCGGCGAACTCACTGAAGGCTTTAAAGAACAAGGATTTTTGCCGGAAGCATTTATTAATCAACTGGCCGTTTTAGGCTGGAACGATGGAACCGGACAGGAAATTTTTTCCCTTGAAGAACTCGTTCAGAAATTTTCCATGGACAGAGTACACAGCGCCGGGGCAAAATTCGATTATGAAAAAGCAAAATGGTTTAACCAGGAGTGGATTAAAAAGCGGCATGCCGAAGACTTACTGCCGGAAGTAAAAAAAGTACTGTCGGTAAAAGATATTGAAGTAAAGGAGGATGCAAAACTATTAACGGTTATTAACCTGGTGAAAGACCGATGCACATTGCTTACTGATTTTGTTGAACAGGCCGGCTATTTCTTTCAAACTCCGAAACAAGCCGATTTCTCTGCTGTGCGAGCCAAATGGAACGACGACAAAGCTTTGTTCTTCACCGAACTGATTAGAAATTACCAGTTGGCGGCGGTTTGGAATGCCACAGATCTTGAACATAATTTTAAGGAAATTGCTGCAGCGAGACAGCTTAAGCCCGGCGAACTGATGCTGCCACTCCGTATTATGTTGGTAGGAGGGAAATTTGGGCCGGGTGTATTTGAGATCGCGGAATTTATCGGGAGGGATGAAACCATTAAAAGAATCCAACAGGGATTGCAGCAGTTAGCAGCAGGTGAGATATAAGTATATGCGGAAGGGACGCTTATCTGATTTGTCTGCGGCGCTTACAAATAAATGAGTATGCCGGCACGGATTATTATCGTAATGGGCGTTTCGGGTTGTGGTAAAACAACCATTGGAAAGCTTATTGCTCGCGGAAAGAGTTTGCCTTTTACAGAGGGCGATGATTTGCATCCGCCGGACAATATCGAAAAAATGCGATCCGGTATTCCGCTGAATGACGAAGACAGACAAGATTGGCTGGCAAAGATTAAGCGGGTGATAGGCCAGCATATTAAGGAAAACGTTGGCTGTGTAATTACCTGCTCTGCTTTAAGAAGAAGATACAGGGATTTCTTAAGAGAGGGAGTGCCCGATTTAAGTTTTGTTTTTTTAGATATTTCTTACGAAAAAGTGTACCGGCAAATGGCTGCCCGCAGGGATCATTTTATGCCGCTGGGTTTATTAGAAAGTCAGTTTGCTGCGTTGGAACGGCCTCAGGCCGATGAGAAAGATATCGCTCCGGTACTTGTTTCGGGAACTGTTGAACAAACAACGGCTGCCGCCCTCGAAGCGCTGGGTAAATTTAACGATTAAATTATGTCACCGGTTCTCGTACTTGTTATTGGTATTGTACTGCTCCTGTTGCTGATATCGGCGGTTAAGCTAAACGCTTTTGTGTCGCTGATGCTTGTGGCTCTCTTTATAGGGTTTACCAATGGAATAGATACCGCAGGGTTGGTAGCCGCTATTTCGAAAGGAGTGGGGGATATCCTGGGGTCGCTTATTACGGTCCTCGGATTTGGAGTTATGCTGGGCAGCATTTTAACCGAAACCGGCGCTACCCGCAAAATAACGGATAAGCTGCTGCTGGCTTTTGGTGTAAAAAGAGCCAAGCTGGCTATTTGTATCACCAGCTTTTGCGTGGGCCTGGCCTTATTTTACAATGCCGGTTTCGTGGTATTAATCCCGCTGGTATTTTCGATAGCGCAGCGAACAGGATTGCCCGTGGTATACCTGGGTATAGCCATGGCCGCACCGCTGTCTGTTACGCATGGTTTTTTACCTCCTCATCCCGGCCCCACCGTAATTGCCAATATTTTTAATGCCCATATAGGCCTTACTCTTTTATACGGGCTCGTGGTAGCTGTTCCTGTTTTGGTATTGGCCGGTGTTCTCTTCCCCGAAACAATAAGAAAAATTAAGGCGGCGCCTCCTAAGGATTTGTTGGGAAAAGAAGAGGTGGGAAAGAGGATGCCCGGGTTTGCGATCAGCCTGCTCATTGCCTTGTTTCCGGTGCTGTTGCTGGCCGCTTCTACCATCGTTTTGGAGCTGGTGCAGCCGGCAGAGGGAATGCCGAGGGATTTTCTTTTATTTATCGGCGATCCCGGTATGTCGCTCCTGATAACGGTTGTACTGGCTATATTGTTTTTAGGCGTAATGCGGGGAATAAAAATAAATGAGCTGATGTCCAGGTCGGGCCTCGCCCTTAATGCCGTTACTTCGATAATTTTAATTACGGCGGCAGGTGGGGCTCTTAAACAAGTGCTCATCGTAAGCGGAACCGGCGATGCCATTGCTGCCCATTTCACCGGCAGCGCTATGCCGCCCTTGTTCCTGGGTTGGCTGGTGGCTACGGTATTGAGGATTGCGCTGGGTTCGGCAACGGTTGCCGGGTTAACAGCGGCAGGTATTGTTCAGCCATTAGTGGCAGCGACATCGGTAAGTCCGGAGTTAATGGTATTGTCTATTGGTGCAGGCAGCCTTATGTGCTCGCATGTAAATGATACCGGCTTCTGGATGTTTAAGGAATACCTGGGATTGAGCTTGCGCGATACTTTCAGCACCTGGACGCTAATGGAAACTATTGTTGGTGTGGCCGGCCTGGCGGGCGTGCTGCTATTGAGCGTGGTGGTCTAATAGTGTACCTTCTACTCCGGGTCTCCGGCTAAGAATGAATTAAAATGGGGAAAGTATAAAACAGGTCGGCAACCGGTATATTTTACGTAACTTTATATTTACCTGGCACCTGACTTAACACCTTGCTTACCATGGCAAAAAAAGAGTTGCAAACCTTAGTAGCTGAGCAAAAAATACTCAATCGTATTTATGTTATACGCGGGCAAAAAATAATGCTCGATCGTGACCTGGCCGAAATGTATGGCGTAGAAACAAGACGTTTGAATGAACAGGTTAAACGTAATGCCAGGCGTTTTCCTAAAGATTTTATGTTTACGCTTAACCAAAAAGAGTTCAACAACTTGATGTCGCAATTTGCGACATCAAGTTTGCCCGGTTGGGGTGGTACACGCAAGCTGCCCAATGCTTTTACTGAGCAGGGAGTGGCCATGTTGTCAAGCATCTTAAACAGCGATACGGCTATTGAGGTTAATATCCGCATTATCCGGGTATTTACCAGGCTTAGAGAGTACGCCCTTACGCATAAAGATATTTTGCGGCAACTGGCTCAACTGGAAAAAGAAGTAAAAGGCAATACCCGCGATATCGACAATATTTTTGCGGTACTCAAAGAATTAATTGAAAAGCAAAGCGCCCCAGCCCGGAGAAATCCTATCGGGTTTAAAAATTATAATGGAGAAGGAGGGGATGGCGATAGAGATTGATAACTCCACTGTAAAACGATTCCAATTGTTTTACACTGCGGGGAAACAAAGGGGCTTACAAACTTGTAGAATTTTCACAAATACCGCTGCAATTATTGATACAATGGTAAAAAAAACCCGAATCATCTTTCGATGATCCGGGCTTAATCTTATTTAATTCCTTATGCTTCGCAGCTTGTACAGGTAACCAAACTCGTCACCAATTCTTTCGAAACGCTCTGGCTGCGCTGGTAGTACAGGGTTTTAACACCCAACTGCCAGGCTTCAATCATGAGTTTGTTTACGTCCTTTATGGGAAGGTTGCTGGGTATGTTCAGGTTCAGGCTCTGGCTTTGATCTACATACTGCTGGCGAATGGCCGCCTGCTGAATGATTTCTAACTGGCTGATCTCTTTAAAGGTTTTAAACACATCTTTTTCTTCCTTAGTCAGCTCAGGAAGATTCTGCACACTACCGTGGTTTAACATGATATTACGCCAGGTATCTTCATTATCGATGCCTTTGTGCTCCAGCAATTGTTTCAGGTATTTATTCTGGCGCATAAAGTTTCCTTTGGCCAGTCCTGCTTTGTAATAGTTGCTGCTAAAGGGTTCGATGCCCGGCGAGGTTTGCCCCAGGATAGCCGAGGACGAGGTAGTGGGTGCAATAGCCATGGTAGTGGTATTGCGGCGTCCATAGCCTTTCAGCACTTCGGGTTCCCCGTAGATGCGGGCGAGATCGATCGTAGCTTTGTCGGCTTTCTCTTTGATATCCGCAAATATTTTGGAGGTCAATTGCTTGGCCCGCAAACCTTCAAAAGGGATCATGTTTCTTTGAAGGTAAGAATGCCAGCCCAGTACGCCCAATCCCAGTGCGCGGTGCCGTTTGGCGAAGCGGTTGGCGCTTGCCAGGTAATGATTGCCTTCGGTTTTATTGATGAATTCCTGCAATACCGCGTCGAGGAAGAAAATGGCCAGCCGAACGGCATCGGTATCCTTCCATTCGTCGTACAGTTCGAGGTTCATCGAAGAAAGGCAGCAGATGAACGACTCATCCGGCGTGGAAGGCAACATGATCTCTGAGCAAAGATTACTGGCGTTGATCATGTAGTTCTGATCCTTGTATACCTGTGGTTTATGACGGTTTACATTATCAGAAAAGAAAATATAGGGCAGGCCTTTTTGTTGGCGGCTTTCCAGCAATTTAGCCCATACCTCTCGTTTTTGTTTATCGCCTTCAATCATGTCCTGCATCCAGTAATCGGGTACACAAACACCAAAAAACAGGTTTTGAATGGGGTGGCCGATGTTTTTGATCTGCAAAAATTCTTCAATGTCCGGATGGTCGATATCGAGGTAGGCAGCAAAAGCCCCCCTGCGCACCCCTCCCTGGGAAATAGTGTCCATAGCCGTATCGAACAGGCGCATAAAACTTACGGCGCCGCTGCTTTTGCCATTGTCTGTAACCGAACTACCTCTGCCCCGCAAATCGCCGAAGTAAGCAGAGGTGCCTCCGCCGATCTTGGTCTGCATAATTACTTCGCCCAGTTTATGGGTAATACCTTCTATATTATCGGGCACGTATACGTTGAAACAGGAAATAGGCAAACCCCGTTCGGTACCCATATTGGCCCAGATCGGCGAGCTGAGGCTCATCCACCCTCGTTCTACCATTTCCATAAAAGCCTCTTTCAGTTCGGGTTTATACAAACGCTGTGCGGCGGCGGTACATACGCGTTCTATAGCGCCTTCCACCGATTCGCCCTTCAGCAAATAACCACGATTCAGTATTTGCTCGCTTTCTTCGTTTTTCCACCACATTTTTTCCGTAACCGGGTTCTTTTGTATCATCGGGTCCATTACTTCCATAGTACAAGGTTTTAACAGGTTTGTATGTAAATTGTTTGGCAGGCAGGGTTAAGATTCGTTATTAGTCCGGGTGCCCATAGCAACGCACTGCTGGTTCGTTAAAACAAGTCTTCAGCCGTTATACTTTTATCATGCTTGGTATAATCAACCGGGCGTTTGGCAAAAAAATCGTCGAGGCTATTGGCGAATACTTCTTCTTCGAACCAGCGCATAGGACGGTATTGCTCGGCACTGATAAAATATTGCGAGGGTAAGCCGATCTTGTTCAGACTTTCATCCACGCGAAACTTGATAAAATTGCACAGGTCTTTTTTATCTAATATCTCTACTTCGCCCTCTTCAAAAATCCAGTCGAGGATCTGCTCTTCAATTTCGATAGATTCCCTTACCATATCGGTAACGCGCGACAGGGTGGCTTCGTTCAGTACCTCCGGGTATTCTTCTTTGATTTTATTGATAAGGTAGATGCCCGCATTGGCATGTATCTGCTCGTCTACTGATGTCCAGGCAATGATATTGCTCACATTTTTCATCCAGCCTTTAAAGCGGGTGAAGGATAAGATGATCGCAAACTGGCTGAACAGCGATACGTTTTCAATGAGTATGGTGAACAGTATGAGTGCGATGCTGTACTCTTCCTTGTCGTTGGATTTGGTATTTTTTAAGGCATTGGATAAATATTCGATGCGTTGTTTAATAACCGGAACTTCGATCAGTTTCCCGAATTCGTCGTTGTAGCCCAATACTTCCACCAATCTTGAGTACGCCTCGCTATGACGAAATTCACATTCGGCAAAGGTGCTGCCCAGGCCGTTCAGTTCGGGTTTGGGCAGGTGGTTGTATAAATTGCCCCAGAAAGATTTTACGGCCACTTCAATTTGGGCAATAGCCAGCAACGCACGCTTTACCGCATTCCTTTCGGCCGCAGTAAGGTGGGAATGAAAATCCTGTGTGTCGGCGGTAAAATCTACTTCCGAATGTACCCAAAACGACTTATTAATGGCGCTCGTAAACTGCAATACCTCAGGGTACTCGAAGGGTTTGTAGTTCACTCTTTTATCAAATAATCCCATACTAAATAAATATCAGCCTCCCGGCTTTTGTAAAATCTGAAAGCGACGAAGCACCGTTAGCCATATGGTCTTACTACTGGCTTCCGGCATCGCTGCCTTCGGGTTATAAAAAAATGTCTAAAATCGGATCGGGTTCCTTCTCAAGGGCTTAGCTGCCCTACCTGGTATCTTCCTCTCTGTTTCTCTTAGTGTTTAAGGAATTGTTAAGCACAGCCCCGAACCTGCATACAAATTAATCACATAAAAAACAGACTTTCTAAAGTTGTTATGCACAGGATGTGAGAAACTTTGGTTGTTTTTTTCAGGTGCAGTGGCCACGCGGGTTATAGGGTGTTTGTGTAAAAACTGTGGGTAAATGGCCGGCAGAAGCGCCGGGATAACCGGGGCGTTTATTGTGCTCAACGAACCGGCAGGATACAGGATAATACTGTGAGAAAAATAGGAGTGTATAAAATATTTTGTATTGTTAGGAATCCTAACTATTTTTGTAAAAGCGATATTGCTAAAAGAAATACTATTAACATGAAAAAGTCAATTTTTTATCATGCCGGATGCCCGGTTTGTGTAAGTGCAGAACAAGACATTATTGGCCTGATAGGTACCGACAATGTGGAAGTCGTTCATATCGGCGAAGATCGGAATCGCATCACCGAAGCAGAAACAGCGGGTGTAAAGTCGGTTCCGGCGCTGGTAACACCCAACGGCAATGTGCTCCATATTAATTTTGGTGCTTCCATGGCCGATGTAAAAGGTTAAAAAATTTGCCCGCAAAGTTAGTGGTCCTAACTTTGTGGGCAAACTATCACAAAAAGCCATGTCCCCGTCCGATTACGATTTAACTTATCAGAATCAAAGTACAGAGAGTAAAATTGTTGCCTCCCTCGAGAGAATATCGCAGGCGTTCAGGGTATTATTATGGCAGGAAAGCATGGCTTTTTCCTTAAGTCCGATACAGGTGCAAATACTTATTTTTCTGCTTTATCACAGTAGTGATAAACGAACGGTTAGCTACCTGGCTGAGGAGTTAAATGTTACAAAAGCTACCATCAGCGATGCCATCAAGTCCCTGGACAGTAAGAAGCTTATAAAAAAAACCGTCAATCCCGGCGATACGCGTAGCTATATTATTCATCTTACTACCAGAGGAAAGGAAATAGCCGGGCGAACCTCGCTTTTTACCCGCGAATTGCATGAACCTTTAAACAACTGGAGTACGGAGGAAAAGAACAGTATGCTGCTGAACCTGTTAGATATTATCCGCCACCTGAATAAAGCGGGGGTAATTACTGTTCAGCGTATGTGTGCCAACTGCACCTATTACCAGTCTGGAGAAGGACGGCAGCATTATTGCAGTTTGCTCAACCAAAATCTTTCTGTTGCCGATTTGCGCATCGACTGTCCGGAGCACCAGTTATATGAATGAAATTTTATTAAATATTGAGCGGGTTAAGCACAAAATAGCAGCAGCTTGTCTGAAAGCAGGACGGTCTGCCGATGAAGTGAAGTTGCTGCTCGCGACCAAGACCGTACCGGCTGACCGCATAAAAGTAGCGTTAGAGGCGGGGCATACTCTGATAGCGGAGAACAGAGTGCAGGAATTAAAGGAAAAATATGAGGCGCTCCTGGAAATCAGGCATGTGAAGCATTTTATAGGGCATGTACAAACCAACAAAGTCAAAGATATTGTGAAGCACAATGTGGCCTGCATTCAATCCGTCGATCGTTTGGACCTGGCGGAAAAACTTCACCGCAGGTTAACGTCTCAAATGCGCAGTATGGATGTGCTAATACAGGTGAATACTTCGGGTGAAGAAAGTAAGTTTGGCGTAAATCCTCTGCGTGCAGCAGAATTGGTAGAACAGGTGGCACAATTTGATAACCTGAGAATTAAAGGACTGATGACAATCGGGCTCTTCAGTGCCGAGAAAGATAAAGTGCGGAAATGCTTCCGGGTGCTTAGAGATGTTCAGCAAAAAATAGCGGCGCTTAAGCTTCCCGGCGTGGAAATGAATGAACTGTCGATGGGCATGAGCGGCGATTTTGAAGAGGCCGTCGCCGAGGGAGCCACTATTGTAAGACTTGGTACTTCTATATTCGGGCAGCGGGCTACGCCTGACAGTTATTACTGGAATGAGAAAAGCAAATGAGTCTGATCGGACTGGGCGGTGGTTAGGGTGGATGGTTCTGCTGCTGGTATTTAAAAAAGAAAAAGGCATCCACCAAAGCGGATACCCTTTAAGGTAAAATGGAATTTACCTTTATTCCTTGTTTTCTTTTTCTGCCGTATGGCGCTCGTGTTCGGCATTATACGCTTTAATAATAGCTTTTACGAGGCGGTGCCTTACCACATCTTCCTCATCCAGTTCGATATAACCGATACCCGGAATATTGCGCAGAATACGTGCGGCGGTTTTCAAACCACTTCGCTGATTTTTTGGAAGGTCTACCTGCGTCATATCACCGGTGATAATCGCTTTGGCATTGGCTCCAATACGGGTTAAGAACATTTTTAATTGTAGATCGGTGGCGTTTTGTGCTTCGTCTAATATAATAAAGGCATTGTCCAGCGTACGTCCCCGCATATAAGCCAGCGGTGCAATTTCTATCGTACGCGTGGTCATAAAATAACCCAGCTTATCGGCAGGGATCATATCGTCCAGCGCGTCATACAAGGGCCTCAAATAAGGGTCGATCTTTTCCTTCAGATCACCGGGAAGAAAACCGAGGCTTTCTCCTGCTTCCACCGCCGGACGGGTGAGGATAATTTTCTTTACCTGCTTGTTTTTAAGAGCGCGCACCGCTAATGCTACCGCGGTATAGGTTTTACCAGTACCCGCAGGCCCCAGCGCAAAAACAATATCGTTTTTTTCCGCTTCCTGCACCAGCTTTTTCTGGTTGGCGGTACGGGCGCGAACACTTTTCCCGTTAGGTCCAAAGACCAATACTTCATTAGGATTGCGCTCCATGAAATGATCGATCACTTCTGCATCATCCCCGCCCAGTATCTGGTCGAAATAATTATTGCTCATGCTGCCGTTTCGTTCCAGGTAGGCAATGGCCAGTTTAATTTTTTCGGTGGCAGCCTGTATTTGCTCGGGCGAACCGCTTAACTTGAGTTGTGTGCCGCGGGAAAGAACCTTTAATAAAGGAAATTTTTTCTTTAAAATGTCGAGCTTAGCGTTGTTAACACCAAAGAAATCCAGGGGGTTAACAGTTTCAAGGTTAATGATTGCTTCTGTCAAGTTAATCTGTTTATCATGAATCCTCCGGCCAAGGGCCAGCCGGTTTATGTGTCTCGTTCTATCCTTTGTTGCAGAACGCCTGCCCTTCTGAACCAAATATATTTTTAATACTCAAAACAACAGCAATTAATTTATTAACAAATGTGAATTGTGTTAAATGTTTTTTAATTCACTTTCCCCGGCAAATCGCGCATCCTTATAATAGGGGATGGGCAGGAATAAAATATTTTTGTAGATTTGGATTTATTTAATATTTAAAAACGATGCTTATGAACGATGTTTCCGGAAGCGGGCAACTGCTTTTCTTTATTCCCTTTTTTATTCTTATGGTGGTGATGCTGGTGGGGATGTGGAAAATTTATCAAAAGGCGGGTTACCAGGGTTGGGAATGCATTATCCCTATTTACAGCACCATTATTCTTTTAAGAATTGTTGGTAAGCCCTGGTGGTGGTTCCTGTTGATGATGATCCCTCTTGTCAACATTATTGTAGCCGTATGGATGACGAACATGCTGTCGAAAAGCTTTGGTAAAAGCGAGGGTTTTACGGTAGGGCTTCTCCTGTTGCCTTTTATTTTCTATCCCATTCTTGGTTTTGGCAGTGCGAAGTATTTGGGACCTTTCGGCGATCCCGCAGCTTTTGCCGCCTATGGTGATAAAGGCAAATTTGATTTCGAGGAACAGAGCCGCATCGATCGCTAAGGCTGACTAAAGGATCGTGAATGCTTAGGACATGATCCTTATTTCTTCGGTTCTCTCTTTTTTTGTTGTCCCTGGCGGTTATCGCGCCGGCCGGGCTGATTATTACCTCCCTGGTTCTGTCTGCGGGTATTATTTCCCTGCGCAGAATTGTCCTGCTGCGCCCCTGCTTTACGTTGCTGCCTTCTTTTTTTGTCGGCTCTTTCCAGGCTGCGCAAAGAAGTTTGCCCTACTACATCTACAAAAGAAGCGTCCACTTCTTTAGGCTTGTTCGATACAATTTCCACGGCTTCCAGTTCGTCGGGAACGATATTTTGCCGGTTCAGGGATTTGATTTTTCTGACACGTTCAATGGTTAGCGGGTATTGTTTATTGCTATCGGGTAAAGAATACCACATAAGGTTCTTGAAAATATCTTTTTTTATCAGGTAGGCTCTTCCCTTTGTTACCTCCAGTTGATCGCAGTCGTTGGGGAAACCCTGTAAGGCATCGAGATAAGTATCTAATTCGTAGTTCAGGCAGCATTTTAAACGGCCGCACTGACCGCTGAGTTTGGTTTGATTAATAGACAAATTCTGGTAGCGTGCAATGGAAGTGTTGACCGATTTAAAATCTGTCAACCAGGTCGAACAGCAAAGCTCTCTGCCACAGCTTCCTATTCCACCCACTTTACCGGCTTCCTGGCGGGCCCCTATCTGGCGCATTTCTACTTTTACCTTAAATTCAGAGGCGTACACTTTAATCAGCTCTCTAAAGTCTACCCGTCCGTCGGCTATATAGAAAAAAGTGGCTTTTCTTCCATCCGCCTGCATTTCTACCTGGCTTATTTTCATATCCAGTTTTAGCTGCCGTGCAATGGCTCTGCTCCGGATCACCGCTTCCGGCTCGCGGGCTTTATTCACACTGCTCAGTTCCAGGTCCCGGTCGGTAGCAATCCGCAGCACTTTCTTCATATCGGGGTTATTTTCTTTTGCCCCGTATTTTTTCATTTGCAGGCGAACAATCTCACCTGTCAGGGATATTTCGCCAACATCAAACCCACTTACGCCTTCCACTGTTACCCGGTCACCTTTTTCAAAAAAATGAACTGTTGTATTTCTAAAGAAGTCCTTCCTCGTACCTTTATTGAAACTCACTTCCACTACGTTACAATAGTCACCGGCATCCGCCATTGGCAAATTGCGCAGCCAGTCGTATGTATTCATACGATTGCAACCACCTGAACTACAGCCTCCATTGCTTTGACAACCATTTGGTTTCCCGCCGGTAGCAGTACCACAACCTGTACAACCCATTGTTTGTAAATTCTTAATGATAGGAAAGTGCAGGCAAACAGCGATAGCGTAGAAAAGCAGGTATAGCCGGAGGAATCCCTGCTCTTTTTTAATAAGAAACTGTCAATCAGTTTATTATGGACATGCTGTTTCTGAAAAAACAGCATCAACTTATTCGCTTTTTTCACTCTTCACATTGCCCTTCCTCAAAATATATATTTCTAACTCACAAAATCAGACATCCCTAATCATTCAAAAATACAACTTTGTCCTGAATGATATGATAAATTTTAATAGTGAGTGCCATAAAGAGTAATTTACCATGGGCGTTTCGCTCAATAAAGTAAGTGGCTTTGTCCAGTTCCTCCACTATAGCCTCCTGCTGCCCTACATTGGCGATGCGGTTCAGCCGGGAAGCAAAATCCTTTTCTTTTTCCGGATACTGCCCGGCCATTTGGGGCATTACCTGCAGGCGAAGCGCCAAATGCAGCAGGTGGCTAAAATAACGCAGAAACTGTTTCTGCCCTTCGCGCCCGAGCTGCGCTATTTCTTCAATCCATTGTACCTGGGCTGCCGGTCCTGTTTTCATGATACTGTTGAGCCAGTTGCGCAGGAGGTTTTGCCAGTCTTCGCCCGAATGTTGCATTACCTGTAAAGCCTCCCGGTAATTACCTTCGCTTATGGCGGCTACACGCGAAGCTGTTTGATCGTCAGCATTATAGCGGCTGGTAAGTGCTTGCCTGATATCGGTATCCTGCAATAAGGGTATTTTAATAAGCTGGCAGCGGCTTAAAATTGTAGGTAATATCAGGTTTTCGTTTTCGGCTACAAGGAGAAATACTGTTTTTGCGGGCGGCTCTTCGATCAGCTTTAATAATTTATTTCCTTCATTCCCCAAATATTCCGGTAGCCACAAAATCAGTACTTTGTATCCTCCCTCAAAACTCTTGAGATTTAATTTTCTGATTATATCATTGCATTCATTGGCAGTTATATTTCCCTGCTTGTTTTCGGCTCCTATAAACTGCAGCCAATCGTATACATTACCGTAGGGGCTGTTTTTTACAAATGAGCGCCATTCGGCAATATAGTCGGTACTGATAGGGGGCGTATTAGTTTTTTTGGTTACCACCGGATAACTGAAGTGGATATCGGGGTGTACCATATCTGCAGCCTTCTGGCAGGCCGGACAAACTCCACAGGCGTCCGTCTTTCCCGCTCCATCGCCTTCGGTGGAAGAAGTCGGTTCGTTCCCGAAAAGAGAAGGTTCGGCCGAAGCAGGTACAGGGGATAGTCCGTTACATACAATGTATTGGGCAAAAGCGAGGGCAAGGGGTAGGGCGCCGCTGCCTTCTTTTCCCAGGAAAAGCATGGCGTGTGCGAGGCGGTTTTCCCCCATCAGCCCGGTGAGCTCCTGTTTTAAAAACGACTGGCCAATAACGTCTTCAAACTGCATAACAGCAAATGTAAACAAAGGCTTTAAAGCTAACTAAATTTATAACGTGAAGCCCTGGCAAAACACAACGACCTCCGCCCGAATAATGAAAAGCTTGTGAAAATGAGATTAAATTGCAGCCACTACATCGTTGCCGCAAAAAGCGAACAAGAGGAACAAACTATTTATTTCCTCCTTTTTTTTCGGGGTAATCTATCATATTATCCGATTCAACAATAGGTTTGTTGCTTGTATCCCCGTTGTACCAGTATATCCAGGCGGAAACGACTTCTCCTTGCTCTGTCACTACGTCGGTAAGATCTCTTCTGTAATAAACCTCCTCGCCTTCATCCGGGTACAGTCCTTCGTAATCGTCCAGTTGGGCTAAAACAAAGGATAGTTCTTTGGGGTTCAGGATTTCGTATAACTCCCCCTTAATGGTACGTCCGGTATCTACAGAAGTGCCCGCAGGGAAAGTGCCCATATCAAAAATGGTACCTTTTACACTGGCAACCCCTTTCAGGTTGAAATATTTGTAAATGTACTCGTAAGCCGGGCTTTTGAAGCCGCTTAAAAGAGACCCGTAAACAAAAAGAAAATGGCTTTGCATTTGCATAAAGTATATTTTAGCTGGCAACCTGTTATTTCGTTATATCGTCCACCAAAAAAACATATACTTCTTTGGGTCCGTGTATGCCCACTACCAGGGTTTTTTCAATATCGGCCGTGCGGCTGGGTCCTGTTGCAAAAGTTATCAGGGAGGGCAACCGGTTCCCGTACTTTTCTTTTATGCCCTCCAATGCTTCTTTTACATCGTACACCAGTTGACTCGTATAGGCAATACAAACATGAACCGGGGCGTACACACTGGTATTTCTTCCGCTGGGTTCCGCTGCACTCATCACCACGCTTCCTGTACGTGCTACCAGGTATTCGCAGGTGGTAAGGGCAACATCGCAGGCAGAGAGCTGCGGTAAGCCTTTCAAAAAACGTTCTTCGCCTTCCAACAGTTGGCTAATATTTTCATCAACACAATATATTTTCGACCATTTCCGATCGGCTACTAACTGCTTGAATTGGTTTTGCAGGTCTTTTCTATCAAAGCAAAAAGCAAATTTACCTTGTAGTGCGGTAAATCTTTCGGCAAATTCAACTTCCAATTCCTGGCTCAGCGGTTCAAATACCGATGACTGCCCTTCACTTTTAGGAAAGGGCAGGGGAGTTGGCTGCACCAGAGCTTCCCTTATTTTTTTTAATACGCTATCTTTTTTACTGATCAGCATGCGAAAATTACAGCGCCTTGTTGGTTACATCACTGTCGTAAGGAGGTACGCCGGCCGAAATCTCACCGGTAGGGCTATGGTCGACCTCTTCCTTATCTTCTTCCAGCAATTTCTTTTCTTCGTAGGGTCTCTGACCGATTAGCATCGCCACATCGGCCTGGAATAATACCTCTTTTTCCAGCAGCGCTTCAGCCAGTTTTTTTACTTCTTCTTTTTTGTCTGTCAACAATTGCTTGGTGCGTTCGTAGCATTCATCTATTAGTGCCCTTACTTCCTCATCTATCAACCGGGAAGTTTCCTCACTATAGGGTTTGGTAAAGGAATTATCCTGCTGCGGATCGTAGAAGCTTACATTTCCCACTTTCTCATTCATGCCATAAATAGTCACCATGCTATAGGCCATACGGGTGATTTGCTGCAGATCGTTCTGAGCGCCGGTAGATATTTTTCCGAAGAATATTTCTTCAGCCGCCCGTCCGCCCAGGGTCATACACATCTGGTCTGTGAGTTGATCGGTATTGTATAAATATTGTTCCTTAGGCGTGTATTGAGCATATCCCAAAGCTGCAGTACCGCGCGGAACGATTGTTACTTTCAGTAAGGGATAAGCATGTTCCAAAAACCAGCCGCAAATGGCGTGACCTGCTTCGTGGTAGGCAATGATCTTTTTTTCCTCCGGGGAAATAATTTTGTTCTTCTTTTCCAGTCCGCCGATTACCCGGTCCACCGCATCCTGGAAATCCTGCATCTCCACGCCTGTTTTATTTTTACGGGCTGCGATCAGAGCGGCTTCGTTGCATACATTGGCAATATCGGCGCCGGCGAAACCGGGCGTTTGTTCGGCCAGTTTATGAATATCGAGGGACTCGGATACTTTTATATCTTTCAGGTGAACTTTGAAGATGGCCTCACGTCCGGCCAGGTCGGGTTTATCTATCGAAATTTGCCTGTCGAACCGGCCCGGACGCAGCAGCGCAGAATCGAGCACATCGGGTCGGTTGGTAGCCGCCAGAACGATAATACCAGAGTCGGTGCCAAATCCATCCATTTCCACCAGCATCTGGTTCAGAGTGCTTTCGCGCTCATCGTTGCTCATCATTGCGTTTTTACCACGGGCACGACCAATCGCATCAATTTCATCGATAAAAATAATACAGGGGGCTTTTTCGCGGGCCTGTTTGAAAAGATCGCGTACCCTGCTGGCGCCCACACCCACAAACATTTCCACAAAATCCGATCCGCTCAGGCTAAAGAAAGGTACCTGGGCTTCACCCGCCATGGCCTTGGCCAGCAAGGTCTTTCCGGTTCCGGGAGGCCCCACCAATAATGCTCCCTTGGGTATTTTCCCTCCCAGGCTGGTGTATTTTTTAGGATTGCGGAGAAAGTCCACAATTTCCATTACCTCTACTTTTGCCTCATCCAGTCCGGCTACATCCGCGAAAGTGATATTTACTTTGGTGCCCTTATCGAATAGGGTGGCTTTTGACTTGCCGATACTGAAAATTCCACCCGGCCCACCCGGTCCGCCAGCGCCACCGCTCATTTTGCGCATCAAAAGGATCCACACTCCGAGTAAAAGCACAAAGGGGAGTAAATACCCGATTGTTTTACCCAGAAAATCACTATCGGTTTCCGTTCCCGGCACTAATTTGGCGATTTCCGGATGGTCCTTGTAATAATCATCCATTTGTTTGATAAAGGTGGGACCATCAATTATTTTAAAATAAAACTGGGGCGCACTGTTCTCAGTGTTGTTTACCAGGGTTTTCTCGGCATCGGGGTAACGGGACAAAGCATCTTTTTTAATCCATACCCTTACAATATTTTTGTTGCTGACAACGGTATGTTTTTCCACATCGCCCTTTTCAATCATTTGCTGAAAATCGCTCAGTTTTATCTCCTGCCTGCTGCCGGATCCAACCGGGTTTAAAAACTGGAAGCCCAGCATAACCGCCAGAATAATAATAAATGCCCAATAACTGCTGAATCTGGGAGATTTCTTAGGTTCGCCCGGCGTATTGCTCTTATTATTATTATTATTCAAGAACGGATTGTTTCTCTTTTCCTGCTTCGACATTTTTTCTGTTTGATGTATAAGGTAAAAACCCTCTAAATTGTTTACTAGTTTCCGGGAAATCTTTATTTAATCTCCTCTACCACGGCGTCGCTCCACATCTCTTCGAGGTTGTAAAACCCGCGGGTTGGGGGCTGCATAACGTGTACTACCAAATTGGCATAGTCCATCAATACCCATTGCAGATTTTGCAGACCCTCTTTATGGAAGACGTTTTCTCCACAAATTTCCTTTACACGATCCTCAATATTGTCTGCAATTGCTTTTACCTGCGGCGCGCTCGTTGCCTCACAAACTATAAAAAAATCGGCTACAGCTTCCGGGATCTTTCTAAGATCGAGTGAAACGATGTTTTCACCCTTTTTTTCGAGAATTGCGGCAACAACGGTTTTAAATAGCTTAGAATTTTTGGTAAGTTTCGCAGATGCTATATTTCTACGTTTTGTCAGCGACGCCAATGGTTCCAATAGAAAAAATGGTTTTTATGAATGAAGACATTAGAAGGGGAGCATGAAGCAGAACTAATAACAGGTAAGATATTTATACCAAACTGCCTCATTTTCACATTCCTTATTTAATTTGCTCAAAAATAATGAATATTGGCACAACATTCCGCAGATTATTGCCCTTTTCCGCCTCTTATTGAACTTTTATCGGTAGATAGTACCAATAATTATGCCCTAAGCCTTCTAAAGCCGCATTCGGGCGCGAAAAGGCAGATTATTGCCGGCCACGGCACTGCTGTATTTGCCCATGAGCAATGGGCCGGAAAAGGTCAGCGGGGTAAAACCTGGCAATCAGAAAAAAACAAAAATATTCACCTGAGTGTAATTGTAAATCCAACAAATATAAAATTGGCAAACCAGTTTTGTCTGAGTGCGGCCGTGGCATTGGGGGTAAGAGATTTTTTGGTTCGCTATGCCGGCACCGATATTTCAATCAAATGGCCCAATGATCTTTATTTTCGAAACCGGAAGGCAGGAGGCATTTTAATTGAAAATATCATCAGTGGTACCCGCTGGAAATGGGCAGTGGTGGGTATCGGCCTCAATATCAATCAGACCTTTTTTGAAACCGGGATAGAACAACGGGCTGTTTCTTTACAACAAATTACCGGCAATACCTTCAATTGCCTGCTGTTAGCCGGGGAACTAAGGAAGGAGGTTTTGCAAAGAGCAGCACAAATCAACGATCCCGGCCTGATGGATGAATACAACCAATTTCTTTTTAAGAGAGGTGAAACAACCCGCCTGGAAAAAGACGGGAAGGTTTTTGAAGCAGTTGTAAAAGAAGTATTACCCACCGGGCAACTGGTGGTACAAGCGCACAAGGAGCTTCGTTTCGACTTTGGTGAAGTGAGTTGGATAATGGAATAACCGGTTGGAGTAAAATCGGAGTCTTCCTTATTGCAGGTGGGCAACGATGATTAATGCCTCCGATCATCAATCTTCCTGATAAGAATCATACAAAATAAATAAAGGATAAAGATGTCTTTTATTTATTTGTAGTTACCTTTGTCTTTGTAGGGGGTAATGGATTGGGGAGGATGGGAAGAAATCAAACATACCATTTTTTTAACTAAATAGTAAGTGTTATGACAAACAAAATTGCGTTACTCGTGTGCTGTGTGTTGCTCTTTTTTGGAGCTTGCAGAACGAACAATGAACAGGGAAGAAGCGGGTCGTCTGCCACTGCCGTGGAAGAGGCTAAGGGGCAACCGGAGGAAGCCGAAATTACCGCAGCTCCTAATGTGCCTGCGCCAATAGGAAACAGGGCGCCTAAAAAATTGATCGTGAAATTGCTCACTACGGAAATCGAAGGGGAGATAGCTGATGGAAAGAAATATACTTTCTGGACTTTCAATAACATGGTGCCGGGTAGTTTTATCCGTGTGCGGGAAGGCGACGAAGTGGAACTTCGCCTGAAAAATGATGCCAACAGTGTATTACCTCATAATATAGACCTGCATGCAGTGAATGGTCCTGGCGGTGGGGCCGAAGCCAGTTCTGCGGTGCCCGGGCAGGAAGTAACTTTTACCTTTAAAGCACTAAATCCTGGTTTGTATGTGTACCATTGTGCAGCACCTCCCGTTCCTATGCATATTGCCAACGGTATGTACGGGTTGATTTTGGTAGAACCCGCCGGAGGATTGGAGAAAGTAGACCGGGAATACTACATTATGCAGGGAGAATTTTATACCAAAGCCCGCTCAGCCGACTTGCTGGAATTTGACAATGATAAAGGCACGGCAGAAAACCCGGACTATGTTTTGTTCAACGGAAGAAAAGGTTCTTTGTTAGGCGCCAATATGCTGGAAGCCAAAGTAGGTGAAACGGTGCGTTTGTTTATCGGGAACGGCGGTCCCAACCTGATTTCTTCTTTTCATGTTATCGGGGAGATTTTTGATAAGGTGTACCTCGAAGGAGGATCCACTGTTACGCATAATGTACAAACCACCATTATTCCGGCCGGCGGTGCAGCTATCGTAGAGTTTAAAGTAGATGTACCCGGCGAGTATGTGCTGGTAGATCACTCTATATTCCGTGCCTTTAACAAAGGTGCTATCGGTAAACTGAAAGTGACCGGTGAAGAAAACCCGAAAGTATTTAAAAAGGGCGGATTCTAAAATTTGATGAACGAAAATGAGCCCTAACCTCATCCATATCATTAGTATCATTTTATCGCTTGTCTGGTGTGTGTCCTGCGGCCGGCAGGAAGCTACACCAGACGCGATATCACCTGCGACTACACTGCCCGAAATAAAATCGCCGGTGATGATGGTGGATATACCGGGAGGAGAATATCAGCCCTTTTATGGTTCGGACACTGCGCTGGTAAAAGTAAAGCCATTTTTGATAGATGAAAGACCCGTGACAAATGGGGAGTTCCTGGCCTTTGTAAAAGCATATCCGCAATGGCGGCGCTCGGAGGTGAAACGGCTCTATGCCGATACCAATTATTTGCACTCCTGGATAGCCGATACCGTATTACCTGCCCATGCAGATTTGAATGCACCGGTTACCCAATTATCCTGGTACGCTGCCAAAGCTTATGCAAGAGCCGTAGGAAAACGGCTGCCTACTTTGGATGAGTGGGAGTGGGTGGCCATGGCCGATGAAACGGTACCCAATGCGCGGAAAAAGAAATCCTATTCCGACCGGATCGTGAATTTGTACCTGGTAAAAGGCAAACAGTATAATGCCGTAAAGCAGTCGCCGCCAAATTACTGGGGGGTGTATAATTTCTTTGATCTGGTATGGGAGTGGACGGATGATTTTAATTCGGTTCTGGTAACGGGCGACTCCCGGTCGGGCGAATACAGCGACAATAATCTGTTTTGTGCTGGCAGCGCTACCAGCGCCACCGATGTATTGAACTATGCGGCTTTTATGAGATTTAGTATGCGGGCCGGACTGAAAGCGCATTATACGGTAGCTAACCTCGGATTTCGTTGCGCCCGCGATACGGAACCAGGCCTTAATATCGAGGTTAAAAAATAAACAAAATGAAATCATTATTTTTTCTACTGGCAGGACTTCTGTTTTTTTCCTGTACCCCCGATCGTACTAAAAAAGAGCTGCCTTCTGATTCTATATTTCACCTGAGCAGCCAATGGGAGGATCAGCGACATCAGTCCTACCAGTTAAATGCCCTTCGGGGAAAAACCCTGGTAGTAGTAATGATTTATACCACCTGCAAAGCGGCCTGCCCCATACTGGTGGCGGATATGAAAAAAATAGAAAAGCAAATCAAGCCTTCTTATCTCGATAAAGTTTCGTTGGTATTGGTGAGTATTGACCCCGAAACAGATACACCTGCCCGACTGGCCGAATTTGCCGAAACAGGTGGAATGGATGCACCTCACTGGGTATTTTTACGCAGCGATGAGGCCGCCACCCAGGAGTTTGCCAACGTGTTATCGATGAAATACAAAAAAATATCGCCGATCGATTTTTCCCATTCCAATATCATCAGCATTTTTAATCCCGATGGCGAGCTGATCCTGCAGGAAGAAGGTACGGGCATTGATGCCAAAAAAGTAGCGGGCAGGGTAAATGAAACGGTGAAAGGGAGTTAGATTCTGAAGATCAGGAAGAACCGGTACTACTTGCCGCCGTTGCAGCTACCGCCGCTGCCATTATAGCCGCTGCATTGGCTTGCTCCTGGGCGCCCGCACCGGCATTGGTATTGGCTATACTAATGAAAGCGTAGCCCCAGCCCTTTAGCTCGTTTTTCCAGATAAGCGATCCGTCTTTGGCACTTAAACAAAGCACAACACCGGATACACCAATGAATAACTTGTCGCCTTCTATCAAAATTTGTCCAACCGCATAACTGAGCGTTGTTTTGGTATAAAGCTTTAGTTTCACCTCCCAGATAATTTCTCCCGATTTCCTGTCTATCGCTGCTACCCGACCGTTGCTCAGAATAAAAAGTTTATTATCCGTTCTCATGTCTGTATTTTTACTTGCTCAACTTTTTTAACAACAGCTCGGGTTCATTGGTGGTAATAAAGTCCACTCCCTGCGCCAAAAGATCATCCATCATTTTTTCATCGTTCACGGTCCACGCGTTGGTTAAAACCCCTAACTTTTTTGCGCCTGCAATCCAGTTTCGGTCTTTTTGAAAAACGGTATAATGGTAGTCGGCATCCAGTTTATCGGCTTTGAGTTTTTCTGCCGAAACATCGCCGTTTAAGTATTGTACAGGAGCATTTGGTTCCATTTCCCGTACTTTCTTACACACGTCGTAGTCAAAAGCAATATATACTACCTGGGGCTGGCCTTTTAATTCCCTCACCATCTGCACTACTTTTTCAGTGAGGCGCAGAGAGCGTTCCTTGCTGATCTTTGATGTTTTTATTTCGGCAATCAGTTTGGTTTTGTTTTGCTTGAGCCCTTCTTTCAGGTAGGCTTCGAGGGTGGGTATCTTTTCCCCGTTTTTCAGGGTTTTTGTAAGCAGTTGTGCATATGTGCTTGTTTCAATCGGCATTCCCTGTAAATCGGCGTCATGGTTCACCACCGGAATTTCGTCGCTGGTCATGTGTATATCAAATTCGGTCCCGCCGCAACCCAGTCGTATAGCGGCTTTCAGCGCAGCCATAGAATTTTCGGGAACACCGGTATTTTTAAACGCGCCCCGGTGAGCAATTACTTTGTTCATAAAGGGTGTTTGCGTGGTAGAACGAACCTTTTGCAAAGAGCAGGAAGAAAGCACGATGGCTGCAAGAAATAAGAGCTGGATTGATTTTTTCATTTTTTCGTATTTATAACAAACCGAAAAATTACAATGAATGTTTCATACAGCGAAATTATATTTTGTATTATTGCGGGAATAGATAGTTTAAACCGATACCTCTTTACGGGGCTTTTCTTTTAACCGGAAGCCTGCCGTTATTTCTTCATCCAGTTCTGCCGCCCGCGCCTCGCATTCCAGTCCGCATTGGTGGTACCCTACTCTAAGGGTTTGCCATAAATAGATGATGATAAAACGGAAAAATCCCAACCTGTTATATTGTTCAATATGCTTCAACTCGTGGCGCAGCCATTTTTTATTGGCCAGAAATTCCTTCGCCGATGCCCCGTATAAGTGTATACAGCTACCGAATACAATTGCTACGTTGCGGCTTCGCAGTTTTTTTGCGGCCAATCGTGCAAAAAAAGAATTTTCTTTGATGCGGAAGTACTTCATTGGATGTGATCCCCGCTGCGAAGATAGGATAGAGGGCAGATTTCGCACAATTGCCGGTTGCAAAATCGATTTTTCATAGGGGTAGTGAGTGTTTTGTTTTTGCAGGCCACCTCCTTAAGCCGGTTTGATCCCTTCTGTCAATCGAAAAAAGGCCGTACAGGTACCGCCTCTTTTCAAAAAAATATAAAAAGGATTTTAAGCTTCTTTGATCAATTCAATATCGGCATATAATCTTACTTCATCACTTACCACTACGCCGCCAGCTTCGGTAACCGCACCCCAGGTAAGACCAAAATCTTTCCGGTTGATTTTTCCGTTGACCTCAAAACCGGCCACGATTTGACCATACATATTGGGACCAGAGCCGCCAAATTCCACTTTTAAGGTAACGGGCTTTGTTACATCTCTCAGGGTAAGATTGCCGGTTAGTTTATATTCACTGCCATCTTTTACTACTTCTGAAGATTCGAAACTGATTTCGGGAAATTTTTCTACCTCGAAAAAATCGGCCGATTTCAAATGTCCGTCTCTTTGTTCAACGCCGGTATCAATACTATCAACATGCGCTTTGAAAGAAACTTTTGCATCCGAAAAATCGCTTTTCTCTGCAAAAACGGTTCCTTCAAAAGATTTGAATTTTCCGGAAACGGTAGAAATAACCAGGTGTTTTACTTTAAACCCTACTTCCGAGTGCATTTCGTCTATTTTCCAGCTTGCCATAATAATTTTGTTTTTTTGTTTATTAAGTATTGAATGATTATGCAAAGCTAATACGGGTATCTATGCCGGCCATTAATATAGGTTAAGTCGGTGGACTTTTTTTAGGAAAGGATTAGTCCAGCGCCTTGTTTAGAAAATCGTTCAGCGGTTGCAGGGTTTCCAGGGCGGCAACTATTTTTGATGTTAGCGATTGGCTCGTTAGCATGGCATCTTCTATATTCATTATCGCAGTAAAGCTTTTGAGTTTTAAATACTCCGCAGCGGGATCATCTGCCTGGTACCCTTTGGGCACGCGGCTTAATACCTCGCCCTCTTCTGCCTCAAGTGTACCGTATGTTTTTTTAAATTCACCGGTCTGTATAATGCGCTCAAAATCTCCCAGGTTATAATCTATTTCCTGCCTTACTTTGGCCAGTATACTGACAGGAGGCCGCCACATTCCGCCACCGGTGAAACTGGCGCCTGGTTCAAGATGAAAATAGTAACCTGCGGTCGGTGACTTTTTCCCTTCGCTGTTGATAAAGGCGCCGAAATTGGTTTTGTACGGCGTTTTATCTTTTGAAAAACGGATGTCGCGGTTGATGCGGAACATACAATCCTTTGCCTGGAGGTGTGCGATAGAAGGATCTTTTTTAGAGAACTGTTGGATGAGCTGATCAATAAACGTGGCAAAATCCTGCTTAGCCGCGTCGTAAGCCTTACGATGATCATCGAACCAGGGTTTATTATTGTTGCGTTTTAAATCTTTTAGAAACTGCAGGGTGGATCGTTGTAGCATGACTGGCTATTTTTCATGCTAAGATAGTATCAAATGTAGAACTATTATTGTGCGCTCAGCTTTTTTACGTACCTGTAGGGGGCATTTAAAACAGACTGATCCGAGATGGTGCCACTTAAGGTATCGACCGCTGCCTTGTCGGCAAACTCCAGTGTAGAGTTACCATGTAAGTGCGCCTGAAGATTTTTTACAATGCTGTTCCGGTTTAAGATGATCTCCGAGTTTGCGGCCTCAATGATGATTTTTGGAAATACAGCCGTTGGCATATCGGGTTCGCCGATATCACGGGCGTCCTTATTATAGCCGATATTCACCAGGGCGTTGTTGGTGAGCGCCAGGTTCAATGCATCCAAAGGGCTTATGCTGCTGTCTATATTTACAACGGAATTGTTGGCCCACACAGATACGGTTTTGGGAACAGTTATTTCTATTTGAACACCGTAATGGTAGTTGTTTGGTCTGAATATTTCGGATGACCTTGTATGGTAACGTACAATTAGCGTATCTCCCAGCAGTTCTGTATGGCAACTGTCTGTTCTTCCGTTTTCCGCATGCCCCGGATCATAATTGGTGAACCGGTAACCATACTTGTCGCCGGGATAAATATGGCAGACAAGTCCAAACCGGCGGTCTACCCTGTTTCCTTCGAGTTTGACCACTTTAAAGGGTTTCATCTCATTAAGCGGCTCTACGTTAAATCCCGCCGGGCTCTTTACCAGGTAATGATTGTTTTTTATGGCAGTTTCAAAGCCTGCAATCATTACCGGCGGTATAGCAAATAACAGCACCAGTAAAAGAGTTAATAATTTATTGCTGGTTTTCATTGTTGTTATGTTTAAGTGTATTGTTTCTTAAATTTTTCATATTTCATCTTCAGATCTTCGGGCGCTATATTCAGCAGGTACATGTTTCTGAAAAGCAAAGGCATTTCTTTTTCTATGAACTCTTGTCGGCGATAGGCCGTGGCATTCTTTAAGCCATCTGTACTTATAAAATAGCCGATACCTCTTTTATCGTAAATAATTTCCTGTTGTTTCAAAAACTCAAAGGAGCGGGCAACGGTATTAGGGTTCACTTCCAGTTGCATGGCCAGTTCGCGAACGCTGGGTATTTTGGCATCGGGCGGCCATTCTTTCAGTAGTATCTTCTCGCATACGTAATCAGCTATCTGCAAATAAATAGCCTGTGCATTATTATTGAATTGCATAAATATTTATTTCGGTTACCTGATAAATCAGATTTGTTTTTCTTTTAGCTTAAACCAGGTGGTTAGCCAAAGGAATGGTGCTGTTAAAAATTTTAGAAAGAATAATATGGGCTCTTTGAGCAAGGGAGAAATGATATATTCTTTATACACACCGGATTCTTTGTACTCTTTCAGGTCGAATAAGTTAAAGCTATATCCGTTGAAACTGCCTTTCCCCAGTTTGGCAACATACAGGATAAACAGAAAAACAAGAGCGGCCGTGATAATAGTGGTGATGATAAAGGAAAATTTCTTGAAAGACGCCGATCCTAATATATAAGCGGCCTGCACTACGAAGAAGCCCATGAGGAAATAGGGAACGGCTGCACCCAGCCCATTTTCATTCGACCAACTCATTCTGTTGTATCTATATTTAAGCGGCTCATTATCTATACGGATTTGGATAAAGAATTGTGTAATGGTTTTGAGTAAAAAGAAGCAAAGGGTATAGGCAAGCGTAAATGCAATGACGTTAAAGAATAAGACGGCTAAAAGTTTTTCGAGGTGACTGGCGGGGAAGCTGATCCAGTAAATTCCCTTGTCTTTTCTTCCCAGCATGGCAAATGTGGTACTGGCAAAGATGGCTCCTGTTGCTATGAATTTTTCGATCTTTACATCCGGTAAATAAAACTCTTCGGGCACAATAAATACGTCTTGCAGAAAAGCGGGCTGCCTTTTGCCGGGAGCAAACCCCATTACATCAATACTGCCCTTCCCAGGAAAAAGGGAACCTGCGATGTTTTTTAATAAAGTAGATTTACCGGTTCCGTTTTTGCCCAATAGCCCGTATATATGCCCCGGCCAGAAGGAAAGGGATAGCCCGTTGAACACTTTTTTCTTTTGATAGGAAAAATGAAGATTTTGAATCGAGATCATATTTACTTATTTAGTGTACTATTTATGTAGTACAGTACAAATGTACGATTCATTTTTGAATAGAAAATTTTTTTTCAAAAATGGTTACACGGTGATTTCCGTTGCGCCGGACCTGTTGGAGGCTGAACAATTACTTGAAAAACTGCAGAGCAACATTGATCTTTATAGCCGCAGAGCGGCGAAAACGTTAGTACAATAGAGTCGGAAGCAAAGGTGCAGCGCACCGCAATATTTTTGTTTGAGGCGGCTGTTATGCGCTTCCCTGGTCTCCTTCAATTTCCGGGTTCGGGGTTAAACATTTATTTTTGCTTACTTAATCAACAGGTAAGGATGAGTGAAGATTTTATAAAAGCTCTTTTTGAAAGAAATTCAAGGTGTTTTTCGGGCTTCCCTGATAAGGGTGCGGTAGAAAGTTTTATTGATGAGTTGTATACGCTGCTGTTTCTCCCTAATGATATTAACCATAAGTGTGAAGCCCAATTGAGGGAGCAGTTTGTTTCGCTACAGGAACAGTTTACCTGTTTGCTGAAAGATGTGATAGAAGACGGGGATCGGGCGACCACGGTTAGCGAGGAATATTTCGAAATACTTCCGGCTATTTATTCGGCACTGATTGTAGACGCCGAGGCGCTTTTGTTATCGGATCCTGCTGCAAAATCATTGGAGGAGGTGATGGCTGCTTATCCGGGTTTTTATGCTACTGCCGTGCATCGCTTGTCGCACCCCCTCTACAAAACAGGGGTTCCGGTTTTGCCAAGGCTTTTCAGTGAGTACGCGCATGGAAAAACGGGAATAGATATCCATCCGGGTGCTGTTATAGGCCACTCGTTCAGTATTGACCATGGTACGGGGGTAGTAATCGGTGAAACCACTATTATTGGCAACTATGTAAAGATCTACCAGGGGGTTACCCTGGGTGCGCTGAGTGTGTCGAAGGAACTGGCCACTACCAAGCGCCACCCCACTATTGAAGATAATGTGGTTATCTATTCCGGCGCCACCATTCTGGGGGGCGATACTACTATTGGGAGTGGAAGCATTATTGGAGGGAACGTGTGGTTAACGGCCAGCGTTCCGAGCAATTCGGTGGTATATCACAAAAGTGAAATCGGGGTTAAAGATCTCTCGCTTTCGGGAGAAAAGACGCCCGACTTTTAGTATTTCGATACCCAATAAAAATGGCCACCTCTCGGGCAGCCATTAAAAATCGTCTTTGCTTATAGAATCAGCAGGGCATCACCATAGCTGAAGAACCGGTATTTGTCTTTGATTGCTTTTTTGTAAGCCTCTACTGCTAATTCATAACCCGCAAAAGCGCTGGTCATGATCATCAGGCTGGTCTTAGGCAGGTGAAAATTGGTCACCAGCGAGTCGGCAATATTGAATTCGTAAGGCGGATGAATGAAGGTATTAGTCCAGCCTTCGGAGGGTTTTAATAATTTCTGAGCCGTAAACGACGATTCCATTGCCCGCATAGTCGTAGTGCCGATGGAGCAGATACGATGGCCGGTTTCTTTGGCTTTATTTACAATTTTACATGCCTGTTCCTCGATGCGGAAGTACTCGGCATCCATTTTGTGCTTGCTCAGGTCTTCCACTTCAATGGGGCGGAAAGTGCCCAGGCCGGTATGCAGGGTGATTTCGGCGAAGCGAACACCTTGAATCTCCAGCCGTTTTATCAATTCGCGGCTAAAATGAAGACCTGCAGTGGGAGCAGCTACCGCTCCTTCGTGCTTGGCATATACGGTTTGATAGCGTTCCTTGTCTTCCTCATCTGGTTTACGTTTAATGTATTTGGGTAAGGGTGTCTCTCCCAATACTTCCAGTTGCTGGCGAAAACCTTCTTCATCGCCATCCCATAAAAACTTAATGGTTCGGCCGCGGCTGGTGGTGTTATCAATCACTTCTGCCACCAGTTCTTCGTTTTCTCCGAAATAGAGTTTATTGCCAACGCGTATTTTTCGGGCTGGATCTACAATAACATCCCAGAGGCGGTTAGGTTTATTCAGTTCACGGAGCAGGAAAACTTCTATTTTGGCGCCTGTTTTTTCCTTGCGCCCATACATGCGGGCGGGAAACACTTTTGTGTTGTTTACTACAAAAACGTCTTTGTCGTCGAAATAATCAAGAATATCGCGGAAATGTTTGTTTTCAATTTGTCCGGTGTGGCGGTGTACTACCATCATGCGGGCATCTTCTCTTTTTTTCGCCGGTTGTTGGGCAATGAGGTTAAGCGGGAGGTCGAATTGAAATTGTGAAAGCTTCATGTAAGGAATTTCTTTTTAAGGTTGCAAAACCTCTAAACGGTGAAGCGAAGCGAAGGCGACAGGGAAAAACTCAGAATCAGGCAGTTTTTCTACTCCCGAGCCCCGGTCTTACGGCACCGGTTTTCGATTTTGTGGCTGCAAAGGTAGTGT
>JBEBUZ010000034.1:0-35630 GCA_040393015.1 Paraniabella yanshanensis
ATACGCAATATTTACGCATCGCCCACACTTTCCAACCTGGTCATCAAAAACAATACGGCCAGCTATGGAGGAGGAATTGCCAATTCCAACAATAGCAGCCCCCGCATTACGAATGTGTGTATTGTCCGCAATACAGCAACATCTGCCGAAGGAGCCGCCGCGATGTATAATACCTTCACCTCTTCCCCGGTTCTTACCAATGTAACCATCGCCTATAATAACGCGGCCTCTTCCGGCGCGCCTGCGGGAGCGGTACGCAATTCGGGCTCAGGCTCCCAACCATTTTTTTACAACTGCATTATCTGGGGAAACACGATAAACGGAAATGCCGGCACTTCCGGTGTGGATATAGCCGGACAGGTAGGCGCCCTTAAAAATAGTATAACACAGCGCTTTACTACCAATGTAACCGCAGATAACAACCTGGTAGGCGCCGACCCGAAATTTACCGATGCAGACAACACATCCTATACCTTATCGCTCAACTCGCCCGCCATTAATGCCGGAAACAATACTTTGTTTGCCGGTTTGAATGTGAACTCAAAAGACCTGGCCGGGAATGCGAGAGTACACAATTTTGGAGGCGGCGGCATAATTGATATGGGTGCTTATGAAAGCGTTTATAGCACACCTGAGCCTATACATCCCGATGTAAACGGCATCCTGTATGTAAAGCCGGAAGCAACCGGAACCGGTAGCGGCGATAGCTGGGACAACGCCACCGATGATTTACATAACGCCATTCATGCCAACGGTGTACAAAAAGTATACGTAGCGGTTGGCAATTACAATGTGGGCGAACACAGTTTTATTATGAAGAACGGGGTGGCTATTTACGGAGGCTTTGACCCCACAAACGGTGTTCTCACTCTAAATGATAACCGGATCTTGCCCAACAAAAATTTGGGTGCAGGATCGGTACTTAACGGCCAGAATGCACGCCCGGTAATATGGAATGTTTTTGACGCAGCAACTGAACTGACCTCTACAGCAGTGTTGGATGGCTTTACTGTAACCAATGGTAAATACTCCGATAATGGAGCAGGCATACGAAATATTTATGCCTCCCCCACCCTCCGAAACCTCGTCATCAGTAACAACACAACATTAACCACCGCTTACGACAGGGGAGGCTCCGGCATTTATTTGTATGCATCTTCCCCGGTAATATCCAATGTGCTGATAACCGGTAATATCGCCGGTGCCCAGGGTGGCGGAATCTGGAACGACAATTTTTCGAACCCCGTACTCACTAATGTGCAAATAATTGCAAACAGGGGCTCTTACCAGGGAGGAAGCGGTTTTTACAACTCTCAGTATGCTTCGGCAACGCTTACCAATGTAAGTATTACCGGCAATACATCGGTCAACGGATTAACAGGCGGCGT
Organism: Paraniabella yanshanensis; assembly: GCA_040393015.1. GTDB lineage: Bacteria > Bacteroidota > Bacteroidia > Chitinophagales > Chitinophagaceae > Niabella > Niabella yanshanensis_A. Next base: position 1,389 of record JBEBUZ010000034.1, read on the forward strand.
TTATAACAGAGGAACTCTGAAATTGAACAATGTAACGCTTGCCGGAAATACAGCAAACAATATCCCTTCGGCCATTTATAACCATAGCGGTAACCTTCAGCTTTTTAATTCGATTGTCTTTGGTAAAATAGAAGGACCGGCAGCTTATACCGCCCAATACTCCCTGCTTGAAGGTCACACCAGTGTCTCCAACGGAAATATTGATGCCACCGGAATGGAGCTTACAGATATTTTTACAGATCCATCGGGCGGCAACTATACCCTCAAAACCGGAAGCGGAGCCATTAACCGGGGTAGTAACCAAAGCTTTTGGAATATAGCAGGTAATGGAAGTCCTCTTCCCGATATCGGGGATGCGGCCTGGGGTGTTGATTTGAACGGAAATCCACGGTTGTTCGGACCGCGTATAGATGCGGGCGCTTACGAATACCAGGGTACTGACGCGTTGCCCGTTCTGTTCGGAAACATAAGCGCTATAGTAAAAAACGGGCAGCTTTTAGTTTACTGGACTACCGAAGCCGAAACCAACAATGATCATTTTTTAATACAGGTTTCCACCAAGGGCATCCACTTTAAAACCGCACAAACTATTCAAAGCAAAGCGCTCAATGGAAACAGCAGCGAACTACTGGTGTACAACAGTTCCCTGTCTCTCCCCATCCTAACCGCAACAGGTCTTCTGCTTTTAGCTTTCAGCATGGCAGGAACAAACGTATCTGCCCGAAAAATAAAATACGGCGTATTGCTATTTACAGTAGTGGGTATTTCATTCTTATCCTGCCAAAAAAGAGACCTCTTTAAACTGATGGACGATGGAAAATTATTTATTCGCATTGTACAGGTAGATAAGGACGGCAATAAAACCATGTCGAAAATAGTACAGGCCGTAAAACAGTAATCTGGCCGCAATCGTTGCAGTTGCGGAAGGCTTTTTACGAGCAATGAATCGTATACGCAAAGGGAGCAGTAATGCACTCCTCCTAAAAAATAAGCCCAGGGCCTTTTGAGCCCTGGGCTTATTTTTACCGGCAAATTATTTGGGCATTAATACATCGTTAATAACATGTATTACGCCGTTTGAGGTTTTGATGGTACCTGTCAGCTCACTGCCATTTACATAGTTCTTGCCATCTTTCTTTGTAATCTGCACCTTGCCTCCGTATACCATGTCAAATTCGGCTCCATCCTGCAAAATCACACCATCCAACACCCCAACATAGGTATGATAACCGAGTATATTGGCCAGGTCGTCTTTTTTTTCGGGTTTCAGTAAATCTTCCACAGTTCCCTTCGGCAGTTTATCGAAGGCGGCATTCGTGGGAGCGAAAACTGTAAACGGACCTGCATTACTAAGTGCGTCTACCAAACCTGCGGCCTGTACCGCCGTCACCAGCGTGGTATGATCGGCACTTTTTGCCGCTACCTGTACTATATTTGGGTTAGATACATCGTCTACCACCCCCGATTGTCCTACCGACTTAAGATCCGAAGAACTGTTGCCGGCTGTTGTTGTTTTGGATTCGTGGTCACCGCAGGACGTTAACAGTGCCACCACTCCGAGGAGAATGAGTATTTTTTTCATGATTTGAAATTTGGAATAAATTTATCCCATCTAACAAATCAGAACTATGATCCGGGTCATTGCTCCCGCTAATCTTCATCAGCTAACTGATTACAGAGATTCGCCTAATTGCGACATATCCAGTCCCTCGGCTTCTTCTTCCTCGCTCACACGCAAAGGAGTGATCAGGTCGGTTACCTTTAAAATAATCATTGTCATTATAAATACGGCCACCAAAACTCCTATTGCTGTGAGTGTATGCGTAACAAATAATTTAGTTTCGCCAAAAAACAGGCCCTTGTCAGCCACAACCGGGTTAATGCCGGGACTGGCGAAAACACCGGTAAGTACCATACCCACCAAACCGCCAATGCCGTGACAGGGAAATACATCTAAAGTATCATCAATACTCGTCCGGGTTCTCCATTCAACCATCAGGTTGCTGACAAAAGCTGCCACCACCCCGATAACAAGGGCATGAGGGATACTCACAAAGCCGGCCGCAGGTGTGATGGCCACCAGACCCACCACAGCGCCAATACTCGTACCCATTGCCGAGGGCTTTTTCCCTCTCATCGCGTCGAACATAATCCAGGCAAAGGCTGCGCCGCCCGATGCTACGGCTGTAGTAGCGAGCGCTATCCCCGCCAGATTATTAGCACCCATCGCCGAACCACCGTTAAACCCAAACCAGCCAAACCAAAGAAGGCCTGTACCTAACAAAACATAGGTAATCCGTGCCGGCTTCATTTCCTGGTCGGTCCGCTTCTTTAAATAAATAGCACTTGCCAGAGCCGCTACCCCGGCGCTCATGTGCACTACCGTTCCGCCGGCGAAATCCAGCACACCCAATTTGGCCAGAAACCCTTCCGGATGCCAGGTCATATGTGCCAGAGGAGCGTAAATAAATACGAAAAACATCAGAATAAATAATATATAGGACGTAAAACGCACCCGCTCAGAAAAAGCACCGGTAACCAGCGCAGGGGTAATGATAGCAAACTTGAGTTGAAAAAAAACAAATACGATAAAAGGAACCGTAGGCGCGGCCGGCCAGGGTGCGCCATCGGCAACGCCATTCAAAAGGAAAAAAGTAAAAGGGTTGCCAATAACTCCGCCTATATCCTCTCCGAACGCGAGGCTAAACCCAAAAATGACCCAGATAATAGAAACAATGGCCATACAAATAAAACTCTGTAACATTGTAGAGATAACGTTTTTCTTCTTCACCATACCCCCGTAAAAGAAAGCCAGGCCGGGTGTCATAATCAATACGAGCGCAGTAGCAGTGAGTAACCAGGCGGTATCCCCCGTGTCCACTGCCGGATCGGTAGGAGTTGCAACCGGGTTATGCCCACAAAACATAGCAACAATTGTCACCAATACAAGTAAACCGAAAGGAATAATAGCCAGTTTTTTGGTCATGTGCATAAATAAAAGTTTAGTTGATGAGAATGAGGTTTTAGAATGAGAAATAATATATAACTTATAATTATATGTCAAATATATAGAACAAAAATTTATTTCTCTTATCAAAATTCATTTTTTTATTATATTTATTTTATAATAATATGTATATAACTGCTGCGAACCCGATTTTTTCCGCTCAAATGCTGGACATTTATGCCCCTTTTACACGGAATGGAGTGGTAACTTTTGAAACGGAGCCACCAACACTTGCGGATTTTGAAAAAAGAGTGGAAAAATACACCCAAACGCATCCCTGGCTGGCGGCAGTAGAAGGGAACAGAGTAATAGGATATGCGTACGCATCGCCCTACCGCGAAAGAATAGCCTACCAATGGGTAGCAGAATGTTCGGTATATGTGCATCCCTCCGAGGCACGCAAAGGAGTTGCCACGAGGCTCTACAAGGCTTTGCTTGAGTTACTGACGCTCCAGGGCTTTTATAAAGTATTTGCCATTATAACAATACCCAATAATGAAAGTGTAGGTTTTCACGAAAAAATGGGATTTCAATGGTTTGCCACCTACAAAAAAGTGGGCTATAAACACGGCGAATGGCGTGATGTAGCCTGGTGGGAAAAAGTATTACAGGATCTGCAGGTCAGCCCTCTCCCTACTCCCCTCGCTTTCTCAAAGCTCGGCAAGGCGGAAGTGCAGGCCATTCTTAACCGGTATGCAGATCCTTACGACCGGGATAAACTTTAAGCGCCTGCCCGAGGCAATCCATAGCCTGGTTCATACTGTCTTTATTAATAACATAAGCCAGCCGAACCTGGTCGGTCCCCAGCCCGGGTGTCACATAAAAACCGGTAGCAGGCGCTAACATGAGCGTTTGCCCCTTATAAGAAAACTCTTCCAGTAACCATTGGCAAAACCGGTCGCAGTCATCAATAGGAAGCCGGGCAATAGCGTAAAAAGCACCCCCGGGATTGGGACAATATACCCCTTCCATCTGGTTGAGCCTCGACACCAGCAGATCGCGCCGGCTAATGTATTCCGCAGCGGGCTCATCAAAATAATGATCCGGAAGATCTACCGCAGCCTCTCCTAAAATCTGCTCCAACCCGGGAGGACTTAACCTTGCCTGAGCAAACTTTAGTACCGAATCGTATATATTTTTATTTTTCGTTACCAGGGCGCCTATCCGGGCACCACAGGCACTGTATCTTTTGCTGATGGTGTCCAGCAGCACGGCATTTTCGTCTATACCATTCAAATGAAGTACACTGGTAAATTCTCCTTCGTAACAAAATTCGCGGTAAGCCTCATCGCTAAAAAAAAACAAACCGCGTTCCCGGCAGATGGCGGCCAGCGCCTCCATCTCCTTACGGCTATATAAATAACCGGTGGGATTATTAGGATTGCAGATCAGTATCGCTTTGGTACGGGGTGTAATCGCCTTTTCAAAGGCTTCAATGGGCGGCAACTGGAAACCAGCTTCAATATCGGATCCAACCGGCACCACCGTTACGCCGGCCTCACAGGCAAAACCCAGGTAATTGGCATACATGGGTTCGGGAATAATCACTTCATCGCCGGGGTCGCAACAAGCAAACAGAGCAAAAATAATAGCCTCACTGCCGCCGGTGGTAATCATTATTTCCTGGTAGGAAACATCTATTCCTACTTTCTTATAATAGGTGGTAAGTTTTCGCCGGTAGCTTTCATTTCCGGCGCTGTGGGTATACTCCAATATCGGCATTTGAACCTGACGCACCGCGTCCATTATTTCAGTGGGCGTCCGGATGTCCGGCTGGCCAATATTCAAATGGTATACTTTTACCCCCCGCTGTTTGGCTGCTTCGGCAAAAGGTACAAGTTTTCGTATAGGGGAAGCCGGCATTACCTCTCCCCGTTTGGATATTTTGAGCATTAAGCAAAATTAGAATCTTTGCTGCATACTACGAAAGACCCCTGTTAAAGTTTTGCCGGAAATCCCTGATATTCTTATTTCTTAGCTACCGCTTCGCCGGTAAAGTAAACTACCTTAGGCTCGTTGTAGCCGGCAAGATATATTTCTACATCCTTATTAATAGGCATAGGCGATGCAGGGGTGTACACTACTTTAATTTTCCCTGTTTTTCCCGGCATGATGGGTTCTGTTGGCTTTTCAGGAACGGTACAGCCACAACCAGCGCCCACATGTTTCACTACGAGGGGCTTTTTCGTCTGGTTAGTAAACTCCATATAAAATGTATAGGCATCGCCGGCAGGAATTTTACCTACATCATACTTCTCTTTAACCATTTTAATAGCACCGTCCGCACTATTCTGGCTAACACTGGCTGCTTTTTGCTGTGAAGGAGTTTTTTGTGCGCTCACCACACTACCACATAATACAAAAAAGGAAAAAATAAGGCAGATTTTCTTCATAACGATATGTTTACAATTACAAAAGTACCAAAAACAGAGGGGATGCAAAAGGGAAAGGTTGCATTCGTCCGAAGATTCAACCATTTCTGTCACAGAAAGTTGCAACCAACCCTATAAATACACATTTTTTTAACATCCTTCCCATTCTATCGCATTCCTGATCAACGGTTTTCACACTAAAATGCCCGTTAATTCGTTATACAGTAATATTAATTGGTTCTCACTTATTTTTGCTGAATGGATATGTTACAATTTGGTATTGAGGAGCAAAACGAAATGCTGTCTTTTGAGAAATTTAAAGATGGGGTTCTGCACGATTATTACATAGCCTGCCTGAGCCGGGAAACCAGCATATTGGCGCGTAAGGAGGTGCTGACAGGAAAGGCCAAGTTTGGTATTTTCGGAGACGGAAAAGAAGTGGCGCAGGTGGCTCTTGCCAAGTTCTTCAAACCGGGCGACTGGAGAAGTGGTTATTATCGCGACCAAACCATGATGTTCGCCCTGGGTCAATCTACTCCTCAGCAATATTTCGCCCAGTTATATGCCGATCCGGACCCGGTGCGCGAACCATTCAGTTCGGGCCGGCAAATGAACAGCCACTATACCAGCCGCAATACGCGGGAGAACGGCGAATGGGCCGACCTTATTAATATCTACAACTCCTCCACGGATATGGCTCCTACTGCCGCCCAGATGCCGAGGTCGGTTGGGCTGGCCATGGCCTCGAAGCTTTTCAGGCAAATACCGGAGCTAAAACAATTTCCCGAATTGTCGAATAACGGAAACGAGGTTTGTTTTTGTACCATAGGAGATGCATCCACTTCCGAAGGCCATTTCTGGGAAGCAGTAAACGCAGCCGGGGTACTGCAAATCCCCCTGGTTATTTTTGTGTGGGATGATGGCTATGGTATTTCGGTACCCCGCGAATACCAGACCACCAAAGGGTCTATTTCAAAAGCCTTGAAAGGATTTGAAAAGGAAGAAGGCTCCAATGGTTTTTATATCGCCTCCCTGAAAGGGTGGGACTATATGGGGATGGTGGAAGTTTTTGATGAAGGCATCACCCTGGCCCGCGAAACCCACACCCCGGTTATTTTTCACGTAGAGGAGCTTACCCAGCCACAGGGGCACAGCACTTCGGGCAGCCACGAACGGTATAAAAGCCCGGAAAGGCTGGCCTGGGAAAAAGAGTGGGACGGCCTGACACAGATGAAAAACTGGATCCTGGAAAATGCATTGGCAGACGAAACCCTGCTCGACAAAATCGCCGGCGATGCCCGCAGTAATGTACGGGAAGCCCGCAACAAGGCCTGGACAGAATACCTGGCGCCCATCAAAAAACAAATCCAGAGAACCCGGGAAATACTGGAGGGATTGATACCCGACAACCCCGAACACGAAGAGGAATTGCGGAAACTGTCGAAAGACCTGGGCTCCCTCCGCGAACCTTTACGGAAAAATTCCTTACAGGCGATTTTCAAAGCTTCGCTGCTTTGCGGAGAAAAAACTACCAACGAAGCGAAGGAATACTATGCCGACCTTCAAAAGGAGAATGCCAGGCTTTATAATTCTCTTTTATATGAAGACGGACCCAAAAGCGCATTGAATATTACACCGGTGGCCCCGGTTATCCCGGAGAACGCACCCATGATAAATGGCTACCAGATCATCAATAAATATTTTGACAGCGTTTTTTCCAAAAATCCGAAAGTAGTGGCTTTCGGAGAAGACCTCGGCCAGATCGGCGATGTGAACCAGGGATTTGCGGGGCTACAGAAAAAACATGGTAATCAACGAATATTCGATACGGGCATCCGCGAACTGACCATTATGGGACAAGGAATTGGTATGGCCCTGCGGGGCCTGCGGCCGATTGCGGAAATTCAATACCTCGACTACCTGGTATATGGTTTGCAACCCCTTACCGACGACGTATCGTCTTTATATTATAGGTCGGGCGGAAAACAAAGCTGCCCTGTTATTGTAAGAACCAGGGGCCACCGGCTGGAAGGCATATGGCATAGCGGCTCTCCCATGGGCATGATTATTCATTCGCTGAGAGGAATGTACGTATGTGTTCCACGCAATTTTACCCAGGCCGCGGGTATGTACAATACCCTGTTGCAAAGCAATAACCCGGCTATTGTTATTGAAAGCCTTAACGGATACCGTCTAAAGGAAAAACTCCCCGAAAATCTGACAGAGATAACCGTTCCACTTGGCATCCCCGAAATTCTGAAACAAGGCGATGATATTACCATCGTGAGTTATGGTTCTACCCTAAGAATTGTTGAGCAGGCGATAAAACTGGTGGAACCGATGGGCATTGGCTGCGAGCTGATAGACGTACAAACCCTGCTTCCTTTCGACAGGAACCATCTCATCCTCGAATCGCTTAAAAAAACCAATCGCATTGTATTTGTAGACGAGGATGTGCCGGGCGGTGCCGCAGCCTATATGTTCAATAAAGTAATGGAAGAACAGGGCGGATACCAATACCTCGATGTTGCGCCACGTACCGTTACCGCCAAAGAACACCGGCCAGCCTACGGAAGCGATGGCGACTATTTCAGCAAGCCCAACGCGGAAGATGTGGCAGCCGTTCTGGTAGAAATGATGAAAGAGTGACGCCGGCTGCCCTTCATAAGCTAAAGAGACAGATTAGAAGCGGCGAAGGAATCACTACCTTGCTTTCAGATTATGCAGTCCTTCTGTTATCCGGTCGCCGTAAGTTTTATCCAGAAGCAGACTGGCAAATTTCTCCCAGGGATACCATCTGAGTGTAAAATCCATATAGCCCTGCAAGGCCAGGGAATCGTTGCGGTCATCCATATTCACCTGCCAGCCGCTGATTACCGGCGGGTTATTCTTTCGCTGCATAGATACGACCACTGAGCTGTCGGCAGACTCCTTTATCTGCAACCGCACATCTTTTACCGAGGCCTCCACTATTTTTTCATCCTGCCTGACCACATTGTTCAGCCGAACGTTTTCAAATCCCGGGTACCAGGTTTTCCACTCCCCCAGGTCGCGAACCTTATTCAACACGCTATCGTTGGTTTTTGCGATGCTTACCATACGAAGTACGCGGATATGCGAGGGAATGAAAAAAGACACCGCACATGCAAGTAAAAAGAAAACAAGTCCGCTCAAAATAATCAGCCTGATAAATTTCATTATTTACAATATTCAGCTTTATAATATTATACCATCTGCTACTCCCACTTCATCACCTTGCTCACTATCGCATAAATAAGCAGTATCCAAATGCCCAGTATCCCAATCTCTTTCCAGCAATCGTATAAATGCAATCCTTCAAAAGATATTTTACGCATGGCATTATTAAACTGAGTAAGAGGTAGGGCTTCGCAAAGGAGCTGTAACCAGGGCGGGAAAACATCGATAGGAAAAAAAGTTCCCGAGAGTAATATCTGCGGAAAACCAAACAGGTTAATCAGCAGCGGGATGCTGGTATCGCTTTTGGCCAGGCTGCTGAATATTAATCCCACCCCCATCAATAAAAAGAGCATATAGATGGTGAGTAAAATCATTTCGAAGAAAGTGATAAAACCATTAACCAGCGTGAAGTTCAGGAGAAAATGTCCAAACAATATCAGCACCACCACATTAATTAGCTGGAAAAACAGGCGGCTGGCGCCGATACCAATCAGTATATTGATTTTTCGGATTGGCGACGCATAAAAACGCTTCAAAACAAGCTGTTCGCGCAGGTTGAAAAATACGAAAGATATCCCAAACATGGTGGCAAATAAGATCGAGAAGCCCAATTGTCCCGGCAACACAAAATCGATCTGCCGGTATTTTTTCCCCGCCACAATGCGGGGTTCAAACCTATACTCCCTTTGAAGCCGGTGTGCGCCATCCAGTTCAATCCGCAAAGCCTGGTAGTCCAGCACCCGCACCAGGTCGTAAACGCTGCCGCCGCTCGCTTCGCTGGATAAGAGGTTTACCTGGTAATAAGTACCCGAATCATTGGTCAGTTCCCTGATGTCGGCAATAGCCGTAAGATTACCCTTCAGCAAATCGGCATTCAACCTGGCCGTATCATCATACTGTACCAATTTCACCCTTTCATTCCGAAGAATACTATCATACAGCACACTGGTAGTGTCGCTGCCCGGACTGATGGCTAATTTAAAGGGGGCGGGCGGGCGATCGCCGAAGGCCCCGAAGATCAGTATAAAAATAATGGGGAATAAAAAACTAAAAAACAAAGAGGCTGGCTGGCTGAAAATAGCTTTAAAGCTTGCTTTTGTTATTGCCCACAGAGCTCTCGACTGGCTATAAGACATGTATGCGAATGTGTTTTTATTTATTGGCGGGCTTCAAATCCTTCCTTCTCCGCAGGCAAATACGCTACCGCTATCGGGCACTATTTAATTATAAAATCAAAGGGCAACCTGGCCTGTGCTCCCTGGGTCATCTCTTTTACTTTTTTAAGTTGCCGGTACACCTCAAAATATTCCGCTCCCAACTCCTTCTTCAGTTTGGCGGTTTCCAGCTCAGCCTGGCTACCCATTAACTGTTTCAGTAATCCGCCGCTTTTTGGATACTCCACTACCTGGTATTCATTCAGGCCGGCTTTTTTGGCAGCAGCAGCAATCGCCGCCTTCAGTCCGCCGTGTACATCTACCAACCCTATTTCTTTAGCCGCCAGGCCCGTCCAAACCCGGCCCTGTGCAATGGTTTCGATATAGGCCGTATCCTTTTTCCGGCCTTCGGCCACGCGTTGCTTAAAGTCGTGGTAAATTCTTTCTATACTCGCTTGTATCAAAGCCTGTTCCTGTGCTGTAAGCGGACGGCTCACGCTGCCGGCATTAGCTAATGGCCCTGTTTGTACACCATCGAAGGTTACACCCAGTTTATTTTTAAAGAAAGCACTCATATCCGGTACTATTCCAAATACCCCAACAGACCCGGTAATGGTACTCTTAGAAGCAAAAATGCTATCGGCCGCCGCCGCTATATAATAACCGCCCGAAGCCGCTACATCGCCAAAACTAACTATGAGCGGCTTAGCTTTTTTAATCAGCCTGGTTTCGCGCCATATATTTTCACTGGCCAGTGCGCTACCCCCGCCCGAATTAACCCGTAATACCACTGCCTTAACCGATTTGTCAAGACGTGCTTTTCTCAGCAGGTCGATGTAAGTTTCACTTCCCACGTCTTCTTCATCACCCGGCCCGTCCACAATACTACCCGATGCATAAATGACTGCTATTTTTTCTCCCTTTCCACCCAGGTTCCCATGGGTGGCCGCATATTTCTCCAGACCTACAAAATTTATTTTTTTATCGGCATCTATTTTCAAGCGCTCCTTGATCTCATCTTTAATTTCATCGTCGTACTTCAACCCGTCCACCAAACCATGCGTCAGCGCATCCTCAGCCGAATTAACAGCCCCGGTATTGGCAAGTTGGCGCAAGGTAGCCGTATCCATCTTCCGGGCCGCCGAGGTCTTTGCCAACAGTTCATCATACAGATCGTTTAGCCACTCGGTTGTCTGTAATTTATTCGCCTCGGTCATTTTCTCCGCCCGAAGAGGTTCCGTAGCGCTTTTAAATTTTCCCGCATAGAATATCTGGGGTTTGATCTCCAGCTTATCGAGTGTGCCTTTTACAAACATATAGTTAATACCCAGGCCCACCCATTCTAAATACCCTTTCGGACTCAGGTATATCTTATCTGCGATATTAGCGACAGCGTAGGCTTGCTGCGTCATCACATCGGCATACGCTATGATAAATTTTTCCGACTCTTTGAAATCGGCTAATGCGTTGCGCAATTCATCGCTATTGGCAAAACCATTGGCATTGCCGTTGGCTACCAACATAATTCCCCCAATTTTTTTATCGTCTTTCGCTTTTTCTATCAGCCGAATTGCATCGTAAAAAGAAGGCGTCTCCTCCAGCGACCGGGACATAAGAATTTCGCGGAAGTCGGGAACGGGTTTCTCTTCAAACTGCTTACTCAGATCAATAGTGAGTACCGATTTATCGGAAATAACAGCCGTCGTTTCGGAAAGCGCACTCCCGGCAAGGCCAGCAAAAAAAAGAAATCCTCCCACGAAAAAAACAAGCAGGGCCAGAAAAACAGCCAGGAAAATTTTTAAAAAAGATTTCATAACGCCAAAATTAAAGATATTTGACCTGGTTTATGGAAAATAAAGTAAACGAAGCATATCTCCTGCTGGGAACCAATTTGGGCAACAGGGCGGGTAACCTGGCAAGAGCCCGAAAGGCGATCGAAGAACGGATGGGGCCCCTTCAAAAACAATCCTCCGTTTATGAAACAGAGCCCTGGGGCATAAGCGGGCAGCAGGCATTTTACAATCAAACCCTGGTCGTATTTACGCCGCTCGGCGCCTTAGAATTATTAACCATCATCCATCAGGTAGAACAGGAAATGGGACGGGTACGAAAGGAAAGATACGGAGCCAGAGTAATTGATATTGATATCCTCTTTTTTAACCAGGAGGTTTATAATACTCCGGCATTAACCATTCCTCATCCACGGATCACAGAGAGAAATTTTGTTTTGGTGCCCTTGGCCGAGATGGCTCCCGGTTTCATTCATCCCGTTTTAAAATTGCCGATTGGCGCGCTGCTGAAACAAAGCACCGATCAACTGTTGGTGAAAAGATTGGACGAGGCGAAAATATCAGGATAAGCATCGCTGCCGGTATACAAATAATATTCCGCCAGAGGCAGGCGCCCAAAAATGATTATTGAACCAGCTTAACTTTATATTTGCCCTGCAGGGTTATTTTCCTGCTAAGAAATAGTATCCTTATTTGCGTTACGAATTTATTACCATAGAAGGCAATATTGGGGCGGGAAAAACCACGCTGGCCAGGCTTTTAAGTGCGCATTATAATGCCCGCCTGATTCTCGAAGCTTTTGCAGATAACCCCTTCCTGCCTAAATTTTACCAGAACCCTTCCCAGTACGCTTTTCCGCTGGAGCTGTTTTTTATGGCGGAGCGCTATAAACAATTGCAGGAAATACTGGCGCAGAAAAATATGTTTCAACAGTTAACGGTTACAGATTATCTTTTTACCAAATCGCTGCTGTTTGCAAAAGTTACGCTGGCAGAGGATGAATTCAAATTATACCAGCGTTTGTTCGATATTGTGCAGCAGCAACTCATTTTTCCCCAATTGCTTATTTTCCTGCATGCGCCGGTGAAGAAGTTACAGGAAAATATTCGCAAGCGGCAACGCGACTATGAGCAGAATATTCCCGATGAATACCTGCAAAACATTCAGGAAACCTATTTGCAATACATCAAACAATTGCCCATCCCGGTTTTATTGGTGGATGCTACCCATGCCGATTTCCTGACTCACGACAGGCATCTCCAAATCATTTATGCTGCTCTTGAGAGAGAGTACACCCCGGGATTACACTATATTGAACTGAATTAAAATTTCGGTGTTACCCGCAATTATTATACCTCCAAAAAAAGCCGGTATTACCCGGCTTAAAACAATTTTAAAAAACAAGATTGTCAATTATATCACCCTTACTTTCAGCACCCCTCCGATCGCTTTGATCTTCGAGATACTCTCTTCGGTAGCTTCCTCCTCCAGGTCAATAATGGTATAAGCAAAATCACCCAGGCTGCGGTTCATCATTTCTTTAATATTAATGCCGTTGTCGGCCAGCGTAGTCGAGATCTGCCCCAGCATATTGGGAATATTCTTATGCGCTACCGTAATCCGCTGAACACCCGATAGGGGCATTTCGCAATTAGGGTAGTTCACAGAATTTTTGATACTGCCTGTTTCGAGGTAAAGCTTGGTTTGCTTGGCCGCCATTTCCGCACAATTCTCTTCCGATTCGGGCGTAGAAGCTCCCAGGTGCGGAACAGTGATCACTCCTGGTTTATTGATCATTTTCTCGTTGGGGAAATCCGTTACATAGGTACTTACAATACCTTGCTCTATAGCCACGAGTATATCGTCTTCCACCACCAGCTCACCGCGTGACAGGTTTATAATCCGAACGCCTTTTTTCATTTGTGCAAAAGTATCGGCATTCAGCGTACCCTTGGTTTGTGCGTTATAGGGCATATGCAAGGTAATATAGTCGGCATTTTCAAAAATCGTTTTCAGGTCGTTGGCCTTTTTAACCGCTCTTGAAAGTCCCCAGGCAGCATCCACCGAAATATAGGGATCGTAACCCAACACTTCCATACCCAGGTTTACAGCCGCATTGGAAATCAACACGCCGATAGCGCCCAAACCAATTACGCCCAACACTTTTCCATCGAGTTCGGGTCCTACAAACTGGGCCTTTCCCTTTTCCACTTCCTTCACCACATCGCCGGTAAGACTATTGGCCCAATTGATTCCTTCCACGATTTTCCGGGAAGAAATCAGCATGGAGGTAATCGCCAGTTCCTTTACCGCGTTGGCGTTGGCGCCAGGTGTATTAAATACCACGATACCCTGTTCGGCACATTTAACAATGGGAATATTGTTCACCCCTGCTCCGGCGCGGGCTATGCTCAATAAAGAGTCCGGAAATTCCATTTCGTGCATCGATGCGCTTCTCAGCAAAATAGCATCGGGCTGAGGCGCATTGTCGGCAATCAAATAATTTTCACCGAATTTATCCAAACCCGCCTTGGCAATTTTATTTAAAGTTTTTATTGTATAACCCATTATATTCTCAAATTATTAATTGTTAATTAGTAATTGCCAATTATTAACTGGCATTTTCCAGCTCAAATTTCTTCATAAAGTCAACCAGTTTCTGAACGCCTTCCTGCGAAATAGCATTGTAGATGCTGGCTCTCATACCTCCTACCGAACGGTGGCCTTTTAATTGTACAAAACCTGCGGATGTGGCTTCTTTGATGAACTTCGCGTCGAGTTCTTCGTTGCCTGTTACAAAAGGAATATTCATAACAGACCGGTCTTTGCCCGCCACTGTGCTGCTGAACAGCGATGATTCGTCGAGGTAATTGTATAATGTCGCCGCCTTTTCAATATTTGCTTTTTCTATAGCAGCCACGCCGCCTTTCTGCTCTAACCATTCCAGCACCAGTCCCATTAAATAGATCCCATAGGTGGGAGGCGTATTGTACATACCACCTGCTTCAATATGTTCTTTATAATTGAACATGGTAGGGGTAATATCCAAAGCGCTGCCTACGAGATCTTCTCTGATGATGACCACCGTTACACCCGCAGGACCCAGGTTTTTCTGTGCTCCGGCATATATCAGTCCAAAACGGGACACGTCGTAATATTTGGAAAGAATATCCGACGACATATCGCCCACCAGGGGTATATTTCCTGTATCCGGAAGCTCGGCAAAACGTGTACCGTAGATGGTATTATTGGTAGTGATATGAAAATAATCGGCGTCTTTATCAAATTGGGAAGAATCCAGTTCGGGTATATAGTTGAACGTTTTATCTTCTGAAGAAGCTACTACATTTACCGTTCCGTAGCGTTTCGCTTCTTTGATCGCTTTCTTAGACCAGGTACCTGTATTAACATAATCTGCTTTCCTGTTTTTACTCATCAGGTTCAGTGGAACCATGGCAAACTGCGACGATGCTCCGCCCTGCAGAAACAGAACTTTATAATTGTCGGGGATCTGCATTAAGCTTCGCAGCGAATTTTCGGTCGATTCGAAAATGGACATAAAGTCTTTTGAACGATGGCTCATTTCCATTACGCTCATACCACTTGCTCCATAGCACAGTATTTCGCTCTGTGCTTTCTTTAATACCTCTTCCGGAAGTGCGGAAGGGCCGGCCGAAAAATTGTAAACTCTTTGCATTACCAGTAATTATAATTTGAATTAGAGGCGCAAATTTAATCTTATCTAACGGAATTACCATCCTGTTCTGTCATTTTTTAATAGTTATGCAGTTTAAGCGAACAATTTCTATTCAATTCGTCATTAAATGTAATTTTTACCAAAACAGGCTCCCATCAGCCTTTGCCCCGATTACAGATCGTCCTTTTCCGGCCTTTTGTATGGGCCGGAAAATCACTGCATTTTTATTTCAACTATAAAAACTGCAACCACAAGCAGTTTGGTACGATTATGGTGAAACGCAGGGTATATGGCATTCTCCGCCCTTCAAATAGGAACGCTTTGATATGATGAGGCTTACGGTAACCATTACCCTTTTGTTTATTATGCTGGGGGCAGCAGCTCAAACGCCTGGATTGATCCTGAAAGGGAAAGTTACCGATAAAGAATCCGGACAGCCCCTGGCAGGAATTTCCGTATACATTAACAATAGCACTTTCAGCACCCAAACCGACGGCAACGGCTGGTTTGAACTGAATAATATTCCGTTTACGAGAGTGGAGCTCCGCTTCTCGGCAATTAACTATCAAATGGAAGCACTACAACTCGGTGAGCAGGATTTTTCCCGGGATATCCACATCCACCTCCTCAAAAACACCACTACTCTTAGTGAAGTGGTGATTACAGCTCCGCTGGATAACAATAGCTGGGAGCTTTATGGCTCTACATTCAAAACCGATTTCCTGAGCTATTCCTCGTTCTCCGCATTATGCGATATCCTCAACCCCAGGGTTCTCCGGTTCCGGAATATTAAAAACACCAACACCCTGAAAGCCCTGGCCCGGGAACCGCTTCTGATAAGAAATAAAGCTTTGGGATACGAAATCACTTATTGGCTCGAAGAGTATGAGCACCGTTTTGGTCCGGAACTGGTTCTGTTCAAAGGTTTTACACGATTTACAGAAATGAAAGGAAACACCAAACAACAAAAACAATGGAAGGAAAACAGGAAGACAGCCTATAACGGATCCCTGGGGCATTTTCTGAAAGCGGTATACGACAATAAAACGACTGATGAAGGCTTTATCGTGAACCTGCTCAAAACTATAAATTACAAAGACCTGAACCTGTATATCCCTTTTGCCACCGATTCTCTTAATACCGGTAATGCCAAACAGTTGTCCGGTTTTGCCAGCCAATTTTATAGTAAGGAAGATAGTATACAGTATTTTCTTCAAAAGCTAAAGCACTGGATGAACACAACTCCTAACGATACCCCATTGATAATAAATACCCGTTTGCCCGATGGAAAATACCAGGCCTGTTTTTTGGTAAAAAACAACGATAATAAGCAACAACTTTTCGCGTATACCTACCATTTAAGTGAGCCCGGACAATGGAACCTGGTCGACTGGAAAAATGCCGGTGCTATCATTCCCGATGAAGGCGAGATTTCCAGGATCAGGAATCAGCAGCACCTGTCCTCTCAACAAAAAGAAGGGATGAAAATAAAATTGTTTTTCGCCAACCCCCTGCGTACCGAAGATTTTGTGCAAAGAAAAGAGGGTGTGGCCGGTCTGCAATTTACTGAAAGCTGGCAGGTTACCTATACCCGGGAACCAACCGAAAAAGAATATATCCGGGCAACTAATTTCAGCAACAAAAATACCGGTATGCAATATTCGGTTCTATCGATGCGTTCCGGACCGCCGGTGGATATTATGGCTAACGGATATTATACCGATGCCTATAGTTTGATAAAAGGCGCCTATTGGTCGTACGAAAAACTGGACAAGCTTTTACCGGTAAACTATATCCCGGAATAAGCCTGGCAAAAAGCAGAAGGCGGAAAGCTAAAAGCAAACTTCTGCGGCCGTTTTAGTTGGTGTTGCGTAGAGGTTTGCGCGAAGCAGAGACACCAACAAAATGGAAGACGGTAAGCACCCTCAAGTCGACACTCTTAGTACAATACCATTTCTATATGATCGATGCCGGCATCATCGTAAATATCGCCCTGGGCTATAAAACCCAGCGACTCGTAGAAGGATTTTAAATGAAACTGGGCTCCTATCCGAACAGGTTGCCGCCCGAACAGTTGATAACAATACTCAATACTCTCGCGCATTAACCGCGCTCCCAGGCCCCTGCCCCTTGCCTGTTTTTTCAATACCACCCTTCCTATCGAGGGTTCGGCATAACTCAGGCCCGGTGGCAGCAGGCGGGCATAAGCCAGCAATTCATCATTCTGCCAGGCCATTAAATGATAACTTCTTTGATCCTTCCCATCCAGGTCCTGGTAATAGCAGTGCTGCTCTACTACAAATACTGCGCTCCTCAATTGCAGCACTGCATACAACTCATTATTGTTCAAGTCGGAAAATTTTTTTAGCATCCGGTTCATATTCATTTAAAGTGGTGGTAAGCAAAGATATTCTCTTTACATTTGGCTCAAAGTGAAGCTTATGCGAAAATTGTTCTGTATGGCTGCTTTCTCCTGTATGCTGGGCAGCGCTGCCGCTCAAAAAATAAACGGCACTTTAACAGTAGAAAAAATCATGCGTGATCCTCAATGGATCGGATCCTCCCCTTCGCAACCGGTATGGAGCCGGGGCGGCGATACGCTTTATTTTCTTTGGAACCCCGATCAGAAAGAAGCAGACTCGCTCTATTTTATCACCCTCAAAAACAGGGTGCCTCAAAAAGCGGGAACGGCGCTGCAACAATACCGGCCCTCCCGTACGAATTATGTATATAACCTGGCACGCAACCAGTTTGTATATGAAAAATACGGTGATATTTTTTTCATGGATACCCGGTTGGGCTACACAAAGCGAATTACACAAACAACCGATTACGAAAGCAATCCTGGCTTCAGTTTTTCCGACCAAAAAATTGTGTACCTAAGATCCGGCAATCTTTATGCCTGGGATATTACCAGCGGCGAAACCACCCAACTCACCAATATTGGCAGTTCCGCCAGCAGCAATCCTCCTCCCCGTAAGGGCCGGGAAGAAGTATGGCTCGAACAAGATCAAATAGCGCAGTTTGATGTGCTGCGTCAGCGCCGGGCCCTGCGCGATAGCAGCGAGGCTTACCGAAAGACCTTCGAGACAGAAAAACCCCTGCGTTATATACAGGTAAGAGAAGGAACAGTCCGTAACCTTTCTATCAGTCCGGATGGAAGATTTGTCGGTTATAACCTTGTCAGCCCGGCTCATCCCAAAAACACTTTTGTGCCCAACTATGTTACCGAAAGTGGATATACCAGTTCCATCCCTTCCCGAAACAAAGTAGGATCGGAACAGCCTGTATCGGTACTGTATTTCTTTGACCGGCAACGCGATACCGTTTTTACATTGCAGATAGACTCCATCCCAGGAATCAGGGAACTTCCGGATTATCTGAAAGACTATCCTGATGTCCTGGAAAAAAGAAAAATAGCCAATCAAAAAAGAAGCATATTCGTACATTCGGTTTCCTGGTCGCCCAAAGGAAAAAATGCCGTCATAGAAATTCATTCCGCAGATAATAAAGACCGTTGGCTGATGCGTTGGATTCCGGACCGGAATGAGTTAAAGTTATTAGACCGGCAACGCGATGAGGCCTGGATTGGCGGCCCCGGCATTCATAGCGGAAGCACGGGCTGGATAAACGAGGATATTTTCTGGTTCCAGTCGGAAGAATCGGGGTATTCGCATTTATACACGATCAACGTGAACACATTGGTGCGCAAACAACTAACACAAGGACCCTACGAAGTACAGGACGCCCGGTTATCGGAAAATAAAGAGTATTTCTATATCACCACCAACGAAGTTCATCCCGGCGAAAAACATTTTTACAGGCTTGGAATAGCCAACGGGAAAAAGGAAAAGATCAGTTCCGCAACGGGAGCCAATCTGGTAACCCTGGCTCCCGGAGAAAAACATATTGCTATTCTGCATTCCTACTCCAACCAGCCCTGGGAATTGTTTTTACAGGAGAACAAGGCCGGGGCTCATCCGCAGCAAATCAGTTTCGCAGCCAAAAGCGAAGAGTTTCAATCCTATCCCTGGAGGGATCCGGATTTAATCAGCTTTAAGGCTTCCGATGGGGCCACGGTATTTGCCCGAATTTACAAACCTTCTCATCCCCACCCCAACAAGCCGGCGGTATTGTTTGTGCATGGCGCAGGCTACCTGCAAAATGCTCACCGCTGGTGGAGCAGTTATTTCCGGGAATATATGTTCCACAATATGTTGGCTGATAATGGCTATTATGTGATGGATATCGACTACCGGGGAAGCGCTGGCTATGGCCGCGACTGGCGCACGGGTATTTACCGGCACATGGGCGGGAAAGACCTCGGGGACCATGTAGATGCCGTACAATACCTGGTGAGCCAATACGGCGCCAATCCCGATCATATTGGCCTATATGGCGGTTCCTACGGCGGGTTCCTTACATTAATGGGTATGTTCAAATACCCGGGGGTATTCAGCGCCGGTGCGGCATTAAGGCCGGTAACCGATTGGGCGAATTATAACCACGGCTATACTTCCAATATCCTAAACGAACCCTATAACGACAGTTTGGCCTACTACCGGAGTTCGCCTCTTTATTTCGCTGACGGACTCAAAGGCCATCTGCTGGTTTGCCACGGCATGGTCGATGTAAACGTTCATTATCAGGACGCAGTTAAACTTTCTCAGAGATTAATTGAATTGGGTAAAGAGAACTGGGAGCTGACGGGCTACCCGGTGGAAGACCATGGTTTTGTGGAACCCAGTAGCTGGACAGACGAATACAAAAGAATATTTAAGTTATTTGAAAGGGTATTGAAGGAATAAGTAGCATCCAGTATCCAGACACCAGCATCCAGTATCCCTATGATCCATGATCTATGAACCATAAGCCATCAATACCCATACTTCTCCTTCCATAATTTTTTCAGATAGTTGCGTAATTCGTTCTCGCGGGGGGTATGGCCGGGTTCGTAGAAAGTGGTACCCGCCAATTTATCCGGCAGGTATTCCTGTTCGGCGAAATTATTTTCATAGCTATGAGCGTATTTATACCCCTGGCCATAGCGAAGGTTTTTCATTAATTGGGTAGGAGCATTGCGAATAGCCAAAGGTACCGGTAAATCGCCCCACTCATGCACCGCTGCCATCGCCTCGTTTATAGCGGTATAGGAAGCATTGCTTTTGGGCGAGGAAGCCAGGTATACCGCACATTGAGAGAGGATAATCCGCGATTCGGGATAGCCAATTTTACTCACGGCATCAAAGGTAGCGTTGGCCAGGAGCAGGGCATTGGGATTAGCGTTGCCAATATCTTCACTGGCCAGTATCAGCAGCCTTCGTGCAATGAACTTCAGGTCTTCGCCTCCTTCAATCATTCGTGCCAGCCAGTACACAGCAGCGTTGGGATCGCTGCCGCGGATGGATTTGATGAAAGCCGAAATAATATCGTAGTGTTGCTCGCCAGTTTTGTCGTAGAGCGCTATTTTCTTTTGAGCTATTTCCATTACCAGTGCATCGGTAATATTTATATTCTCTTCTGCCGTGCTGCAAACCAGTTCCAGCAGGTTCAGTAATTTCCGCGCATCGCCGCCACTAATATGAATGAGCGCCTCGGTTTCTTTGAGATTGATTTTTTTCTCTCTCAAAATACTATCTGTCCGGATAGCTTTATGCAATAATTGCGTGAGTTCCTCTTCGCTCAGATTTTTCAATACATAAACCTGGCAACGGCTCAGAAGGGCGCTGTTCACTTCAAAAGACGGATTTTCCGTGGTTGCGCCTATAAGGGTAATAATACCTTTTTCAACAGCGTGCAATAATGCATCCTGCTGGCTCTTGTTAAAGCGATGAATTTCATCGATGAACAAAATGCTGCGTGGTGCGTGGCGGGCTTTTTCAATAACCTCCCGCACTTCCTTTACACCGGCATTTACGGCGCTTAGGGAGAAAAAGGACAGGGATAGTTGGCTGGCGATAATATTGGCCAGCGTCGTTTTCCCGGTTCCGGGCGGTCCCCAGAAAATAAGAGAGCCGGTCGATTTATTCTCCACCGACTTACGCAGGGGAGCCCCTATACCAATAAGGTGCTGCTGCCCCACCACATCGTCTAATGTGCGGGGTCTTATCCGTTCTGCTAAGGGTATCATGCCACGAATTTATGGCACATTTGCTTTTAAAAACGTATCGATTGCATCAAAACTTTTTGTAATAACCACGGGATCCGACCAGCCGTGTGTCTGCCGCTCATGATAAACATATTCGTGAGTTACACCAAAGCTTGCTAATTTATCTCTCAGGGCCTCCGATTGTCTCATAGGCACTACATCATCCAACTCGCCCTGTAAAATAATAGTAGGAGGCGATTGGGCATTTACAAAGTTAATGGGACTACTATTGCTATACATCTGCGGATTGCCGGTGGGGGTACCTCCCAAAAGTGTACGTAAGCCTAAAAGCGATGCTTCCCGATCCAGGGCATCAGGAATAGTTTCATAGAATCTATACAAGTCGGTCATATCCGTAGGGCCATAAAAATCAATCACGGCCTTAAATTTTACAGGACTGTTGTATTTGTAAGCCTGTAGCAGAGCCAGGTGTCCGCCCGCACTTTCTCCCCCTATCACCCATTTATCAGATATACCCAAGCTCTGACGCCGGTCAAAAATATATTTTACGGCTGTCTTTACATCTTCTTCCTGCGAAGGAAACAGGTTTTGTCCGGTAAGCTTGGCCAACCGGTAGTTAAGGTTAAATACCGCCCAGTCGGGTAACCGCTTTCTCACCGAATCCACCACCGGGGCGAAATACTGATCGGATTTGTCATTCTGTGACCAGGCGCCACCATGCAACAGGATGATTACTTTGGTGGTGGCCGTTGTTCTGTTAGCCGGCAGGTACACGTCCATCACGTTCTCTCTATCGGTTCCGTACTGTACATTCAATTGGGTTACCGCTGCAACGGGGTCGAAGTCGGGCTCATCCGGCTTAAACGGATCATCGTCTTTTACACAGGAAAAAAGAACCGGCAACAGTAGTAGGTAAACAAGGATCTGTTTCATATTGTATAAGTATTTTCAAAGGCAGGCAGGTTGTCAGTTAAAATTACAATTGTAAATATCGGAAAATTCCTTCATAAAACGGCAAGTTGTAGCAGGAGACAAAAACCAGGATAAGATCGTGAACTGTAGCAGAGCACAGCCTTGTTTCAGGAACGGACATCTGGAGTTACGAATGACGGGCTGAGATTTACGATGGCTGAAGGCTGAAAGCTGATTTAAAAACTACTGAGAAAGCTGCAGGGCAGCGCAAATCCTTATAGCCGCAGAGCGGCAAAAAATATTTGTTCAATAAAATCAGAATACATAAGGTGCAGCGCACCGAAATATTTCTGCTGAAGGCTGAAAGCTTAAAGCCCGACAAAGCCATTCGAATTACGGGTTAAGAATTAGGAATTACGACACCCGCATCAAGTATCCAGTATCCAGCATCCCGTTTGTTGGTGTTTTTGCTATGCGCAAAGCTTCACGCAACACGCAACAAAGGCGGCGGGCTATAATCCACAACGCCTTCAGCTTCCTACTTCTCCTCGTAATCCAGATCCTTATGAAAAGTTTCCCGCGAGGTAACCACGGCAATCGTTGCCACTGCCAATACAATTACACAGGTATAAATGCCGCCGGTTACATAGCCTGCACCCGGCAGGTTTCGGAGGTACTGGAATAAGCCTAATATCAGCGGCACCGTACCCCTCACCATATTAGGGATGGTAGTGGCTGCCGTAGCGCGTAGATTGGTACCAAACTGCTCGGCTCCGATGGTCACAAATATGGCCCAGAATCCCGAAGCAAAACCCAGCGCTGTACAAAGTGTGTACATTAAAACAGCCGATGCACTCCACAAAACAGTAAAATACAAAATAACAAAAACAGCCGTGAGTATATAAAAAATGTATAAAGCCGCTTTCCGGCTTTTCAGCCACTGGCTAATAAACCCAATGGAAACATCGCCAACAGCCAGACCTGTGTAGGCAAACATAATAGCTTTGCCAGGATCAATTTCCTCCACAATGCCGAAAGCCTTTCCAAATTCCCGGCTAAAGGTAACCAGTATACCAATTACCAGCCAGGTAGGCGTACCTATAAGTATACTTTGTATATAGCGCCGTAACCGATCCCAGTTATTCAGCAGCATAAAAATATTACCCCGCTGCACAGCTTTGGTCTTCATTACTTCGAACATACCCGATTCCAACACTGAAACCCGTAGCAATAACAACAACAATCCTAATCCGCCCCCGATGAAATAGCAGGTGCGCCAATGAAAATGTTCTTTTACAAAAAAGGCCACCACCGCACCGGTAATACCAAACCCGGCTACAATAGAAGTGCCGATTCCTCTTTTCTCTTTGGGCAGCAACTCTGCCACCAGGGTTATTCCCGCACCCAATTCTCCGGCCAGGCCAATCCCCGCCACTAAGCGGATCCATTTATACTGCTCCACAGTTTGCACAAAACCATTGGCTATATTTCCCAGCGAGTACAGGAGAATGGAGCCAAACAATACGCTCGAACGACCCTTTTTATCGCCGAGTATGCCCCATAAAATACCACCCAACATCAGTC
Organism: Paraniabella yanshanensis; assembly: GCA_040393015.1. Classification (GTDB taxonomy): domain Bacteria; phylum Bacteroidota; class Bacteroidia; order Chitinophagales; family Chitinophagaceae; genus Niabella; species Niabella yanshanensis_A. Next base: position 25,212 of record JBEBUZ010000034.1, read on the forward strand.
CGGTCATTTGCCAGGAAAGGATGGATTCTCCATCGGTGGTGATTTGTTCGGGGGTAAGACCCATTTCCTTCAGACTGGGAATCCGTATGATTCCAAATAAAAGCAGATCGTAGATATCTACAAAATAGCCCAATGCCGCTACAATCACCGCAAGGCTGAAAACGGAATGGTTCTGTTTACTTGTTTGCATTCGTTAGTTTAGTTTATTCCAGAACGAAGATAAGGATGTCTGATACTTCATGACCCCGCCGCCTGCCCGCCAGCTTGCCCGCCGCCTGCCCACCGCCTGCCCGCCGTGGCGGGTGGAGGGTGGAGGGTGGAGGGTTGATAGTCTATGTCCATAAACTATCAACCCCAAATATAAAATACATCTAATAGGTCAGCGACCACATACCATTCTCCCGGTATTCAACTATCGTTCACCCCCTATTCAACTATCATTCAACCATTATTCAACTACTGTTCAACCACCATTCAACCACATCATAGCAACCCCGCCAGCTCCAGGCTTTTCTTTCTCAATTTACGTTCTTCTACATTTTCTATAATCGGATCGGGCTCGAGGATCAGCGAATTGCCGTTTTCCTTCCACCAGGTGGTTTCCTTCAGCTTTTTCAAGGCTATTACTCCCGACAGATAATTCCGGTCTTCCTGGGCATGCCATTGTTCTACCCACTCAAACTCTTCTCTTCGCACATTGCCGATATCTGCAAAGCTCACATATACCCGCAGAAAAATATCGTCGTTCAACTGGTGGGGCTGGTGATGGTATAGTTTTTTGTATTCGTACTTATAACCGTATCGGAGCGCCGACAAATCGCTCAACACCGCCGAAGCGGTTGGAAAGCTGCCTGCCCCTTTGCCGTAAAAGAACTGCTGATCGGCAAAACCACTTTCGATTACCACCCCATTGTATTCGTTTTTTACAAACGTAAGCGGACTGTCGGCTGTTACAAATTGAGGTAAAACAAAAGCGCCTACTCCGCCGTCTTGCAATTTCTTTGCCTGTGCCACCAGCCGGATCTGCTGTCCGCGGGCTTTGGCAACATCCGCATCGGATTTATGAATATTTTGTATGCCGGTGAAAAGAACCTGGTCGGCAGTGGTTACAATACCGTAGGCATGGCAAAGGAATATCACCCATTTATTAAGGGCATCAAATCCTTCCACGTCCAGCGTAGGATTGCTTTCTGCAAAACCCAGTTGCTGGGCCAGCATCAGGGCCTCCTTAAAACCAAGGTTTTCGTCAAACATCTTGGTAAGAATAAAATTGGTACTGCCATTTACAATTGCCCGTATGCTATGCAGCAGATCGTTATCGTAGTATTCTTCGAGGTTACGGATGGCAGGGATGGATGCGCAGGCCGATGATTCGTATAAAAACGAACGGCCATATTTTTGTTGCAGATCCAGCAGCTCCTGCAAATGCTCGGCGATCATTTTCTTGCTCGAGCTTACTACTTCCTTTTTATTTTTTAAGGCCGTACGCACGATGTCGAACGCAGCCACCGAATCATCGATCACTTCTACAATCACGTTAATATCCTTGTCTTCTAACAGCTCGTCTTTTTCGGTAGTAAATAAGGAAGCCGGGGCATTTCTTTTCTTAGCAGGATGCTTGATGCACACTTTTTTTATGGAGGCGTTCAAAGAGGGGGTTTGCTCCAGCACTTTGTACAGCCCTTCGCCCACCACACCAAAGCCAAACATTCCTATTACTAATTTTCTATGTTTACTCATTTATTTTGTTTTCCTGTTATCTATATCTGATGTTCTTCCCCGCTATTTAAAAAACTATCAATCGCTTCTGTTAGCTGTTCAAACTCAAGCAAAAAACCATCATGCCCGTAATCTGATAAAATCCGTTTTACCCGTGCATGAGGGATATGGCTGGCAATGAACTCCTGTTCATAAGGAGGAAAAAGAAGATCTCCTTCCATACTCAAAGCCAGTGTTTTTGCTTTTATGCTGTTGAGCGCCTTTACCACTCCGCCCCTTCCGCGCCCCAGGTTATGGGAGTCCATACTTTTGGTAAGCACATAGTAGCTAAAGGCATTAAATCGTGCCGATAGTTTGGCGCCCTGGTAACGCTGATAGCTTTCGCTTCTGAAGCCCTCTATCAGATCGTCGCTGGGTTCGGATTGGGTTTTATTATAAGCCAGATCGGTGCGGTACGACAGCAGGGCGATGCTCCGGGCCACTTCCAGCCCTTTCTTCCCTGCTTCCGGCGAGGCATTGAGCCAGGTGGCATCGGCCTCGATCGCAAAGCGTTGCGAGGCATTGAAAGCCTTGCCCCAGGGCGAATGCACCGCATTGGTCGCGATGGGAAAAATATATTCGAACAAATCCGGATCCTGCACGGCCCACTCCATCAGTTGCTGTCCGCCTGTACTGCCTCCTATACCAATCCTGATTTTTTCAATTCCCAGTTGCCGCTGCAAAAGCTGGTAAGCTTTTACCATATCGCGGATAGTGAAAAAAGGAAAACGGTGGTAAAAAACATCGCCTGTAAGTGCGTCTGTATCAAGCGGACAAATACTTCCGTAACAGCTACCGGGCATATTCACGCAGATAATAAAATAGCGCGCCGGGTCGAACAGTCTGCCTTCGCCCATCATTTCCGGCCACCACTCATGCGGTCGGCTATTGGCCGTAAGTGCATGAAATACCCACACTACATTATCGGCCTTCCGCGAGCCATAAGTGGTATAAGCCAGGTGCAGGTTAGCAATAGTTGCGCCACTTTCCAGTATAAATGGTTGCGTGTATGTAAAAACCTTCTCCTCCATGATCATAAAATACAGCAGCTACCTTAAAATATATCACATCAGGTAAGCTTTCCCGCAGATCTTGCAGATAACCGCAGAAAAATGTGTCTGCCTGCGAAAATCAGCGCTATCTGCGGGAGAGCAAATAGCGTGTCGTAGATTTACTTAAGAATATTTATGCAAACACTTGTGCGAATGCCTGTTCAAAATCCGCTTTTATATCATCAATATGTTCTATACCCAGGCTTATACGCACCAGGTTATCCAACACACCCGCGGCCGCTCTTTCCTCCGCGCTCAATTGCTCGTGAGTGGTAGAAGCCGGATGGATCGCCAATGTTTTGGCATCTCCTACATTGGCCAGATGGCTTATCAGTTGTAAAGAATCGATGAATTTCGCACCATTTTCCACCCCTCCTTTTATACCAAACTGCAATACGCCGCCAAAGCCGTTTGTGAGGTATTTTTTTGCCAGTTCATGATATTCGCTGCTTTCTAAACCAGGATACCAAACAAACTCCACCTTATCGTGACTTTCGAGCCATTTAGCCAATGCCAGTGCATTATCTACCGTACGTTGTACCCTTAAAGAAAGCGTTTCCAGGCCCTGTAAAAAGAGGAAAGAGTTAAACGGACTTACCGCCGGACCAAAGTCTCTTAGCCCTTCTACCCTTGCCCGGATAGCAAAAGCGATATTCGGAAGACCGAGCGGGTTTCCCTCACCAAAGACCTCCCAAAACTTCAGACCGTGGTATCCTTCTGATGGCTCGGAGAACTGCGGGAATTTGCCGTTACCCCAGTTGTAATTGCCTCCATCGATAATAACACCGCCGATGCTCGTGCCATGCCCGCCGATCCATTTGGTAGCTGCATGTGTTACGATATTTGCACCATGTTTGATGGGCTGAAACAGGTATCCGCCTGCTCCAAAAGTGTTGTCAACAATCAGCGGAATATCCACTTCTTTTGCCAGTGCCGCAAATTTTTCAAAATCGGGCACATTGAGTTTGGGATTGCCCAGGGTTTCGATATAGATGGCTTTGGTTTTATCATCAATCAGTTTTCTGAAATTTTCGGGATTGTCGTCCTCTGCAAAACGAACGTCTATTCCCAGCCTTTTAAAAGATACTTTAAACTGATTGTAAGTTCCGCCATATAAATAGGGCGAAGTAACAAAGTTTTCTCCCGCCTGAAGAATAGTCGAAATAATAAGAAATTGGGCGGCTTGTCCCGATGCAGTCGCCAGGCCCGAAGTACCCCCTTCGAGAGCTGCCATCCGCTGTTCAAATACATCGGTAGTGGGGTTCATGATGCGGGTGTAGATGTTACCAAATTCGCGTAAACCGAAAAGATTAGCCGCATGTTTGGCATCTTTAAACTGAAAAGAAGTGGTTTGGTAAATAGGCACTGCCCGGCTGCCTGTTGCAGAGTCGGGTTGCTGTCCGGCGTGTACCTGCAAAGTATCAAAATGTAATGTATTGCTCATGATATATATTTTTTATGATTAAATGAAAAAAAGAAAGACCTTGAAAGAAAATATAGTATGCCCTAAGGCATACAACGCTTGCCGTTTCTATACACTCGTTCGGGCCATTTTCTTAACTCAATCCGTTTTTTGTTCATTTTTAAACGTTTTATCTGATTAAACAATGCATAACTTATCTGGAATTGAAGCACACAAAAAAGCCCACCAGTAAGCTGGCGGGCTCATATTTAAAAATATATTTTTTGCTAAATAGAAACTACCGGCTTATCTGTCCCGCCGCAGCGGGTTGGAATTGGCACCTTGTCCGCCACCGGTGGACAGGTTGCCAAGGCTTCACAGGGCCATACCCTCTGCCTTTCTTGATAAGTATATAAAAGAACTTGAGACGCAAATATATAAAATGCGGAGCAAATAAAAAAACGAGATCAGGCTGAAGGCTAAAAGCTAAATGCTTAAAGCGTAAGACGAAGGCGAATTACGGGTTGAGAAAACGAAAGGCTGAAAGTTGGTTTATTTCGATTGCCGACCCGCTATGATCCCACCACCCACCACGGCGGGCAAGCTGGCGGGCAGGCCATGAACTATCAACCCGCCCTATATATACCCCACATCCATGTCCTATCCTAAAACCGGTAACCCAGGGAAATGCCAAAACCTACATTCTTCAAACTGCCGTCCTGCTTTTTACCATCGTCTAATGGAGTAAGATTAGCCAGGCCCAACTGGGCATTCAATTGTGCCGACAGCCCGTTTTTAAGCTCATAACCCGCTAATAAATTAGCACCGTAGTCAAAAGGCTTTCCATATAATATCTTCCTGGCATTGGCATCTGCCCGGTCGTTCACGAACTGCATTTTTAATTCTTCCTTGGTAGTAGTTATAAACGAACCCACTTCCTCTATTTCATTCCAAACCTTTGTGGTCCGGGTAAAATTTCCACCCACGCCATAGGCAATATAGGGCCCGGCGCCCAGCAATAAATTACCTGTTCCCAGCTCGGGTTTGTAAATCACGTTCACGGGCAGTTCCAGGTAAAAGGCGGTAGCTGTGCTGGCGGTGGTAACCGTTGGCTCAATATACTCGCCCTGAAAACCTTTTGTATAAAATAAAAGTCCGGGCTGCAGTTCCAATTTGTCAGCAATAGTAGCACCCACGGTTATTCCAAAATGAAAACCAGGGTTGAGAGAAAAATCATCCGTTTTGTTACCTCCCGCATCCTTTGAGGAAACATTGAAAAAATTACCGCCGGCTCTTACGCCAAAGTCCACCTGGGCGTTTACCTGGATAAAAAAACAACAGGCGGTGAAAGCCAGGCCCAATAAAAATAGTCTTTTAAGTCTCATAAGGGATAAATTTTTATTAGCCGCGAAGATAATACAACCCCGAAAATGCCGCGCAAATATTTTCAGGACTATATTATCTTTGAACAGGAGGGCGTACAACTATTGATGCCCCTTCTATCGTCTTACTAAAAACATATAAATGAATACTTTTTACTTTTTCATCATCAGCACATTTATCTGGGTTTCCTGTGCCTCCTCGCAAACTATGATAGCTCAACAGCAAGCTACTGAAAAGGTAAAAAAAATGGCCCGGCTGATTGAGTTAACCGAAGAGCAGGAAAAGAAAATGCTGGAGATCGAGGCAATATTCTTAGAAGGCTCGCGAAAGCTGAAATATTCCCCCTCTTACCATGCCGAACTTAAAACCCTGTCTGATACAAGGGTGAATAAAATAAAAGAAATACTCACCAGGAGTCAGTTCCTGAAATTCGACCTTATCGAGAACAATAAGATCAAATTAGGACCCGTAAGAGCCGGGGAATAACAAAAATGCACCGCCCTATTCTTCGGGCAGTGCATTTTGAACACCTATCGTTTCGTATTAATTGCTATAAGTATAGATAGTATCCTTTAAAACCGGGTTGGTAGATATGGTTACCGGTGTAAGGTTCAAACTTCCTGTATTGGTGGTAATAGTAATGGCGGTATTGCCCGACAATTTTCCATAATACCCTGCATCGCCGGGAGTGGCGGTAAGATCAATTCCGTTAACCTGCGAAATCACTGCCCCTCTTTTTATTCCGGCGCTGGCAGCGGGTGTATTAGGATATACATATTTTACGATGGCCACAATTTTTGTCCTTCCGGCATCGGCCCAGAAATAATTGAGCGCCCATCCAAAGGCAACCGGGGTACCCGAGAAGCCGGCCAGTAAGGCATTCACATCATCGGTAATCCAGGACCATCCGTTCTGGGTATCCAGGGGATGCAGGATACTGTAAAAATAGGACGCTGGATCGTTGTCGGAGGCCGTAGGTGTTCGCAGGGTATAACCACTGGCTCCCACCCATTTATACCAGACATCCATACCATCGTAAACAAATTGAGAAACCGTATTGATAGCGGAAGTCCCCGTAACGCCGCTTGTGGAGGCGTTTAATTTAGGCCAGCGAACCGACTCCTTTGAAATATCTTCCATAGGGGTAAAAAGTTTGGCAGCTTGCAGGCCCACCACCGACCGTGGCACCGTGGTGCTTTGCGATGCGGATATAGGAGTACCGAGAATCTTTGAAATGGTAGCTGCCAACAGGTAGTCGGAAGGATCGCCTATTGACAGATAGGCCGAAGCATCATTTTCCCGGCTGGTAACCGCCACATCAGGGTTCAGGGTGCCGGGTACCGAAAAGTCGGCATTTGCCGAATTCTTATAGATCGCCACAATGGGCTGCATTCCCCAATTGTTCAGTGAATCTTTTGCTCCGGCCGAAAGATTGTTCGCATTATAAATAGTATTGGTTCGATTGCTGTAATTATCGTAGGCAGTAACGGTTACCGAAGCCGTGAACTTTCCTCCTGTCTGGCTGCCCACATGAACCACATTCACATAGGGCCGCAGGCAAAACGTAAGCAGTTCTGCGGCGGAATAGGAGTCGTCGGTTGCGATTATATACACATTCTTTAAATTCAGATTGGCGCCCAGCGGATTGGGAGCACCACCCGCTGATTCCCCCAGAAAATACTTCCGGCTGTTTCCGAAATAATTATTCAGAAACGCATTGAAATCGAGTTGTGTAAAAACCGAAGTACCGCTTTGTACCACCCCGGTAGGAGCGATCAGGGATGCCAGGTATCCCGCTGCCGCTACTGAACCCCCATGGTTATACCGCAGATCCACGATCAGATCTGTTACACCCGCCTCTTTGAAACGGTTGAAAGCCTGAAATAAACTTCCGTTAAATCCATCTATAAAGGATGTATAAAATAAATAACCAATTTTCCTGTCCTGCTTAGCAGGCGGCATATCAACATCTTTTTTTGGACAGGCCGTTAGAAGAACCAGGATAAAAGGCAAAAAGATAATAAACTTTTTCATTGGGGGTGGAATTATAAAAATAAAATAGATCTTGCCGGGGTAAATAAAAAATTTTTACAAAGATTGATATTTTACCACATTTTCCGAAATTAATCTTTTTGACTGTTCGGGCAATTTAATTTACTTTTCGCCCTGTTTTTAAACGATTTCGACAAATATGGCAAAGAACGAGTTCAAAAAAGAGCTGGCATTGGAATACCACGCCAAAGGCCGACCCGGTAAAATAGAAGTAATTCCTACAAAAGAAGCCAAAACCCAGAGAGATCTGTCGCTGGCTTATTCTCCCGGGGTAGCAGTGCCCTGTCTCGAAATTGCCGAAAATATTGACAACGTCTATAAATATACCGCAAAAGGCAACCTGGTGGCCGTAATCAGTAACGGAACGGCCGTGCTGGGCCTGGGCGATATTGGTCCGGAAGCAGGCAAACCGGTGATGGAAGGAAAGGGGGTATTGTTTAAAATATTTGCTGATATTGACGTATTCGATATTGAGATTAACGAAAAAGATCCCCAAAAATTTGTGGAAATTGTGCAGGCTTTGGAGCCTACGTTTGGAGGCATCAACCTCGAAGATATAAAGGCTCCCGGTTGCTTTTATATTGAAAGCGAGCTGAAGAAAAGACTGAAAATACCGGTTATGCACGACGACCAGCATGGCACGGCAATCATCAGTGCGGCGGCTCTGCTCAATGCGCTGGAAATACAAAAAAAGAAAATAGCGAAAGCCAAATTCGTTGTGAATGGTGCGGGTGCTGCGGCCATGGCCTGTGCCCGGCTTTACCAGAAAATGGGCGCCGACCCTAAGAACTTCATCATGTTCGATAGCAAGGGAGCTTTACACAAGGGCCGCACCGGCCTGGACGAAATAAAAGCGCCTTTTGCCACCGCCGAAAAGGACATTTCCCTGGCCGAGGCTTTAAAAGGTGCTGATGTATTTATCGGGTTAAGCGCCGCCAATGTATTAAGTGGTGATATGGTCAAAAGCATGGCGAAAAACCCCATCGTATTTGCCATGGCCAATCCCGACCCCGAAATTTCCTGGGAAGAAGCTACCCGGGCCCGTAAGGATGTGATCATGGCCACGGGGCGCAGCGACTATCCCAACCAGGTTAATAATGTGCTGGGCTTCCCCTATATCTTCCGCGGGGCACTCGATGTAAGAGCTACACAGGTCAATATAGAAATGCAATTAGCCGCCGTAAACGCGCTGGCGCAGTTGACTAAAACTCCTGTACCCGATATTGTAAACCTGGCTTATAACCAGCAGAATATGCATTTCGGGCCGGATTATATTATTCCCAAACCCATGGATCCGAGACTTCTTTCCACGGTTGCCCCAGCGGTAGCCAAAGCGGCTATGGACAGTGGTGTTGCGCGGCTTCCTATTACCAACTGGGAGCAGTATAAGCAGGACCTGGATAAACGGCTGGGGCTGGATAACCATGTTTTGCGGGTACTGGGCGCCAAGGCAAGAAGCGCACCCAAACCCATTGTATTTGCCGAAGGAGAGAATATTAACATCCTGAAAGCAGCGCGGATTGTTGCCGATGAAGGCATTGGTTTCCCCACGCTCCTGGGCGACGTTAGAAAAATAGAAGAGCTGGCTCAAACGCACAAGATTGACCTCGGCGATATTACATTGATCAACCCCCGGAGCGATGAAGCCAAAGAAAAAAGAGACCGGTATACCGAACTCTTCTACCAAAAAAGATCCCGGAAGGGTTATACTTTTCCGGAAGCAGCTAAACTGATGGAAGATCGAAATCATTTTGGTTGTATGATGGTTGAATGCGGCGATGTAGATTGTATGATATCGGGGCTCACCAAAAGGTATTCGGATGCCATCCGGCCCGCCCTGCAAATAATCGGCACCGAAGACAATGTAAAGAAAGTGGCAGGAATGTACCTTATTATGACGGCCAAAGGTCCGTTATTCCTGGCCGACACCACCGTAAATCTCAATCCGACCGCCGAGGAGCTGGCCGAAATAACATTGCTTACGGCCAAAGAAATAGCTGCTTTTAATATAACGCCCCGGATTGCGATGCTTAGTTATTCTAATTTTGGCAGCAGCAATACCCCCGAAGCCCAACTGGTATCGAAAGCGAGGGAACTGGTAAAACAAAAAGCCCCTTCTTTAATTGTAGACGGAGAAATGCAGGCTAATGTTGCGCTCAATAATAGTTTGTTAAAAGAAATGTACCCCTTTAGCGAGCTGGTAGATAAAGAAGTAAATACGCTTATCTTCCCTAACCTGGCGTCGGGCAATATCACTTACAATATCTTAAAAGAACTTGGCCCGAATGATGTAATCGGACCCATACTTTTAGGATTGAAAAAACCGGTACATTTGCTACAATTAGGCAGTACCGTAAGCAATATTGTGAATATGGCTTTGATCGCCGTAACCGATGCCCAGATCAAGTGTTCCAATAAACAAGCAGAGAAAGGAAAAGGAAGAGTTAAAAAATAATTTTCAACTAAACTTTTTTTCTTGAAAATACTCAAAGAGTTCGGACAATATATCAGTATGTTTAAAGGCATGCTTCGTATGCCTGAAAACAGGTCTATGTACTGGAAGCAGTTTATGCTGCAATGCAATGATATAGGCATTGGGTCATTGGGCATTGTTTGCATTATATCTGTTTTTATTGGTGCGGTGTCGGCAGTACAAACGGCCTACCAGATCACTACCCCGTTTATTCCTAAAACCACCATTGCGCAGATCGTAAGAGACACGGTTATTCTTGAGTTCGCTCCTACCCTTACCTGCATTGTATTGGCCGGTGT
>JBEBUZ010000035.1:0-35217 GCA_040393015.1 Paraniabella yanshanensis
AGACTGTTTATAGAATTTCAAGAACATCTTTACAAACAGAAAGCAGCGTAATGACCGGACAACAAACACATACAGCCAACGCCCAGCAGTCATACACATTGGCAAGCCGCACAAGCCAACGCACAGACCAAAGTTTGCAAAAGAGCTTCCACCTTTCACCCCGAAAGAATTTCAAAATTTGGGAATTTAGAACTTTGTTTAATAAAACGCATTATCGAATTTTTGCGTTTTGGGACAAAGAAAACAAACAAGAAACTTTGGTTTTGACAACTCACGGAATTATCAAAAAAACAGGTAAAACACCAGAAAAAGAAATTGAAAAAGCTGAACAAATTCGATTAAAGTATTTCGAGCTTAAAAACGCACAAAAAAATGGCAACAAAAAATAAAGAATTAGAGATATTCACTTTTGACGAGATAAAAAATGAATTTATCGGTGAAATTGGAAGTGAAAAAAGAACACAATACGAACAAGAATTGCAACTTGAAATAATGGGCGAAATGATTCGTAAAGTTCGACTTGAAAGAAATTTAACACAAGAAGAATTGGGGAAATTAGTTGGAGTTCAACGTGCTCAAATTTCAAAACTTGAAAACAATACAACCAACGTGACAATGGAAACTATTTTGAAGGTTTTTGGAGCTTTAAAAGCAAAAGTTAATTTTAACGTCAAACTAATGAATAGTAAAATACAAATAGCGAGATAAAAACTACTTCTGCTAATAACAACACTTCGTCACGTCCGCAGGTTATACTTGCCATACCCCCACCAGTTCGGCTGCCGGGTGCCATTTGAAATATTTACTATATTTATCCGCTTGTAAATGGTCGATGCGCCTTATTTTCCGAGCTCCAATAACAAAATTTTAAATACGCTCTTCCTGTAACCAATATACTTTAAATCAATGAAGAAAATTCTTTTCCCGCTTATAGCCGTTTTCGTTTTATTCTCTGCCGCCACAGCGCAAAAAAAGCAAGATGCCGTATTAAAGGTTTTAGCCATCGGTAACAGTTTTTCGGCAGATGCCGTGGAAAACTATCTTTTTGATCTGGCAAAAGCCGGTGGAAAAAAGATCCTGATCGGCAATATGTATATTGGCGGCGCGCCCTTATCGCTTCATGTAAAAAATGCCGATAGCAATAAAGCAGCCTATTCGTACCGCAAAATTTACAGCAACGGCGAAAAGAAAACCACCAAAAACTTCAGGCTGGAGCAGGCCATTAAAGATGAGCAATGGGATTATATCAGCCTGCAACAGGCCAGTCCGCTATCCGGACAATACGAAGTAATCCAAAAAAGCCTGCCCGCATTAATTGCTTATGTAAAATCATTGGCCCCGCAGGCAAAACTTATTTATCATCAAACCTGGGCCTACCAGCAAAATAGCACCCATGCCGGTTTTGCCAATTATAATAAGGATCAGCAAAACATGTATCAACAAATAACAGGGGTTGCAAAAAAGCTTAACAAGACAAAGGATTTTGCGTTTATCATTCCGGCCGGAACCGCTATTCAAAATGGCCGCACCTCTTCAATAGGAGATCATTTTACGAGAGATGGCTATCATTTACAACTGGGTTACGGTCGTTTTACAGCCGCCTGTACCTGGTATGAGAAGCTGTTTAATACCGATGTTCGTAAAAACGCCTATCAACCAGATTCGATTTCCGCCACAGAAGCCAGGATTGCGAAAGAAGCGGCACATAAAGCGGCTAAAAAACCGTTTAAAGTATCGCAGGTACGGCTATGACAAACAGATCGGCTACCGCAAAATTTCTTTGAGTACCGGCAGGGTTTTCATTTTGCCAAAATCGGCCAGGTGTAAACTGTAATATATTTCGAGGGCATCCAATATTTTCCGGCGGCTTTCGGCATTGCTTTCTATTTCGGCCAGTTCGCGGGGATGCCTTACCTGCATCAGCTCCGAAAGCATGAGGGCGCATTTTCTGTCCAGCACAAGTTGATGGAAAACAGCGCTATCTGTAAACCGCCCGTCTTCAATATCAAATACAAGATTGTCGCTGTTTAATACCAGCGCGGAGCCGACCCGGGGCGAAAATCCAAAAAAACCCGCCAGCTGCACCGCAAAAAATACGGGAAAATTGGCCATTATTTTATCCATGCAACCATCCAGCTCCACAAAACAGTCTTCTGCAAAGGCAAACAAATCTGTGTTGGTTTCGGGCTGCTGCAGGCTTTTAGATAGCAGTTCCACCATATAAGCAGCCACGCCATTCTTCAGCACATCGGTAAAAATAGTTTTATACAAATAGGCAAACCGGTATTCCTTTACCCGGTTAATTTGCCTGAGCTCGCTGTGGTAAACCTCCATATCCAAAATGGCCGAAGGCTGAAAAAAAACGGCTTTCGCGCCTCCTTTCTTACCCGCGCTGCGCACACCGTTAAGCAAATAAGATTGTAAACCAAACAGTTCGGTATATACAGTAGCAATGATACTGGTTTCCCCATACTTCACATTGCGCAGTACAATGCCCCTGGTACTATGTATTTTATCAGCCAAGTTTTTATTTATGAAGCCAGCGGTCAATACCTCTCCTCTTTCTTGCGTCGCACCCTTGTGCACCTGTGCAGGTGGCAACCCATATATTCGCGGTTTGGCGAAAAAGATTACCTGTTGGCGCTGTTTTTTCTTTTCTTTGCCGAACTCAATAACAAGATTACAAAACCAACAGGCTCCGCCACGGCGGATTCGGGGTAAAAATATACAAAGAGAAGCATTACAATCAAAAAGAGTTTTATGTGGGAGAAGCTGGGTAAAGCGATTATTCAATACAGGTTTATTCTTTTATCGGTGCTTGCCGCCGTTACCGGCTTATTCGCCTACTGGGCCAGTAAGGCCGAGCTTGGTTACGAATTTACCAAAGCCATCCCCACCAACCACCCGGTAAATATTGCCTACCAGGCATTTAAGAAGAAGTATGGTGAAGATGGCAACCTGCTGGTAATAGGTATTCAAACCGACCGCTTCTTTACAGAAGATATTTTTAATCCCTATATTACCCTGCAAAACAACCTGAAAAAAATACCCGGCGTTCTGGATATCATTGGTGTTCCGGGCGCTATTAACCTGGTAAAAAAACCCGCTTCGGAGAAGCTCGAGGTAAAACGGGTCTTTCCCGAAGGAAAACTTACTACCGACCAAATAGCTGATGGCGGCAAGGTTTTCAAAAATCTTCCGTTTTACGAAGGTCTCCTGCACAATTCCCATACCGGCGCTTATTTGCTGGGCCTGAATATGGACGCCGATATTATCAATTCGCCCAAAAGAGACGCCTGTATCCGTGCGGTTAATGCCGAGATCAGCAAATTTGAAAACACTACCGGACTGGAGGTGAAACGAAGCGGATTGCCCTATATCAGAACCGTAATGGCGGCACGAATCGCGAAGGAAATGCGCTTTTTCCTCGTAGCGTCTATCGTGTTATCGGCTATTATTTTACTTGCTTTCTTCCGGTCGGTCAGCGCTATGCTGCTGTCGTTGGGAGTGGTTTTGATCGGGGTATTGTTCAGTTTGGGTACCATGCATATTTTTGGCTATAAGATTACCCTGCTCACCGCCCTTATTCCGCCGCTCATTGTGGTGATAGGCATTCCCAATTGTATTTATTTTTTAAATAAATATCACACGAGCTGGCAAAAACAATCGGGTAGCGTAGGAAAGGAACGCGAAAAAAAGAAAAATGCGATTATAGATATGGTGGGCCGCATGGGTATTGTAACCCTTTTCTGTAATGTAGCCGCCGCCATTGGGTTTGCTGTTTTCGCGCTCACCAAAAGCGCCATACTAAAAGAGTTCGGTATAGTGGCCGGTCTTAGTATTATGTTCCTGTTTTTTATTTCGCTGATACTGATCCCGGTAGTTCTCTATTTCCTTAAACCGCCCCGTGAAAAACATACCCGGTATCTCGACAATCCTCGCCTGAACCGCTGGCTGGGCCGACTGGAGCGATGGTCACTTTCTCATCGAAAACAAATTTACGGGATAGCTATAATCCTGGTTGTTATTGCCGCTGCCGGGATGTTGAGATTGCAAAGCAACGCCTATATGGTGGACGATGTACCCCAAACAGACAGAATTTATACCGACCTAAAGTTCTTTGAGAAAAATTTTAAAGGCGTAATGCCATTGGAAATTGTAATCGACACCAAAAAGAAATATGGTGTAACGCGCAATTTTGGCAACCTGGTTAAGATAGATTCTTTTAGCCGCTACCTTGCAGCAAGGCCTGAAGTAGCACGACCATTGAGCCTGGTAGAGGGATTGAAATTTGCACGGCAGGCTTTTTATGACGGCGACAGCAACAGCTATTCCATGCCCTCTGAATTTGATATGCCCGGCCTGGCACAGTACCTGAATATGAAAACGGTATCCTCCAATGGTTCTTCTAACCAAGACGCTTTCACCGGGCTGATCTCCCGTTTTGTGGATAGTTCCAAGCAGGAAGCAAGGCTTAGTGTAAATATGGCCGACATTGGCACCCACCGCTTACCGCAATTATTAGCCGATATACAAAAACGGGCCGATGAGCTATTTCCCAAAGAGGAGTATACGGTATCGCTCACCGGCAGCAGCATTGCTTTTTCCGAAGGAAGCCGTTTTATCATCAACGGATTAAAAGAAAGCATATTCTGGGCATTTCTGCTGATTGCACTTTGTATGCTTTACCTGTTCAAATCGGCACGTATTTTACTCTGTTCTCTTATACCCAATGTTATCCCGCTGGTGATAACCGCCGGCGTAATGGGCTGGGCCGGCATACCCTTAAAACCCAGCACCGTTTTAATTTTCAGTGTGGCACTGGGCATTGCCATCGATATTACCATTCGCTTCCTGGTCAATTATAAGCAGGAACTTGCCTACCATAATCACGATGTGCAAAGTACCGTTATCCAAACCATTCACAGCACCGGTATCAGCATCATTTACACTTCGCTGGTACTAATTGCCGGGTTTGTTATTTTTTGCTTCAGCGGGTTTGGCGGCACAAAGGCGCTGGGCTGGCTCACCTCCTTAACCCTTATCACCGCCACGGTAACCAACCTCCTGTTGCTGCCGGCATTGCTGCTCAGTTTTTCGACGAATAAGAAACAATAACAGACCGGGCGAACATTATCGGGGCCGGGTTAGCCACACCAGGTTTTTTAAAAATAGTTGTCGGGCAACTGGTAAATACCGTGCCGGAGCGCAAACATAACAAGGCCCACCATATTTTGGGTGCCGGTCTTCCTAAAAAGTCGGCTCCGGTATTTTTCAACACTGGATAAGGCCAGGCCCAGCAAGGGTGCAATTTGTTTGGAGCTGTACCCCATGCAGATGTAAATAAGAATTTCTTTTTCGTTAGGAGCAAAAAAGCCTGGTGGCAGGGAGCGCCTTAACAAAATATCTCCCGAGGCAATCATATGAAGCAACCGGTGGCTGGTACTCTCACAAAAATAAACTTGCCCCCGATGGATAGTTTTTATGGCTTCCAACAGAGACTCGGTACTGGCCATTTTCAGTATATAGCCATTGGCGCCCGCCTGTAACATTTTCACGATCAGCGCCTCGTCGCGAAACTGGGTCAGCGCTAATATTTTCAATTCGGGATATAATTCCCTGATTTTTTTCGTAGCCTCTATCCCGTCCATCACGGGCATTTGAATATCGGTGATAACCAATTCAGGCGAAACAATTTCTATTAAAGAAATCAGTTCGCTCCCATTCCTGGCTTTACCACAAATAACCACCTCTTTTTTGTGAGCAAGCGAAATTTCCAGAGTTTCGTGACAAATCGGCTGGTCATCGGCAATCAATAGTCGGATAGGTTTATTTGCCACCATGTCCATTGCTGTTAGTTTTTTTGAACGGAATGATAAAAAAGAATTTTATTCCCGGGCTGTCTTCAATCTTCACCCAACCGCCTAATTGCCTGGCACGATCGGTTATACTTTTAATACCCAGTCCGGCATGATCAAACGGCAACTGTCCTTCACCGTCGTCGGTATAATAAATATATATCTTACACTCAAGCTCTCTGAAGCAAATATCTACCAGTCTGGCCTGCGTGTGCCTCATCGTATTGTTTACCAATTCCTGTATAATCAGGTATAATTGAAGCGCAAGGTTATTGTCGAACTCCGCTGTTACATCATATTCAAATCTGAAGCGAACATCGTTTTTAAAGGAATACTGCTTCAGAAATAAGCCAATGCTGTCTTTCAGATCATTTACAATAACACTGGTTTTATTCAGGTTCCTGGCAATTTCTCCCATACGCGTTAGCACAGTTACCAGGTTTGCTTCTGCTTGTTGCACGCGACGGGCCCCATTCTTTCGAAGTTCCGGCAATTCCAGCAGTTTCAGGGTAATGTTGAGTAAGGGAGCCAGCTCGTCGTGGAGATCTGCTGCTATTCTCCCCCGCTCCTTTTGAAGTAAATCGATCTCATTTGCCTGTTTTTTCTCCTTTAACCTATAATATTTTCGTTGCAGCCGAAAAATTATATAGGCGCAATACCCCAATATAAAAGCCAGTATACTACAAATTATAATCGTGGAAATATAGATTGACGACTCCTGGGTGTGCATAATATGCTGAAACAATAGAGAAAATTTACGAAAAAATTAATAATCACAAGTATCGCCGTAGCCCGCCTGGCAACCGTGAATTGATGAGAATGACCAAACATCCAGAGAACCTCAAGTAGTGCCATATAGGTATAATAAATGACAAAGCCGGAGCAAGCCAGGAAAACCGGATCGTTAAATAATCTTTTTTGAAGATAGAAAAAAGATTTTTCTATTACAGTTAACGCTAATAACGATATGCAAAGAGCATGTGCAATAATAAAAAAAGAGAAAAACTGATGAATACTACCCCGCCATGCCCATTCTACCAACCAGGCAATTAGAAATACCGCAGCAAGGCGCCTGTAAAGCTGGCTGTTCCTGCCGCGGTAATCCCAGTTTCCTAACTGCCATAAAATAAGATGGGTCTCGATAAGAATAAAAATATTATAGTTGATCGTATTGGTTCCATACCGGAATACACTGTACAGGCTGACTATTTCATTGATCAAACCCATCGTTAACAAATAAACCAGCGGTCTGTAAGAAACATCGGTATACTTAAACCGGCACCACCCCACAATTGCGGGCACAACAATTAAAAGGCTAACAGAAGCAGTTATACTGTATAACATCAGTATTTATGGATTAAATGGGTTCGCGTCCCCGGACATTAATGGCTTCGTTGAGTGTAATAGCGTGTTGCATAAGGTATTATTTTGGTGAATGCCTAAATAACAAAACTAAAAATTTATCGACAATCCAGTTTACCGGACAAAATATTCACACACAATTCACTTTTTTTATTGAGTAAAAACTGATCAATATCAGCTCCCTTCTATCCGAAATCATCCTGTTAATAACAATAATAATCCTAAGTTTGCGGCTATAATCAATTCCAAATCATAATTCTGATAAAACATGTCTGTTATTGTAGTTGGCTCTATGGCTTTTGACGATATTGAAACACCCTTCGGTAAATCCAATAAAATAATCGGCGGCGCCGGCACGTATATTGCCTATGCAGCCACCAACTTTGTAAAACCCGTTAAACAGGTATCGGTTGTAGGTTACGACTTCCCCGCTGAGGAACTGGAAGAGCTGAAAAAACGAGGTGTGGAAACAGACGCTGTTGAAATTGTCGCCGACCGGAAATCTTTCTTTTGGGCAGGTAAATATCACCTCGATATGAACACCCGGGACACCCTGGTGACAGAGTTAAATGTACTGGAGAATTTTAAACCGGTTATTCCCGATAACTACCAGGGTGCTGAATTTCTGATGCTCGGCAATCTGGCTCCTTCCGTTCAGTTGAGCGTTATCAACCAGCTAAAAACACGTCCTCAGCTAATCGTATTAGACACGATGAATTTCTGGATGGACGTGGCTTTACCCGAACTGGAAGAAGTAATCGGAAAAATTGATGTTTTGCTGGTGAACGACAGCGAGGCGCGTCAGCTTACCGCCGAATACTCTCTGGTAAAAGCTGCAAAAAAAATACTGACCATGGGGCCGAAATATCTCATTATTAAAAAAGGTGAGCACGGCGCTCTATTATTTCATGAAAACCAGGTATTTGTGGCGCCGGCCCTACCCCTCGACGACGTGTTTGACCCCACCGGTGCGGGCGATACCTTTGCCGGCGGATTTGTAGGTTACCTGGCCAAAACCGGCGATATTTCCTTCGAAAACATGAAAAAAGCCATCATTGCGGGCAGCGCCCTGGCCAGTTTCTGTGTGGAAAAATTCGGAACGACCCGTTTGAAAGAAATAAATAGCAACGATATACAGGAGCGTGTAAAGGCATTTAAGGAGCTTACGAATTACCAGACGGAATTGTAATCCTTCATTTGTCGGTAAACGGGGCAAAATAACCGGTCAACACATCCACCCTATACAACCCCAGGCGAATATTGGCAGTCTTATTATAAAACAATAAAGAAATGTCTGCTATTCAAAAATCCCCCTCCCTCCTGTTTTGCATCGCTATGGATGCCCTTGGTATGCTGTCTTTTGCCATACCAGGTGTAGGAGAGTTTTCCGATGTAATCTGGGCGCCATTGTCCGCCATTATCCTGGCCCGAACTTTTGGAGGCACCAAAGGCGTATTCGGGGGTATTTTTAACTTCATTGAGGAAGCGATGCCAGGGCTCGATATTATACCCACTTTTACCATCATGTGGTTCCTGACGAATAAAGTGGGGGCATCGCAGAAATCAACTATTATTCCTGTTAAGGTCAAATAAGGATCGTCATAACGAGGAAGAAGGCTCCTGGCAGCAGCAATGCATGCGGGAGTTTTCGAGGTTCGGGGCTTCCTAATAGCCGGATGGTTTCTTGCCTACTGCGTACATAAGGCCGATCCGTGTACCCCGTTCAAGTAACCTTTCATTTTTAAACAGCTTTTTATTGCCAGGTGCAATAATACCATGCTGCCTGAAAGAGGGATTGGCAAATACCGACAACCCATTCTTAAAATCATATTTGGCGCCAAGACCTAAGATACCCCCGATGCCATTTTGTGAATCAAACTCGTAGTTTGAGCCCGCCACATCAATGAGCATGCCAGCCTGCCCGTAAAAATAACGAAGAAAGTTAAAGCGGGCGGCCACCGGTATAGTAATCAACGAGGCTTTAGTATCCCAGTACCTTATTTCCGGTGTGGGGGCGCTGCTGGCCCTAAACTTATGAGAGCTATATTCAATGCCGGCTTCCAGGTCCATCCATTTTTTCAGCGGTTTGAGATAATTAATACCGAAAGCCATATAACTTTTACCATTTATAGCCCTTTTTCCGACCATGTGTACCGATGGGGGATAACCTACATCGCTATTTCCCAGCCCCCCTGCCAGCCCTATCTTGGATGGGCTGTTGACTGTTTTTTGTGCAGATGACAGGCTACAGATTAGCAATATCCCACCTAAAAGAGTTAGTTTTTTCATTCCGTTGTTTTCAGTGAGACGGCACAGCCCCGCAAAAACGCAACAGGAAGGGGCTTTTTCAATGTTTGAATTTGTCTTCCGCTATTTTAATAAAGTCTTGTGGAGATATAATGGTAATAGTATTCCATTTTTGTTTCCCCATCCCTGTGCCTGCTGTAATAAAATAGTCCAGGTGATAATATAAAATATATTTTGTTGATTTGAATCAACACTCTATTTTTGCACCCCGATGATGATAAAGAAACATACAAAGATGAAGAAACATTCCTGACGGAAGGTTATAGTTTTGTGTGTAAGACATAAATTTTTAACAGGCCTTCCGTGAAAACGGGAGGCTTTTTTTCACTTGTCCTTCATCCCCAGGAGAGGGACTTAAAAAAAACAAACAAATGAAAGTTGCAGTTGTGGGTGCTACGGGATTGGTGGGCACCAAAATGTTGCAGGTACTGGCCGAAAGAAATT
Source organism: Paraniabella yanshanensis (assembly GCA_040393015.1). Taxonomy (GTDB): domain Bacteria; phylum Bacteroidota; class Bacteroidia; order Chitinophagales; family Chitinophagaceae; genus Niabella; species Niabella yanshanensis_A. The sequence continues at coordinate 9,972 of JBEBUZ010000035.1, forward strand.
TTCCGGTTACGGAGCTTATTCCGGTGGCTTCGGAAAGAAGTGTAGGTAAAGAAGTGGAATTCAAGGGCAATAAATATAAAGTAGTGGGACTGGCCGATGCTATTGCAGCCAAACCGGCCGTAGCATTATTTTCGGCGGGCGGCAGTACCTCGGCCGAATGGGCGCCACAGTTCGCCGCCGCAGGTATTACCGTGGTAGACAATTCTTCTGCCTGGAGGATGGATCCTAATAAACCGCTGGTGGTTCCTGAGATCAATGCCGATATTTTAACCACCAACGATAAAATTATTGCCAACCCCAACTGTTCTACCATACAGATGGTGGTGGCGCTACAACCTTTACATACCCGCTACAGGATCAAACGCGTGGTTGTATCTACCTATCAGAGTGTTACCGGTACCGGTGTAAAAGCAGTAGACCAGATGATGGGCGAAAGAGCCAGGGCTGTTGAAGGAAAAAATGCCGAATACCCAATGGCTTATAAATACCCCATCGACCTGAATGTAATTCCCCAGATTGATGTATTTACCGACAACGGTTACACCAAAGAAGAAATGAAAATGGTGAATGAAACCAAAAAAATCATGCGCGACGACAACATAAAAGTTACGGCTACTACGGTACGTATACCGGTAATGGGCGGCCATAGCGAGAGCGTAAACATAGAGTTTGAAAACGAGTTCGACCTGGCAGAACTGAAATCCCTACTGGAAAATGCTCCGGGTATCGTGGTAACAGACGACCTGGCCAACCAGCAGTACCCCATGCCAATGGATGCACACGAAAAGGACGAGGTGTTTGTGGGTCGGATCCGCCGCGATGAAACACAGCCCAAAACCCTGAACATGTGGATTGTAAGCGATAACCTCCGCAAAGGCGCCGCTACCAATGCCGTACAGATTGCCGAGTACCTGGTAGCCAATAACCTGATATAAGGCTAATGATATACTAAGAAAAGTATCTGCCTACGTGGGCGGATACTTTTTTATTTTGGCCCTTTTATTTCTCCGGGTGAGGAACAAAAACACCATCGCTATTTTGCGTGACTGAAGGCGCTTTATCCAACGCTACCAAGGTACAGACAAGACCTGCCAACGATAGCAAACATCTGATCCAGCCCATTCTTCCCCATTCGGATGCGGCTTTCTCAAGTATGTCTATATCCGGAAGCTGTTCTGATAAAAACATAATTTCATTTCGGGGATAAAAATAGGTAAAGGTTAGAACCATAGAAGTTATATAACATAATATCGCTACCCCAAGGTACAACCGAATGTGAGTTGGTTTCCAGAATAAAATTATAGCCAGTACAACCAAAATCAGATTTGCAGGATCTAACATTTTGAAAAAACTACCCGGATTAGCAACTACAAAGAACTCCTTTGTTGCGACTATGGATTGAGGGATATTGCTTTCCCAATTGGCTGCATTAACTATGGAATTGTAAAGCAGGGTAAAGAACAGTCCGCTTGAAAATGCAGCAGAAGCGTAAAGAACAATTTTTTTCATTTTCTATCCTTTTTATTCTCCAAAGCTATCGGTGATGAGGTAGCTCTGATAGTATAAAAACGACAAAAATCACATCTTGTCCCAATCCAACTGAAACCTGAGTTTTTCTTCTGATAGTTCTTTCTGTATAATGGTAGGAGTAAGCCGGGCGAATTCCTTAAAATCCTTGATGAAATGGGTTTGGTCGTAGTATCCTAATTCAAAAGTCAGATCCGTCCAGGAAATTACCTGTTTGCTTTCGATAATTCTAAATGCTTTATGGAATCGGGCGATTCGCGCATACATTTTTGCAGGCATACCTAATCGCTCTTTACATTTACGTTCAAAATTCCGGGTACTCATACAAGCCATCCGGGCAATCTTGTCTACATCCGCATTGCAGTTTGTCAGCAGGTGCTGCAAAGCAAAATCAATAGCTAAGGGTTGTTTAATATCCGCCAGTTTTTTGAGAAAATAGGACTGTACAATACTATCCAATTCGTTGAAGGAACCGGTATCATGAGATTTATCCAAAAGTTCTTCTATCTCCCTGCCTATAATTTCCCGGGCACTGTAACCATTGTCAAATATTTCGGTGAGTGGAATATTCAGAAACCGATTGAGCCCACCCGGTTGAAAAATAATTGAAACCGCTGTATGGCTTTCTTCCACCAGTAGCTTGAAGGGAGTAATTTGTGCTCCCGTTAAAGTGCAGGATGTAACGGCGCTGTAGTTGTTTTCTCCTGTTTTTTTTGATTTAAACCGGGTGTAAAGATTAATGAACATTGCCTGATAAGGAGAAGGCATATAATTGGCTTCCAACTTTATGCGAGCATTACCAAAATCCACCTGAATAATTATGATGTTCCGGATCAGGGAACGTAATGCAGGATGAATACGGCATTGTTCGGTACGGATGTTTGGCGCTACGGAGTTCATCTTTTACTTACCGGAGTAAGGGGTCATACTTAAGAGCAGGTTTCAGGAGACTTCCACCGCATAATAAATGGATTTCATCACAATTGATTTAAAGATAAGTCAAAAATATTTCTGTCTTCCATGTAAGCCATTATTATATTATTTTCTAACACTTTCAGAACGAACTGCTCAGAAATGTTCGACGATCTCTTCGGCATGCTGTTTACTCCGCGGTTTCAGAAAAATTTTTTTTATTTTTCCTTTCTCATCAATCAGAAAAGTGGTGCGATGCACACCCATGTACTTATGGCCAAACATTTGCTTTTCTCCCCAAACGCCATATTTCTCCAGGATCTTGTGAGAAGTATCTGCAATAAGCGGAAAAGGCAGTTGGTTTCGTTCGCTGAATTTTTTGTGCCGGTCTGCATCGTCGGGGCTAACACCCACCACTTCTATACCCTGCTGTTGAAGCACGCCGAAATTGTCGCGCAGATTACAGGCCTGAACCGTGCAGGTTGGGGTGAGATCCTGGGGATAAAAATACAATACCAATTTCCTGCCTTTATAATCGGAAAGGGAAATTTTCTTCCCGTTCTGATCCTTTCCTGTAAATGCCGGGGCCTTTTGCCCTTCCTTCAGATGTGTTGCCATAAAAATTAAGTCGCCGGTTATATTTTTTGATTTATTTCTTTTTGGTTGCCGCTTTCGGTTTTGCCGTGGCAGTTTTCTTTGCAGCCGTGGTTGTTTTCTTCGCAGTCGTTGCGGGCTTTTTTACCGCAGCTTTAGTTCCGGTCTTTGTTGTCGTTTTTCTGGCAGCGGTTGTTTTGGCAGCAGCAGGTTTTTTAACCGGGGAAGCCGCAGCAGCAGACGCCGGCGCATTAACCCCCCGAATAAATTTCCAACTGCGCCGCGTAATATTCCCCGCTATATCCGTAACCGTAACCGTTAAAGTATGTTGACCCGGCGGCACCTGCTTGTCGAAATGATAGACCCAGGTTTTACCCTTATCGTTGGTAAACCGAAGCCATTTGCCGTTTAATTCGGCCCGGAATTCGGCGATTCCAAAATTATCAGTAGGCGTAAAACTGATCCGGCTGGCTTTGTTCAGGTTTACCACTTCACCCGCCCCTAAGGAGTTAATAACCGGGGGAACATTATCAACAAAAGCCTCAAAAGCGCCAAAGTCGCGGAACCTTGCCGTTAACCAATTGCCGCTCCAGGTGGCTTTCTGAACCGTATTATTTTTTCCGGTTCTTTTAATGACAACCCGATCCCTGTATTCACGAGCAATGGATTGAGCAGGCTTGATTCTTACCTCAAAGAAGCTATGTACGGGTATATTGGTTTGCCCCAGTTTATGGATGGCGGAAACACTCCCGGCCGATGTGGATGCGATGCTGGAATAACCCGGATTCATTTTATCGTACAAGGCATTAAAGGGCAGGTATACTTCAAAATTGGCATTGAGCAAATTGTTCTGCCGGCCGGGCTGCCACTGGTAGCTTCTTGCAGCCGGCGCTGCCGAGCCATTGTTCTTCAATTTAAATTGAATACGCGATACATTTCCATTGGCATCGCCTACCTCTATCCTCACCGTGCGTTCTTCATTGGCATCGAGGTCGATGCTTCCATTATTGCCAAGTCCGTAATATACGCCACTCAAATCGCCGGGTAAACGGGAAACATGTTGCATCCAGCTTCCCCCGTCGGCCCTCATCCTGTAATCTATCTGGCAGTTCATATACCGGCTATCGGGGTAGTCGATACTGTCAATATAAAAACTGCTTATTTCCCGGTCATCTACAAAAAGACGGGCATTATATATGCCATCCTGGTTGGTGGTTCCATTGCGCGTATCGTAAGCCTGTACCGAAAAACTCAGGTTGTTCAAATGGGTAGAAATGACTCCGCCCGCAACCGAGTAAACACCGCCTGTTTTAGTGAGGCTATAAACCGAAGGGGTTTGATCATACACCGAATTATTGCGATCATACATCGCTATTTTCAAAACAGTAGGTGCAATATTATCCGTTATAGGGGTACCAAACAAGGTGGGGTTCAGCCTGCGGCCAGATTTGGTATCGATTATTTCCCAATGCACATGCGGCCCCCCCGATCCCCCCGTGGTGCCGCTAAAAGATATAAACTCCCCCTTTTTTACCGGGAACCTGTCGGGAGGTATACGCAAATGAGTAACCCAGGATTCGTTTTCGTACTGTTTTTCCGTCACATATTTTTCCAGATCATCACGAAAATTATTGAGATGGCCATATAATGTAGACAGTCCATTGGGATGATTAATAATAATCCATCGGCCCCAACTTAAAGGTTCGATACCCACAAAGGCAATATATCCATCTGCCGCAGCCACCACATTTTGATTTACCACCTGGTTGGTACGCACATCCAGGCCCATATGCCAGTGGTTCGTGCGCAACTCGCCCATATTGGCAACAATATCGGGTTTGAGGTTGGTAACCCATCTGAAATAACCCTGTGGATAAACGGGTTTGGAATATAATTGGCCAAAAGATAAAAAGCCGGTCAATATTGATATAACCGTTAATAAAAAATTCTTCGACATGTGCCAAAAATAGGCAATTGAAAATTGATGGGAAGTAGATCCGCTTACGCCTCAGAATACCTTAAACAAATCTGCATCGCGCCAGAACGGCAGGTTATTCCGTACTTCCTCCAAATGAACCCTGTCGAGCGTAGCGGAAAAAATATCGTTTTCGTCTTTTTTATGATAAAGCACTTCTCCCAAAGGACCCACCACCATGCTGTGCCCACCATAATACAAGCCGTTACCATCGGTTCCCACCCGGTTCACACCTATTACATAACACTGGTTCTCAATAGCGCGGGCCTGCAACAATGTCTTCCAGGCGTGGCTGCGTTTATCCGGCCAGTTGGCTACATATACCAGCACATCGTATTCCAACGGGGCCTGCTTTTGTTCCCCGACCTTTGCAGGAGGTAAGGAGTGCGCCTGCCTCGACCATGCCGGAAAACGCAGATCGTAACAAATCTGCAGATTGATCTTCCAGTCGTTTACCGAAGCAATCAGCCTTTTGCCACCGGCCGTATAGGGCTCATTTTCCCCCGCAAGTGTAAAAAGATGTCGTTTATCATAAACCCCAAAATTGCCGTTGGGCAACATCCATATCAGTCTGTTAAAAAACAATGGGGAACCATTTTCATCTTCTTCCTTAATAATCAGGCTGCCCGTGAGGATGATTTTTTTTGAGGCGGCCAGTTGCTTCATCCAGTTTACAGTAGGGCCATCCATAGTCTCGGCCAAAGCTCCGGCGTTCATACTAAACCCGGTAGAAAACATTTCCGGTAGCACCACTATCTGTGGGCCATCGGCAATGGCTGCTATTTTATGTTGGAGCATGGCAAGGTTCGCCGCCTTGTCTTCCCATTGAAGATCAGTTTGCACCAATGTTATTCGCAGATAATTACTCATGGTCTGTATGATTAAATAAGGAATTGATCAGATGGGGTTCGTAGCCCTTTTGCAGGAGGAAGTCGGATACTTTTTTCATTTTTGTAAACCGGTTGGGAGTTCCCCTGAGGCTTTCCCAGCGGGTTTTAAACAATTTCTGAAGTGTTTTTTGGTAATCTTCTTCCTCTATTTCCTGCATTCCTTTCCGGATACAATAAGGGCTGATCCCTTTTTGTTTGAGTGCATAGATGATTTTGTTACGGCCCCACTGTTTGGTACGGAAATGTCCGCCGGCAAAAGCCTTCGCAAATCGCTCTTCGTTTAAATAATTTTCTTCGATAAGCGTAGCGACTATTGCATCGTGATCCTTTTTCCACACGCCCAGATCAAACAGCCGGCCAACCACCTCTTTATGACAACGTTCGGCATAGGCACAATAATGCCTGAGTTTTTGCAAAGCCTGCTCAGGGGTGAGTGAATGATTCCTGGATTCCATATCTATGATTGAACGGAACACGGTTTGTCTACATACCTGTTTATACTTCTTCCAGCCTGGCCAGGCAGCCAAATTCATCTTTAAGGTAATCATCGTAATGATCGGCCTTTTCGAAAAGGTTTTTAAATTCGGCTACGCCGCTCTCACGGGTCATGTCCAGGTCGTAAATAAGCCGGCTCAAAACAATATTATTTTTCACACAACTTAAAACCAAACCGCTGGGCTTATTGTTTTCCTCCAACAGATACTGATACAGCAGTTTAATTTTTTGCACATCTGTCGGCATCTGGCATAAATAGGCGTCGCCGGCAATAAAATAATTTTCGGGGTTGTAGCTGATTTTTACTTTGGCGGAGCCTGCTTTCACACTCCACTGGTTCACACCGTCACGGGCCAGTCTTACATTTTTATCCAGCTCCTGTAAAATATCCTCGATCAGTTTGGCGGCTCCTACCGGCTCGGCTTCCTTCTCCGGCAGCCGGGGCAGGGTCACCATTGAGCCGCAGCCCGGACAGTATTTCTCGTTGTCAATCGTTTCGGCTGTTACCAGGTAATCGCAGTTGGAGCACCTCGCAGCGGCATGTCCAACATGCGGTAAATAAAGATCCAATGCCTCCCTGAGGGTGCTTACCGGTAAAGCAAAACCAAGGTTGTCGCCTCCTTTTATAATGAAAGAATTCACTCCTATCACTTCTCCCGAGTAGTTAACCAGCGGTCCGCCACTATTGCCCGGGTTAATCGCAGCGTCGATCTGAATATATTTTTCGCCCTCCCTTATCCGGTCGGCCTTAGACACAACCCCCTGAGTAGCGCTGTAATTCAAACCGTAAGGATGGCCGATGGCAATTACATTATCGCCGTCTTTCACAGTTTCGTAGTCTCCCAGTTTTACATCGGGCAGCTCCAAATCCGGCGGTTGCAAAAAGGCGAGGTCGTGTTGGGCATCGGTGTACCAAACCCTGGCCAGTATTTTGTCGAAACTCTTACCGGCAATGGTTACTTCCGCATTATTATCTACCACATGGTTATTGGTAACGATAAGCCCATAGGCTTTGAGATAAAAGCCGGTGCCGGTACCGGTATTGGTAGCAATTTGTATAATAGCGTTCTGAAAAAGTTCTATTATTTTTTTTGAATCCATCCCTTGTAATATTTCAATTTAAAAGCAAGGCGCCTTTTTATTCGTTGTTCAGGTTCAGCAATTCTATCTGTGTACAGAAACTATGGTTAAACCTTATCAGGCTGGTAAATACCAACTGTTCGGTCCGAAAGTTCAACAAGGGATATTTTTCTCTCCACTGGTTTTGAATGCGCCGGATGCGGCTCACAATTGCGTCCTGGTCGAACCGGTTCGCAACCGGCATAAACAGGGGTTTCGCGTAGCCCAGGGCCTTAAAATATTCGGGATAGTTTACCTGCATGAAAATTTCTATAAACAGCGTAACCGGGCGGGGTAAACTATAGGAATACTGACAGTAAGTAAGCCCGTACTCCATTATCTTACCGGCAAAATATTCCTGGTTATTGTCGCGGTACCACAGCATATTGTTGTTAGCTTCACTCACGGCCTCGGCCATTACCTTATGCGGCTGCGGAACTACGATCGAAAAGGTATATTTCGATCTGAAAAGATTTTTGTACACTTCTTCCCTGGGCTTCTCCTTCAGTTTTTGAAACGCTTCCATCATATCCCGGTTTTTCTCGGTGGTTTGCCGTTCGTCCTTGCTGAAGTAAATACCCGAAATTTTTTCCAGGTCGCTCAGTATCTGTCCTTCCGGTGCCATAAGAAAATCTATCCGGTACACCAGACCCAGCAGCAGATAGCTGATGCCTCCCGAAAACTTATCGGCGTCAACCGTTGCTATTTTTTCCAGTGTTTCTGTGATCCAGGTTTGCATAGCCTCGTACTTTACCTGTTTTTCCGATTCCGGAATTTCTTCCAAATGTTTTTCGGCAATGGGCTCCAGGAAACTAAAGTCCTGCACCAGTAAATCGTCCTGCTTATCGCTTTTGATAGCCAACTCCTTCAGGCCGTAATACAGCTTACTGGGATTGGCAGTTTCGAGATTGGTGTCGAACCGCATACAAAGCACATCGTTATCCAAAGCATACCGGCTGTAATACAAGCCAAAATTGAGTTCGAGCAAACGTCGCATCACGGGCACCGACGGCTGCGGCATTTTTGCCAGTTTTACCTCGGCCGTTAATACGCCGCCCTCAATACGCCCTTTGATGGCCTTGGAGCCCTGGAAAAATTCGAAATCAGATCTTTCCGAACCAGCTGAAAAATGCACATTACGCTGCTCATCATCCTGAAGATAATCGAAAAAAGCCCCGATAGAGGCGAGGTATTCTTTTTCTTTGAATAGGTTGTCGGCATCGGTCCAGCGGCTTCCCTTGGCTACGGTCTTATTGTTATCGGAATAACGTCCAAACGACAGCCTCCGAGAGCCTGAAGCCGGGTCGTCTTTGCCCCTTATAAGATTGATTAGCTTATTTAACATTCAATGCTATTCTTTTAAGTCGGGAAAGATACAAAACCTTTTGAGAACCTATTATTTTGCAGCGCCGGAAATGCCCGTCATCTCTGAAAAAAATATCGCATTAGCAGAAATAAATTATATTGCGCTCATTCTTTTTTATAGTAGTTTCGCTGCGCCCCTGAGGCGGGCAGGAAAATAAAATTTTTACTTAGATGAAATTCATAGCATCATCAAACGCATTGCTCAAACAATTGCAAAACCTTTCGGGAGTAATCAATGCCAATACAGTACTGCCCATATTGGAAGATTTTCTTTTTGAAATTGAAGCCAACCGGCTCACCATCATTGCCACAGATCTGGAAACGGTGATGAGAACAGAAATGGAGATTGAGGCGAAAGACAACGGACGGGTGTGCATTCCCGGGAAAATCCTGATCGACTCCCTGAAAAATATTCCCGACCAACCGCTTACATTTAATATAGATAATAATTTTGCCGTTGAAATCACCAGCGACAGTGGTAAGTACAAGGTAATGGGCGAAAACCCCGACAATTTCCCTAAGGAACCCACAGCCGACGACACAACCTCCTTTACCATGACCTCTTCGGCCCTGGTAACCGCCATTAACAAAACCTTATTTGCTACCAGTACCGATGATCTTCGCCCGGCTATGACCGGTGTTTTCTTTGAGTTAAGCCCCGAAGGAGTTCAGTTCGTAGCCACCGACGCCCACAGGCTGGTACGTTACAGGCGAAGCGATGCCCGGGCTACCGAAACAGACAGTTTCATCGTTCCCCGCAAACCCCTGAACCTGTTGAAATCGGCACTGCCAGATAATGAGGATGAAATTACCCTGAATTATAATAGTAACCATTTTTTTGTAACCCACGGTACCACCCGGTTAAGCTGTCGCCTTATCGATGCCCGTTTTCCCGACTATAAGGTGGTAATTCCGGCAGAAAACCCCTATCGCCTCACCGTGAACAGGCAGGATTTTTTAGGGGCTTTGCGTCGGGTAAGTGTATTCAGCACTAAAAGCACTTACCAGGTAGCGCTAACAATTAGCGGTAGCGAGCTTCAATTAGCCGCCCAGGATGTAGATTTTAGTTTTGAAGGAAACGAACGCATGAAATGCCAGTACAATGGCGAAGATCTGCAAATTGCATTCAATGCTAAATTCTTAATAGAAATGCTGAACGGCACCCCCAGCGAAGAAGTATACCTGGAGCTGAGTACGCCCTCAAAAGCAGGCCTGATAAAACCTGTTGACCAGGACGAAAACGAAGAGCAATTGATGTTGGTAATGCCTTTGATGCTTAACCAATAAGTTATTTAAGGATGAAAATATTTTTAAAGCTCACCGCCCGTGGGCTTTTTCTTTAGAATGATCTACACAAAAGTTTGCATAATCGGGGCCGGACCGGGCGGTGCAACAGCCGCACTCCAACTCAACAAAGAGGGTATCGACTGTGTGGTGACAGACAAAGCGGTTTTTCCCCGGGATAAAGTATGTGGCGATGGGTTAAGTGGCAAAGTACTCACCTGCCTTAAACGGATCGATCCGGCTGTGGCCGGGCGACTGAAAACCGCAGGTTTTAAGTTGAACAGTTGGGGCGTGAGCTTTGTGGCCCCCAACCGGAAAGTGCTGGAAGTGGGCTATCGGCCCGATTTTAATGCCGAAGATGAAAAACACAAGGAAACGCCCATCGGCTATGTTTGCAAAAGAATGGATTTCGACCATTTCCTGGTCACTGAAATAAACCAATGTCCGCATGTTCAGTTTTTTGGCGGCATCAATATTTCCCGGTACGAACTGCTACCCGATGGATACCTGGTGAGCGATGGTAAGGGTTTTGAAGTAAAAGCCGACCTCCTGATCATTGCCAATGGCGCACATTCTTCCTTTACCAAACAGGTGGCCAATATCCACATGGAGCCAAAGCATTATGTAGCGGGCCTGCGGGCCTATTATTCGGGCGTAACAGGAATGCATCCGCAAAATTTCATCGAACTTCATTTTCTCCGCGGACTCCTGCCAGGTTATTTCTGGATATTTCCCCTGCCCAACGGCGAAGCGAATGTAGGACTCGGCATGCTCAGCGAAGCGGTGCATAAAAAGAAGATCAACCTTAAAAAAAAGCTGCTGGATATTGTAGCAAACGATCCCATTATTAAAGAAAGATTTCAAAATGCCCGGCTCCAGGGCAGTATCGACGGTTACGGGCTTCCCCTGGGAAGTAAGAAACGACCGCTTTCGGGCGAACGGTATATGCTGATAGGAGATGCCGGCTTTTTAATCGATCCTTTCACCGGCGAAGGTATTGGCAATGCCATGAATTCGGGCCGACTGGCAGCAATGCAGGCCGCGGCCGCTATAAAAGCTAACTGCTTTTCAGCAGATCAGCTTTCGCTGTACGACCAGGATATAGAAAGGGTCTTTGGGTCGGAGCTTCGCTTAAGCACCCGCCTCCAAAAATTGGTCAACTACCCCCGGCTTTTCAATTTTCTCATCAATGTAAGCAGCCGGAATAAAAAAATACAGGAACTCCTGTCCTGCATGTTTTATGAAGTAGATCTTCGTAAAAAGCTAACCAGCCCCTCTTTTTACATCGGGCTATTGCTAAACAGGTAGCCGGAGTTCACAAATAGCACCTTGGGCGCCTGTCTGTTTTTTAACACGCTACACTTATCTGTGAACTGGTGGCTGTAAATTTTATGCGCCCGCCCTGCGGTACAGACTGTTTCCCGCCCGTTTTAAAGATTGTAGCATTATTTTTGCCACCCAAACGAACATCATAAATTATTATTCATGCGTTCCCTACTGACTATCTTTATCGCTACTCTTCTTTTCAGCTCCTGCGGCACTGCTAAGAAAGCCAATACCAGCGCTTACAGAAAACCCGAGACAAAACTTATCCTTCCTCCCCAACCTGTAGCCACCCCGGCAAATACCAGTTTTGTGTACGACAACGAACGTCTTTTTTCCCTTTCCGAAGCCAAAAAGCTGGACTCGCTGGTTCGCACATTCGAAAAAAGCAACCTTATTTCCATCAAGCTGGTGACCGTTAGCGATGCGGCAGTTAACAAGGAAAATTTTGACGCCTATAATAAAAAAATGCTGGAAGAGTGGAGCCTCTTGCACGGCAACAGCGATAAATGTATGGTCGTAGGCATCAGTAAAAACCTGCGCCAAATACATATCGATTTCGGCCCATTCGTAGAAAAATTGCTGAGCCGGGCCCAGGCCGGTCAAATTATCGAAAACCATTTTAAACCCTGGTTCCGGCAGGAACAGTACTACCAGGGCGCTGCCAGTGGCCTGAATGCCCTCATGGATGGCATCCGGAAAAACATCCGGTTCTAAGGAGGCGCCGTCACCCGCCCGATTGTAAAAAATTAAATTCCGAGGTTCTTACAAAATCGATTTTGCAAGAACCTCTTTTTTATTCGGGCTATTTCGGCGCGGATTTTGCGTGGCAATTGCTAAGGATACCGGCTTCTGAAAGTTCAGTACTGGTTGATGCCGTTTCGTTTACCACTCTAAAACCCTGTAAAATATGATTGCCACCCGAACCCTCGCCAAAGCCCTGCCCTTTTTGGCGGCACTTGTTTTCTTAGCAGATACCCTGATTGCCCAACCTGCAATAGCTTATGAAGCAAAAATAAGTTCGGGGTTAAGCAACCCCATCGACATTGTAAATGCCGGCGATGGAACCAACCGGCTCTTCGTGGTTCAACGCGGCGGAGTAATAAAAGTATACGATGGCCAATCCTTTAACTTTATCAGTGATTTCTTAACGGTAACCGGTATCAGCACGCAGGGCGAAGGCGGACTGCTCAGTATGGCCTTTCATCCCGATTATGAAAACAATGGCTATTTTTTTGTGTATTATACGATAGCAGGCCCTCCATTCAGCCTCAGAATTGCCCGCTACCGGGTTAGTACCAATAACCCCAACATGGCCGATCCCACCTCCAGGGAAGAGGTGTTGACCATTCCCCATCCGACCTATTTCAACCATAATGGAGGCAAAATATTGTTCGGGCCAGATGGTTACCTGTACCTGGCCACAGGCGATGGCGGCGGGGGTGGAGACCCCGACAACAATGCGCAAAATGGCAATAGCTTATTAGGTAAAATGCTGCGTATACAGGTGGGTACTTCGGGCACTTATACCATACCCGCCGACAACCCCTATGTTGGTAACGAGGATCCCATTATTCGGGACGAAATATGGGCCATGGGCCTCCGAAATCCTTTCAGGTGGAGTTTTGACAGAGCTAACGGGGACATGTGGATTGCCGACGTAGGGCAGAGCGCAAGGGAAGAAGTCAACCACCGACCGGCTGCTGCTACCGGTGGTATTAACTATGGTTGGCCCTGCAGAGAAGGCAATATAGCTTATCAGGGCTGTCAACTGCCTCCTTCCAATTTTATTGAGCCCATTTTTACATATGGGCGGAGCAATGCTACCGGCGGCCAATCCATAACCGGCGGCTTTGTTTATCGAGGATCAGAATTCCCTTCTTTACAGGGGGCCTATCTTTTTGCAGACTACCTCTCGGGCAATCAATGGGTTACCCTGCCCAACGGAACCGATGGCTGGACAACCACGCAGCTCAGTGATGATGCATTGCCCCCCGCTCAAAAATTCCCGTCCAATATAGTAGCTTTTGGAGAAGCGGAAGACGGAACGCTTTATGCCGTATCGATATCGGGTAATGCCATTTATAAAATTATCGATCCCACGGCACTGCCGGTTCAATTCGGAGAGCTAAGCGCCAGACTGAAGGGAGAAACCCTAACGGTTAAATGGACATCCGAATCGGAAACCAACAACAGCCATTTTGAAATTGAAGGATCGGTCGACGGTAACCATTTTACTCTACTCGGAAAAATAAACAGCCAGGCTGCAGACGGCAATAGCAACCAGCCGATCGGGTATGAAGTGCAGGTTAATAAAAACACCTGGAGCCTGTTGTTGTCGTTGGCGGCCATCCTTGCCCTTGGTTTTTCGGCGCTGGCAGGGAAAAGAAAACTAATCATCCCAGGCATCGTGTTACTCGCCTTTGCAGTGACTTATGCCTGCAATAAAAAAGAACCCGTTCCCGACAGTGATGGTAGCAAACTAATAGTTCGTATTGCCCAGGTAGATAAGGATGGACGCAAAGCGTATTCCAAAACAATAAATGTAGTAAGGGAATAAGGCCTGTTTACGGCAGGGAGAAACGCTGGCAGGGTTCCAACTGGCCTATCTTAACTTTATTGACGTGGTCGAAAACAATATTCGGATCTTCTCCGGCGAATTGCCGGGCTTTTTTCACGCAGTAGTCTATTTTGTACGCCACCGAAATACATACTGTTCTGCCATTCAGTTTTCCCATTCCCATATAAATATACTCTCCTAATTTAAAACCATTATTGCCGATCAGGGCCAGCTCTTCCTGCATTGCTGTCGTAAAATTCATAACTTAAAAATTAGATTGTTTCGTTAAAGGTGCATCGTAACAATCTGTTCGACCATGATCGAAGTCATACCAATATTAAAAAATCTACCTTGTAAAAACGCCGAAGAGTTGTACTTAGGTTTTCCGGCGGAAAGGCTTTATTATATTTGCTCCCGAATATTTATTTGTGAAAAAATCTTACCTGACCCTGCATGTTGCCGTTTTACTGGCCGGCTTTACCGGCATTTTTGGCAAGCTGATCTCCTTAAACGAAATACCGCTCGTCTGGTTCCGCGTGCTTTTTTCGGCCATCATCCTGTTCTTTGGCTTGAAACTGCTGAAGATAAAGAAGCTTGACTCTTTCAAAGAAGCCATAAAAATAGGCCGGGTGGGGTTGCTGATTACCATTCACTGGGTTTTCTTTTATGCAAGCATTAAATATTCCAATATTTCCATCGGTGTTATTTGTTACTGCCTCACCAGTTTTTTCACAGCCATCTTCGAACCAATTATCAATAAGAAAAGATTCAGCACGGTTCAACTACTGTTAAGCATGCTTACTCTGGTAGGCATTAGTTTGATTTTTCACTTTGATTCCAGTTATCAGACCGGAATCATTTTGGGAGTGATCTCCTCTGCTTTCGCGGCTTTATACACCATTTACAACGAGCGACTGGTAGTAAGCTACGACAGTAAACTGATCAACTATTACCAGATGCTGGGAGGCACGATAGGGCTGAGTATTCTGTTGCCCTTTTTTTTCTATTTCTTTCCGCAGGAAGCTTTTTTGCCAGGACCGGCAGATACCTTTTACCTGTTGCTCCTGGCGTCTTTCTGTACCGTGGGTTTGTATGTATTGTTTGCCGAAGTTTTAAAAAAAATACCCGCTTTTACCGTTAACCTTACTTTCAATCTCGAACCAATCTATTCCATTGCCATCGCCTTCCTGTTTTTCAATGAAAGCAGGGAGGTGAACTTTTCGTTTTACCTGGGTCTTGTTTTTGTATTTTCTTCCGTGCTGCTGCAATCTGTCATTTCAGTACGCAAATCGGCAAAATCCAGGCCGGTAAGTAGCCTTTAATCAGATAGCGAGTAGCGGAAACCCAGAAAAAAACGGATTCCCTGGTTAGGCGCGTATACATAAGAGGGGTCGAAACTAAGCCCATAAGGGTTGCCTGGCGTAACAAGCGCCTTTCCGTTATCATCCCACTCTACGCTTCTGTCGAAAGGATCAAAGGATCGGGCAATAAGAAAGGGAGCTGATTTACCCGGTGTCCAGTTCAACAGGTTTTTTACCCCTCCGTACAAGGCTGCTTTTTTACCGATTGTTTTGGTAAGTTGAATATTCTGAATGCTCCACCAGGGCGAGTATTCGCTGCGGGGGTCCGTTTCACTTAATAGAGGCAAACGCATCGGGCTATACAGGTTACCGGTATAGTCAATACTCCATTTTTTATTGAGGAACTCATACCCGATAGTCCAGGTAGCAGTAAATCTTTCAGCAAATAACTGCCGGGTCTTTTCTCCCGCGTCCACATTATATACATCCATGGTTGTTGCCCCGGCTAATATTTTTAAACCGAAAGGAAAAACGATATCGGTATTTAACGAGATACCCTTCGAAACAGCGTAACCTCCCAGGTTATCGTAAAGGATCTTATTGGGGTCCGTTTCATAATCGGCGATGATCTTGTTGGTAAAATAGGTGTAGAAAGCCGTCAAATCCAAAACCACAGAAGTATTTTCCGTTGCCATCTTTTTAATAAAATTAATATTCCCGTTCCAGGATTTTTCGGGCTTCAACGCGTTGCGAAACACCACTTCCCTGGCTCCTGTTAAAGCCGCATGATCCTCTGTAAATACATTTGCCACCCTATACCCGTTACCAAAACCTATGCGAAGCACATGCCGCCGGGCGGGATCGCTCCATTTATAATTGATTCTTGGCGTTACTATACTCCCGTGAACAGAATTGTAATCGTAGCGTATGCCTGCCAGAAACCGGCTATCCTCGTTCATGGTAATCTCGTCCTGTATAAAAGCACCGGGAAGATGCGTATGGGAGGGTTGATTAAATCCTATCCCCGATGAGGTTGCAGGGGTATTATCATCGTAGTAAGTATATCGGTAAGTAAGCCCCGTCAACAGATCGTGCCTGTTCCCTGATTTATTCCAGGTGAGCTGGCTAAAAGCCACTTTTTGTTTGGCCCAAAACGGCAGATCTCCGTATGCGCTGTTTTGATGGTGGCCGTTGGCGCTAAACCCGAGCATAATTTTTTCGCTCGTGGGTAGCTGGTACATCCCAAACATTTCCCAGCGGCTTGTATAAATGCTTTCCCCGTATACCTCATTTCCGCCCCTGTATTTTTTTTCCCAGTTCATTTCGCCACCCCAGCGATCTTCATAAACATAGCGTCCGGCCAGTGAAAACAGGCGATCCCCGCTTCGGGAAAAATGCCATTTATTAAAGACGGAAAAACGGTTCTGTAAAGTGGCATCGGTGAAATGGTCACCATTATTGTCGATAGGGTTCGAATAATTAAAATAATTGAGGCCCAGCAATGTTTGTGCTTTGCGTTGGAGATCGAATTTTGCAGACAGGTCGGCATTTAGCTCTCCCCAGTTTGTAGCAAATACATCGGCTGATAGCAAGGGGGCTTTCTCCGGCGACCGGGTAATAATGTTAATCAAGCCGGCAACTGCTTCGCTGCCGTATAAGGTAGAGGCTGGCCCTTTTACTATCTCTATTCTGTCGATCAGAGACTGCGGGATGCCGCATAAGCCGTATACGGTAGAAAGACCGCTCACAACCGGCATCCCATCAATCAATACCATAGTATAAGGGCCTTCCAGTCCGTTAATATGGATATCGCCTGTATTACAGATATTGCAGTTGAGTTGGGGCCTGACACCATTAATATTTTGCAGTGCATCAAAAACCGATGGCCCGGGATTGGCCCGAAGAAATTCAGAAGTATACACTTCTACCGGAACCGGGCTCTGTAGCCTGGATACAGCTTTCATGGTGCCTGAGATCACAATTTCACCCAGTTCGGAAGGAAGAGCTTGCAGCTCAAAATCACAATCAATGGTCTCCTCTTCTTTTAAAGAAACGATTCTGCGCACCGGCTGGTAACCAACCGCAGTGGCTTTCAGGTGAAAAGTGCCGGCGGGTAACCCCTTTAAAATAAAATATCCCGCACTGTCGGTCTCCGCACCCTGCCCACTGTTCTCCAAAATAATATTGGCAAACATCACCGGCCCGCTATCCGATATTACTCTCCCTCTCAACCCCGCCGTCTGGGCCTGTGCCCCGGCAACGCTTATAGCCATTGCCATCAGAAATAGTATCGGGAATATCCCTGTCCTTTGAATCATTTGTAAGTTATATAAGCAAAAATATAAAGTTAGACTAATCTAATAAAATATTTCGACTTATATTTTTGCGCCTTTTATAGTGAGCCGTTATTTAGTTAGCTTTGTACTATGATATCGCAGGTGGAAGAAAATTATTTAAAAGCATTGTATTTGTTATCAGAAACGAATGGTAGTGCCACCGTTAATGAAATAGGAAAGCAAATGCAAATTAAAATGCCTACCGTAAACAGCATGATGAAGAAGCTGGCCGAGAAAGGACTGGTAGTATATGAGAGCTACAAACCCATTAAGCTTACCCCAAGGGGTAAAAAGGAAGCAGCGCTAATTATCAGGAAACACCGGCTTACAGAAATGTTTCTGGTAGAAAAAATGGGCTTTGGCTGGGAACAGGTGCATAGCATCGCCGAGCAGATTGAGCATATCAGATCGGCAGAATTTTTCAACAAAATAGATGAACTATTGGGCTACCCTCACTCAGATCCTCATGGCTCCCCTATTCCCGACATTAACGGAAAAATGGTTCCGAAAGAAGGGATTAAGCTGAGCGAATGCAAACCGGGCGAATCGGTTAAGATCCTGGCTGTTATCCATGGTTCAGACGAATTCCTTACCTTTTTGAACAGTAGGGAAATATTTCTGGGGTTGAAGATGAAAATAAAGCATATAGAAAACTTTGACAAAACAATGCTGGTAAGTTACACTAAACACTCAACAACCACCCTGAGCCACACGGTTTGCGAAAGGCTATTGGTGGAGAAGATATAGATAGATGTCTGGTTCTATAGCGCAATAAAATGAATAGTTTTGTCGTAATACTTTTAATATGAATTTTATAGTGGCTGCAGTATTGGATAATTATGTTAATGCGCACCTTCTGTTAGGGCGCCTGCAAAACGAAAATATCAATTGTTGGCTGAAAGATGAAAATACGGTAACCGTTCTTACTAATTCGGGAGGGATTAAGTTAATGGTGGCCGAAGCACAGATAGAACGGGCGATGACGCTGATTAACGAAGAAAATCATTTGCAAAACCCGAAACATTCCTGTCCCCGGTGCGGATCGGAAAATTTTAATCTGGTGGACACTCCGCGCAAAGCGGGTAGTTTACTGGGCACCATTGCCGATCTTGTGCTGAACGGAAATTCGTCTTTACCGGTTGTTAAAAAAGCCTGTTGTTTGGATTGCGGTTGCGAATATGAAACGGAATAAATACTTTTCAGGGATCATTTCTTGTCAAATGACAAGTTGGTTTCCTCTCAGGCAATTCTATTTTTGATACTCCAAAATTTTTCACTCACAAAAATTACTGTTATGAAAGTTTTAAAAAAGATACTTTTTGTTATACTCGCCCTGGTGGCACTATTATTAATAGTGGCATTATTTGTAAAAAAAGAATTCTCTGTTACCAGGGAAATCGAGATCAACAAGCCGGTGGCAACCGTTTTCGACTATGTGAAATATGTAAAAAATCAGGACAATTACAGCGTGTGGAATCAGTTAGACCCCAATATGAAAAAATCCTTTTCGGGTACCGACGGCACGGTGGGCTTCGTGTATGCCTGGGAAGGTAATAAAAACGCGGGCGTGGGCGAACAGGAAATAAAAAATATAGAAGAGAACAAAAGGGTGGATATAGAGCTCAGATTTAAAAAGCCGATGGAGGTGACTAACCAAACAGCTTTGGTTACCACACCCCTCGGAAGCGATAAAACAAAGGTGGAATGGGTATTATACGGCACCAGCCCCTACCCCTTTAACCTGATGAATCTTTGCATGGACGGAATGATTGGCGGGGACTTACAAAAGAACCTGACTAATCTGAAAACCCTGTTGGAAAAATAACAGGACAATATAAACCCGTTGTATGACTAATTATACCCGGCCAGGTTTTGGTCGGGTTTATTTATGCCTTAACTTTAGGGGAGGGATTATCATGACCCTTTTTCGATGGATAATGAACAACAAAATGATAGTGTATGGATAGTGTGATCAGCTATTTCTCCACCCTGGAACAACGACCCCTGGAACGGATGGCTTTACTGGTGGGCGGATTGCTGTTCTTCTGGATCCTGGAAGGAGCTATCCCATTAGTTAAATTATCCTACCGCCGGAACAAGATGAGCCATGCACTGGTAAATCTTGGCTTTACTGTCATGCACCTGATCATACACACTTTCCTGGCTATATTTATTGTAATGCTAAGCGACTGGTGCCGGAACCAGGAATGGGGTATGGTTTACTGGTTCAACGCCCGGGTTTGGGGTTCTATTATTATTGGAGTTTTGGCCCTGGATTTCAGCAGCTGGCTGGTACATTGGGTAATGCATAAAAATGCTTACCTGTGGCGCTACCACCTTATTCACCACAGCGACAATAAAGTAGACGTGACTACCGGTTTGAGACATCATCCGGGCGATAGCCTGCTGCGGGGCATTTTCTTTTTGTTGCTGATCTTTATTAGCGGCGCGCCCATGTACAGCGTTATGATTTACCAAACCCTCGTTGTTGTAACCACGGCATTTACTCATGCCAATATCAGTCTGCCGGCGTGGCTGGACAAAACGCTTAGTTATATCCTGGTATCGCCCAATATGCACAAAGTACATCACCACTGGAAACAGCCCTATACCGACAGTAACTACGGTGCTGTATTTTCTATCTGGGATCGGATTTTTCGCACTTTTACCACTCTTCATCCGTCTAAAATAAAATACGGTCTGGACCGATATTATCCCAATGAAAAAGACGAGGACTTTTTGAGTTTGATGAAGGACCCATTTATAAAGAAAAAAAACTTATAAGGCCGAAATATTATAAAAACCCGCAAAAACTTTACAACTCTTTGGCTAAAATTTTGTTTATTTTTGCAGAGTGAAAAAGGCAATCCTGTTAGTAATGGTAATGGTATATGGCTTCGCCAGTTTTGGTGTAAGCCTTAACTATTTTTATTGCTGTGGCAGCCTGAAAACAGTCTCCCTTTCCGACAAAAAAGTGCAGGAAGCTGCCGATCACTGCCCTATGAAGGGTGATAAGGGCTGCTGTGAAAATAAAATTGTCAATCATAAAATATCGGTCGACCAGAATCTTCAGTCAACACTGTTTTATGAGTTTACCCAGCTAACATCGCTTCTTGCGCCCCCACCTTTTTACCTGGCGAAGGCAGCTATTCTTTATACCCAACTTCCCGAACAGATTTATAAACGACCTCCACCTGTTCTGTCCCAAACCAACCTTGTGTTTTTAAGCGTTTTTCGTATTTGATACCATTCTCAGGTGCGCCTGAGGGCAGGAATCTATTGCCTCCTTTAAGGCTGGCACTGCCCTTTCCGGCAGAGACCCGGAATTGCGGCCTGATCATTGGCTTTCTTCACAGGAGAAGCCATTCAAAGTCCCGGTACCCGCCGGAGACAGGTATTAAACACAAAAACAGATCTATGTACAAATATATAGGGGTATTGATTTTGCTTTCGTTGAGTTTCGGAGCACAGGCCCAGAAAAAAAATAAAACAACAGAATCCTTTAAGGTATTGGGTGCTTGCGAAATGTGCAAGGATCGTATCGAAAACGTATTGACGAACAACCGGGCTTTGTCGGCCCACTGGGATGGTAAAACGCATATGGTAACCGTTACCTACGACAGCACCAGAACCTCCAAAAACCAGTTACAAAAAAAACTGGCCGAGGCAGGGCATGATAATGAAGCCTACAAGACAGACGATGCGACCTACGCCAAACTTCCCGCCTGTTGTCACTACGACAGAAACGAAGACTTTTCGGCCCCGGCAAAAGAGAAGACGCTTCAAACCATTTCGGGCGTGGTGCTTGAGGAAACAATTAAAGGAAAACTGAATCCTATTCCCAGCGCCACGATAAAGAGCCTCCACAGCAACGAATATTTTGTGACAGACAGCACCGGGGTTTTTCATATACAAACTGAGCTTCCCACCCACCTGGTTATCAGCTATGTGGGTTTTCAGCCCGATACCATTAGCGTGGTAAAGCCGGATCTGCTAACCATCATCTTAAAAAACGGTCAGTCGGGCGAGCTAAAAGAAGTAGTCGTTAGCTCCAGTAACCGCTTTACCCGCGTATCCACCCGCAGCATCACCAACACTTTGTTGCTGGGGGCCGAAGAGCTGACAAAGGCCGCCTGTTGTAATTTATCGGAAAGCTTTGAAACCAGTCCCTCGGTTGACGTAAGCTATAGCGATGCGGTAACCGGGATGAAGCAAATCCAGATGCTCGGCTTATCGGGCAATTATACTCAGTTGATTACCGAAAACATCCCCGAGATAAAAGGATTGGCGGGCAGCTACGGGCTTACCTTTATACCCGGCCCCTGGATCGAAGGCATACAGCTTACCAAGGGTACCGGTTCGGTAGCCAATGGTTATGAGAGTATTGCCGGACAAATAAATGTAGAAGAAAAAAAGCCCGATAATGCAGAAAGGCTCTTGCTGAACACTTATGTAAACAATATGGGAAGAATGGAAGCCAACCTCAACCTGGCCCAACGCATCAATAACAAATGGAGCGTAGGACTATTGAGCCATGCCAACGGAGTGGTAATGAAAAATGATGTTCAAAAGGACGGATTCCTGGATATTCCTTTGGGTCGGCAAATTAACCTCGTGAACCGGTGGAAATATATGGATAATAATGGCTGGATCGGACAACTCGCTCTTAAAATGTTGAACGATAAGCGCACGGCGGGGCAGGTGGATTTTGACCGGGAAACTGATCGTGGCACTACCAACCATTATGGTGTAGGTATTAATAACGAACAGTATACCTTAACAGGAAAGCTGGGATATGTATTTCCCCAACACAAATACAAGAGTATTGGTCTGATGTTTTCGGGCGGACACTATAAAAACGATTCCTATTACGGGCTTACCAACTACCTGGGCAAACAAAATTCAGTGTATGCCAACCTGATCTATCAGTCTATCATCAACAATACTGCGCATAAATTCAGAACAGGCTTGAGTTTTTCGAACGAACAATATAATGAAACCTTCAACACAGCCCTGTACAACCGTACAGAGACTGTCCCCGGTGCCTTCTTCGAATACACTTATACCGCACCGGAAAAATTCTCGGCGGTTTTAGGGTTTAGGGAAGACTATCACAACGAATTTGGATGGGTTACCACTCCCAGGGCGCATTTAAAATATGATTTTACTCCTAAAACCAACCTGCGTCTTTCGGCGGGATCGGGGTTTAGAATGGCCAATATTTTTGCCGAGAATGCCGGCGTATTCGTAAGTGCCCGCCAGTACGAGATTCTTAACCCTGCCAATAATTACGGCTATGGATTAGCGCCTGAAAAAGCCTGGAACTTTGGCGTCAACTTCATCCATAATTTCCTGCTGAATGAGCGCAAAGGTTCTCTTGCTTTAGACCTTTATCGTACCCGGTTTAAAAATCAAACGGTCGTAGACCTGGATGCCGGCCCTCAAAAAATTCTTTTCTATAACCTCGATGGCAACTCTTACAGCAATAGCCTGCAGGCCGAACTGAACTATGAGCTTTTTCACCGGTTCGACCTCCGCATGGCTTACCGTTGGCTCGATGTGCAAACTACTTACCGGGGCGCCCAAATGGAAAAACCCTTTGTTTCGCCCCACCGCGCTTTTGTAAATCTTGCTTACGAAACAGCCGGAAAATGGAAATTTGATTATACTGCCCAATGGCTAAGCAGCAAACGCATTCCTTCTACAGCCGGTAATCCGTCGCCTTTCCGGCTTGATGAGTATTCTCCTTCCTTTATTCAGATGGCCGCACAGGTAACCAGAATCTTTAATAAGAAATGGGAAATTTATATAGGTGCTGAAAACCTGACCAATTACACGCAACCCAATCCGATTATGGACGCTCAAAACCCGTTTGGGCCCTATTTTGACGGCTCGATGATATGGGGGCCTGTAGTAGGTCGGATGATTTACGGAGGCCTGAGGTTCACGATTAAGTAAAAAGGCAAACAGGCCATGGCTTACCGGAACGATCTTTCCTTTCTTTGTATAATTTAGAAATGAAAAGTTTCCGGTAAGTTTATAATAATTTTGTCAGCTATGGATTCTAACATTATTGCCCTGATTCCGGCGCGTTACGCGGCTTCCCGTTTTCCGGCAAAACTGATGCAAATATTGGGAGATAAACCCGTTATTGTACACACTTACGAAGCGGCGGTTGGTAGCGGACTTTTCAATGACGTGTACGTGGTTACAGATAGCGATATTATTTATAACGAGATAAGAAGCCGGGGCGGTAAAGCCATCATGAGCATTGGTTCTCACGAAAGCGGTACCGACCGTATTGCCGAAGCGGCCCGCAATATTGAGGCAGATATTATCGTGAATGTGCAGGGCGATGAGCCCTTTATACAAAAAGAGCCGCTTGAAAAAATTGTATCCCTTTTCGAACGCCCCGAAGTACAGGTGGCGTCTCTAAAGCGAAAAATGGAAAACCCGGCAGACGCTGCCAATCCCAATATGGTAAAAGTAGTGACCAATAAGAACGACCGGGCATTATACTTCAGCCGCAGCATCATTCCCTATCCAAGAGAAGAGGGTACGCCTGTCGATTATTACCTGCACATTGGCGTGTATGCTTTCCGGAAAGAGGCACTACTGGGGTTTACTTCCCTGCCGGCTGCACCATTGGAGCAAATTGAAAAACTGGAACAATTGCGTTTTCTTTATAACGGCATCGATATTTACCTGGCCGAAACCAATTATAAAACAATTGCTATTGATACGCCGGAAGACCTCGAAAAAGCATGGGTCCTCATCGGTAGCGCCAACTCGCAGCCCCCTTCGTAAAGGCCATCGGGTTGGCTATCTTTTTGCTCACCGATTTCGCTGTTAAAAATTTTCTATCTTCCATTTATGAAAGTCCGCCCGCAAAAATATTTACGGTACCTGTTCCTTCCCAATCTCCTGGAGCTCTTTGGAACCGAGCGCACCAAAGAAATTCTATCGGTGAACCCCACTATCGTTCCTGTGCGGGAAGAAGCGCAAACGGTAGTTATAACGGCTTATGTATACAACAAAACATCCGTCAGCGAATACAAGAATATTTCTATTGATAAGGCGCTTTCGCTCAAATCCGGGGAGCATATTGTATGGATTAATGTGGATGGGCTGCGAAAAGACGATGTGGACCAACTGGGCGAGCAATACGGCATCCATCCCTTGTTGCGGGAAGATATTTTAAGCGTCGACCAACGGCCAAAAGTAGATGAAATCGATGAAATTCTTTTCAGCCTGATGAATATCCTGTATTACAACGAGGAAAAGCAATCGTTGTCGCAGGAACAGATCAGCCTGGTACTGGGCAAAGACTTTGTCATTACCTTTCAGGACGACCCATCAAAAGACCTCTACCATGCACTGCGGGAAAGGTTGAAACTTCTCACCAGTAAAACCCGTGGCAAGGAGGCCGATTATTTATACTATACCCTTATCGATACTATTGTAGACCATTATTTTGTGGTGATGGATAAGCTGGGCGACCGGATAGAAGATGTGGAGGAAGAAATTATACGCGGCACTAACAAGCGATCCTTAGGCTCTATAAA
>JBEBUZ010000036.1:0-34529 GCA_040393015.1 Paraniabella yanshanensis
ATAAGGTTTTAGTATCATATCTGTCTTGCCTGTATATCCCGTACTGTCTATAAATTTTAATCCGCTGTCGCTAAACGCTACATTCCAAGATTCCACTATCTCTGATAAAGCTTTATTGATAATATACACTCCATCCGTTTTGGCGATCATTAAGGACGCCGCACCATGGGTTTTCAGTTTGTTTTCCCCAGCTATTCTTTTTAGAGCTATACAAGGCATTTCCTTATCAACCCATTCAGCGTAGGTTCCTAGTTTGGCGTGGAAAAAGCTAGCGATATCGTTACGCATAGCTTCAAATGCTCTATGTCGAGGCATGGGCGGAGCAATAATTTCATAGCAATACATATTTCTATTATACCAATCCTGTTTCAAGGAGGAATTTGTAAGGGGCGGCAACGTATATTTATTTTGGTTTTTGACTGTTTTATCAAAAACTACATCAGATGTCGTTTTAAGCAGTCTCCCTTCCCCCCAGGCTATCATAAAAAGGTGAATTGCAGAAGTATTAAGTACTTTTATATGGGTTATACCATCGTTTATCCTTATTTGAGATTTTGTCCCCCCTGGAACCCGGCCTGAGATTACCGAATAGTATAAACTTTCTTCTCCTTTAATATTTGTAATTAAGGGGGAGTTGCTCTTAAAAGTTTCCTCGTTTTTAAGTGGTAATGAGAAATACGGATTTGAAATCATTGAATCGACATTATTTCGATCTAAATAGTCATGAGATGTAATTGCCTTAACGATTCCATTGTTGTTTAACCAGACAATGTGAGGTACCATAGTATAGGGAAAGTATCTTTTCAAAGTAGAATCTCCGTTAATTAAATTAAGATGGAGCTTCGCTATTTTTGGCCTGTTTTTTAAAAAGTTGCGGACCTTCCCGTTTGGTTCATCGGTAACTGCATAAATCGATATTTCACTTTTAAATAAGGTCTGCAAGCTATCTATTTTGGGAAGCGCTGCAACACAAGGGGCACAATGGGTATTCCAAAAATCCAATATGACCAATTTTTTATTTGGGTGAATTTGGCTTTTACCAGAGGAAGTATAGTTTGTGAGTTTGTTAAAGATAGTCGGCGGCACCGTATCCCCCACCGTCAACGGTTTGATGGTGTTTTGTTGGGTGTTGCCGCAAAGGCATAGGATAGCCAGTACGCTCAGCAGCGTTAATTTTTTCATTTTACAAGCATTTATTGTTTAAGAATAGCACAGCTCATGTATGCCAGAGGCGTTAGCAAGCTGGTATAGCATAAGTATGCTGCATATATTTTACCGGGCATACAGGGCCGGCCATGAGAACAACCGGCCGCTGTAACCAACAGTTTTACTTTTTGGTGCCCGGTGCCGTTGCTGCTTAGTATCGGACGTTATCTCGACCGGAGTTTCCTGCAAGGAAACGGAGGGAGAAATCTTTTCCTAACACTAAGCAGCAACGCCATTTCTTAAATCGGGGTTTTGGGCTTACAGGCATAAAGCAGCCTGTAAGCAATCGCATTACTAAACAATTTGTATGGTGTTGGTCTTCTCATCCTGCGTTGGTTGGGATGAGTCTGGGGCAAGTGAGCGCCACCCGGCAAGAGAAAAGCGTGGAACTCAACTTACCGCCCTGAGGTACTGGTATACCTTGTACACGGATAAGAGAGCCCACGCCTAAACGTGAGCTATTCATCTTATCGTCTCGTGTACATAAAAATTACCAGTTTTCAGAGCGAGACTCAAAGCGAATGCTTCAAAATATTTTACTGAAGTAATCGCAAATATAATGTTTAACTGATCCTTAAATCAATCAGAAAATAAAAATACAATAACATTCTTCAAATGGTCATATATGACCGTGAATAAAATCTAAATTATTTATATCTTAATTGATTAAACCAATAAGATCAAAGGCAACAAAAGAATTTTTAAAACTAAATTTCGCTTTCGATGAAAATATTCGAAAAATTAGAGTTTTTAAAAATTTTCTTACCCTCTTCAGCGCTTGTTTTTTGAGCTATTTTTCCTCTATATTTTCGGGCCGGTCAGTTGGGTTTGTGTCCCCGATCGCTGTATGAACCGGAAATTTTTTCCACCTGGATATCGCGAATATCATTCAACCGCATCAGGGTTTCGGTGATACGGTTTTGAGGAATACCCATATCCATGGTGCAGAAAAGCTGGAGATCCTGTTTGAAAACCTGGCAATCGAATTGCTTTATGACCGTCATTACAGCATTCATCTGCGTGTAATCAAATTGCAGGTGAAAGCCAATAAGCACAGGTTTGCGTTGCAGCGGCGTAACCTGCAAAGCGAGGGAAGCGGC
Organism: Paraniabella yanshanensis; assembly: GCA_040393015.1. GTDB lineage: Bacteria > Bacteroidota > Bacteroidia > Chitinophagales > Chitinophagaceae > Niabella > Niabella yanshanensis_A. The sequence continues at coordinate 2,307 of JBEBUZ010000036.1, forward strand.
CGTCTTATAGGCATGAATCAGCCCCGGCACTCCTAACAAGCTGCCGCCAAAATAGCGTACCACCACTATCATCAGGTCGGTCACCGCCTTGCTGTCGATTTGTCCCAGAATAGGTTTACCGGCCGATCCGGAGGGTTCGCCATCATCGCTCACACGAAACTGGTAAGCATCAAGTCCAAGGCGGTAAGCAAAACAATAATGACTGGCTTTGGGATATTCCTTTTTTATTTCGGCCAATTGCTGCTTACAATCCGCTACGGTTTGAACCGGCAGGGCAATGGCAATAAACCGGCTGCCACGATCCTTGAATTCGGCCACCCCTCTTTGCCCAATAGTATTATAATAATCCGGTCGCTGCATCTATATAAGAGTTGTGTGTATTTTTAAAAAAAAGGAGTTCATCATTCAGCAGGCTTTCCCCGCCACATTTTTCTCCACCAACTAACCGGGGAGCGGGCAGGCCCTCAGCTACCAACAGGTTGCGGTTGGTGATAACCCGGGCTTCATCCCATAAACCAGCCTGAATAAATAATTGTAATAGTTTCCTTCCGCCCTCTACCAGAATACTCTGTATTTTTAGTTCATACAACTGTTGTAAGGAGCTGGTAATAAGATCCTTCTTATCGGCTTTGAGATAAAGAATATTTCCGGCCACCCTGTCTTTACCCGTATTTAATACAACGACAGGATCCTTTGTGTCGAACATTTTTAGATCGGCAGGAACCTTGAGTCCCGGGTCGAAAACTATTTTTTTTGGGGCGGGCCCAAACCATTTCCGATTGTCGAGCAGCGGATTATCTTTTAACGCCGTGTTGGCGCCAACCATTATCGCAGCATGCTCCGATCGCCATTGGTGGACTTTGATATTGCTGTATTCATTGCTGATCAGCAACCGCTCCTCCCCTGTCCCAGCAATAAAGCCATCGGCGGATTGCGCCCATTTGAGGGTAATATAAGGCCGCTTTTGCTGGTGAAAGCCAAAGAATGCCCTGTTCAGCGCGATCGCCTCCTTTTCCAGCACCCCCGTTACTACCTCCACACCGGCTTTCCTCAACTTTTCAATACCACGGCCATCTACCTCTTTAAAAGGATCTCGGCAGGCAATGACCACCCGGGGGATTTTATGTGCGAGGATCAGATCGGCACAGGGCGGGGTTTTACCCTGATGAGCGCAGGGCTCTAAGGATACATATAAGACGGAAGCGGCTATTTTTTCGGGATGGGTACGCAACGCATCCTGGATGCAATTCACTTCGGCATGGGGCTCACCAAAAACCCGGTGACAGCCTTCGCCAATGATCTTTCCCTCATGTACCAAGACAGCGCCTACCATGGGGTTAGGTATCACATAACCTGCCCCCAGTCGGGCGAGCTGCAAGCAGCGCCACATGAAACTCTCCTGTACCTCTTTGCCCATTTGTGCAAATGTAAATGAAACGACCTTCCTTTCCGTATATAAAACAATGGAAAAAACAAGCCGATGAATTAAGTTTGCACATGCGGCTTAAAAACCTCGAAGAAATATTTACGCAAAAACTCAGCGCCATATACCCCAGGGAAGAAGCGGTTAATATTTTTCAGTTGGTTATAGAAAACCTCACGGGTATTAACCTGCGGCAGAACAAACCGGCTTCCTTTACACCCGATGGCTGCTTTATGCAAATGCTGGAGGAAATACAAAACCGCCTCCTGACACAGGAACCCATACAATATATCCTCAACGAAGCCTGGTTCTACGATATCCCGTTTTATGTAAATCGCCATGTGCTGATTCCACGTCCGGAGACCGAAGAACTGGTAGATTGGATACTGAAAGAAAACCTCCATCGGGAGGGTCTTCGCATCATGGATTGGGGTACCGGCAGCGGTTGCATACCGGTGATATTGAAGCGAAAATTGCCGGCTGCCGAAATAACTGCCTGCGATATTAGCAGGGAGGCTCTGGAAGTAGCCCAAAAAAATGCCCGGAAGTACAAGGTGGAAATTACATGGCTGGAAGCCGATGTATTAGACCCCCTGTCCTGGCCAAACTTTCCCCGGGTGGACATCCTCGTAAGCAATCCTCCCTATATTCCCGAAAAAGAACGAACTTCCATGCAGGAAAACGTGGTTTCTTACGAGCCTTCCTTGGCACTCTTCGTAAACGAGGAAGACCCCCTGCTTTTTTACCGGGCCATCGCCACTGCCGGGAAGCAATTGCTGAAACCCGGTGGCAGCATTTATGTGGAAATACATGAAAATTTCGGCGATCCCGCCCTCGCTCTGTTTATAGAACAGGGTTATGAAGCGGTCATCCGCCACGACGCCCAGGGCAAACAGCGAATGATACAAGCAGTACCGTCCGGATAAACCTTATTTTGTGTTCAACTGTTATTAATTAAAATAGAACAATGTCGAAAATACTCCTTCCTGCCCTATTGATAATGGCTACCATGTTTACTGCCTGCGCCCAGAAGCAGAAAACAAAGCTGAGCGAGGTGAAATTTGCGGGACCGGAACCTAAAACAAATACAATGGATAAAAAAACGGATACGGCAACCTTTGCCAACGGATGCTTCTGGTGTACCGAAGCAATTTTTCAGAACCTGAAGGGGGTTGAAAAAGTAACCAGCGGATACACCGATGGAAATACACCCAACCCCACTTATGAGGAGGTTTGTACCGGCAATACCGGTTATGCAGAGGCTTTACAAATTGTTTATGACCCTTCGGTACTGTCTTTCGATGAACTGCTCGAGGTGTTCTGGAAGACCCACGACCCTACCACGCTTAACCGCCAGGGTAATGATGTGGGTACTCAATACCGTAGCGGAATTTACTACCACAATGAACAGCAGGGCGAAAAAGCCAATTACTACAAATCTGCTTTAGATAAAAGCGGAGCATTCGGTAATCCCATTGTTACCGAAATCAAATCTTTCCGGCATTTTTACCCCGCAGAGGACTATCACCAAAATTATTTTAATAATAATGAGAACAAAAATCCTTATTGTCAGATGGTTATCAAACCCAAGGTAGAAAAGTTCAAAAAAGTTTTTAAGGATAAGCTGAAATAAACATAAATAGGCCTGATTTTTGCTTACAAAAACGCAGGAGTAAGAAGGATAATAAAAACCTCACAGGTACTGGTTACTGTGAGGTTTTTATTTTGGATGGAAACAGGCTGGCCCGATTCCCGCCTTCCCCGTTTTATCCTTACAAAAACAAAACTACTTCAACGCCTTGATAATCTCTATAAAATCCAGGGCAACCAATGAGGCGCCGCCCACGAGGCCGCCATCCACATCGGGGCATGCGAACAGTTCTGCCGCATTATTAGCTTTTACACTGCCTCCATATAAAATAGAAATCTGTTCTGCCACTTCAGATCCGTACCGACCGGCCAATACCGACCGCAGGTAAGCATGAATCTCCTGCGCCTGCTCTGTTGTAGCTGTTTTGCCTGTTCCAATAGCCCAGATGGGCTCGTAAGCGATCACTACTTTTTTCAGATCATCGGCCGGCAAATGAAACAAAGATTCACTTAACTGCTTTTCTACATATTCGTTCTGAGTACCTGCTTCGCGGATGCTCAAAGGTTCGCCGCAACAGAAAATAGGGGTTATGCCCCGTCCTAAAAGAAGATCCAGTTTCTCCGACAACATTAGGTTGGTCTCGCCAAAATATTCCCTCCGTTCGCTGTGCCCGATAATACAATGCCTGATATTAATAGACTCCAGCATTTCGGCCGACACCTCCCCGGTATAAGCACCCGAAGCCTTGTTGCTGCAGTTTTGAGCCGCGATAAAATAATTCTTCAGAGCCGTTGTTTTTTCCTTGGCCATAATCAGGTAAGGAAAAGGCACTGCAAAGATCACTTCATGGTTTTCTTTACTGCCTAAATCTTTCTCCAGGATATCACCCAACAACTGCTGCCCTTGCGTGTATGTCAGATTCATTTTCCAGTTTGCTGCTGCAATTTGCTTTCTCATTTTTACTTGTTTTATCTTTTATTGTATAGTTGCGTTAATATTTCTTTTTCGGCATCACTCAATTCCTGCCCCTTCAATCCCTTCCAGGCCCCGGCATCGCGGAGCGCTTTTTCCAGCTCATATTTTTTAATGCTATCAAAGCCCCAGCTAAAATCGGGGATATATTTGGGTGTAAAACCATTCCCAAAAACATGGGCGCTTACCCCTACCACTGTACCCGTATTAATAGAAGTGTTAATAGCCGTGCGACTGTAATCGCCCATAATCACCCCACATTTTTTCAGGCCTCGCGTTAAAACTGGATCCACCCCCGAAAAACGGATATCACCGAAATTGTTTTTCATATTGCTACAGGAAGTACCGGCTCCAAAATTACACCACTCGCCCACTACCGCATCACCTATATACCCGTCGTGCGCCTTATTGGAATACCCGAAAAACAGGCTGTTTTTAATTTCGCCGCCTACCGTACATCCCGGTCCGATCGTGGTAGCACCGTAAATTTTGGCGCCCATTTTCACCACCGCGTTCTCCCCTATAAATACAGGTCCCCGTATGGAAGCTCCTTCCATAACCAATGCATTCTTTGCAATATAAACCGGCCCTTCTTCCGCATTCAGGAAAGCGTGTTTTACCCGCGCACCCTTCTCTAAAAAAATATCTCCCGCATTGGAAATGCCATTGGTTTTATCAATGGGTACACTGCGACGCCGACCACGCAATAAAGCCACATCAAAGCCAATGGCTTGCGGCTGATATGGCAACAAACTAAAAAAATAATCCAGTAGTTGAGGCCGGCCTTTATAAACAATTGTATTGCCCCGCATCTTCTTTCCTTTTTTTACTGCTGCTGCCCGACTTATCAATAACCGGTTATCGCCGGTAGTCAACACATCGCCCGGTTTCATCTTCTTTACAAGCGACACTAATTCTTTATCGGGAAGCAGATGGCAGGCAATAAGATAATCGTCCGGGGTGGGCGGTTCGGTAAGGAGAACAGTTGTATCTTCAGGCAAACTGCTCTCACCAGGCAGATCGAAAGAAGGAATTCCCAGACTCCGTTCCCATTTTTCGCGAATGGTCAGCCCGCCAATCCGGAAATCCTGGACTTTCCGGGTGAGAGAAAAGGGTTGCAGGTCGGCGATCTCGCAGCCTGCCTGGGTGAATACGATCTTACTCATTCAAAGCCCTAAGATACTACAATCGGAAGGATTTTTGGCGGAAACCTTTGATATTTTCGTTCCGGACCTGCACGGAAACCTCCAATAAAAAAAGCTGCCTTAACAGACAGCTTTACTTTTACTATTTTAATCCTTTTTAAGATCAATTGTTCTCCGGCGAGGGAGCGGGATTACTTCCTCCTTCCTGCGGCTTTCTCTCCGGCTTGGGAATCAGGGCTTTTCTCGATAGCTTAAACTTACCCGATTTAGGATCAGTTCCGATCAGCTTCACTTTCATAGCATCGCCTTCCTTCACCAGACCTTCCAGGCTTTCCAATCGCTTCCAGCTTATTTCACTGATATGAACCAGTCCCTGTTTGCCCGGCAAGAATTCTACGAACGCTCCGAAAGCAACCACCGATTTTACGGTAGCATCATATACATCGCCCACTACGGGAACAGCTACGATACCCTTAATCCAATCCTCCGCCCGGCTTACCGATTCCTTTTCTACCCCAAAAATGCTGATCTCGCCCAGATTATTCACTTCCTCAATATTAATAGTAGCGCCGGTTTCGCGTTGAATTTCCTGGATTACTTTACCGCCTGGTCCAATAACAGCACCAATAAATTCTTTATCAATGAACATTTTCACCACACGTGGCGCATGAGGTTTCACTTCGGCCCTGGCTTCCGGAATAGCTTTGTACATGTGGTCTAATATATGTAAACGACCTGCTTTGGCCTGGTCCAGCGCCTCCCGCATTACATCCATCGACAAACCATCCACTTTGATATCCATCTGCACACCGCAAATACCATCACGGGTTCCGGTCACCTTAAAGTCCATATCACCCAGATGGTCTTCATCGCCTAAAATATCACTTAAGATAGCATACTGATCTCCATTGCTAATCAATCCCATAGCAATTCCAGAAACGTGCTTTTGGAAAGGTACACCCGCGTCCATCAGTGCTAATGATCCCGCACAAACCGTAGCCATGGAAGAGGAGCCATTGGATTCTAAAATATCACTTACTACCCGCACCGTATATCCGAAATCGGCTTCCGAAGGCATCATCTTTTTAAGAGAACGCATGGCCAGGTTCCCATGACCCACTTCTCTTCTGCCGGGGCCTCGCATCATTTTTACCTCACCGGTTGAAAACGGCGGGAAATTATAATGCAGGATAAATTTGGAATATTTAGAAGTAGCGGCTGTTTCAATCAACAATTCATCTAAACCTGTTCCTAAAGTAACAGTTGTAAGAGATTGAGTTTCACCTCTTGTAAAAAGCGCAGAACCATGTGGCGACGGAAGTACATCCACTTCCATATCAAGGGGACGGATCTCGTTGAGTGCCCTTCCGTCCAAACGCACCCTGTCGTTCAGTATCATGTCGCGCACCACATCATATTGGAGATCGTGAAAATAATGTTTGGCCAGCGATTTTTCCGCATCGCCAAAGGGATTTTCTTCCGTTGCTTCTTCCTGTAATTGCACAATCACAGCATCCTCTATCTCTTTAAACTTATCAGACCTTTCGTGCTTGGCTAATTTTCCTTTTGCCACTTCCAGCACTTTCTCCTGGGCAAATGCGTATACCTTTTCTTTTATTGCCTCGTTAACAGCCGGAGCGGTATACTCTCTTTTCCCGGTTACCCCTTTGAGATCGCGGAGTTCTGCCTGCGCTTTAATTTGCAGGCGTATCGCTTCGTGAGCCAACCCTAAAGCTTGTACCAGATCCGATTCGGAACATTCTTCCGACTCCCCTTCTACCATCATCAGGTTTTTTTCAGTAGCCGCGATGATAAAATCCATATCGGCATTTTCCAGCTCTGAACGATTAGGGTTGATTTTAAATGCCCCATCGATACGTGCTACCCTCACTTCACTCAAAATTTCCTTGATAGGCACGTCCGAAACAGCCAAAGCGGCTGATGCAGCCAGACAGGCATAAGCGTCGGGCAAAATTTCGGGATCGCTGCTGATAAGGGTAACCAGCACCTGAACCTCACATAAATAATCATCGGGGAAAAGGGGTCTCAGTGCCCGGTCAATCAAACGGGAAATCAACACCTCATAATCGCTTAAGCGGCCTTCTCTCTTAAAAAAGGAACCGGGAATACGTCCTGCCGAAGCAAACTTTTCCTGGTAATCAACTGTCAAGGGAAAAAAACTCTGTCCCTCTCTGGGCTCTTTGTTAGCCACCACAGTAGCTAATAACATCATTTTACCAATGGAAACGGTAACCGAACCATCGGCCTGACGGGCTAAACGCCCCGTCTCTATGGTAACTTCGCGGCCATCGCCTAAATCGAAGATTTTTCTAATAGATTGTTGTAACATAAAATTGTTTGTAATTTGATTTTGAAGATACTACCCAAATAGCATAAAGTTTAATTTCATATTGAAATCTCTATCTGCCGGTGTAGTTACTGTCTGTAATTCCGAACGAGAATGCAAGCGGCCAGAAACAGGTATTCCCAACATTTGACAGTTGGGAATACAAAATCTATAAATAAGTTTGAAATTAATTAGTCAAACCCAGGATATAAAAACAGTTCCCCAACGTGTAAAACGATGGAAGAATACTATTTTCTTAAGCCCAGTTTTTCAATTAAAGCACGGTAACCTGCCAGGTTATGCTTTTGGAGGTAAGCAAGCAGGCTTTTACGTTTACCAACCAGGCGCATCAGCCCGCGGTGTGTTGAAAAATCTTTTTTGTTTTGCTTCAGGTGAGCGCTGATCTGTGCAATACGCTCGGTCAATTGCGCAATCTGGCCCTCGATAGAACCCGTGTTAGCGGCACTTCCGCCAAATTCTTCAAAAATCTTTGCGTTTCTTTCTTTTGTAAGTGGCATACTGTCTTTTTTAAAAAGTCATCCTGTTTTTGTATCCTATATTTTAAGGCGGCAAAGGTAGGAAAAATATTTGAAATCTGTGAATTTATGTCGATTTTTACACGATGAATCTCTCCCAGGATACAAAAAATATACTAGGCCTTCAGTTACCAACCGACCCACGGTGGGTAAACCTGGCGGAAATCTCTTTAGAAGCTATTCTTACCGACCATGCTTACTGCGAGCAAAAAGCCGCCACCAGTTGCATTACTCTTATACAAAAATACAGCGACCGGGACAAACTGGTTACAGAATTAGCCCCCATCGTTACCGAAGAATGGGGACATTTTCGGCTGGTATTGCAGGAACTGCATAAGCGGGGTCTGCGCCTGGGCCGGCAACGGAAAGATGAATATGTTAACGCCCTGATCGGCTTCCAGACCAAAGGCGGCCATCCCGACGATCGTTTCCTCGATCAGTTGCTGACAATGGCCATGATAGAGGCCCGGAGCTGCGAACGCTTTAAGCGACTGAGCGAGGGTTTGAACGATCCCTATCTTGCCCGTTTTTACCGGCGCTTTATGGAAAGCGAAGCCGGACATTATACCCTGTTCATCGAACTGGCAGAAACTTATCTCCCGAAAGAAAAAGTACGCCAACGCTGGCAGGAATGGCTCGCCCACGAAACCGATATTATGAAAGAAATGGAACTTCGCGGCGACAGGATTCATTGAGAAGACTTGGAAAAGTGGGCTGGGGCGGGGATGCAACCTATTTTATAAGAAAAGGAACCACCGATAGCCTGTTTTTTCAACCTATCCGGGTAAGAAAAGATACCCTCGAGCTCGCCGGGTTTTGCTATGAAGGCTGCGTATACAGATTCCTGAAAAATTAGTTACCGAGGACTGTATGTACCATAAAGCATTCGGCTTTAAAATAGTAACTTTGTAGTATATGCGTCCTTCCCATTCTCAATACCCGCCTTATTTCGAAACTTATATTTCAAAAGTAGAAGGCGATGATATTCATTCCATTTTATCATCGTCGGTTGCCGAACTGGAAAACTTTCTGGATTCTATTGCGGAAGAGAAAGCCGACTTTCGGTATGCTCCCGAAAAATGGACCGTCAAGGAACTTATACAACACTGTATAGATACGGAACGAATTTTCGCTTATCGTGCGCTAAGTCTCGCCCGGGGCGAACAGCAGCCTCTTCCCGGTTTCGACCAGGACCAGTATGCGCGGGAAGCCAATGTTGAAAATAAATCTTTATCTTCTTTAAAAAAAGAGATGCTGCTGGTAAGGCAAACCTCCTTACTGTTATTGGATACCTTCACCGATAAAGAATGGAACCGCACTGGTACCGTAAGCGGCAACTCAATTTCGGTGCTGGCTTTAGCCTTCATTATTGTGGGGCACTGGAAGCACCATCAAACCCTGTTAACCGGGAAATACGGCCTCTGAAATGAAAAAAATCGCAATAGTCTCGATTGCCTGGTTGCTCGCCACGGCCGTTTCCGGCCAGTCAAAAAAAATGCCCGAACTGGGCGTATGTGCGAGGCTGGATAAGGCATCTCTCATTAAAAAGCACGGCTACCATTTTCTCCAGCCCACCGTGGCCGAAACCCTGGTTCCCCTGCAATCCGAAGACGCCTTCAACCAGGGGGAAAAACTAAAACAGTCGGCGCTCCCCATTCCTGTAATTAATGTCTTTATCCCCGGACATATCAAAACCACCGGACCTGATGTAGACTACGGAAAGATAAAGGAATACGTTACCACCGTATTTAAACGGGCGCATACTGCGGGTATCACCACTATCGTGTTCGGTAGCGGTGCATCACGCAGGATACCGGAGGGGTTTAGTAAAGACTCGGCCTTTCAACAATTTGTAACGGTAGGTAAGCTGATCGCCCCCATCGCGCGCCAATACAATATCGTTTTAGCCCTGGAAAGCCAGAACCGCGAAGAATGTAATTTTCTGAACACTGTAAAGGAATGCATCGACGTAGCCCGTGCCGTCAATCATCCTAATTATAAAATATGTGTAGATATTTATCACATGATGAGGGAAAACGAACCGCCTTCGGTCATCGAAGAGGGTAAAAAACTGATTTATCATTGTGATATTGGCGAAAAAGCCACCCGGTCGGCACCCGGTGTAGCAGGCGATGATTTTGTCCCCTATTTTAAAGCTTTTCAGAAAGTCAGGTTCAGGGGAATGATCGCATTGGAATGCCGGTTTACCGATATGGAGAAAGAACTACCCCTGGCCAAACATACGATAGAAGAACAATGGCGGCAGGCGCTGAAACAGAGGAGCCGGTAAGGTTAAAAACCAACATCAGGATTAATGAACGGCTTTTGCGGTTTAACCTAATTCTGCTAAATTCGCAGGGTTCTTTTTGGCAGGTAGGGTGAAAAACGAATTATAAACCTTCGGCTTTCCGTGCTTTCAAAAAGAACTCACTATCAAATTAAAACATAAAAATTTATAACACATGGCATACGATGTAGTTGTATTGGGCAGCGGCCCCGGCGGTTATGTAGCGGCTATCCGGGCGTCTCAACTGGGCTTGAAAACAGCCATTATTGAAAAAGAAAGCCTGGGCGGTATTTGCCTGAACTGGGGTTGTATCCCTACCAAAGCATTGCTGAAAAGCGCCCAGGTGTATAACGATATCAAGCACTCGAAAGACTATGGGATTGAGGCCAGCGGTACCCCCGATTTTGGAGCCATTGTAAAACGCAGTCGGGGTGTGGCCGATAAAATGAGCAAAGGCGTACAGTTTCTGATGCGCAAAAATAAAATAGATGTAGTAATGGGTTTTGGTTCTTTAAAAGCGAAGGGCCAGGTAGAAGTGAAGACAGCAGATGGTAAAACACAGATTGTAGAGGGAAAGCACATTATTATTGCCACGGGCGCACGCAGCCGCGAACTCCCTGCATTGAAACAGGATGGCAAAAAAATAATCGGTTACCGCGAAGCGATGGTATTGCCGCAACAACCCAAAAGCATAATCGTTGTAGGCAGTGGGGCTATTGGTATTGAATTTGGTTATTTTTATAATAGTATTGGTACAAAAGTAACAGTGGTGGAATTCCTGCCACGCATTGTTCCGGTAGAAGATGAGGATATTTCAAAAGAATTAGAAAAAAGCTTAAAAAAGCAGGGCATCGATGTAATGGTAAACAGCGAAGTAACGGCTGTTGATACCAGCGGCGAAGGCGTAAAAGCTAAGATAAAAACAGCATCCGGCGAAGTAGTGCTCGAAGCCGATATAGTACTGAGTGCGGTAGGAATTGCCGCCAATATTGAAGGTATAGGCCTGGAAACAGTGGGTGTAAAAACCGATAAGGGAAGGATCACGGTGGACAAGTTTTACAAAACCAATGTAGCGGGTTTTTATGCCATCGGCGACTGCGTTCCAGGGCCGGCCCTGGCGCACGTGTCGAGCAAGGAAGCGGTTATATGTGTGGAAGCCATCGCACAAGCCGAAGGTAAGTATAAACACAGTCCCGAACCTATCGATTATAATAATGTACCCGGCTGTACCTATTGCTATCCGGAAGTAGCCAGTGTGGGTTATACCGAAGCAAAAGCCAAAGAAGCCGGTTACGAAGTAAAAGTAGGCAAGTTCCCGTTGAGCGCCAGTGGTAAAGCCAGCGCTGCAGGACATACCGAAGGTTTTGTGAAAGTGATTTTTGATGCCAAATATGGCGAATGGCTGGGCACCCACATGATCGGCTACAATGTAACCGAGATCATCGCAGAAACCGTAGTGGGCCGCAAGCTGGAAACTACTTATCACGAAGTGCTGAACAGTATTCACCCCCACCCCACTATTAGTGAAAGCGTAAAAGATGCCATTGAGGCGGCCTATGGAGAAGCAATTCATCTGTAAGTAGGCCATTTAATATTTCTAAAAGCGGAGGAAGAAATTCTTCCGCTTTTTGCATAGGGAGGCTGTTAACCGCCCGACAACCTGTTGTCTTTCCCGCGGCGCAGATTTTCTTAAAAAATTTTCCGATTGAACATTTTTTTTCCTACATTTGCAACCCCTAAACGGTGGCTATAGCTCAGTTGGTTAGAGCATCAGATTGTGGTTCTGAGGGTCGCCGGTTCGAGCCCGGTTAGCCACCCAACCCTGGATCAATCGTTCAGGGTTTTTTTATATACTGAAAATGAACTCCTGGTTAATCCTTATCCCTGTTTTATCTGCCCTCCTTGGATGGACATTTAACAAACTGGTAGCAAGTTATACTATTAACTATTACCTGCTGAAGCGCAAAAACGATTTAGCATCATCCATAGCGGCCCGGGCCGGAGATATTTTGCCTTTCACCAAAATAGAGGAAAAAATAGCCGACCCAATCCTGATCGAAAAAGCAATGCCGGCCATAGAAAGCCATATCGATGAATTTTTAAGCGTGAAACTTCCGCAGGAAATACCCATGCTTAGCATGTTCATTGGCGATAAAACTACCGGCAAAGTGAAAGAGGTATTTATCAACCAACTAAGAGTATTATTTCCCCGGGTGATGAAGGATATGGCCGCCAATCTGAAACAATCGGCCGATATCCGGACAATGGTGCAGGCAGAACTGGAAAAGCCGGAATGGTGGGAAACCATCCGAAAAGACGCTCTTTTACCCCAGGCGAACAGGTTGGCCCGGGCGGGTATGATATCGGGACTCTTAATCGGGCTGGTAAACCTGCTGCTGTTTTTATTACTGAAATAACATAATAGCACCGTTTATGGAGTAATTATTGCACTCCTGGAATAATTTCCCTTTTCATACAAGTAAAAGCGTTTTTTCGCGTCTAAACTCCCGAACCCGAAAACTTTTTTATGCAAAAATTTATTTTTATAGGTCTGGCTTTTCTCCTCTCTTTCTCCGCAATGGCTCAGCCGGGTGGCGGCGGACAAATGCCTGCCGGTACCCTTTACGGCCGGGTAGTAGACTCTGCCACAGGGAAAGGGATAGATGCCGCTACTGTAAAATTGTTTCAATCCCGGGTAGACCCCGACACTAAAACACCAAAAGATACCCTGATAGCGGGAGCCCTTGCAGCGGCAAACGGCGATTTCAGGATCACCAATATACCCGCCATGGGCCAATACAAACTGGTTATTTCAGGGCTGGGGCATAAGGAATACGCCAGTGATTTTTCTTTTATCGATCGAAAAGCGATGACCGGCAACAGCAACGACATGAGCGCCCTTTTAAGCGCCCTCGATAAAGACCTGGGCAATATTAAACTGGCTACCGATATTGAAGTACTGTCTACCGTAACGGTTACCGGCAGCAAACCAGCGGTACAATTGGGCATCGACCGGAAAATATATAACGTGGAAAATAATCTTACATCGGCCGGCGGAAGTGCTACCGATGTACTCAAAACAGTTCCTTCGGTAAATGTTGACATCGACGGAAACGTGAGTATCCGCAATGCCAGTCCGCAAATATTTGTAGACGGCCGCCCCACCACCCTCACCCTCGATCAGATTCCGGCCGACCAGATCTCAAGCGTGGAAGTGATCACCAACCCCTCGGCTAAATTTGACGCATCGGGAGGTACAGCGGGTATTTTAAACATCGTGCTGAAAAAGACAAGAACAGTAGGCTATAACGGTTCGTTAAGAGCGGGTATTGACCAAAGGGGAAAATATAATTTCGGCGGAAATATAAATGTACGCCAGGGCAAGTTTAATGTTTTTGCCAATATAGGATATAACCAGCGTAAGACTATATCCGATGGTATTACCGACCGCACCACTTTCCTGCCTAACGACACTACCGTCAACCTTCATCAGACAGATCGTGCGGTGGGCAACGGAAGATTTCTTTTTGCCCGGGGCGGATTTGATTATTTTCTCGACAACAGAAATACCATTACACTATCGGGGATGACGGTAGATGGCAAATTCGCTAATAATACCCACAACGATATAACTGTAGACACTACCGTAGGTGGTTTGAGCGGCCTGCAGTCGCTGATTCAGAGAAATACCGATGCTAACTTCGGCTTTCACATGAAAGGAGGGGCTGTAGGATTTGTGCATAATTTTCCACAGAACGGGCATCAGTTGACCATGGACGGGCAATATAATAAAAGCAACAACGAAAGCATCAGCCGCATCAGCAACAACAATTTTCAGCAAAGCGGCGGTCCGTTAACCGGCAGCAGCAGGCAGCAGCAAAACGGCGAAGGAAGCAACGAAAGGGTAAATGCCCAGGTAGACTATACGAATCCGTTTACCGATAAGTCCAAACTCGAAGCCGGTGCAAGGTTTAACCAGACAAAAACCTTCAGCGAAAATATTTACAATCTGGTAGGTGCAGGAGAGGTTTTGATTCCCCAACCCCTGCTATCTTCAAGGTTTAATTATACCAACCAGGTATCTGCCCTGTATGCAACCTATTCCAGTAAAATAGGCGAAAAATTTGGGTATCAACTCGGGCTGCGCATGGAAAGTTCTAATTACAGCGGAACGGTCAACAGCAGCACACGCGGAACAGGTGGCTCCATTGTAGATACCATTTCCAATTTCAGCATCTCCTACCCTGCCAGCCTGTTTCCCAGTATTTTTCTTTCGCAGGAATTACCCAACGATCAGCAATTGCAGTTGAACTATAGCCGCCGCATTAACCGGCCGGGCTTTTTCCAGTTGTTCCCTTTTATTGATTACTCCGATTCACTTAATTTAAGCAGGGGTAATCCCGATCTGAAACCAGAGTTCACCAACTCTCTCGAACTTTCTTATTCGAAAAATTTCGACCGGGCCAACAACCTGATTCTTTCTGTATACTATAAAAATACAAACGGATTAATCACCCGTTACCAGGTGGAGGAAACCAACCCGGCAACCGGGCGACCTGTTTGGGTGAATACTTATATCAATGCCAACTCCAGTTTTGTAGGCGGTTTTGAAGCCGTAGCCAAGAACAGTATTACCAAATGGTGGGATATTACCAGTAACCTTAATATTTATACTTCCAAGATTAACATAGACGACCCTGCTATTCAAACAGCGGATCAGCTATACAGTTGGTTTGGTAAATTGAACAATACCTTTAAACTGCCGTCTAATTTTACGTTTCAGCTTACTGCGGATTACAATTCCAAAACCGTTCTTTCCCCAGGTGGTTCCAGCTCCGGCGGCGGCGGTGGCGGACGTGGTGGTTTTGGCGGAAATATAAGCGGCAACGCCCAGGGCTACAGTATGCCTACCTACGGTGTGGATATTGCTTTAAAATATGAGTTCCTGAAAAATAAGGCGGCATCGGTTACCCTTAGCGGCAATGATATATTCAAAACCCGTGTGAACGATGTATATACCACAGCAGGTTCTTTCAACCAGCACCAATACCGTGTTCGTGACCAGCAGTTCTTTAGCATTAACTTCGCTTACCGCTTCGGAAAGTTCGATGCTTCCTTACTCAAACGTAAGAATATGAGAGCCGAACAGGAAAGCATGCAGGGCGGAATGCAGGGTATGCCCTAAGCGCAGCAAATTAATACTAATGTATTCACTTATCCGACATCCCAAAAATGTCGGATATTTTTTTATAACTGGGAACGGCCCGTTTAGCCGGCGGAAAATACCAGTACTTTATCCAACCAGCGAAAAAGAGCTATTATTAGCCACAACAGCAAAGCCAATACGATCAGCATGGTAATAATAACGGATACAATAACAGGCTTTGCGCTGCCGCGGTGTTTGCCTTCGGTATAATGTTCGGTCAGCAATTTTAAATTACGGGTATTGGCCTTGTAGGTAAAATCAAAAATCCAGCCCAAAACAGGTATGGCGCCCACCAGTGCATCGAGGGTGGCATTGCCCAGCATTTTCATGGCCACCCGGCCCGAAGCACCGTGTTGTATCATTGTAATAATCAGGGCAACAGAAATAATATAGCCACCGAAATCGCCGGCAACAGGAATAAAATTCAGGATAGGATCCAGCCCGAATTTAAACCTGCCCACCGAAAACTGTTCATCCATGAGTTTGGTTACCCGTTGAACCATCCGAAGCCGGGGGTCGTGGATCCATTTAGCAGGCAGCATATTTTCTGGTTTATTCATTTTTATAACTCGTTTAAATAAAACATGAGTCGTAATTTCTGAATAGCCATTACCGAGATGGCATCCGTTATTAATCCCTCATCCACCATCTTTGCCGCCTCGGCAAAAGGAATTTTCCTTATCCTCAAATCTTCGGTGTCCTCGGGGTTGGCCTCTTCCTGCGTCAGGTTTTGTGCCAGAAAGATCACGCAATATTCATCGCTTACCGAATTGGACAAATGGCTTTTAACAATAAGCCGCCAGTCGGCCGCTACCAATCCCGTTTCCTCTAATAATTCCCTGCGTGCAGCATCGAGATAACTCTCGCCTTCGGGGCAGCCCCCTTCCGGAATTTCCCAGCTATACTCGTTCAGTACAAACCGAAATTGCCCTACGAGGCAGGTATTCCTGTTCTCATCCAGTGTAATGACGCCAATGGCTGTATTCTTAAAATGTACTTTTCCGTAAATGCCATTACCCCCTGCCGGATTAATAACATCGTATTCGGTAACCGAGATCCAGGGATTATCATAAATTTCCTTTTTGCCGGTGATTTTCCAGGGGTTGATTACTTCGCTCATAAATTGGTGTAATGTTTGCGCTATCGTAAAAATAAACTTTTATACCTACTTTTATTCCCTAAACCTCATTTAATTAAGTTAAAAAACGCATTATGAAGTATTCAAATTTTTTATTAGGCAGTTTATTCAGCATTGTGGCGATTAGTTCCTGCGGAGATGGCGCTTCCAATAATAACGATGACGCAACCGGAGGAGATTCGGCCGTTGTTGCTACAGACGCCACGGATCTTTCGGCGACCGGCACCCTGGTAGCAACTGCCAACCTCATGTCTACAGCAGACTCCACACAAGCCGTGGGCACTGCCAAATTTTACCAGATAGACGCCACACAGATACGGCTCGACCTGGAAATAAATGATAAATCGAGAGCCGACAGTAACGTAGCAGTACATTTTCACGAACACGGCGATTGTGGAGATAAGGGCAATAATACCCACGGACACTGGAATCCTACCCAGGAAAATCATGGCGAGTGGGGTTCTGCGGCCTTCCATTCGGGCGATATCGGGAATATCCGGTTAGATGCGCAGGGTTATGGCGTAAAAACAGTTACTACCGACCGGTGGAGCATCGCGGAAGATTCTCCCCATAAAATTATTGGCCTTGGAATTATTGTTCATGGCGGTACCGATGATTATACAACCCAGCCAACCGGAAATTCTGGTCCGCGTATAGGTTGTGGCGTGATCACTCAGCCTTAAATATTTTAGTTACAAAAAATCCCGGCTGCGTAGTTTGCAGCCGGGATTTTTTGTAATATCCGGAAAAAGTTGTATCTTAAAAGAATACACCCAGGCGTATAGCCCATCTGTTCAACCCTACTTTTCCATCCTTCCAGTCGCCATTGGCCGTTACATCGGTAAAACCATTTTCAAGACCCAGTCCGAAGAAAAGATCTGTTCTCTCGGCGATCTGGTATTCGCCGCCTGCACCTACCAAAAGCCCCATGTTTACTTTATTAGTACCTTTCATACTGTTTACGTTTGTTCCGGAAACCGAACCATAAGAATAGTCTAATCTCGATTTCAGCAGGGCACCCATATAAGTACCGAACTGTCCCCAGAAGCGGAACCCGTTCTGCTGGTTGGTTTTCAGTTTTACGCTCAAAGGTATCTGGAGGTATTGCAGTTTCAATTTATAGCTCTGATCCGCGCCAGCGGCTTCCGTACGAAAAAAGCCCCTGTCGGGCGTGCTATAGGTAAGCTCGGAAGAAGCATGATTTACTTCGAGGCCGGTGGCAAAAGCACCACGCCCGTCACTGAACATAATATCGGCCATTAAACCGTAGTTTACACCGAAACCGCTTCCGGAGTTCTCGATTTCGTTTTCTACCGGCCGTAAAGTATTGGCGAGGACAGGATCCACTTTAAAACCAAATCTCACGGACCGGCCGTATACTTGTCGTTGCGCGTCGACGCCGGCGCTCAATACAAGGAGAGCCAGCCCCAAAAAAAATAATTTTTTCATTTTCAAAGAATTTTGCTGAATGGTTAATAATTAAACGGAACTAAAAATCGCGCAAAGATAATTAATTCGCCTGATGTCCATTCTTTTTCCTGGGATAGCGCCCGTTAAATGTGCAATCGAGGGCTCCCATTCTCGAGCCACATCCTTCTATTTCGGTGAGCGTCACACTGTTTTTATCGAACTTAAACTTTAGCATACACGGGTCGCCCGGCTGGCGATACTCTATGGTATTATCTGATACAATATTCGCTTCTCCTTTTAACTCTCCCTCGCAAGCCGAGTTCTTTTCCTCCAGGTGAATAAAAAAACTAACTTTTCCCGGTTTTATATTGTCCCGGATGGATATAATATTCCGGTTGCCCACTCCATAATCAGCAGCGTATTTGTAGGTTTTGCCCAGGGTGTCGATAGGATTGATTAGTTCGGCTTCATCGCCCGGAGGATCCGTCATAATCAACATAAATTTCCTGGCGGCGCTATTGAGCACATACACATCATCGCCGCTTATTTCAATACCATTGGACAGGCGTTCCATCGTTTTTCTATTGATGTTAAAACGGGAATCTATAAGTATCGAAGTAGCTATACCTTTCTTTGATTTTACCGTCATAGCCGGGAAAGAGGCTATAAATTCGTTCTTGCCGGTGTAAGCACTGATCAACATAATTTTTTTTGAGGCAGATACGGCCTTTGTCATCAGGTAAACCGGACCCTCCTTTTCACTGAATTTTCCGATGGCATAAAGGCGAACTTTCTCCTCACCAAAATTCATTTCTAAGATACTGTCGGGTGTAAACTGACTGAATATTTCCTGGCTGATGAGCAAACTGCCGTGGGTTTTGGCAAAAAGCGATGTATCGGCATACTCATATGGCAGCGTTATCTGCGGAAAAAAATCTACAAACTCCTGCAAATTCACGTTGTCTTCCCCCGCCATCGTCTTTTTTTTCTTTCCACAGGAAATAATCAATATCACCAAAAGGGCAAAAAAACAAAACCGGTAACGCATAGCTCTAGTATCTGTTTTAAAAAAATTTTCCATACTGCAAATTGAAAATAGCAAATCCGGCGTATTCGCCCCAAATTTTTATTAACAATTCGTTCGGGTGCCAAATATTTTTTTAATAATTAAAATAATAATTTAGATTTGTCTAAATTATTACTTAGACATGGTTAACTATTCCGCTACAGAGGAAAATTATCTGAAAACAATTTATCATTTACAGCAGCAGGCAGGGATAGTAACAACTAACGACCTGGCGTCCGCATTACATTCTGCACCGGCATCTATAACCGATATGCTCAAGAAGCTGAGTAAAAAGAAACTGGTACAGTACAAGGCTTATTATGGCTGTACGCTAACGCTGTCGGGTGCCGCCGCCGCCATTGGCATTGTACGTCGGCACCGGCTATGGGAGTATTTTCTTTCCCAAAAGCTGGGATTTAACTGGGAGGAAGTGCATGAAGTGGCGGAGGAGCTCGAGCATGTTTCCAATCAAAAACTCATCGATAAACTGGATGAGTTCCTGGGTTTTCCGCGGGTGGACCCTCATGGCGACCCCATCCCGGATGCCGAAGGAAGGGTTCATCAAGGCAGTCAGATGACCCTTATGGACCTTCCGGAGAAAAAAACAGCCATCGTAACACAGATAGGAAACCAGTCGGCGCCCATCCTTGAAATGCTCAATGATAAAAATATCACCATCGGTACCAAAATACAGGTAATAAAAAAATACTCTTTCGATCATTCCATGGAAGTAAAAGCCGACAATAAGCATCAGTTGCATCTGACCCGTGAATTATCGCAAAACATATTTATCAAGAACTAATGGCAAAGCATCATTCTGAAATTTCGTTAAGTGAAGTGCATCAATCGGTAGACACCACCCTGCCTCAAAAATCGCGCTGGCGGCGTATCCTCGCCTTCTTTGGCCCCGCCTATCTCGTTAGCGTAGGCTATATGGATCCGGGTAACTGGGCTACCGACCTGGCCGGAGGAAGCCAGTTTGGCTACTCCCTGCTCTGGGTATTGGTAATGAGTAATATCATGGCCTTGTTGCTGCAAAGTCTTTCGGCGAGATTAGGCATCGTACGAAAAAGAGACCTTGCACAGGCCAATCGCGAAACCTATCCGAAGAAGGTGAATTTTATTCTGTACATCCTTGCGGAAGTTGCCATTGCCGCAACCGATCTGGCCGAAATATTAGGGATGGCCATAGGCCTTCAATTGCTTACGGGCATGCCCTTAATATGGGGCGTACTCATTACCGCTTTGGATACTTTTCTGTTGATGATGCTGCAGCGGCTGGGCATGCGCAAACTGGAAGCTTTCATTATAGGATTGATATTTATTATTGGGATGTCCTTCCTGATCCAGATCATTGTTGCCAAACCCGATCCGGGCGAGGTTGTGTCCGGACTCATTCCCCATATCGAGAACGACACTGCCTTGTATATTGCCATTGGTATCATTGGCGCCACCGTAATGCCGCACAATCTCTACCTCCATTCGGCCCTGGTACAAACGCGGAAGTTTAACAGCGACGATGCCAGCATTAAAAAAGCATTAAAATTAAATTTTGTTGACAGCGCCGTTGCTCTCAATATGGCCTTGCTGGTAAATGCCGCGATCCTGATACTGGCAGCAGCGGTATTTTATAAAACCGGACGTTCGGATGTGGGAGAAATAAAACAAGCCTACGAATTGTTGCCTCAGCACCTGGGTAGTGATTTCGCTGCCAAACTGTTTGCGGTAGCGTTGATAGCGGCCGGGCAGAGTAGCACCATCACCGGAACATTGGCCGGACAGATCGTTATGGAAGGTTATCTGCGCCTGCGCATCAATCCCCTTATCCGTCGCCTGATCACCCGGTTGATTGCAATTATTCCCGCCGTGCTGGTGATACTGATAAACGGCGAAGACGATGTGGACAGTCTGCTTATTTTTAGCCAGGTAGTGTTGAGTATGCAACTGGGTTTTGCCATTATTCCGCTGATACATTTTGTAAGCGACAAGGCCACCATGGGAAAATTCGTTATCAGTCCCAAGGTAAAATTTGCCGCATGGCTTATCACCATCGTATTGGTATACCTCAACGCCCGCCTGATTATGGAAGAGGCTTCGGGTTATTTTGAAGTGCCGGGTAATCTTTTGGGAAAAGCAACCATTATCCTGGGAGCCATAGGTTTTCTGCTCCTGTTGTTATATACCACTTTTTATCCATTGAAAAAAAGACGCCAGGCGGCGCAGAAAATCTCCATTCATAACCAGCCCAAAACTTTGGAAATTGTGCCGGTACCCGAATACCGGAAGATTGCCGTAACGCTCGACTTCGGCGACCTCGACCAAAGAGTAATCAACCATGCATTAGCGCAGGGCACCGCCAATGCCAGCTATATACTTATTCACATTAACGAAAGTGTGGCCGCCGGCGCCAATTATCATGAAACAGCCAATGAGGAAACCTCAGCCGATCAAGCCTTTCTCGACGAATACGTAGTACAGCTTCGGGCAAGAGGCTTTCAGGCAGAAGCCGTGCTGGGGTTTGGAAATACGGTAGATAAAATTGCGGAAATCGTCACACAGCGGGAGGCGGAATTATTGGTAATAGGGGCTCACGGGCACCGTGGACTGAAAGATCTGCTTTACGGCGAAACCATCAACCGCCTACGGCATCTTATTAAAATACCCCTACTTATTGTGTCGCCCGATCGGGTAAAAAAATAGCTGGTTGTCCGGCTATTCACCGGAAGAAGGAGACCGCCTTTTGCGCAGCAGGTGTTTGAACCTGCTGAAAGTTTCGGGCTTGATATTCAGATAGGATGCAAGAAACTTTTGAGGCACGCGCTGTAGTATTTCGGGATATCCTTCAATAAAGTTCAGGAATCGTTCACGCGGTGACTGCATGATCAGGCTGGTCTGCCATTTATCTTTCAATACCATGGTATGCACCGTTACCAGCCGGCCCAGACGTTCAAAATTATGGTTGTTCGAAAAGAGCTTTTCCATATCCTCAAAAGTTATCGATACCAGCGTACTCGCTTCAATTGCTTCTACATAGTATTCGGAGGGGGTTCGGGTATAGAACGATTCCTGGTTGGTAATCAGGTGTCCTTCGCGGGAAAGTTGAACGATATGTTCTTCTTCGCCGGTTTTATAATATTTCCGGATCAAACCGCTCTGGATAAAATTCATGTAATTCTCTACTTCACCGGCTTTTGAAATCAATTGCTTCTTTCCAAACGTCCTTACTTTAATAATAGGGTGTAATTCGGTTCTGATCTCTGCATCCGTAAGAGATACAAATTGTGTTAAAAAGCGAACAAAATCGCCTGCGATCTTCTCATTGGTTGTCATAGCGCCAAAGTTAATAAAATTGATTTCAATCAAGTTGATAAATTATTATTAAGAATATGAAATGCCCTGAAATCGATCGTCCCTGTTCTAATATTTCTTCTGTAAGCGGTTATGCGTATTGATCTTTTATATGTAGATTTGCCGGAATCAAAAATTTTAAACAACATTATATGGCTGAAAAAATCAAAGTGGCTAATGCCGTTGTGGAGCTTGACGGTGATGAAATGACACGTATTATCTGGAAATTTATTAAGGATAAGCTGATCCTCCCCTATGTAGAGGTAGACATAAAATATTTCGACCTGGGTATAGAACACCGCGATGCTACCAATGACCAGGTAACCATAGATGCCGCAAATGCTATTAAAGAACATGGCGTAGGTATCAAGTGCGCCACCATTACCCCCGATGAAGCCCGCGTGACGGAGTTCAACCTGAAACAAATGTGGAAAAGTCCGAACGGCACCATCCGGAACATCCTAGATGGCACCGTTTTTCGCGAGCCCATCGTTATACAGAATATACCCCGGCTGGTTACCAACTGGACGGCCCCCATCATCGTAGGCCGCCATGCCTTTGGTGATCAATACCGCGCAACAGATACCGTTATTAAAGGCAAAGGAAAACTTACCATGACCTTCACCCCCGAAAACGGTGGCGAAGCGCAGACCTTCGAAGTATACAATTTTAATGGCGATGGGGTAGCCATGACCATGTATAATACCGATGAAAGCATCAAAGGCTTTGCCCGTAGCTGCTTTAACATGGCGCTGAGTAAAAAATGGCCTCTATATCTTTCTACCAAAAATACCATCCTTAAGAAATATGACGGACGGTTTAAAGATATTTTCCAGGAGATTTATGAAAATGAGTTCAAGGCTCAGTTTAACGAGGCAGGCATTGTTTATGAACACCGATTGATAGACGACATGGTGGCCAGCGCATTAAAATGGAACGGAAATTTTGTATGGGCTTGTAAAAACTACGATGGCGATGTACAAAGCGACACAGTGGCGCAGGGTTTTGGCTCGCTGGGGCTGATGACCTCCGTATTGGTTACTCCCGACGGCAAAACTATGGAAGCCGAGGCCGCACACGGAACGGTAACCCGTCACTACCGCGAACACCAGAAAGGAAACCCCACCAGCACCAACCCTATTGCCAGCATTTTTGCCTGGACAAGAGGATTGGCTTTCCGGGGTAAACTGGACGGAAACGATGCGCTGATCGACTTTGCGAATGCCCTGGAAGCGGTTTGTATTGAAACAGTAGAGGAAGGAAAAATGACCAAAGACCTGGCAGTTTGTATCCACGGTAACAAGGTCGAGCACGGTAAGGATTATCTTTATACCGAAGAATTCCTGGAAGCGATCGACCAGAATTTACAGAAAAAATTGGGTTAAGATTCCCACAACTTTCAAATAATAAATGCATCGCACACAGCGGTGCATTTTTCTTATCTTATTTTTACGACATGAGTTCCGAAACCATTTTATTCCGGCAAATCGCTCCCGATCAGATAAAAAGGATACAGGATCTGGCCCGCAAAATATGGCCTCCTGCGTTTGCGGCTATTCTCACGCCGGAACAAATTGCCTATATGATGGAGATGATGTACGCTGTACCTGTATTGCAAAAAGAACTGGAACGGGGCGTTGAGTTCTTTATACTGACCTGCGACAACGAAGATGCCGGGTATACGGCCATTGAAAAAAAAGGAGAAAACACTTATAAATTGCA
Source organism: Paraniabella yanshanensis (assembly GCA_040393015.1). Lineage (GTDB taxonomy): Bacteria > Bacteroidota > Bacteroidia > Chitinophagales > Chitinophagaceae > Niabella > Niabella yanshanensis_A. Next base: position 26,498 of record JBEBUZ010000036.1, read on the forward strand.
CAAAATTTACCTTTCTCCACACTTACAGGGAAAGGGATTGGGAAAATACCAGTTGCTTCAAACAGAGCAAATAGTAAAGAATTACGGAGGCCATTCCCTATACCTGAACGTAAACCGGAACAATCAGGCTATCCATTTCTACAAAAGCCAGGGCTATGAGATCGTGGCGGAAGAAGATATAGATATAGGAAATGGGTTCTTTATGAATGATTACGTTATGAAAAAAGACCTGTTCTGAGACGCTCAGGGCTGCACCAGGTACACACAAATTTTACCAGATTTTACGATAGTCAACGTAACGGTTTAGATATTCTTCAAAAAGAATATTGTCTTTCATGCTTTTTAGAAAAGCCGCAATAGTTTGTATATCATAAAGTTACGTATTTTATGTTTAGTAAACAAGAGCGCAGAGCCGTCTTTATCCTGTATTCTTCCATTTCAATTCTACAGCTTTCAAGTGTAGCTTTCATGGCCCCTAAACAGGTTGCCGGATCCGGAACTTAGTAATATTCTCAGTAACTTTACCGCTCTGTCTGGAATGCCAGTATGGCATTTTATTTTAAGGAATTAAATTTTACATAATAAATTATGAGTACTGCTACTACCCTTTTCGACAAAGTATGGGATGCACACGTGGTCCGTCATATTGAGGATGGTCCTGACGTTCTTTTTATCGACCGCCATTTTATTCATGAAGTGACCAGTCCGGTAGCTTTCCTGGGCATTGAAAAAAGAAATATCGGGGTATTGTATCCCCAGCGCACTTTTGCCACCGCCGACCATAATACGCCCACTATTAACCAGGATCAGCCGGTTAAAGACCCACTTTCTGCCAAACAATTAGCAGCGCTCTCGGGCAATGCTGAAAAATATGGTATTTCCATTTGGGCACTGGGCAGTCCCAAAAATGGTATCGTACACGTAGTAGGTCCGGAAAATGGCATTACTCTGCCCGGTATGACCATTGTTTGCGGCGACTCCCATACCTCCACTCACGGAGCTTTTGGATGTATTGCTTTCGGTATCGGCACTTCCGAAGTAGAGATGGTGCTGGCTTCGCAGTGTATTATGCAGCCAAAGCCGAAAAAGATGCGGATTACCATCAATGGTAAATTAGGCAGAGGCGTATTACCCAAAGACGTGGCATTGTATATGATTTCCCAGATCACCGCCAGTGGCGCAACGGGTTATTTCTGTGAGTATGCCGGTGAAGTTTTTGAAAATATGAGCATGGAGGGGCGGATGACGGTTTGTAATATGAGTATCGAAATGGGTGCCCGTGGCGGCATGATTGCGCCCGACGATACCACTTTCAACTATGTAAAAGGGCGCGACAAAGCGCCGAAAGGGGAAGCCTGGGATAAAGCATTGGCATACTGGAAAACATTAAAAACCGATGCCGATGCTGTTTTCGATAAAGAGCTGGTTTTTGACGCGGCTGATATTGAGCCCCAGATTACCTACGGTACCAATCCGGGATTGGGAACCGGTATTACCAATAATATCCCCAAAGCGTCTGAAGTAAAAGACGGCGAAGCTTCTTATAAAAAATCACTGGCCTACATGGATTTCGAAGAGGGACAGCCCTTACTGGGTAAAAAAATCGATTTTGTTTTCCTGGGAAGTTGTACCAACGGCCGCATCGAAGATTTCCGTGCATTTGCCAGGGTAGTGAAAGGCCGTAAGAAAGCCGACAATATTACCGCCTGGCTGGTCCCCGGCTCACATATTGTAGAAGAGCAGATCAGAGAGGAAGGTATTTTAGCTATTTTAAACGAGGCCGGTTTCGAACTGCGTCAGCCCGGATGTTCGGCTTGCCTGGCTATGAACGACGATAAAATTCCGGCCGGCAAATATGCTGTAAGTACCAGCAACAGGAATTTCGAAGGTCGCCAGGGACCCGGTGCTCGCACCCTTCTGGCCAGTCCATATGTAGCAGCCGCAGTAGCGGTAACCGGCGTAGTAACAGATCCCCGCGAATTGATGGAGGAAGTTACCGCTTAAAGATCAGGCAAGGCAGATATTGGCGGAACGGTTCCGCTGTATATTATCTGTCCGTTTTTCATCTCAAATCAAAAGAACCTGCCACAAGGCAGAACCCAAATCAGTATATAAAATGGCATACGATAAATTCACCGTCTTAACTTCCACCGTAGTTCCCCTTCCTATCGAAAATGTAGATACGGATCAGATCATTCCCGCACGATTTTTAAAGGCAACAGAGCGCGAGGGCTTTGGCGATAACCTGTTTCGCGACTGGCGTTATAATAACGACGATACACCCAAACAGGATTTTGTGCTGAATAATCCTATTTATTCCGGTAAAATATTGGCAGCGGGTAAAAACTTCGGCAGCGGAAGCAGCCGTGAACACGCCGCATGGGCCATTTACGATTATGGGTTCCGTTGCGTAATCAGCAGTTTTTTTGCCGACATTTTCAAAGGAAACTCCCTGAATATCGGCATTCTGCCCGTTACGGTGAGTGAGGAATTTCTCGATAAAATTTTCAAATCGATAGAGGCTGACCCCAATGCAGAATTGGAAGTAAACCTGCCCGAACAAAAAGTAACCATCCTTTCCACAGGTGAATCAGAAGGTTTCCAGATCAATGGCTATAAAAAGCACAATATGATCAATGGCTTCGACGATATCGATTACCTGCAGAACATCAAAAGCGAGATAACTTCTTTTGCCGAAAAAAGCCTGTATTAACCTGAAGGATATAGCCAATTCATGAGTTTACAAAGCACGAGTACTACCGCCAGGGCCTCTTCCAGAACAGGCGCCCGACATATAGAAATAATGGACACCACTCTGCGCGACGGGGAGCAAACAAGCGGAGTGTCTTTTTCATCCTCTGAGAAATTAACGATTGCCCAACTTCTGTTAACCGAAGTAAAGGCCGATCGTATTGAAATTGCGTCGGCGCGTGTATCTGAAGGCGAATTTCAGGCGGTAAAACGGATTACCGACTGGGCTGCGGCCAACGGGCATATCGACCAGGTAGAAGTACTTAGTTTTATCGATGGCGACATATCGATTAAATGGATGGAGAAAGCCGGCGCTAAAGTAATGAACCTGCTTACCAAAGGCTCGTTAAATCATTTAACCCATCAGCTAAAAAAAACACCGGAACAGCATTTTAAAGAAATTGCCGCGGTTGTAAAACTGGCAACAAAGAAAGGTATCGCCTGCAATGTGTATCTCGAAGATTGGAGTAACGGTATGCGTCACTCAAAAGATTACGTGTTCCAATACCTGGATTTTATTTCGGGACAGCCGGTGAAAAGGGTGATGTTGCCCGATACGTTGGGTGTGCTGATTCCTTCGGAAACCTATTCCTATCTGGCGGAAATCGTAGAAAAATATCCTCATCTCCATATCGACTTTCATGGCCATAACGATTATGACCTGAGTGTAGCCAATGCGCTGGAAGCGGTAAAAGCAGGGGTGCACGGTTTACACCTTACCATTAACGGCATGGGTGAAAGGGCCGGAAATACGCCGTTGGAAAGCACGATTGCCGTATTAAATGATTTTCAAAAAAATATCAAAACCTCTGTCAACGAAAAAGCGCTTTTCAAAGTAAGCAAACTGGTTGAAGCTTTTTCGGGTTTTCGTATATCGGCCAATAAACCCGTAGTAGGAGAAAACGTATTTACCCAAACGGCAGGCATACACGCCGATGGCGATAAGAAGAAAAACCTGTACCATAACGATCTCATGCCGGAACGCTTTGGTCGTAAACGTAAATACGCATTGGGAAAAACTTCAGGAAAGGCCAATATAGAAAATAACCTGGCTCAACTGGGTATACAATTGGGAGAGGAAGATCTCAGAAAGGTTACGCAACGGATTATAGAATTGGGCGACAGGAAGGAAACCGTTACCCAGGACGACCTGCCCTATATCATATCGGATATATTGGACAGCAATGCGATCAGTGATAAAGTAGTGGTAGAAAATTACGTACTTACCCATTCCAAAAACATGCGTCCTTCTGCTACTATCCGCATTAAATTTGAGGATAATACCGTAGAGGAGAATGCCCTGGGGGATGGTCAGTACGATGCCTTTATGAATGCTCTGAAAAAAATTTATACACAAAAAAAACTGGCTCTGCCGAAACTCACCGACTATGTGGTACGAATTCCGCCCGGGGGAAGAACCGATGCGCTTTGTGAAACCGTCATTACATGGGAATATAACGGCCGCGAATTAAAAACAACCGGGCTCGACAGTGACCAGACGGTGGCAGCTATTAAAGCAACCCAAAAAATCCTCAACCTCATCTGATTATTAAAATAAAACTGCTGATGAATTTTAAAAGGTTGATGCTGGCTCTGGTATTGACTCTCACACTGGCAAATGCTTTCGCGCAGCCAGGCACAAGAAAGGAAGCCGGCACCAGGTCGCAGGAAATATCCCAGGCAAGAACAATATTACTCGACAAATTCCTGGAAAAAGATAAGCTGGCGGTTATGCTGGAAATAGACAGGCTTATGGTCTACGACACCGACGATTACCTGGCGATCTACCCTATCGAGTTCTGGCTCCTGTCGTACTGGTTGAACGATTACGAAGCCATTCTATCCTCCAATAAGCTCATTATCCAGGAGCAAACAGCAAACGAAAAACAGACGATGCGCATTACTCCTCCTCAGCCAGACTACCTCGCACCCAAGTTAATGGAAAAATTAACGCAAGAAAAGGAGCGTCTGGTCGAAGAACTGAAGCGCTCCAAAACCACCGATGAAGAAAAAGCATTTCTAATGATGCACCTCGAATCCCTGCTGCCTTCGGCTGATTCGGAACAGGCCGCCCAGGACTCGCTGAATACAATGGCGGACAAATTTCTGGACCAGTATCCCGATAGTGAATACGCAGGATTTACCAAAAAGTATATCCGTGTTAAATATACGCCTTCCAAAAACGGAGCAGGCTATACCTTTTTCCTCGGCAAGTTTTTGTTCGGAGGCAATCTCCCTGCCTATTACACACACCCAACATTATTCGGACTTTCCTTCGAGCTTACCAGTAAAGCCTGGCTATACCAATTAAACCTCGCCATTGGATTGAACAAAACCAGGGCCGATATGCCCGTCCATTCCACAACATGGCCCAAGGGGTCGAAGGCAACCGGCGGATATATCAATCTTTCAGCAGGGCGTTATTTAATTGATAAAAAACATATAGCGGTGGCACCCCATGTGGGAGTAGGTGTTTTCGGACTCGACCCTTCCAACACAGAAGATCACCCTGAATACAAAGGTGCAGGCATTCGAACCGGTATTGCAGGAAGTGCAGGGTTGATAACCGATTTCCGTTTAAAGACGAAAAATAATACCCAGGGCATGTACAGTCAACCTGGTGTTTCCACTACTTTCATCCGGTTGGGCTATGAATTTATCGCCTCCCCGTTAAAAAATAACTTTGTAGACTATTCCGGTAATGTACATAAAATCACCATTGCAATTGGTGCTTCAGCCAAAAAGGTAATAAGATCGTATTAACCTGGTACTTTTTCTATTTGATATATTTGCAACTACTGTTAAGAAAAAAAGTTGAATTCTTTAGAAAAAATAAAATATTTCCTTCCCCCGATCCTGCTTTTGGCCGTGGACCTGGTATTGATTACGTTGAATTTGAAAAATTCACAGCAGGTTTTTTCATCGACGGAACTACCGGCTCTTGCGGGTAATGGTTACAGCCTCGAAAAGTTCTCCCAGGTCAAATGGATGATCATGGCCATGACCATAGCGCTGATTACTTTAACTACCCGCGAGAAAAAATATTTTACCTGGGTATTGGCACTGGCATTTCTTTTCCTGGAGTATACTTATAGCCTTCACAGTTACCTGGGCACTTTTTTTTACAATACTTTCGGGATGACTACCGGGGCAAAGGGGCAAAAAATCATGAACCTCTTCGCCCTGATATTTTTAGCCTTTATATTTACGGCTCCGGCCTTCGAAGCCAGTCGAAGGGGAGATATGCTATTTAAGAAATATTCCAGGGTATTTCTTCCGCTCCTGATATTGCTTTGGCTTAGTTGGGTGGTCATCAGCCAGAGCAACGGATTTCTCCGGGATCCGGAAAAAATGAAGCTTGCAGGGATGTATATAAAGCTGTTCGCAGAAAGTATATTAGCAGGCTACCTGGTAGCGATGGTATTAAAACTATTATTGAATAAGCAATTTATCAAAAACTAAAAATACAGTAATGAAAAAAAATATTCTCGTAGTTCCGGGCGATGGGATCGGGCAGGAAGTAACGGCAGTCGGAAAAAAAGTGTTGGACAAAATTGCCGAAAAGTTCGGACATGAGTTTGTATATGACGAAGCATTAATTGGTCATGCTGCCATTGAAGCTACGGGTGATCCACTCCCCCCTGAAACACTGGAAAAAATGAGAGCCTCCGATGCGGTATTGTTTGGCGCGGTGGGTCATCCCAAATACGACAATGACCCATCGGCGAAAGTAAGACCCGAACAAGGTTTGCTAAGAATGCGTAAGGAACTGGGACTGTATGCCAATCTCCGCCCGATTAAATTGTTCGATGAGCTATTGGAAGCTTCCAGTATTAAACCGGAAATTTTAAAAGGCGCCGATATTCTATTTTTCCGCGAACTGACCGGCGATATTTATTTTGGTGAAAAAGGCAGGAAAGACAATGGCGACAGTGCGTTTGATATTGCTGCTTACAGCAAATTTGAGGTAGAACGCATTGCCCGTAAGGCTTTCGAAGCCGCACGCACGCGTCGCAAAAAACTCTGCTCGGTTGACAAGGCAAATGTATTGGAGACAAGTCGTCTTTGGAGAGAAGTAGTACAAACGGTAGCTAAAGAGTATCCGGATGTAGAAGTAGAATACCAGTTCGTAGATGCCATTGCAATGTTATTGATCAAAGATCCCCGAAAGTTTGATGTAATTGTTACCGCCAACCTTTTTGGAGACATACTAACAGATGAAGCGTCTCAGATTGCCGGTTCTATGGGTATGCTGGCTTCGGCTTCCATCGGCGACGGTACAGGCGTGTATGAGCCCATCCATGGTTCTGCTCACGACATTACCGGCAAGGGCCTTGCCAACCCCATGGCTTCTGTACTTTCTGCAGCTTTATTGCTCGATATTTCTTTCGGTTTAAAAGAAGAAAGCAACTCGATCATCCATGCTGTGGATGCCGTACTGAAAGATGGCTTCCGGACAGGTGATATCGCCAGTGCCTCTACACCCGCTGAGAAAATACTGGGAACAGATGCCATTGGTGAAGAAATTTTAAAAAGAATTTAATAAGAAAACAACTCTCCAATGTCGTGGATAACACTGAGCAGTGAAGAGCAACTCGATGAGATCAAACAAAAATCTTTCGAAAAGCCACAGCTCATATTTAAGCACAGCACAAGATGCATGACAAGCAGCATTGTCAAAAAGAGGTTGTCTAAAGGAGAACTCCCTGAAACAATTGATTTTTATTATCTCGATCTGATTGCAAACCGTGCAATTTCTAATGCTATTGCTGAAAAATATAAGGTGCAGCACCAATCGCCGCAGGTTTTACTGATCAGGGAAGGCGCCTGCATTTTCGATGAAAGTCATAGCAGTATTTATATGGATGATATCTTAGAAAAATCCCGGTAAAATCATTTCATTATTCAGAAAAATAGTTCTATTTTTGCCGCCTCCAAAGAAAAACCAGCGCTTAGCGAACGGGATTCATATCCATACGACCGAGGAAAAGAAACAGGTGGGTAGCTCAGCTGGTTAGAGCACAGGATTCATATCCGCCGCGGCGGACGGCAGTTCAAGTAGCTGCCGGCGCAACCTAAAAAAACTATGCCGGGGTAGCTCAGCTGGTTAGAGCACAGGATTCATAACCCTGAGGTCGGCAGTTCAAGTCTGCTCCCCGGTACAAGGTTGTCGTTTTTGCGGCAACCTTTTTTGTTTCGATGAAATACACTGTTTACATACTATTTTACTCAACAGTATTCAACTCTAAGGCCGAAGCCATCAAACATGAAAAATGGCTCA
>JBEBUZ010000037.1:0-34207 GCA_040393015.1 Paraniabella yanshanensis
CCGCGACCTCCGCCGTGACAGGGCGGCATTCTAACCAACTGAACTACCGATCCTTTTCCTTTGGGAGTGCAAATATAGAGGCAGAATCGGTTTTCGCCAAAACTATTTATAAAAATATTTTTATAATATTGAACAATGAACTTGTTGAGCGTACTTCAGAATACATATTCCAGGAAACAGGCTTCCGGCATTGTGAGTTGGATTGGCGACAATCAAAAGAGATTTGATCAGCTATTCACCATTTTCCTAACCCATACAGACCCAAAAATTGTCCAAAGAGCAGCCTGGCCTCTGAGTTATGCTGCCGCTGCGCGTCCGGAACTGATACAAAAGCACTACAATGAGTTGATTCAACAATTGAATGCGGACAGCCAACCCCCGGCCGTGCGTAGAAATATTTTGCGCATATTCGATAATATTAAAGAGATACCCGAATCAATACACGGAGTTTTGATGGATAGCTGCTTCTCCTATATTGCCGATCCTGATGAAGCCATAGCGTCGAGGGCCTTTGCATTGGGAATATTGGATAAATTGTCGGTACTATATCCTGAAATAATACCCGAACTGAAAACAACCGTGGAAGTGCATTTCACGAATGCGCCCCCGGCGTTTAGGTCGAGGGGAAGAAAAATATTAGTGAAAAGCTAAGCGGGCTGTTAAAATAGCTCAAAAATAAACCAATCGCTTCGTTTTAGGGGGCGTTAGGCCTACATTTGCAAGCTTAAAAGCCTGAATTTTGAGAAGAATATTAGTTCCTGTAACCCTGGTTATTGTTTTTTTGGGATGTAAAACTCGTTCGGCCGAACCTCAGGCTGAAAATAAGGACTCATTAGCCGTAATTTCCACTGCAAATAAACAAGATAGCATTGAGCTGGCCCAATACAGTTCTTCCTTAACTGCCCTCTTTGACTCCCAACTTATAAAGAGAAATTTCAATGGCGCAATATTAGTGGCTAAGGAAGGAAGGGTTTTATACGAGCGATATGTGGGGTTTGCAAATCCAAGAAAGATAGATATTCTTATTACCGACAGCACGTCTTTTCATCTGGCGTCTACAAGTAAGCCGTTTACGGGAGTGGCTATATTAAAACTTGTGGAACAGGGTAAAATAGCGTTGAACGATGATATTGTTTGTTATTTTCCCGACTTCCCTTACGCCAATATTACAGTCAGCGACCTGCTGAGCCATCGAAGCGGCTTGCCTAACTATCTGTACTTTATGGATGACCGGGAAAAATGGCCCGCCCATAAAATGGTCAGCAACCAGGATGTGCTGAATTTTCTTGTTCAGTATAAGCCGGCACCTAATTTCAGAGCCGGCAGCCGGTTTAATTATTGTAATACCAACTACGTTTTACTGGCACTAATAGTTGAAAAGGTGACAGGCATCAACTTTCCACAGTATCTTAAGAAAACCATTTTCGACCCATTGGGTATGAATCATACTTTTGTTTATACGCCCGCCGACAGCGGTAAGGTGATCATGTCCTATAAGCCCTCAGGGGATATTTGGATAAACGACCAGTTTGATGATACTTATGGCGATAAAAACGTGTATAGTACGCCCAGAGATTTGTACCGTTGGGACAGAGGCTTATACGATCCGGATTTTATCCGGCAAACATTACTTGATTCTGCCTTCCAGCCGCTCAGTCACGAACGACCTTCCATACATAATTACGGACTAGGCTGGAGAATGCTCAATTTGCCGAACGGGAAAAATGTTATTTACCATAATGGGAAATGGCATGGGTTTACACCTGCATTCGCAAGGCTGACCGACGAAAAAACAGTGATTATTATTTTGGGGAACCAGTACAATACGAATATGTATCATGCGGCGAAAGATGCTTATAATGTATTTGGTAACTATATGCAGAACGAACCGGATGTAGAAGAAGGAACTGCCCCCGCGCCAGCCCCCGTAGCAGCTCCAAAACTCGCAAAAGAGCCGAAGAAAGCTCAAACCTCCGCGACAGTTAAAAAGCAGTCTTCTGCTAAAAATGTTCAAAAGAAAAAAAACGTTGCCACCCCGGCAAAGCGAACAGGCGCACAGGTGGCCAAAAAGCCCGCTACGATCTCTAAGAAAACCATGGCTAAACCCAGGGAAAAAAAGAAATAGCGGAGATTTGCTGCTCCCTTCCAACTCTCACCTAACTGTTCTATCTTTAATCTTATTAAGGAGGAAATGAACCTTTTAAGCGCACAGCAAATTAAAGAATGGGATCTTTACACAATGAGAAACGAGCCCATTGCGTCAATTGATCTGATGGAAAGAGCCGCTCTTGCCTGTGTCGATTGGATAAAGAAAAATCTGACAACCAGGCAATTTTATGTTTTTTGCGGAACGGGTAATAATGGGGGAGATGGATTGGCAGTAGCAAGACTCCTTTCTCAAAACGGGGTTAACGTAAAAGTATTTATTTTAGAATCGGCAAAACGTTCCCCCGATTTTGTCCAAAATCTGGAGCGTTTGAAAACTTTCCCTGATGTACCGGCATGGGTGCTCACCACCGAATCGGATTTTCCCGATCTGGCCGATGATGTCCTTTTGATAGACGCACTTTTCGGAACCGGATTAAACAGGCCGCTCGAGGGACTGTCCTTGCAGTTGGTAAATTATATTAACCGTGCCGAAAAAAAAGTAGTATCGATAGATATACCCAGCGGATTACTGTGCGATCGGAGTTCCAAAGGACAAACCACTATAAAGGCAACACACACGCTCACTTTCCAGCAGCTCAAAAAAGCTTTTCTTGTAGCCGAAAACGAAGCGAGCATCGGGTGCCCCCATGTACTCGATATTGGCCTTGCCCCGGCCTTCCCTGCTATGGCTGACAGTAGGTTTAAACTAACCAATAATCAGCTTATTTCGGCTTTTTATAAATCACGCGGGTTGTTTTCTCATAAAGGAAGCTTTGGCCATGCATTGTTGTTCGCAGGTAGTTATGGAAAAACCGGAGCGGCAACGCTCTGTACCAAAGCATGTCTTAGAAGCGGAGCGGGGCTTGTTTCTGTGCACCTCCCTCAAAACAGTGTTAACATTGTTCAGACGAGCACGCCAGAGGCGATGTGCAGGGTAGACGCTCACAGCGAAAGAATTACCGCTCTGGATTATGATCTTACCTTGTATGATTCGGTGGGTATCGGCCCTGGCATTGGAACAAAGCAAGATACGGCCGAACTTGTATATAAAGTGATAATGACTTATAATCGCCCCCTGGTTATCGATGCCGACGCATTGAATATCCTTTCCGAAAATACAGGCTGGTTAAGTCATATTCCACCCTATTCTATACTCACACCACATCCTAAGGAATTTGTGCGATTATTTGGTGATAGCACCGATGATTTCGAAAAGATTAATCTGGCTTTGGCAAAAGCCGAAGATTTATCTGTGATAATTGTACTGAAAGGGCATCACAGCTTCATAGCCGTACCGGAAGGTAAGGGGTATTTTAATACAACCGGTAACCCGGGTATGGCAACCGGAGGAAGCGGAGATGTTCTCACTGGGATACTCACCGGCTTACTCGCTCAGGGATATTCGCCGGAACAATCAGCCGTTCTCGGTGTTTATCTGCATGGCCTGGCAGGGGATATTGCAGCCGAAAAATACGGCATGAATGCTATGATTGCCGGCGACCTGATCGAAGCCTTGAAATTTTTGGATCTCAGAGTTTAGAAATCCTTGGGCAGAAATATTTTGTTTTTCTCCAACAGTTTTCCATCGGCGTACAACTCGAAAAGAATATAGCCGGCAGTGGAAAAATAGGACCGATCCAATTTGAACCTTTTCTCATTCATATTATCCAGTTCAAAAAGAGGTTGCCCTGTTTCCGTGTAAAATTTAATCGCGTATTTTCTTTTATCAAAAGGAAGTTCGACCCTTACATACCGATCGGGAGAAGTGAAAATATAACGTGATTGCACAAACCCTGCAGGAAGAAAATTAGGATTTAAATTTACTTCCGTATTGGACTTGTTGCCACTATTGTATGCGTCGGCCAAACCCGAGGAATCAATCGTGGGACGTTTGGATTTAGTAGAAAGATACTGCCCCCCTTCAAACATTACAAATATGCGGTAAAACATGCTGTCATGGGCAGCATTGGCATCAGCGAAGCCGTTTTGTTTCAGGCCCGGATCGGGCATAGTGGCAATGGTTTTAAAAAAATAAAGACTATCTGCGGAACGCTGTATACTGATCTGCTTTACATTGGAATAATTGTGTTCCCAGGCAATAACTACTCTTCCGGCTCCTACTTTGTAGGCCGAAAAATCGGGAAGCATTTCCTGTGCCTGAACTATTTGATTAAAAACAAAACCTGTCAATAAAAACAAAAAAATCTTCTTCATAAACACTATTAACTGCTGGACTGACAAAGATAGAGGTGCAAAAATAATATTTTAAAATATTAACGTTCCCTTTCGTAATGAAAGATTGCCCTGTAACCCGCCTGAATGAACGAGCAATAACCTCGTCCCTGGTTTGAAATGCCCCTGCCCGATAAGCTCGTTAACGCCATAGAATAATTTAGCGGTATAAACAAAATCGGTAGGGACGCCGGTTTTGCCGAATAATTCATTCATGAAGCGGATAAGCCCGGTTTGATATTTCGCATATCCGCCAAAATGAAATTGATGGTTGATATGCACGTTACCAACGGAGTTTTTAATTAAATTTTCTGCTTCGGCTTCGATCGACAGATTGTTTTTTAATACGCTAAAGCCAAGAATATTGGCAGAGGGTAGTTTACTGTTGATGAGCCCTGCCAACATGGTGCCGGTACCCACTGCGCAGCAAATAATATCAAAGGCAGATTTGTCGTAAGGAATTGTGGCAGCCCCTTCGGCTCCCTTCTCACCATACCCTCCTTCGGGAACAAAATAACAACCCTCGCTTAACTCTGGCGGCACCTGTTTTTGCCGGTATGCTTCTCTGGAGATGAAAATAAGTTCCATTCCAAAAGAAGCGGCTGTCTTTAAAGTATGGGAATATACTTTCGGTGCCTCTCCTCTTATAATACCGGTGCTTTTGAGACCTGCGGCGGCACAGGCAGCGGCAGTGGCTACTATATGATTGGAATAGGCGCCGCCAAAAGTGACTAAACTGGTAAACCCTTTTTTTAGCGCTTCCTGCACATAAAATCGCAATTTGAACCATTTGTTGCCACTGATCACCGGGTGAAGCTTGTCCAGACGAAGCACCTCCACAGTTACACCATTTCGGGTTAACAAATCAACAGGCTCTGTTGTAATTAAATCTACATTAATATTCGGCTCCATCATGGGGGTTGGCTAAATTACCTTATTTTTGAACGATGTGTTGCTATCAACACAAATTTGCATTATAAATTGAGTAATCTATATTTTTTAGACAATTATGAAACCAACTTTAGTGATATTGGCTGCAGGTATGGCCTCCCGTTATGGAAGTATGAAACAGGTAGAAGGTTTTGGACCCAGCGGTGAAACGATAATGGATTATTCCATCTCCGATGCAGTAAAGGCAGGATTCGGAAAAATCGTATTTCTGATTCGTCAACAGTTTGAAAAGAATTTCAGAGAATTGTTTGCCTCCAAGCTGGATGGGAAAGTGGATTATGAATTTGCGTTTCAGGAATTGGATATGTACCTGAACGGTGCGGAGGTTCCGGCCGAACGTACCAAGCCCTGGGGTACCGGCCATGCCGTATTGTGCACCAAAAATGTGGTGAATACGCCGTTCGCAGTAATCAATGCCGATGATTTCTATGGGTTTGATGCCTTTAAAAAGGCGGTGTCTTTTCTTACGGAGGAATGCGATGAAAAGACCTATGCAGTGGTGGGCTACCCGCTAATGAATACATTGTCGGAGTACGGAACCGTAAACCGCGGCGTTTGTGGTTTGGATGAGAAGGGCAATCTCGCCAGCGTGGTAGAACGCATTGGTATTGGCGTGCAGGGTGAGGCAGTAAAGGTAGAAGACGGTCTTCAACCCGTTGAACTGGCCAAAGATACGGTTGTGTCTATGAACTTCTGGTGCTTTCACCCTTCGGTGTATGATTATTACGAGCGCGATTTTAAGACATTTACTGACGAAAATCTTACGGTTCCCAAGGCTGAGTTTCTGATACCGGCGGTTGTAGATAATTTTATTAAAGAAGGAGGTGTTGTTAAAGTGATTACTACATCGGCCCGATGGTTTGGTGTTACTTATAAGGAAGATGCACCGGCTGTGCAGAAGCAATTGAACAGCCTCATAGAGCAGGGGGAGTATACTACTAATCTTTGGGGAGTGTAGTTAATGAGCGGACAGTTCATAGATCATGAACTAAGGGACCAGCCACTAACAAAAAGCGCCGCATTTATCATGCAGCGCTCTATTCGGTTTTGGTCTGGTTCGTTGCATCAATTCACTTTTACCATATATATATAGTCTTCAATTCTTTTTACCTGTTGAGGACCCCTTAATCCTGCGAGGGTAGTTTTCGTATTCAGCCTGATGGTTTTTAGTGTTGAATCCACATCGGTCTTTTTCTTCAACTCATTAAGCGCATTGAAAATATTACGGCTCTGAATGGCAAAAGCAACCCCATTTGCATCTTTTTGCTTCGCGTTCAATATGCCTATAACCTCGCCGTTGTTATTGAGAACAGGGCTTCCGCTGTTTCCTCTTTCGGCATTAATGTCTATCTGGCAACTGAGCGTGTCTCCGTTGTAACCGGTTTTTGAACTTAAATACCCTTGCCCGTAAACGATCTCATCATTTTTAGGATAGCCTAAGGTAAAGATGGGCTCTGCTAAATCGGTGGGCTTTTTAGTAAAACTATAAGGTGTTCCGGGCAAAGCTTTAAAATCGGGATCGTCTATTTTCAAAATGGCGATGTCGGTAGCGGCATCGGCGTAAACCAGATTGGCAAAGAATTCTTTACCGGCTATGTTTTGTACGGCAATATTCTGAGCCTTTTCTACCACGTGAAAGTTAGTCACCAGATAACCCTTCCCGTCAATAATAAAGCCTGTTCCACTATTGGTATAAGGTATTTCGGGGTCTTCCGTAGTGGAGCTGCCTTGTTTGAGGTTATGGATCTCCATATCCTGCTTACGCGATTTTTGAGCAAGATTATTAATGTCCCTCTTTAAAATTTCGAGTTGGGTAACCGGTGTTTTAGGTGTTACCGAACCTATAATGCTGCTCACAATAAGGGCCGTAATGCCAGCTATGGAAGCAGCAATAACGGCCGTTTTCTTGAAACGATTAAACATATACAATACTTTTCCGCCTTTGGGGGCAGCAGCCTTAATTCGACCCTGTGCGGAAAGGTTATTGTGTACTTCGTTCAGCGCGGTCTGAAATTTATTCCATTGATGGAACCAGTTCATTTTTTGTAGAAACAATGTGTGTTCTACCACCATTTGATCCACATCGCTGTTTTCCTTGCGGAGATTTTCAAAATGAAGGCGTTCATCTGGGTTCATATTGCCCGTAATGTAGCGCTCTACTGCGTCCAAAAGGGTAATATCATTTCGTTGCTCATCCATCACTGATCTGGTTTTTTATATTGAGAAAAGAATATTTTTTTTAGCCTCATCAAACACTTGTATTTCTGGGTTTTGGCATTCTCTGCGTTGGTATATCCAAAAATATCAGCTATTTCCTGCATACTCTTATTCCGGAAGTAGAAAGCTCCCAACAAACTTTTGCAGGGCTCCCCCAGGGCATTAATGGCCGAGTGCATCATCTCAAATTCAGCTTCTTTCTGCTCATGTTCCGTTACGTCGTCGTCTGTTACTATCTGCGTCTCATTCGTATCATCAAAATCGGCGATATGATGACCTTTCTTATTGAGTTTTTTTAACCAAAGCCTTCTGGCCACCGAATAGAGATAAGTGCGTATCTGGCAGTTCAGTTCAAAACTTCCCAACCGCGCCTTATCATATAAAATCATCATCGACTCCTGGAATATGTCCTTGGCATCATCAATGGTGCCATTGTTATTGACAACCAGGGCCTGAATGAGGTTGTAATTCTGACTATAAATTGCTTCTACCGATTTCTTATCGCTAATTGCTAATCCTTTCAATAAAGCTATTTCCTGTTCTAACGTTGTCTCTTTCAACCTGCGGTAATTTTAATACGAATTTTTAAAAATAGTAACCCTTTTTCAGTCAGAAAAAACTTTTTATGGAAGGGTTACTTTTTCTTAATGGGGGTATTAATTCTTTTAAACTAGTAATAAAATAGGGAATACAATGAAAAAATTATTTATTCTATTAATAATCAGTTCTTTAGGATTTGTAGCCTGTAACGATGCTGCTTCAGATGAGAACGAACAGGAAACAACAGAGGTATTGGAAGAGACAGCAGCTCCGGCGGAAGTAGCTCCCCAAATCACTCCGGCCGACACGGCTGGCATCAATTCTTCCGATTCTGCTGATGCGGCCACTATAAAACTTTAATTTTTTCGGCAAGCAATATAGAGGAGCCATTCCGTTACGGCGGAGTGGTTTTTTTTATGTATATCCGAATCGCCTGCCAATAAAAAACAATTAAAATACGTGATTCCCACAATTATCATAACTTTGCAACCTTTTTATGACAACATTTGAATCCCTGGGACTTGAAGAAAACCTCCTTCAATCCCTTCAAACGATAGGTTTCGTAACACCTACTCCCATACAGGAAAAAGCCATTCCGGTTTTATTGCAAGGTACAAAGGATTTCGTCGGACTGGCTCAAACCGGTACTGGTAAAACGGCGGCTTTCGGTTTACCCTTGCTTCAGCTCATCGATAAGGAGCAGCGTACACCGCAGGCGCTGATTATTTGCCCCACCCGTGAACTTTGCCTCCAAATTACCGGCGATGTGGAGAAGTTTCGACCTGCCCGGGGTGTAACGAAAATAACTGCCGTATATGGCGGCACCTCCATTACTCAACAGATCCGGGATCTGAAAAAAGGCACCCATATTGTGGTAGCTACTCCCGGCAGGTTGATTGATCTGATAGAAAGAAAGGCAATCAATCTCAGCGATATAAACTATGTAGTGCTGGACGAAGCCGATGAAATGTTGAATATGGGATTTAAGGAAGATATAGAATTTATCCTTAAAGAAACGGTTAATCGCCACAGTATGTGGTTATTCAGCGCTACCATGCCATCGGAGATACGTCAGGTGAGCAAACGTTTCATGGATAAGCCTTTTGAAGTAGCTGTGGGTAAGGTTAATTCTGCCAATGCGAATATCGACCACCAGTATTTCCTTACCCAGCATGTAAACCGTTACGAAACGCTGAAAAGAATCATAGATTTTAATCCAGGTATTTACGGGATTATTTTCACCAGAACCAAAGCCGATGCCCAGTATATAACCGAACAACTGATACGTGAAGGGTACGATATCGATGCATTGCATGGGGATCTTACCCAGGCACAACGGGATAAAGTAATGGCCCGGTTTCGGGAAAAATCGCTTCAATTGCTGATCGCTACAGATGTGGCGGCACGCGGAATAGACGTGCAGGGTATTACACATGTTATTAATTACGAATTGCCCGACGATACAGAAGTGTACACTCACCGTAGTGGCAGAACAGGACGGGCAGGTAAAAGCGGTATTTCTATTTCCATCGTTACCCCAAAAGAAGTGTACCGGCTTCGGCAGATTGAAAAACTGGTCAATACAAAATTCCATAAAATGGATATACCCAGCGGTAAAGATGTTTGCCGTAAGCAATTTTTCCATTTTATAGATAAGATGCTGAAAGCCGATATCAGCAACGGCGAGTACGAAGCCTATCTGCCTGTTCTAAAAGAAAAATTCGAAGGCGTAGACAAGGAAGAAATATTACAGCGTGTGGCAGCTCTCGAATTTGACAGATTTTTAAAGTACTACGAGAATGCAGCGGATCTCAATCCCCGCCATGAGAAAGAGCAACGTTCGCCGCGCGACAGGCAGGGGAGTGGAAAGAGTTTTTCAAGAAACGGAAATTATCAGCGTCTTTTCGTAAATCTGGGTACTAAAGATGGATTCTACAAAGCCAGTTTCCTTCAGTTTATTTTAGATATGAGTGGGTTGAAAAAAGATGTATTGGGTAATATAGATATGAAAGAAATGAACAGTTGGGTAGAAATTGAGCCTTCGGCCGGAAGGAAAATGATCAAGTCGCTGGACGGAAAAAATTACCGCGGCAGAAAAATAAGAATGAATGACGCCGTATCCGGCGGTGGAAGAAGAGGCAGGGGGCAGGAATAGTACTTTCTAAATTGCAGATGTTTGTATTTCCCGGGGCTACTATAGCCCCGTTTTTTTTGATTGAAAAAAAAATAGTAATTTTCTTTTATACAAACTATTTGATATGAATTTTGAGTTTACCGAAGAACAATTAATTATCCGGCAGGCAGCAAGAGACTTTGCCCGCAATGAGTGTTTGCCGGAAGTAATTGAAAGAGACGAGAAGCAGCAATTTCCGCGGGAGCAAATTGAAAAGCTTGCGGATCTTGGGTTTTTAGGTATGATGGTAAAGCCGGAATACGGCGGAGCCGGGATGGATACGGTTAGTTATGTATTAGCAATGGAAGAGATATCGAAAATCGATGCCAGTGTGAGTGTATGTATGAGTGTAAACAATAGTCTTGTTTGTTACGGATTACAGGAGTTCGGTACCGAAGAACAAAAGCAGAAATACCTGGTACCGCTGGCTCGCGGAAAAAAAGAGGGTCAGTTATATATCGGGGCTTTCATGTTGAGTGAGCCGGAAGCAGGAAGCGATGCCACTTCTCAACGAACCAGGGCTGAGGATATGGGCGATTACTATTTGCTGAACGGCACTAAAAACTGGATAACGAACGGCAGTACGGCATCTGTTTATCTGGTGATAGCCCAAACCGATGCAGCTAAAGGGTCGAAAGGAATTAACTGTTTTATCGTTGAGAAGGACTGGGAAGGCGTTACCGTGGCCGATAAAGAAAATAAGCTGGGAATAAGAGGCAGCGATACTCATACTGTAATGTTTACCGATGTAAAAGTGCCTAAAGAGAATAGAATAGGCGCAGATGGGTTTGGATTTACTTTTGCGATGAAAACGCTGGCCGGCGGTCGTATTGGTATCGCATCCCAGGCCTTGGGTATCGCATCCGGTGCCTACGAACTGGCAAAAGAATATGCCAAAACCCGTAAGGCTTTCGGTACCGAAATTATGAACCACCAGGTGATAGCATTTAAATTGGCAGATATGGCTACCCGTATAGAAACAGCCCGTTTGCTTTGTCTGAAAGCTGCCTGGGAAAAGGATGAGCACCGCGACTATTCCCTGAGTTCCTCTATGGCCAAAGTAGTGGCTTCGGAAACAGCTATGTGGGTTACTGTGGAAGCTGTACAGGTACACGGAGGCTATGGGTTTGTAAAAGAATACCATGTGGAGCGGCTGATGAGGGACGCTAAAATTACCCAGATATACGAAGGCACCAGCGAAGTGCAGCGAATCGTTATCAGCCGGGCAATCTTAAAATAAAGAAGGAAGACAAACCTGCCGCATGCATTATCCGCAGGAAACAGGATTTTAAAACAGGTAAGCCAACTTCAGGCCAACATTTTGCTCGTTTACATTAACAGGATTGTCCTTCTTATTGAGGCGGGCTCTTCCTACTTTTACCGATACATCGAAGTGTTGTGCGAACTCATATCCCAGTGCAAAATAATAGGTGAAACCACCCCGGGCTTTATTGCCGTTTTTTACAAAAGATACATTTTGCGGGAAGGTGTAACCAAACATATCCGCACCGTAAAGACCCGAAATAATTGGTAGAGGATATTTAATGACTCCCAAAACGGGAATTAAACTATAATGACGAGGTTGATTGGTAAAATTAACCGCTCCCTTTTCCCCGCTAAATTTTAGATAACCACTATTCACACCCAGCCATAACCTTTCCTTGATCCGGAAATCGGCCTGAACAGATCCTCCAACACCCCAATAGGCCGGATTGTGATTGAAAGATCTCAACACTTCAGGGCCAACCGTGATCTTGCTTTTCTGACCATAAGTACTGAAGGCTGCAATCAGTAATGTAAATAAAAAGCTTGTTTTAAGCATCATGATAAAACTATGTTCCTAAAGTTAATAAAGGTTCCATTTCAAAAAATCCGTACACAGTCGGTCTTATAGAATGCGCGAATATTTCACTCCCAACCTGTCAGAAAATTCCTGGCGGGTTCGTCCTTATTCCACCGTTACTCTTATCCCTTCGCTATGACTTGAGAATTCGGGCGCATACATACACTGAATGCTGGTAACGCCATTGCTGAAATTTCCGGGTAACTGGGCAAACAAGGAATATTCGAATACATATGTTCCTTTCCGAAGGTAATTAAAAAAGAAATGAGTGCCGGCATCTTTGGTAGATTCGTAATAGCCCAGACCACCCTGCCATTTATACCCGCTTAAAACGCTGGTGGGTTCAAATGTGGAAGCCCGCATATCTTTCATATGCACATATTCCATATCTCTGTCTGCACGCAACTCAATCCGAACCTTTATTTTATCGCCTACTTTTATTTTATCGCCCTCGCTAATCGGTTTAAGTACCGGGCCGCGATCGCTGTTGATTTCAGTAAACAGTTTCTTACTTAATTGCAATGGAGTCGCAGCGGTGGTTATTTTGTCGAGGTTTTCAAAATACTGCCAATACACTCCCCCCCATGTAGGAAGTGTGGAACCGGCATCTGCCTGCTGTACCCTAACCGAAATATCGCCCATGGCAGGGCGTACTTTATCGCCATCAATTGTTTTCTTAAAATAGCCGGTACCGGCTTCCGTTTTAATTTCTTCAGAACTGATAACTGTTCCGCCCAGATCTATGGCTATTTCATTGGAATTTTCTGTCCAGTTGGTGCCACGAAGCAATAGTGCATAAACCGCTTCGGCCGTAGCTTTGGTACTTTCCCAGTTGCTGGTTTGCTTGTTTTTCAACAACCAGGTTCTCAATTCATCGGCAGTTTTTTTATCAGATCCCGCTTCTTCAAAAGCTTCTATGATCAAAGCCTGTCTTTCAATAGGTGCTTCGTACCACCACCAGCTTCTTGCCGCGTCTTTATAATACATACCCAGTTCCTCGTTTTTAACCGCCGTTTCTTTCAATGAGCGAAGTATGGCGGCCGGCGTGCTGCGGTCGTTATCTCTGTTCGCAGACAGGGCTATCATGGCCTGCATGAATTTGTTTTGCTTCGTCCAGGTTTTTTTCTGACGTTCTTTAAAATACAACACGGCCGCACGTGCGTTATCGGTTATAGCAATTTTCGGGAAAAAGCTGCGCATGTATAAGTATTGTACCACATAATAGGAGGGGACGTACTGCTCTAAATTGGTTTTGTTTTTTAAAAGGTTGTCGTACTCTTCCTTTATCTTGCCATCAAGATAGGGCATTGCTGCCTGCACCAGTCGATTCAGGTTGGCATCCTGCTGACCGGTAACAGCCTTTAATCTTTTCAGGTGGCCGATACCGGTGAGAATGTATTGAGTCATATACCTGTCGTCCGGACCGCCTTTGAACCATACAAATCCGCCATTAGGGCTTTGCAACTGCCTTAGTTTTTCATAGGCTTTAGCTTGTTCACCGCTCATGCGCACCAGGTCGAACAACACAGCTATATTTTTCTTTTGTTGAGTTTCATTTTTTGCAGCCAGCACCCAGGGGGTTTCTTCCAATAAAACCGTTTTCAGCTCTTCGTTTTTTTGAAGGTTGCTCAATAAAGCGGTGGTGTCGGCTATACTCCATTGCCCGAAGATTTGTTTTATTTTAGGGGAAGTATTGGCGATCAGGGTGGCCAGAGAGTTGGCGTAGTACTTGTTCCAGGTTTGTTCAGCACATTCATAGGGATATTGCATCATATAAGGTAGTGCCTGTACCGCATGCCATACCGGGTTCGAAGTGTATTCTACTGTTAAAGACCGGGTAGTAAGCGTTTCGCTGTTGGAACTGTTCAAAAGTTTTTCAAACCTGAATTTTTTAGTGCCACTTCCACGCATAGAAAGTGGCAGGGACTCTGTTACCAACATGCGATTGGTAAGTACAGGCAACATATTTTCTTCACCGTCCGACAAAGTTCCATCTTTGGCAGTTGCCACTATTCGCCAGGTAAGTGCATCGTCGTACTGGTAGGGCACTTCAATGGGGAAATGAATGGCCTGGCTCTGGCCTGCCGCAATGGTAAAATATTGTTGCGGTATAACATTTTTAAACCAGCCATCCACAGGTTCGTTGGTAGCTGCATTCCACAATTGAAGGGTTGCTCTGCCTGTAATTTCCTTGTCAGCCAAATTGACCACCTTACTGCTGAATTCCATTTTATCTCCCTCCCGCAAAAACCGGGGAGGGTTGGGTTGTATCATAAGGTCTTTTTGTGTAATGATTTCTTTTTGACTGTAACCAAATGCCAGTTCCCTGGTGTGTGAGAGCGCCTGGAATTTCCAACGGGTCAGCGCTTCGGGAATGGTGAAAGAAAAGCTGATATTGCCGTCCTTATCTGTTTTCAGATCGGGAAAAAAGAAGGCCGTTTCATTAAAATTGGTACGTATCCGGGTGGCAGAACCGGGGTTTACCAGTCCGTCCTCTTTTCTTTCGCTGCTGTTGGCGGCATCTGCTGCTACAGGAGCCGCCATCTCAGCCTGAGCCACTGAAATAGCTCCTGTACGGGCTTCTTTCTTTTGTACACCGTAGCCAATAACAACCGTTTCGTCTAATTGTGCTTCACTTATTACTCCCCTGACCATAATACCAGGTGCGCGTCCTTCCAGGGTCAGGCCGATAGAGCCTCCCCAGCCCGTGTTCTGGTAGAACAGCATATCGTACCTCTTTTCAAAACTCAGGGGTACATAATTTTGGTTGTTCAGTTCAAGTGCGCCGGTATGCGAGAAGTTGCTACGGCTGTCCCAAAAGGAATTTCTATAATAGCTGCTCCAAATAGAGGGGGTGTTCCACTGGTGCGGGGCGAACTGGTCTAAAGAAGCATCGTACATGCCCGCTAATAGTTCGGCGCTCACTTTTTCATTTTTTAATCCCGACAGTTTTACCGTCCATTTTTCTTCGGCTCCAGGCAGGGTCTTGTCGCGAAACGTAACGTATTCAATTTTTAATTGTTTATTGGTCCAGGGAACCGTGATATTTTCATTGGTCTGAAATACGCGATTGTTTTTCACAAACAGATAACTTACTCCATAACCACCCCTGTCAGCTTCGGTGGCCGTAAAATCGAAAGTTTTAGCAGCTTTAGTCAATTGATGATAAGAATAAACCTTATTTTCTTTTGTTATTTGTTGTATGAGAAAAACATTTCCGGCGGAGCTGCCTATTTTGACCTGTGTTTTTTCGCCCGGCTCTATCGGATTGGGATTTACTGCGTACAGATATTGCGGGTAAGCCGGATCCAACTTTTTGGGATTAAAAAGTTCGATGTATTGCACATCTTTTACTTCATTGTTGTCTTTATCTTTTGCGGTTATCTCCAGCATATAAAAGCCGGGCAGCAGGCCGGTTTTATCCAACCGGAACACTCCTGTAGAATCGGTGGCTCCATTTTGTTCCAGTACAACTACGTCTTTGTTCCATGTTTTTGGATCGTTCTCATTGTTGTAAATATCATTTGGAAAAAAACCGATATATTTTTCTTTGGTAAATACAAACTGGTCGGCTTGCTCCCAATAGCGCGGCCTCAAAAGTCGCAGCTCCGGTTTTAACCGGGTCATTTTCACGTGGAGATTGGTTTTTTCAAATACCCCCGACATATTTGTTGAACTGACATTTATTTTATACAGGCTGTCCGCTGCCATTTTTTCGGGAATGTTAAGGCTTAACAACAAAGATTTATACCCGGCAGATAGAGATTGGCTGTTGCTCCTTGTTTCACCATTTATATCGGTAACGTCTGCATAAATCCGGTAGTCAAAAACGGGCTCAAGTTTAGCATCCAGCTGCAGGTCGGGGATGGTTTTAAAGAGTATTTCAAACTTTCCATCGGTATTGGTTTGTATTTCTCCGGATGTTATTTCCATAGACTCTGCCCGCGGGTAAAAACCTCCGCGGAACAACCAGGGGTAGGGGAAACGGGCTTCCCTCACTACTCTGTATTTTACCGTCGCGCCTTCAATATTATTGCCGGCATAAGCTTTTGCAAAACCGGTCATTTTTACCGTTTCATTTACTTTATAGGCGCCCTTTATCGGTTCAAAATCTACGTAAAATTTAGGCCGTTTATATTCTTCCATCCGGATGGATGCATAGCCCGTATTGTCGCTGGTGCGCATACTGTACACACCATTTAATCCGTTGATTGGCAGAACGAAGTTTCCTGAGAAAGAACCATATTCATTAGTAACTACCTCAATGTCGTTTACCTTTTGCTGGTTGACGTCATACAAGCTCAGCGTTGTTTTGTAGCCTTCAGAAATGTCTGCCCTTTTGCCATCCCCCCGTTTGTTGATCACAATGCCTTTGAAATACACGGTTTGTCCTGGCCGGTAAATGCTCCGGTCAGTAAAAAGAAAAATATTTGTCCGGATTTTTTTCTGGTTGTCGTTATCAGGTTGGGCATAATAATAGTAAGTTTCGTCTGCGGGAAACAGCCTGTCTTTACCATGCCTGATATCGAATACCAAATAGTTGCTGCTTCGCTGTTTTGCTGTAGTGCCCGAAGGGCTTATCTGAAAATGCCCGTTTTTATCACTGGTATAAGTTTCTGTTTTTTGCCTTTTATAAGCAGAGGTTTTATAGTCGTAAGTTTTTTGATATACATCTACTACCGCATTCGCCAATGGTTGTCCGGTGTTGCGATGCAGTACATAGTAGTCCCTGCTATCATTTACAAAGCTTATATTTGAAATATAAACCAGCCTTGTTGCGAGTATATTACCCGAGGTTTTAAAGTCTTCATTTGCCGAAGCGAGCAGGAAATATTCACCCGCTGGTAAAGCGTCTATTTTTATTTCAACAGAATGATTTTGCAGATCGTTGTTTGGTGGCAGCGGCTGCAGCCAGCTTTTTAGCGGCTTTGCAGATGCTAATTGTTCCCAGTTCTTTTCATCGCCATCTTTTGTTTCAAAGGCTTTTTTCAGGTTTTCGGTGGCGGGCAGAATGCGCAGGAATAATTTTTCGGTGTTCTTAAAGTTAACCAGCGCTCTGAAAGGCATATCCGGCACATTTACTTTTTCTACCTCAAATCCAAACTGAGCTTGCGTTAGCTGCTTATTGAGGTTAAAAGCATTGACCCAGCCTTCGCTTTTTTCTTTTTGTTGTAAAATAGTTTCCGTTATTTCTTTTGCCCTGACTAACTCGTAACGGTTGGCAGTATCACTGTTGACATTATATTTTAGTCCGTTTTGCTGGTGCACCAGTGCCATCAGGTACGCGGCCTGTGCTGTAGCCGGGGTATTACCGTATTTCGAAACAATTTGCTGCAGGGCGGTATAATACAGAAAGTCTTTTCCTTCGAGTTTTTGGGCATGGGTTGTAACAGGTTTAAAGTCTTTATTTTTTGAGGTAATTACTATTACACCGTTTGCTCCGCGTGAGCCGTAGACAGCAGTAGCGGAAGCGTCTTTTAAAATATTGAGAGACTCAATATCTGCAGGAGAAATCGTGTTAATATCGGCTACTATATTTCCGTCTACCACTACCAATGGTTCGGCTGTTGGCTTATTAAATATTATTTTGGTGTTTACATATTGGAGGCGCGAAATATCTGCGTCTATCAATGCATCGGGTTTTGCATCTTTTAAATGGAAGCGGATCAGATCCTGGTAAACCAGCAAAGCCTTATGTTGTAATGATAAAGAATCGGTTGTGGCGAATGTTGCTTTTGCAAACTCTTCTGCAGGGCTGAACGCAGCCGGATCATTGATTTCATACCGGTATGCCGGTTTGGTAATATCTCTCTCGCTGCTTTTAAAATAACCCAGTGCAGTATGTGCCAGCAGATCGTATAGCGTTGGCCTTAAATGCCGCATATTTCCTTTTTCAATCAGTGCATCGTAATTTTCAAGCTTTGTTTGTTGTAGTATTTTTTCGTTTTTTATAGAAAGAAGGTATAGTTCGCTTATTTTTTTATGAAGATCGTCTGTTGTCCAGGTAGCAATATCCTCTTTTTTAAAATCAATGGTGTTGGTTCGGTCGTATAGTTTGTAGCGGTTTATCGCAAAATATTGCTGGTATAGGCCGGCAAGGTAGCTGTTGAGAAGAGAGCTAACCGGCTCTTTGGCCGTGCTTATTTCTGTTTCAATTTCTTTTATTCTTAACACAAGGTTGTCTTCCCGGTTCTCGTCCTGCAGCAGGCTCAGGTATACAGCAGACTTTACTACCTGGGCGTCCTGTTTTTCTGATTTCGCGCGGGCATATATTTTTTTTACGAGGTCGAGCGCAGAAGCAGGCAGACCCTTGTTGATACTTTCTTCAACTTGTTTCCATTCTTCTGAATAATTTTTTATTTGTCCGCTGGTATCCATATAAAAAAATAAGACGGTAATTGCGAATGTGGTTATGAATTTAAAAATTTTCATGGTGATCTGTTTTTCAGTACAGCATTCATTTTTATGCTGCGTAACTGATGTATGCTGTTGAAGGGATGCTCTCTTTGGTAAAACTACACAAAGAAAGGTTGTATTTTTATAAAAATTTTAGTTGTGATGAACCGGAACCTTCTTACTGTTCTTTTAATGTTTTCTGTATCTGCAGTTACTGCCCAATACCAGGATTCAGTCAGCTTTGTCAATGCTGACTGGAAAGTAACAAGAATAGAGCGAAAAATAAAGCTCTATAACCATCATTTTAGCCATCGGAATCTTTTTAATGCCAATGAAAACATTAGCTATCTCGTTATCAGGAAAAGCAGGGCGGGGATGGCGATTGCTGCCGAACCGGAAAAATTGAAGACCGTGAGCGAATTTGCGGCCCGCTACAACGCAGTCGCCGCTATCAACGGAAATTTTTTTGATATGAAGAATGGAGGTGCTGTTGATTTTACAAAAGTTTCGGGCGAGGTTATTAATGTAAGCCGGAAAGAAAAAGATCAGAAGCCGGCATTTCATCAGAAAGCAGCCATAGTAATAAACAACGGCCGCCTGGCAATAAGGAAATGGGACGGACAGGAGAATTGGGAAGAGCGTTTAAGGGAACCGGAGGTAATGCTGAACGGGCCATTGCTCCTGTACGATCGAAAAATTGAGTTGCTGGACTCGGTTTCTTTTAATACCACCCGGCATCCCCGCACCTGCGTTGGTATCACCAAACGAGGAAAAGTAATTATGTTGGTGGTTGATGGCCGAAGTGAAAACTCCGCCGGGATGAATCTTTTTGAACTGACCCATATAATGCGTTGGTTGGGCTGCGTAAGCGCGATCAATTTTGACGGAGGAGGATCGTCTACCTTATGGGTAAGGGATGCGGGGGTAGTTAATTATCCCACCGATAACAGGAAATGGGATCATGAGGGCGAGCGGAAAGTGGCCAACGTATTGTATTTGAAAAAAAGATGAGCATGAACGAAACTGAAAAGAAGGAAACCGCCGCTATAACAAATTGCTGCTAAGTTCTGATTTCCCGGCGCATAAAAATAGAATAAGAGAGCGCAAAACAGGCCGCTACTCCGGCAATTAATCCCGTTATCTGAGGCCATACAATCATTAAACTTTCTTTGAACGGAAGCGGAGAGGGAATGGCTCCTGCCATTTGCTCCATGGTTAAGGGGCCGAGGCTTCGTACCGAAGGCATCAGCAGGGTAGTGGTTGCATCGGTATACATTTGATTAGGTGCTACCCGAAGAAAGTCAAGCACCAGCTCGTTATAGGCGGCTATTTGTTCTGTAGATAAGAATGCAGGATCGGGCAGAACCGCTTTTACCATAATGGTAATAACTATTTGGTAAAATACAGAGAAGAACAACCATATACCGATTGCCGTTAACGCAGAAGTGGCTGGTTGCTTAAATTTTACCGATAAAAAAATAGACAGGTTAAGCCAAAAAGCCAGGTATAATATACTGATAACGGTGAAGGCCATAATACGCATAAACTCCTGCGGCTCTATGCGCACACCGGTTAAAATAAGACCGGTTCCGATCATTAACAACGACAGGGAAAAAAATAATACACTTACGATTATTAAAGCGCTTACAAATTTCGAAAGCAGCAGGTTGTCTCTGTATACTGGCTGGGCCATCATTCGCGTAAGGTTGCCGCTGTTGTACTCCGAGTTTATAGCATCGAAGCCCAGGCTTATCCCCAGCAAAGGGCCCAAAAAGCTCAGAAATACATGAAAAGGGGGTATTGAGTTATCGGTAGTAGTTAATAATTTGAGGTATAAAAAATTACGATCGGGATCATTGGTATTGGTAAAAGCGGTACCAATATTGCTAAGTGACACATACATCGAAGCGCAGAAAGTGAGTACAATGAGCAATATTAACACAATGAACCGCCAACTGCGAATCGCGTCGGCAATTTCTTTGCGAACCATTACCCGGAAAGGGCTTTCCGGGAGGGTATTATTCTTTTTGTCTGTTCTTTCTGATTTTACCAAAGGATCGCTGAAAAAAGTTGCCAGGCTTTTCATGAGAGAAAGTTTCCTTTTTATTGTTTTCAAAATATTTTTGATAAATATCGTCGAGTCCGTATTCTTTTTTATGGACGCCGGTGATATCATGACCTTTTTCTACCAGAAAACGTACGATATCGGGTGTGATGTCCTGCGAGCAGCTAATTTCGATGCGGTTGTCTGAAATGTTTACCTCATTAACTGTATCCCATTGGAGTAGTTCGGTTTCCGGAGGCCAGGGGAGAGAAGGGGTATTTTTCAAAGTAATATCCGTCAGGTATCCTTCCTTATTGAACAACCCGCGCGAAAGCGAATGAATATTACCTTCTACCAGCAATTTGCCTTCCACAAAAATGCCCACCCGGTCGCAAACCTGCTGTACATGGTGTAAATGATGCGATGACAATAACACCGTTAATCCCCGTTGGGTACTTAGTTGCTTAATTAAGGAGAGGAATTCTTTTACACCGCTGGGATCAATACCTAGTGTGGGCTCGTCAAGAATAATTACATCCGGTTGTTTGATGAGAACTTCGGCCAGTCCTAACCTTTGCTTCATCCCACGGGAATATGTGGATGCTTTTTTATGCATATCGCTTTCCAGACCCACTTGTGCCATCACCTCCCGGGCGATAGTTTCTAAATCGGTTTCAGGGATTCTGTTGAGGCGTCCTATATAGATCAGGTTTTCGAAAGCGGTCATATTGTCATAAAACCCTATACTATCGGGCATGTAACCTACTACGCGTTTCACCTTGATAGGGTCGGTGGTGGCATTATAGCCGCAAACGAAAGCGCTGCCTGCGTCTGGCTCGGTAAGCCCCAGCATCATTAATATGGTAGTTGTTTTACCTGCGCCATTGGGACCCAATAATCCGAATATTTCACTTTTGTGAATGCTCAGGTTTAAATCGTTTACTGCTACAAGCGGGCCATATCGCTTGGTCAGGCCTTTCAATTCTATGATAGGATCATCCATGTCAAATGATTAGTTACTGCTTCAGAAGGTTGAATCAATGGCAGGGAAGAATAGGTGGATATTCCCCCAAACCCTATCTTCTGCCGTATTTCCTGATGAGGTAGTAAATAAGTGCTCCGGCAAGCAGGATAATCAGGATGCCGATCCAGCCCGAAAGCAAAGATGTTTTCACTGTCATCCGGAAAACCGCATCTGCATTGGCATTGGTTTCCTTAGCACTAAAAGTGGTCTGATAATCGCCGGCTATCGTTTTGTCCGGCACTTTTAAGGTAGCTATTACCTCTGCCGTTTTTCCAGGCTCCAGTTCCGTAACTTTTGTCGGCTCAAAACTGGCTTCCCATTTCGAAGGAGCCTGTGCCGAAAGGGTGATTTCTTTTAAGGGAATAGTACCCGCATTTCTGACTACAAGATGAATTTGGGTATTGCGGCCCGAAGTGACTTCATCGCTCAACCTTCCCGTAGGGGTGCTAAGCTCTAATTTGTAAGAACCCTTTACTACTGCTTCGAGGTTAAGTGTAAGTGTGTCGCTTGAAGATACAGCCTTCACTGGTATATTAAATTTACCAGGTTCGGCATTCAGGGAGGCGTTAATTTCTATCGTAATATCCTGGGTTCTGCCGGCTTCCAGGTTGATCGAGGAAACCTGGCTACCATCTGTTTTGAAGGCCAGTAGCCAACCGGCCGGTATATCAGCAGAGAGCTGGTACAATCTGGTTTCGGCTGCACCATTGTGCAGGGAAGCGTTGTATCGGAATGTTTCGCTGGCTGCGGCTTCCAGATTCATTAACCTGGCGGTGAATGTCTGTTGGCGATCTATACCGGAAGGAGGTTGTTGGGCTTTTAAGCCGGTATCACTAAAAATAAATGCTGCGAAGAAAAAACTAACAAAAAACAATCTGATAAAATGAGACGAGCGCATTGAAAAATGTTCTGGTAACATAACAACTAAAAATTATAAATAATATTAATTGAAATTTTTACGAGTTTAAACAATATTTCGTATGGGGCGCTAAATTAAAAAAGCAATGATTATTTCAAAAAAATCTTAGAAAATTTTAACATTCATAAAACACTTTCGGGCCGGACCTTCAAAAAGCTGATCCGGACGAATTATGCTAATTATCCAATTAACAACTAACTTTGTACGCATGATTCTCCCCATTGTAGCATACGGAAACCCTGTTTTAAGAAAAGTAGCCGAGGAAATTGAACCGGACTATCCGGGTATAGAAACATTAATTGCCAATATGTGGGAGACCATGTACGCCAGTAACGGTGTGGGGTTGGCTGCTCCTCAGGTGAACAGGTCGATTCGCTTATTTGTAGTAGATTCGGAGCAGATTTTTGAGAATATGGAAGAGGAGGAAGAACGAAACGAATACCCGGGCGACGAGGGCATCAAAAAGGTATTTATTAATGCCTACGTCAGGGAACTCGATGGAAAACCCTGGGCGTATAATGAAGGATGTCTGAGTATTCCTAAAATACGGGAAGATATCATGCGCCCCCAGTCTGTAACCATAGAATACGAAGACGAGCATTTTGAGCTTCATACCGATACCTTTACCGGTATTACAGCCCGTATTATTTTGCATGAGTACGATCACATTGAGGGTAAGCTATTTATAGATCATCTACCTGTTTTGAAGAAAAAACTATTAAAAAGGAAATTGTCGGATATCTCATCCGGTAAAATCAAAGTAGATTACAAAATGTCTTTCGGTTAAAGTTCGCCACTGTCTGCGAAACTGTAATATCCCATTTCACTGACGATGATATGATCCAATACTTTGATGTCTAAGAACGAGGCGGCCTGCTTCACTTTTTCAGTAATAAATTTATCTGCTCCACTAGGTTTTAAGCTTCCCGACGGATGATTATGACTTAAAACGATAGAGACGGCATTTTTTTCGAGCGCCTTTTTCAGGATCACCCTTGGGTCAGCGACGGTACCGGTAATACCTCCGGTGCTTACAATTTCAAAGCCGATTATTTTATGGGCCTGGTTCAGGTAAATGACTGCGAAAACCTCGAGCTGATAGTCTTTTAGTCGCTCCTTTAAAAAGAAAGCAACGTCTTTTGCGCTTCTGATAATATTTTGCTCGGGAAGACTGCCTGCCTGCCTCCTTCGGCCCAGCTCGAGGGCTGCGGCAATCGTAATGGCTTTGGCAGGGCCGATTCCCTTCACTTTGGTGAGTTGCCGGATAGTGAACTTTCCAAGTTCGTTTAAATTATTACTCCCCAGTCGCAGCACCTCTTTGGCTATGTCCACGGCAGACCGCTTTGCGGTGCCGTTATGGATTAAAAGAGCTAATAATTCGGAATCGCTGAGCTTGTCCGCGCCAATACGGGTTAGTCTCTCTCTGGGACGTTCATCTTCGGGCCATTGTTTAATTGTGTTTTTCAGTGGTGTTGCGGATTCCATACAATAGTATTTTAACACTAAATATATTCACAAATATACTAAAATATTTAGTATATCGGTTTGCAGGTTATTTTCCTTTGCGTTTGGTCAATAAAGCTAAAAAAATCATGGCTCTCACAGAATAAAAAAATATCTTCGCCGCTCATTTATACAACAGTATGCAGACAGCACAATCCATTCTTCACGCCGCTAAAATTTTTACAGGAAGCGCCTCACAGGCATTAGCATCGGAAATTTGCACTTATTTCGGATGTGACCCGGGAAAAATCAATATTCAGCGTTTTTCAGACGGGGAAATCTCCCCTAATTACCTGGAGAGCGTTCGCGGGGATTATATTTTTATTGTTCAGAGCACCTACCCGCCGGCGGAAAACCTGATGGAACTTTTATTGATGATCGATGCCGCCAAAAGAGCTTCGGCGTATAAGGTTATTCCGGTTCTTCCCTATTATGGGTATGCCCGGCAGGACAGAAAGGACCGGCCCCGGGTGGCGATTGGCAGTAAATTGGTAGCGAATATGTTAACTGCCGCCGGTGCCGACCGTATCATTACAATGGATTTGCACGCTCCACAAATACAGGGATATTTTGATATCCCGGTGGATCACCTCGACAGTCATGCGGTATTTATACCTTATGTGGAAGAGTTACAGTTAAAAAACCTTACCTTTGCGGCCCCTGATGTGGGGGCAACCAACCGGATCAGGGAAATAGCCAGCTATTTTAACGCCGAAATGGTGATTTGCGACAAACATCGTAAGCGGGCGAACGAGATTGGCAGTATGACGCTGATCGGAGATGTAGAGGGAAGGGATGTGGTGATTATAGATGATATTTGTGATACCGGCGGCACCCTTGCAAAATGCGCAGAACTTATTAAAGAAAAGGGCGCCAACAGCGTAAGGGCAATGATCACTCATCCGCTTTTAAGCGGCAAAGCCTATGAAAATATAGAGAATAGTGTGCTGGAGGAATTGGTCGTTTGTAATACTATTCCTTTGAGAAGGGAGAGCCCGAAGATAAAAGTTATTTCTGTAGCGGAACTTTTTTCAGTGGCTATCCGGCATGCTTTCGAGAATAAGAGTATCACGAGTTTATTTGTGCACTCTAATTTAAGAACCAGTTGAGTAAATATTAAAACAACATAAAAATGAAAACAATTACAATCGAAGGACAACTGAGGACCGATTTTGGCAAAAGAGCCACCCGCCAGGTTCGCTCTCAGGGTAATGTGCCTGCTGTAATTTACGGGGGTGCCAAAGAAATTAATTTCAGTGCGCCGGCTTCAGCGTTTAAACCGCTGGTGTATACTCCTAATTTCCAGCTGGCTGAAGTAAACGTTGACGGCGGAACCTACAAATGTATCTTGAAAGATCTTCAGTTTGACAAAGTGACCGATGCATTGATTCATGTGGATCTGTTGGAACTGGTAGAAGGTAAAAAAGTGATAGCTACCGTTCCTCTGAAATATACAGGTACCGCGAAAGGAGTAAGAGCCGGCGGACGGTTTGTGTCCAAGATCAAAGCAGTAAAAGTAAGAACACTTCCTAAACATCTGACCGAAGTAATCGAGGTGCCCGTTGATGAATTAGATATCAATGGCAATATCAGGGTAGAAGATATCAAGGCTCCCGATATGGAAATATTGAACTCCTCCCGTATTCCTGTGGCTTCAGTGGTAATGACAAGGCAGTTAAGGCAGGAAGAAGCTGCTGCAGCTAAGAAATAGACTGGTATTATACCTGTTCAAAACAAAACCCCGGTACAATAGAAATACCGGGGTTTTGTTTTGGGAAAATTATTGGTTCGGCCTACAATACAGCCAGACTTTCTTTTTTGTCATTGCCAATTTTATCGATTAATGCATCGAGGTTGGCGAATTTTTCCTCAGCCCGCAAAAACTTCTTTACATAAATCCTCAGGGTACTACCGTAAATCTGTTCATTGAAGTCGAAGATATTAACTTCTACCACTCTTTTTTTGCCATCAACTGTAGGCCGGAATCCGATACTCATCATTCCTTTCAGGCGGGGGCCATAGCCGTTGTTTTCGTCTTTTAACGACGCGTACACGGCATAAATTCCGTCTCCGGGCAATATCTTCTCCTGGTTTTGTATTTTTAAGTTAGCGGTGGGGTAGCCCAGCTCGCGCCCCAGTTTATCGCCATGCACTACTTCGCCTTCAAAAAAGAACTCGTATCCAAGCAGGTGATTCGTTGCAGCGGTATCGCCATTTAAAATGGCTTCGCGTATTTT
The DNA here is from genome assembly GCA_040393015.1 of Paraniabella yanshanensis. Taxonomy (GTDB): domain Bacteria; phylum Bacteroidota; class Bacteroidia; order Chitinophagales; family Chitinophagaceae; genus Niabella; species Niabella yanshanensis_A. Next base: position 26,228 of record JBEBUZ010000037.1, read on the forward strand.
AGTGGAACTAACGGCAATATCTTCCAGGATATGCCTGGGAATTTCCTTTAACTGGTAATGATAATGAGTTTGAAAATTCTCCAATAAGGAGTAATCGCCATTCCGGTTTTTACCGAAACGATGGTCGTAGCCAATAATAATGGTGTGCGGGTGGAATTTGTCTACCAGGAAGTTCTTCAGGTAATCTAATGGTTCCTGATTGGCGAAAGCCTCAGTAAACGGGGTGATAACCAGGTGGTTGACACCCAGTTTTTCCAATAGCTCTGTCTTCTCATCAAGGGTATTGATGAGCCGTACGCCCAATATAGAAGAAGTGACAATTTTACGCGGATGGGGATGAAAAGTGATGATGACCGATTCTCCCTTTACCTCCCTGGCAATGGCGATAAGTTGGGTGATAATTTTTTTATGCCCTTCGTGCACCCCATCAAAAGTGCCGATCGTGATGACGGCGTTTTTAAAAGACGGGAGGCTGCTGATATCGTAATGGATTTTCATCGGACGCAAATGTAAGACGTGAATTTGGAAATCTTGCCCGTTGGCCTCCGGTTTTATTATACTCTCACAGGGATTATCTTACATAAAGCCGATTGTTTTATCTTCGCGGCATAAAAAAATAGAATGTCGTTATACTCCAAAAGAGGCGTGTCTGCCCAGAAAGAAGAAGTGCATGAAGCGGTGAAAAACCTGGATAAAGGTTTATATCCCAATGCATTTTGCAAAATATATCCCGATGTGCTGGGGAATGATCGTGAGAATGCTGAAAATTGGGTGAATGTTATGCACGCTGATGGCGCAGGAACTAAAAGCATACTGGCCTATCTTTATTGGAAGGAAACGGGTGATATAAGCGTATGGCGTGGGATAGCGCAGGATGCCATCGTAATGAACCTGGATGACCTGCTTTGTGTGGGTATTTATGATCAGGTGGCTTTTTCTTCTACCATCGATAGAAATAAAACGCTGATACCCGCAGAAGTGTTGAGCGAAGTGATCAACGGCAGCCAGCAGTTTTTTGATACGATGAAGGCCTATGGGGTAAACATTACTTTTATGGGCGGTGAAACAGCCGACGTAGGGGATGTGGTGCGTACAATAGCAGTGAACGGAACGATGGTTGCCAGGTGGCCAGAAAACAGGCTGGTAACCAATGAGAAGATCGCTCCGGGTAATGTGATTGTAGGACTGGCTTCCTTTGGCAAAGCCGATTATGAAACCGAATACAACGGCGGACTGGCAAGTAATGGTTTAACGAGCGCACGGCATGATGTGCTGAACAAATATTACGCAACCCATTTTCCGGAAACCTATGAGCCCTCGTTGAGTAAGGAGGTAGTATATATTGGTAAGCACAGGATGACTGATATGATTGCGATTGAAGGAGGGGAAACATCGGTTGGTAAACTGATCCTAAGCCCCACCCGAACCTTTGCCCCGGTGATGAAAATCCTGCTGGAAGAGTATTTTGAATCGGTATATGGACTGATACACTGTAGTGGCGGCGGACAAACAAAATGCCTCAAATATTTGCCCGACACCGTAAAAGTCATAAAAGACAATTTATTCGCACCCCCGCCGGTTTTTGATATTATTAAAGAGGCCAGCGGCGCCGACAATAAGGAAATGTACCAGGTATTCAATATGGGTACCCGTATGGAAATTTACACTAACGACAAAGCAGCCGAAGCAATTATAGAGCTTGCCCGGTCCTTTGGGGTGCAGGCACAAATAATCGGGCGGGTAGAGGCTGCTAACCAAAAATCGCTTGATATAGTACAGGATGGGAAGCTGATTGCTTCCTATTGATACGTTAAAGGGTACAAGCGTAAAACCCCTCCCTTACCTTTTTTCGAAATGGTTAACCAGGTTGTCGATCGGAGAAAGACTTTGGAGATAAACATAAATGGCTTTGAGATCATTTTCTTCCATTCCGGCATACATCGACCAGGGCATGGGGCTGTTTAAGTCCCGGGGAGTAAGTTTCGCCGGCTGATAGGCGCTGTCGGTATACTGTTTAAATCGTTGTACAAATTCCTCCTGGGTTAAGTTGCCGATACCGTTTTGCTTATGCGGGGTAATATTGGCTGATCTTACTATACCTGCCGGTTGCCGGAACTCCATACCGCCCCCGAATTCTGTTCCCGGAATAATAGCGCCTTTGTCGGTTTGGCTATGGCATCCCACACAGGCCGCCGCATTTACCAAATATTTTCCATAGGCTACTTCATTGCTCCGAGAGGGGCGGGGGGTAAAATTTGCCTCCCTGGGCATGGTATTGATCAGGAGACTAACCGGAAAATCCAGCTCTCTTTCCGGCGGATCATTTTCGACAGGTTTCAGGGTTCTGATATACGCAATGATATGATAAATATCTTCTACATCCATCTGCCCGTAATGATGATAAGGCATCAAAGAAAATAAAGCTTTCCCTTCCTTGTTAACGCCGGTTGTAATGGCCCGAAACAACTCCCCGTCCGTCCAGTTTCCAAGATTATGTGGGGTAATGTTCCGGGCGTAAATTGTTCCGGGAAAGCCCATTTCTTTTCCGAACTTTTCACCTCCTCCTCCAAGATTACCGTTTATAGGTCCTGAAAAAATAGTCCAGTCCCTGCTGCTGTGACAATCAATGCACACGGCTACATGGTTAGCCAGATAACGCCCTTTTTCAATATTTTCGGGTGTGAGCTCTATTTTTATGTCGGGCGCTTCGCCGGTGTTGGGTAAATAGTAGGTCAGGTACAAAACTGTACTCAACAAGCCAATAACGATGATAGCAAAAATGCCAGTCAGTACTTTGGTGATTTTTTTCATTCTTATATGTTTTTGATCTGTTTCCCGCTATAATCGGAGCAGCCGTTGGTTCGGGAGCGCAGAAAGAATTGAATGGTTTGTAAAGTTAATTTTTTTGAGAAATGAAAAGAGAGAATGGCATCGCCTATTTGAGGGATGTGATCAGATCATTCTGTGGCAGGGAAATAAGAAATTTTCCTTTAAATCTGGGATTTTTGGTTTTGCAGATATTCGGAAGGGGTTTGTCCGAATTGTTTCTGAAAGTTCCGGCCAAACTGCGTGAGGGAATGATAACCTGTTTTTTCAGCAATTTCACTAAGCGACAATAAGCGGGTATTCATTAGCTCAACGGCCTTTTTTAATCGGGAAAGGTTAATCATTTCGTTGGGAGACAGGTTTGAGATGGACTTTACTTTCCGGTATAATGTGGGTCTGCTCATGTTCATGGCCATTGCCAGGTGCTCTACATCCAGCTCCTCATTTGAAATATTTCCGACGATACAATTATTCAGTTTTTCAAGAAACTCTTCGTCCATTTTGGTGTGGGCAATGCTCTTGATATGCGCCAGTGGCGAGCTGATAAAATATTCCTTTATTTTATTTCGGTTGCTAAGCAGGCTGGCAGTCTGAGCGGCAAGGTGTTCGGGCGAAAACGGCTTTTCAATATAGGCATCTGCGCCGTAGTTTAAACCCTGTATTTTTGACTGTAGCGTATTTTTAGCAGTTAGCAAAATGACAGGGATATGGCTGAGTTCAAAATCAGATTTAATTTTTTTGCAAAGCTCAAATCCGTCCATTTCGGGCATCATTACATCACTTATTACCAGGTGGATGACTTCCTCGGCTAAAATCTTCAGGGCCTGCAAGCCATCGCACGCTGTAAAAATATGATAAATTTCTCCGAGATCATCTCCCAGAAATTCCAGTATGTCCTCATTGTCGTCGGTAATCAGTATTGCTGCTTTTTCGGAAATATCGTTGGGTGGCACAATTAAGGTTTTAGATTTAATGGTAGATGAAGTGTAAAGATATTAAAACCATTGCCCGATTCCAGCATCAGCGTACCGCCCTGAAGTTCCGTTAGAGATTTTGCCAGGGGCAGGCCGATTCCGGTACCGGTTATCTTTTCGGCGTTGGGCGACCGGAAAAAAGGTTCGAAAATTTTATCTTGCAAATAGTCGGGAATTTCCAGCCCATCGTTACTTATTATTATATCAACAGATTCGGGAACAGATGGTCGCCGGATCTCAGCTCTTACAAAGGACCTGCTGTACTTGACGGCGTTGTCGTATAAATTGCTGATTATTTTGGTGGTGGCTTCTTCATCAATATAACCAAATATATCTTTGGGGTATACCTCCATTTCAAACTTAATATTTTTTCTTTCTGCTAATGGCAGAAAACCCGAATGGATGGTACGAAAGAGCTCAGAAATATTGGTATTGGCCTTGTGAAGGGCGAATTCGCCCGATTCTACTTTTCTGAAATCCAGTAATTGGTTGGTAAGGTCGAGCAATCTCCTGGTGTTTTTATCCATGACCTTTAAATATTTTTCTACCTGCGGTACCTCACCTATATTACGCATTATTTTTTCCATCGGGGCTTTAATTAGTGTGAGAGGTGTTCTTATTTCATGGGCAATTTTTGTAAAGAAGTCGATTTTAGATTCGTAGATTTCTTTTTCTTTGGCTCGTTCAAAAAGAGCCATTTGTATTTTTTGTTTTTCTTTTTGCCGGTTATGATAGAACCGGATAATGAAATATATGGTAAAGATACCCGCAAGGCTGTAAAGAAAATAAGCCAGATTTCCCAGCCACCAGGGTGGAAGTATTTCTATCAGAAGTGCTTTTTCATTTGCCGGCCAATTACCATTGCTGTCTGTTGATTTGACCACGAACCGGTAAGTGCCGGGGGAAAGATTGGTGAAATAAACCCTCCGGTTGGTCTTGATATAATTCCAGTCTTCGTCCGATCCTTCCAGCTTATACGCGTATTCGATACTTTGCGGTGAAGTAAAATATAATGCAGCGAAATCAAAGCTGATCGAAGATTGTAAATGGTTGAGCCGGATACGATGCGTATGCAACATCGATTTCTTCAATGGTCCGTCTTCGCTTACGCCTATATCCACATTATTAATCTGCATGTTGGTGATATAAACGGGTGGCACAATGTTTCGGGTATTCAACTCACCGGGGTTGAAGGCTATCATTCCTTTCACGCTTCCTAAATAAATACGACCGCTGCTATCTTTGAAAACAGATGAGTAATTGAACTGGTTACCCAGAAGACCATTCGCTTGGGTGAAAATACTGGTGGCTCCCGTGGCGGCATTCATGCGCACCAACCCTTTGGATGTGGTTATCCAGAGGTATTGATTGTCGTCTTCCACAATGCCGTATATCAGGTTGCCGGGTAGGCCGCTGCCGGTAGAATAGGGCTTTATTTTTTTTGTTTGTATGTTGATTCTGAATAGGCCGTCTTCGGTGCAAACCCACAACAACTGCCGGCTGTCGATATAGGTGTAGGTTACCCTGCTTTTTTCAAAACGGTCGGTGCCATTGTATAGAAATCTTAACCTTCCGAAGAGGTTCAATTGCGGATTAAAATAGTAAAGTCCGTTTTTAAAGGTGCCGATCCAAAGGTTTCCCTTCGCATCCTCTGTGATAGCAGAAAAGAAAACATTATCGGGGAAAAACTTCAGCGGTAAAAAGTTCCGGTGCTCTTTATTATATAGGAACATGCCGTTAGATGTTCCTGCGATGATCTGACCCGAACTGGTTTTAAATACGGAGTGTACAAAATTACTTTTAAGATCGTAGGGGCCCGGCCCGTACTCGAAATGCTGCACCACCTTTTTTGTCTGAATATCCAGGATATCGAGTCCGTGTTCAAATGTTCCTACCCACAGCTTATCTTCGTCTACCGCCAGCCCATGAATATTGGTGTGCGCAATACCGCTATACCCGTCGTCCGGATTAAGTGCTATAAAGTTTCCCGTCGTAGGGTTATAACTGTTTAGGCCTGCATCTTCTGTGCCGATCCACAAATTGCCCGCCTTGTCCTGTTTTATTTCTCTGACTGCATTTCCTCGTAATGAATTGCTTCCGGGAGTAAAAAAGTATTTATCAAACGTGAGCTTTTGGTTAGAGTAATAATTGACGCCTCCAAAATAGGAGGAAGCCCAAATTCCTCCTTCCCGGTCTTTGGCGAACGAATAGATGGCATTGTCGGACAAAGCGTATGGATTAACCGTACTTTTTTTCAAATGCTGAAAGCTGTTGTCGTCTACATTGTAAATATAGATGCCACTTTCGGTAGCGATCCAAAATTCCTTTTCTGTATTCCGGAGGAAATCCCTCACATAAATTTCTGTCTTGTCTTCATTATAGGTAAGGATATCCTTATATTCCAGGGTGATGGGATCGAAAGTCTTTACACCCTGATTAGAAGTACCAATGAACAAAAACCCCAGACCCGAGTCGTATATTTTTTCAATCCAACCCGATGGAGCCGGTTTCGAATGAGAAAAAAGGGAATAAGCCGGAAACTGTTCTGAAACCGGGTCATAGCGTAAAATCTGGCCATGAATATTTCCGATCCAGATATCACCCGTTAGGGACCGGGAAATGGTAACACAGAAATTCAGGGTAGAATCGTTGTCGTATTTTTTCAGCTTATTTACAGCGGGAGAAAGACGGTAAACTTTAAATCCCGCAATAACCCAAAGATTTCCCGCCCTGTCACTGGTAATGCCGCTAATTTCACTTCTGGGAATATCTTCTACAAGGTTAAATGTTTCTAAAGCGCGATTATAACGATACAGTCCCCTTTCCGTTCCTACCCATAAAATACCTTTTTCATCTTCGTGCAATCGCCATATAGAGTTGTTCCCGATACTGGTACTATCGCGGGGATTATTCCGGTAGATTTTGAAACTGTAGCCGTCGAAGCGGTTGAGCCCGTCTTTCGTGCCAAACCACATAAATCCCTTACTGTCCTGCAAAGTGCAGATAGCGGTATTGTTAGAAAGCCCGTCTTCGACCTGGAAATGTTTGAAATAATAATGTTGTGCCTCCGTCTGCAGGGTGCAGGGGAATAAAAAGCAGAGCACCAGGAAAACAAGGATAGAATTTCGCAACTACAAGCTATTTGTTCAAACCTACAATATTTTTTCAACAGAGAAAAAATAGCGACTTCAGCAGGTAGTTTGCCGAAGGTATGGTTTTTGCAGGTTGGAAATATTGAGATAGTTTGATGAATTAATGAGACAAAATAGCGATTGCTTTCCGCGATAGGAGAATATATTTGAACCATTCCCGGATAGTATAAGCAACGGGTCTTAAACCAATCACTTTTTTACATACAGGATACCTGCTCGTAATTTATACGATAGAGTACCGTAAAATTTTTATAACATGATGTTTGTCTCTTACCTGAAATTTTTATCTGTTGTTACTGCCATTTCTCTGTTTACCACCTGCGGCAAAAGCTCTCAGGAACCCGCACCGGAAACCGGGGGGCCGGATCCAAATGAGAAAGCCGAGTACATTAACCCTGTATTTAAGCCCATTTTGGCCGATCCTACCGTAATAAAAGATCCTGATTCCGAATATTTTTATGCATACGGAACCGAGGACTATTGGAATTCCGATAAGAAAAATCATTTGGTAGCCGTTGTACGTTCGAAGGATCTGGTGAACTGGTCTTATATCAGAGATGCTTTTAGTGTAAAGCCTTCCTGGAAAGCATCGGGCGGAATATGGGCCCCCGATATTGCGTACGTCAATGGTAAGTATCATCTTTATTATTCTTACTCCGTATGGGCAGATTCTAATCCCGGTATCGGCCTGGCCACCTCTTCGTCGCCTGCGGGTCCCTATACAGACGCCGGAAAATTATTTTTGTCGTCGGAAATAGGGGTGCCTAATTCTATCGATCCTTTTTATTATGAGGATGGCGGCAAAAAATATCTTTTCTGGGGAAGCTATAACAATTCTGCAACACAGGGAACCTATGGAGTAGAGCTAACTGACGATGGTAAATCCGTAAAAGATATGTCGCGGAAATTTAAAATTGCCGCCGGAGATTTTGAAGGGGTGAATCTTTTCAAAAAGGGGGGGTACTATTATTTCTTCGGGTCTAAAAACAATTGTTGCGATGGGGCCGCGAGCGTTTACCAGCTAAGAG
>JBEBUZ010000038.1:0-31489 GCA_040393015.1 Paraniabella yanshanensis
TATGAAATAGTTCAAAATAACTCTGTTAAGCCTTAGCAGGAATTTTCCCGGCCTGTTATTGCACTACTTTGTCTGCACAGCAAGAGCTGGCAAAGGCATCGGGCTTGGCTTTGAAGGAAAAGCCCATACCAGTAATATACCCAATGGCTTCTTTAAGGGCATCGTTGCTTTTAAACTGGGGATTGGTGTTGATATCTACATGCACTTCCATATCAACGTTATGGTTAGTGAACACGCCGCTTAACAGGTAGGCGATTTCAATACTTTTGGCCACTTCGGCCATCATGCGCTGCCGGAGACTCATCCTTTCGCGGGACACTTCGCTGTTTACATACATGAACCCGCCGTTTCCCTTTCGAATAAAAACAATGGCCGTGGCAAACTCGGTTTCGGTACCTTTTACCTGGCTATCGGTGCCAATGCAAACTTTTAACTGGTGGCCGCGATCTTTTTCGCGTAATATTACTTCCTTTACTTCCTCTTCAATAATCGTCTTCACATATTCGCCGGTTAGTTTTCGCCATTGCTTTTGTTGATACTGCATAGGAATCCTTTTTGATTTATATGTTGTGAATGAATTACAATGAACTGAAGAGCAAGCCGCACGACCCTGTTTACTACGGTGAAAATTACTACATCCTTTTTATTGATATAAAAGAAGTTTATCCACCAACCGGGCAAAATTGTGGATAATCCCGGCGGCCTTGCCAATTACGAGGTTAAGTTTCTGTTACGTTTAAAACAACCGGGTCTGTTGTCCCGGTCGTTTAAATCGTGTGCAGTCGAGGCCGCTCCGATCTTCGTTCATTTTATACAACCGGCCGTATTTTTCATACTGCTGCGCTACCATTTGTGCAATACTTCCTTCGCCGCGCATGCGCAGTCCCCACCGGCTATCGTTTACCTTGCCATCGTGGCTTTGTTCTATCAGGTGCCATACCTTGTCTGCCCGGTCGGGAAAATTTTTATACAACCAATCGTGAAACAGCAGCTTTATCGCACCATTTAATCTTATAAAGGTATAGGCTGTAAAGCTTGCGCCCGCATCGGCGGCCGACTTCATGATCCGCTGCATTTCGTGCTCGTTGAGGCCGGGTATCATGGGGCCCATCATTACGCCCGTTCTTACACCGGCGCCACTCAGTTCCTCAATCACTTTCAAACGCTGCAATGCCGTGGTAGTGCGTGGTTCCATCACCCGCCTCAGTTCTTCATTAAAAGAAGTAACCGACACCATAGCCCGAACGATATTCTTTTCGGCCATCTCCCGTAACAGATCCTTATCATTCAAAATCGCTGCATTTTTGGTGAGAATACCAACCGGTTGATTAAACTCGTTACATACTTCGAGTAAGCCGCGTGTAAGCCGGAATTTTCTTTCAGCAGGCTGGTAGCAATCGGTATTCCCGCTGAGCATTATAGGCATTACCTGCCATTTGGGATGCAGCAATTGCCGCCGCAGCAATTGGGGGGCATTTTTCTTTACAATAATATTTCTCTCAAAATCAAGCCCGGCACTATACCCCCAGTACTCATGTACATTGCGGGCATAGCAATAAATACAACCGTGTTCGCAGCCCGCGTAGGCATTCATGCTATAGGCCATTCCCACATCGGGACTATCCACTTTGTTGACAATGGTTTTTGCCTGCTGTTCGATATACCGGGTAGGCCGGTCGGGTTCCTCCCAATCGTCTATTGCTTCTATATGTGCTTTCGCGGTTTCGTGTTTCAGAAACTTGTTGGGCGTATTAATCTGCGCCCCCCGTCCATGCAGGTAGGACATCCCTTCACCCTGCTCATCATCTACTTTCTTTTTATTTCCGGATTGGCTGGACTTTACTTTAAAATGGTCCTGCTGTAGTTTTTTATCCATATCAATTGCTTTTAACCCTCCCGGGGTTCTACGGTTTAAAACAGCCTGGCTTGTGTGGCACCGCCGGGTCGACTCAAAAATTCGAAGCGGTCCGCGAGGCGGTAGTTTTGATCACCTGCTTCCTTTTTAAGCAGTATCATATTAGTGGCCATACATTTTCCCGAGAAAGATTGATGACTGTATTGGAGCCAGCCCTGTTCATACTGCCAGGGAACAAGTCTGCGGGCAATGGTAATATGAGGTTCCATAATAAAATGGGGCGGATGGTCTTTATCAGGCTTCAACATGGATTGCAGTTCCGTTCTAATGGCTTTCACCAATGCCTGAATAACGGGTTTTGAAACCACATTGATATAGATGGTATGGGAGGGAAAGGAGCCAAAATCAGCCATCTCAATAAGCATCGGACTTCTTTCCGTTGCTATCCGCCGCAGTGTTTGTTTTATCCTGCCTTCCATCGCAGCGTACTGTACAAAGCTGACAAGCGTAAGATGTGGCTTTCCCTTCAAGGTCTGGGGCGATTTATACTGCTCAGCAAATTTTTCTTTTATCGCCATAATCTGGTCCGATAAATCGTGACGGGGCTCAATAAGCAAAAGATATTCTGACAGCGTTGACAGGGCGAGATCTTGCATAACTAAATTTATTAGCAATAATACTAAATTATTTAGCCATTTGATAAATTTTATTTTCCGCTATTAATAACCCAGTGAAATAGTGGCAGGTAAAAGAGGATTAGTTGTTTTTTTCCGGAACGATCATTTCAAATTCGGGAATAATTACCTGGAACTTCTTGTGAAGGTTGAGGTTTTCCATTTCATAGGTTCCTTTCATTTTTCCCATATCGGTGCTGAGGTTACAGCCGCTCATGTACTGGTAGCTTTCGCCCGGCTGCAAAGTGGGCTGCACACCCACAACGCCCTCGCCTTCTACTTCGCGGTAGGTACCATTGCTATCGAAAATAAACCAATGGCGGCGCAGTAATTTTACGGGATATTGGTTATAGTTTTCCAGGGTAATGCGGTAGGCAAACATATATTCGTTTTGCAGCGGGTTGCTGTATTCGGGTTGAAAAAAAACCTCAACATTAACCATGATGCCCGCAGATATAATATTGCCCATGAATAGAGTGTTTGCGTAAAAATACTGATTAAATCGGGATCGGGCAACTAACCACCGCTCTTTTTTGTGCCTGTGTAGCCGTTCTTCAAAAACCATTGCAACATTTTTTCGCGGTGGTCGCCCTGGATGATTATCTCCCCTTCTTTCACACTGCCTCCCGTTCCGCAAAACGATTTGAGTTTTCTTCCCAGCTCTTCCAGATCCTCGTCCTTTCCTGCAAAACCCTTCACCACCGAAACCGTTTTGCCGCCCCGGTGTTTTGTTTCTAATTGTATGCGCAGCTTTTGCGCAGCGGGCGCCGGGGTTTGGCTTTCGGGCAAATTATCGTCATCAAATTTAAAATCGGGGTTGGTGCTGAAAACAAAAGGACGATTTGATTTATTTTTTGACATGCTGCAAGTTTAAAAGTTTATCCCGGTAATCCATCCGTTTAAAAGATCTCCTGATCCTTTCTTCTGCGCCGGGCGTTCTACCCCGGCAGTGCAAAATACTATCCAAAGTTATCAGTCCTCGAGCAGATCCGGCCTTCTTTCTTTTGTGCGTTGTACCGATTGTTCGTGGCGCCAGTTATCTATTTTTTGATGGTCGCCGCTCATGAGCACCCCGGGCACTTCCCTGCCCTGCCAGTTAACAGGACGCGTATAAACCGGCGGCGCCAGTAAGTTATCCTGGAAGGAATCGGTCAGCGCCGATGTTTCATCTCCCAGCACTCCGGGCAAAAGCCTTCCTATAGCGTCTACCAAAACTGCCGCAGCCAATTCTCCGCCGCTTAACACATAATCGCCGATCGAAATTTCGAGGGTTATATATTGCTGCCGGATTCGTTCATCGATGCCTTTGTAATGGCCGCAAATCATCAGCAGGTTACCCTTGAGCGACAGCGAGTTGGCCATTTTTTGGTTAAGGGTATGCCCATCGGGAGTAAGATAAATGATCTCGTCGTATTTTTTATCTTTTGAAAGTTCTTCAATGGCGTTGGCGAGGGGTTCGCACATCATTACCATGCCTGCCCCACCGCCGTACTGGTAATCGTCTACCTGCCCGTATTCGTTGATGGCCCATTTGCGCAGTTGATGAACTTCTACGCGAAGAAGACCCTTTTCCTGCGCCCGCTTCATAATGCTATGGGAGAGCGGACTGGTTAACAATTCGGGGAGAACGGTAAGTATATCGATGTGCATGCGCAAAGGTAGGGTATATGATGCAGGATGTACGATATCGATGTGCTATGCGGTGTCATCTGTCGTCTCCGCAAACAACGCTGATTTTCGCAGATCAATTTTCCGCGTTTATCTGCGTACTCTGCGGGAAACAGGGGTCGCCGGAGCTTTTTCGCCGGGTATTCCTAACATTATTTTGATGTATTTAAAGTTACGATTTATTCCCCGTCCATAAAACCGTCCAAATCTCTTCTTTCTTTTTTGGTGGGGCGGCCAATTTTGCTCATCCGTTTCCCACTGTAAAAGGCAGCCGCCTGTACTTTAGCTTTTTCCAGTTCTTCGGGTGGGGTTAAATCAACATAATGTTTAATGGCTTCGTCGTATTTAACGCGGGTATGCAGCAGGCCGGTCACTTTTATCACCCACTTGCGGCCTTCGGTGCGTATATCATAAATATCGCCCAAATGCACATTTTTCCCCGGTTTGGCCGGCTCTTCCTGGTATTTTACTTTGTTATTATTACAGGCATCTGTAGCCAGTCGCCGGGTTTTAAACAGGCGGATGGACCATAAATATTTATCGAGGCGAAGTTTTTCTTTGTCGGTCATTCTCAAAAATCGGCAAATGATTGATAAATATCCCTTTTTACTTTTTTCCAGTCAACATTCTTTAGCAATATTTCCGGTTCCTCAGATTCGTCCGCATCGTCAAAGTAAAGGATACTTTTCTCTAAAAAAATTATTTTATCTTCTCCATACTTCTTAACGAAGAGATCCATTAATTCATTCCTTGTAAAATATTTCAATAACATCCAGATATCATAGAAATCTTTCCTCGTCCCCCGCTTGCACACAGCAAACAGTTTCATTGCCGCTACATCCTGTACACTGAACATTTTGATGTTTTCGATTACTTCCAAAGGCGCCAACAGCTCAAACGGATGATGAACCAAATCGGTTTTCACCGGGCCTATATTACAAAAAAGCATATACTTATTATTCCCCCGGTAAGAATACCCGGCAAAATCCATGCTTAACAGATCTTCCAATTGTGAGGGTTGAAACGGGCGGGTAGAGAAAAGGTCGATATCAATACTTTTTCTGTGCCCAAACCGTAGCGAAAGGTTGGTTCCTCCTACCAAAGCAAAATCATTTAAATAATCCTTATTGCAAAGGGAAACCAATAGCTCATTTGTAAATTCATCAATAGTATTCAGGTGCAACATTTATTTCAGATAATGGTATTTTGTACTTAACCGAAAAGTAGTTAGCTGTTTTTTTGTCGAAGGTTCTGCTTTTTAATACGGCCGCTTTTATCTCTTCGTCCGAATAGGTCGCAAAAACACGTCGTACATCCTGGGTGACACCCCTGGTAAAAACACGTTCCATGATAAACTGTTTGTTCCTTTCCCAATCCAGTTTTTCGGGGTCCACATCCCAAAAAAGGCTTTGGTGAAATGCTTCAGATACTTTCATCATATAAAGGTACGAAATGTTTTAAAATGGCTTTGGGCAGGGCGAACATATAGATCTTGTTGCCATTAATGCACGAATAAATAAAATTTGGCCTTTAAAAAGAAACACGTCCCTTTTCACCCGCTTGCATGGATGTATGACAAATTAGCGGAGCTGCGAGGCAGCAAAACATCGGATATACACTTTCATTTTGATTCATCTTCAACAGTTTAAGCCCGGTGTATATATAATTCACAAACGGTAGAAAATTTTCCGCAGAAGAAACGCAGCGCAGATTTGCCACAACGAACAAATTTCCCGCCAATGCCTAAATAGAATCAGCGGCGATCTGCGATATCCGCGGGATAAAAATTAGTAGAAGATAGATTTGTCGTATATCCGTTTGTATGTGATAGCGAATGAGGAGCTTATATTGCTGTTTACCGATACAGGAACTCACTGTGATTTATTTTTATATTATTATTTTTCCGCATTTCGTAAGAATGCTGCGTATACTTAAGTTACCTTTGCCGGTAAGGTAAAAAACAGCAGTTGAGAATAATTGCATTATTCATATTTTCCTTTATTGGCTTTTCGAGTATAAAGGGTCAGGTGGCTGTTTGCGGCTTCGACCGGCTGCATCAACAGCAAATGACATCCTCCGAAAACCAGGCATTGGTCAATCAGATCAACAGCGCAATTACCATTAAACAAAACAGCCTGCGCCTGCGCCGGTCGGTGAGGCAGCAAACAATGGATGTTTACGAAATACCCCTCGTGGTACACGTTGTTCATTCGGGCGAAGCCATCGGATCGCAGTACAACCCTTCAGACGCTACCATCCGCGAGATGATCGATTTTGTGAACCGAACCTATAGCGGTGAAGCGGGCGGCAACGGGGTCAATATTCCCATTAGGTTTAAGCTGGCACAGCGGGCGCCCGATTGCAGCGCCACGAACGGTATAGTGAGGGTAGACGGCAGTGTAATTGCGGGCTATGCCCAAAACGGACTGGTTTATTCCGGCGATTTTTTGGGTGCATCAGATTTAGCACTTAAAAACCTGAGCCGCTGGCCCAATACCGAATACTATAATATATGGATCGTTAAAGATATTAAAGCCGAGGGATTGCCGCCCAATACTTATATTGCCGCCTACGCCTATTTCCCGGGCGCCAGTGCAAGCCGCGATGGAGCAGTTCTTCGTTACAATACCGTTAATGCCACATCCGCTACGCTACCCCACGAACTGGGTCATGCTTTTGCTCTTTACCATACCTTTGATGACGGGAAAGATGAAGATACTTGTGCAAACAATACCGACTGCACCCAACAGGGCGACAGGGTTTGCGATACCGACCCTCATTTGTCGATGATAGGTACCTGCCCCAGCCCAACCGACATTAACCCCTGCACCGAAATGCCATTTGGGTTGCTCCCCTACAATATAATGAATTACGGAAACTGCAGGAATCAGTTCACACAGGGACAGGCCGACAGGGCGCTGGCAGCACTTTTAACCAGCAGAGAAAGTTTAATCTATTCCCAGGGAGGAAACGCCCCCATCGGCAGCACCGCCAAAAGTACCTGTACCGCATTTTTAGACGTAGTACAATCCCGAAATGCTGCCGATATCGGCCCCAGAACCGTTGAGATTGCGGGCCAACTCTATAACAGTTCTAACGGTTATAGTAAGGATGGCTATATCTCCTATATAGATAATAGTTGCAAGAAAGAAGCGAGGATGGACGTAAGCGATAGTTATATTCTGAACATTTCCACCTCGCCCAACCGCCAGCGGGTAAAAGTATGGATAGACTGGAACAACAGCGGGTCGTTCGATTCTACAGAGCTGGTAATGAACAGCATTTCGGCGACAGGAAACTTTGTCCATTCGGATACCTTAACGCCGTTGATGATGTCGAAAGCCATCATTAACACGCCATTGAGGATGCGGGTAGCCGCAGATTTTTACGATAGTCCTGATTATACCGCCTGCGCTCAATTGCAGTTTGGTCAAATGGAGGATTATACAGTGATCTTAAGTTCCACAATTCCCGTTCGATTTGGAAGTATAACCGCTTCAAAAACAGTGAATAATACGCTGGAGGTCAACTGGAGCACCATATCCGAGCTTAACACTTCCTTTTTCGAATTACAGATGTCCAACGATGGCCAGCATTTTAAAACCGTTGGCAAGGTATCATCCAAGGGAGATGTCGGGAATTCCATTGAAGTTTTATCCTACACCGATTCAATCAACTACGCAGGCTCCGGCATTCTCGGCTTATTGGGAATCGCCCTGTCGGGCCTTGCCTTATTCAGCAAAAGGAAATGGCTATATATGAGCTTACTTTGCCTGGGTGTTCTTTATCTGGCCTGTAATAAAAAAGACCATACAGATACGCCGCCCGCCGATCTGTATTTTAGGGTTGCGCACGTCAATACCAGCCAAACCATCACTTATTCGCCTGTTATTAAGGTCGATAATCCGCAATAATTTCCGCATTTCGTAAACATATTTTATAGGCTTAGGCTAATTTTGCCGTTTGAAAAGTCTGTCTTGAGTAGGAATGTATGGATTTATGGGTTAAAATTTGTCCTGATTGTTGCATTGCTGCAAATAGCTGCGTTTTCCAATGCGCAGTTCTCGCTTAGTGGAAAAGTATCGAATCAGAAAACCGGGCAGTTGCTCAGCGATGTTACTATTACCATTGCCGAAACCGATTTATGGGCCATCAGCAATCACAAGGGCATATTTAAAATTGATAATATCCCCTCGGGAAAAAATA
Organism: Paraniabella yanshanensis; assembly: GCA_040393015.1. Taxonomy (GTDB): domain Bacteria; phylum Bacteroidota; class Bacteroidia; order Chitinophagales; family Chitinophagaceae; genus Niabella; species Niabella yanshanensis_A. The sequence continues at coordinate 8,404 of JBEBUZ010000038.1, forward strand.
TTATAAGAATGAGCAGATTGGGTTTTTCGACCATTTCTTTCGAAATTTTCCTGGATAAAAATATCAACGATACTGTTTTTTTCCTGAAAGAGAGCAATCTGACACTCGATGATGTTTCTGTAACGGCTATATTGAATAAAACCACCAGCACGGTTTTTACTATAGACAGAACCGCTCTGGATCATATACAAATGACCAGTGTAGCCGATGCCATGCAGTTATTACCCGGTGGCAAAACGAACCGCAGCCTGCATCTGGCCACTTCCGCCCAAAATATTGCTGTTAACGGCCGAAGCGGGGAAGACGGGAATCCATTATTTGGCGTAGGAATTGAAGTGGACGGGGTAAGGCTCTCGCCCAATTCGCTGCCGGGCACTACTGCCGTAGACGTCCGGAACATCGCATCCTCCAATATCGAAAATATCGAAGTGGTGAAAGGCCTCCCATCGGTTGAATACGGCGATATAACCAATGGAATGGTTAAAATCAACACCCGCAGAGGTCCTACCAAATACATAGTGGAGCTGCTGAGCAAACCCAATACCCAACAGGTAGCATTGAGCAAAGGGTTTGATCTGGGCAGGCAAAACGGTATATTAAATGCAGGCCTGGAGCATACCAAGTCGATCTCGAATATTGCGGCGCCCAATACTTCTTACGACAGGAATAGCCTGACACTGAAGTATTCCAATACTTTCAATCAACGGGCTAAACAACCGATTTTATTAGATTTGGGCTTTACAGGAAACATTGGCGGCTACGATACAAAATCTGATCCTGATAAATTTGTAAATACCTACTCGCAAGCGAAGGATAACGTGTTGAGGGGTAATATTTCGGCCAAATGGCTCTTACACAAAAAATGGATCACCAACCTCGAAGCATCCGCCTCACTGAATTATAACAACCGGCAGTCTGAAACCAGTACCAATAAATCTGCATCAGCATCAGTGGCCGCGCTGCATGCTATGGAAACCGGCTATTTTGTAGGACAGACCTACCAACAAAACCCCGATGCGGAAGTACTCCTGGTAGCGCCGGGATATTGGTACGAAAAATCTTTCAACGATAGCAGGGCTCTGAACTATACTGCCAAACTGAAAGGAAACTGGTCTAAGAAAATAGGCCTGGTGTTCAACGGTCTGCAATTGGGAGGTGAATATAGCGGCAGCAAAAATAAGGGAAGAGGTTCTTACTACGAAGATATCCGGTATGCGCCTACCTGGCGGCCATATGAGTACAGCCAGGAACCCGCCATCAATAATTACTCCCTTTGGGCGGAGGATAGATTAAGGATCCCGGTCAGGCAAACCTTTTTGCAATTAGTAGGTGGCTTACGTTCGGATTTTACGGGTATTGATGGATCGGAATATGGCACCGTTTCCAGCCTATCGCCCCGCTTCTCGGCTCGCTATACTATTTTCCAACATCGAAAAAATGCCGCACTAACTGATCTAAGTGTTTGGGGCGGATGGGGTAAATCGGTTAAACTGCCTTCGTTCAATATTCTGTACAAGACGCCGTCATATAGGGATATCCTGACCTTTGCACCCGGCACCACTTCATCCGGAGAAACTTTTTACGCCTATTACAGTACCCCATATACCCGTATTTACAACCCCGGTTTAAAATGGCAAAGCAATATACAGTCGGAGATAGGAGTGGAATTTAAAGTGCTGGGCAACTCGGTTAGTATTATCGCCTCGCAATCCAAAACACAAAACCCCTACAGCGACCTGACTGTGTATGCGCCCTTTACCTATAAGTTTACCGACCAGTCGAACCTGGAGGGGAGCAGTATACCCACCGCCGATCGTATTTATGCGGTAAACAGAACTACCGGTGTGGTAACTGTAACAGATAAAACCGGCACACTACCTGCCGAAACCCTGGGCTACCGGGAATATACCCGGTTCAATGGCAGTAGCAAACCGGTCAACGGCTCCCCTGCTTATAGAAAAGAGTTGAACTGGATTATAGAATCTAAAAGAATTAATGCGCTTCGTACTTCCCTGCGTTTAGACGGTTCTTATTATTGGTACAAAGCCATTAACCTGACAGAAACGGCTTATATGCCTAATAACACAATAAATATGGCAGATGGAAATCCTTATAAATATATCGGTTTCTTTACGGGAGGTGCTTCTTATGCAAATGGCCAAAAGACCAAAAACCTTGACATGAATATTAGTACAAAAACGCATATTCCTGCCATCCGTTTAATTTTTTCCGCTCGTTTGGAGGCTTCTCTATACAATTACTCACAAAACTTAAGCGAAGGTGTAAATGGTGGTTCCCGGGGATTTGTATTAGATACAAAGGATAGCTATTTGCCTTCTGTCACGCTTAAGGATATATATGGAGGCGATCGTTTCGTAGGCGTATATCCCGAGTATTATACCAGCCTGGATGATTTAAACACACGTATTCCCTTTGCTGAAAAATTTTTATGGTCGAAGGATAACGACCCCGCTTTATATAATGAGTTAGCAAAACTGGTAATAAGGACTAATTATAATTATTCATTTAATCCCAATAAAATTTCGATTTATTATTCAGCCAATATAAATGTAACAAAGGAAATCAAAGACTTTGCTTCAATTACGTTTAGTGCTACCAATTTTTTGAATAATATGAGTAAGGTACGATCCAGTTGGACCAACGGAATATTTACGCTGTTCGAAAGTTCTTACATACCGGCTCTTTATTATGGAATTTCTTTAAAATTAAAAATTTAAAATAGATAACATGAAAACAATAGTTAATTACGGTCTGGTTCTCATATTAGCAGTTAGCCTGTTTGCTTGTAAGAAAAAAGACAATGATCTTGTATTAAAGACGGTCACGGTACAGTTAGTATACCCTTCGGAAAGTGAATTCGCTGCCAATTCAGGTGTAACGGTAAATTTAAAAAGTAATGTGGGTTCCTACGATGCAAATACAGATGCTACCGGGAAGGCGACATTCTCGGTTCCGCTTGGGGTATATGATATATCCGTGACAGACAAGAGAAATAACGGCGTGCAATCGTTTGTTTACAACGGTCTTAGTTCCAACGTTACTGTGGGTTCAACCTGGGATGGCACGCAAGTATTAACTCTCAACCTTGTTCAATCTAAAAGTTCACAAATAGTTATTAAGGAAATATTTGTAGGAGGAACGCCAAAGGATGACGGATCTGGTTCATTTGCTTTCGATAAATATCTAATTCTATACAACAACTCCGATGCTAATGCCGATTTGAGCAAACTTTGTTTGGGAATGATTGCTCCCTTTAATGCACAAGCTTCTAATGATTATTATAATGGAGAAGGGAAATTGTTCTATGAAGAAGAAAAATGGATTCCTGCAGTACAGGCATTCTGGTATTTCCAAACCAATGTAATCTTACAACCCGGTAAGCAAATCGTTATAGCATTAAATAATGCAGTCAATAATACTGTTACATATAGTAAGTCCATTAATTTCGATAATGCCGAATATTACGCAACGTATGATTTATCTGCCTTTACCAGCGCCAGCTACTACGTTGCGCCCGCAGCATCTATTCCTTCCTCTCATTATCTTAAGGCATACAAGTATGCAACGGCCGTGGCCTGGGCTTTAAGTGTTACCAGCCCCGGCGCATTCATATTTGAACCCCAAAATACAACTCCGGCCGAATTCGCCGCCGATGCTTCCCTTACCCATGTTTTATCGGCCGCTTATACAAGCAAAAAAGTGCCTTTTGAATGGGTAGTAGATGGTGTGGAAGGTTATTTATTGGGTAATGCTAATAATAAAAAAAGATTTCCTTCGGCAATTGATGCGGGATATGTATATCACACCAACCACCAAGGTTATTCTCTCTATAGAAATGTAGATAAAGCTGCTACCGAAGCTATTGAGGGAAATACAGGCAAATTAGTTTATAACTACAGCTTGGGTACAACCTCCATAGGCGCCGGCGGCACAACCGATCCAAGTAATATTGATGCAGAAGCCTCTATTAAAAACGGCGCTCGTATAGTTTATTTAGACAATAATAATTCGACTCAGGATTTCCATTTACGCAGCAAAGCATCCCTGACAACGAATTAGTAGTTGCTGTATGTGTTTTACCAAACCGATATTAAAATACCTATTCATTTTTGGCGGAGCGCTTTGCTTCGCCAAAAATGCTTTTGCACAGCAGGTAGATACGCTTTTGTATGATTTGAATTATACGAAGAGCAATACTGTTTGGCCAGGCAGTAAAAATGCAGCGGGATTGTATTATATCCCCGTTAAAAAATATTCTACCGCAACTGCAGGTTTCCAAAAAACGAATGGCGGATTCAGGAATTATTCTCAATCAAACAATAGCTATCAATGGGGCGCCGGTACAGAATCTTTTTACCGGTTAAATGACCGTGTAAGTTTATACGGACTGGTAGATTATAATCACTTTAAGGGAAAAGATATGCAAGGCTCTGCACTGGCAGATCCTGCAAAACATCCGTTGGGCTTTGAAGATAATTCAGATACCACTTTTGGCGATAAGAAGCGGGAACAATATCACCTCGCCGGCGGGGTAAGCGCAAAGCTTACTAAAAGATTTGTATTAGGCGGTAAGATAAATTATAAAACGGCCGATTATGCCAAACTAAAAGATTTAAGATACCAGAACCGGCTTTTTGATTTAGATGCTGCTATGGGCGGATTGTACAAACTAAGCAACCGGCTGGAACTGGGGCTTAACTATCGTTATAATAAACGGGTAGAAAGCCTGAGGTTTGAAGTACATGGGAATACAGATAGGCAATACCTCGTTTTCCTGGATTACGGCAACTTTTACGGCATACCGGAGCTATTCGGCGAAGACGGCTATACAGACGACCGGAGACCTTTTGTAAACAGCACCAACGAAGTTTCTCTACAGGCAAATGTGAAAATAACGCCCGGCATCGATTTCCTGAGCGAATTTTCATTCAGCGTCCGGGAAGGCTATTTCGGGAAAAAAGGCACAACGACTATTCTATATACAGAGCATAATGCCGGTAAATACGGATATACAGGCACTTTACAGGTAAGAAAAAACAAAAACCTACACCAGTTTAAAGTAGATGGCTCGTATGAATCGCTAACCAATAACCTGAATATTTATCGCAGGGAAACAAATTCGGGCGGTGTTTCCTCCATTGTTTATTATGGGCAGAACGAAGTTTTTACCCAGGATATTACCAATGCCTCTTTAGGTTACCAGGGTTATTGGGGTCTCGTAAATAATAATATTTCCCAATGGGCGGTTAATGTAGGTGTTGACTATGCAAACAGGAATCAGAAGACAACCATATACCCCTTCTATAGAAAACAGGATATTTCTTTTTGGAGGATCAATAGCTCCCTAACCAAAAACTTTATCCAACCGGGTCATATATGGTCTGTTTCGCTTGGCGCGGGATACGGTTGGGGAAGCGGAGAAAAATACAGCGATGGCTTGTATCAAACGCCGGCTACCGGTCAGGTCGCACCATCGTCAAGAGATACTTACCTGAACCAGGAGTATGAGTTTCTGACCAAACCTCGCCTGAATCTCGGCCCCACCATCCAGTATAGTAAACGGATAAACAATAATACTGCGGCTTACATAAAGTTGAACAATCAGTACACCAGCGCTTTTGACGTTAGTTATTTAGGCAATACTGCTAATCATGCAAGCATTTCATTAGGCTGTTTCTTTTAAACGTATTTTTGTAACCACTATGCGTAAATTATACCTGGTTTTCGGACTTATTATTTTACTGGCGGTTGGATCTTTTTCTTTTACCAACCATTCTGTACAGGTATTTAAAAGCTATAGCGATTCATTAAGAAGCTTATACAGCCGCCCCATCAGCCAGTGGCCAAGACCCACCATCGATTCGGGCGCTATATGGAGCGAGATGGCGGTTATACCTAAGGATGACACCTCCTGGTTTAAATCGGATAAGGACCCGGTTACCCGCCTGGGTATGTTCCTGTTTTTTGATCCGCGACTGTCGGGCTCCAACCAAATCTCGTGCAGCAGTTGCCACGATCCCGATCTCTCCTGGCAGGATGGCCGCGTGGTGGCCCTGGGCAACGATCATTTACAAGGCAACCGCAATACCCAAAGCCTGCTGAACGTGTATATTTTCCCCAAACTGTTCTGGGATGGAAGAGCCTCCAGCTTCGAATCGCAGATGATAGAACCGCTGAGCGCCCACCACGAAATGAACATGGAAGTTCCTACCCTGGGTGAGAAACTGGATAAAATAAAAGGCTATGATACCCTTTTTGAAAAAGCCTTTGGCTCACGTGAAAGAAATTTCGACAGGATATCGAAAGCGCTGGCGGCTTTTCAAATTACCATAAAAAGCCGCGCCACCCGGTTCGATAAATTTTTGAGCGGCAATTACAAAGAATTCGATGATGATGAAGTAGCCGGATTGCATTTATTCCGCACCAGGGCCCGCTGCATGAATTGCCATAGCGGCCCTTTTTTAACCGATACCTCCTTTCACAATATCGGCCTCACCTATTACAAAAGAAAGTACGAAGATCTTGGCCGGTATACCGTTACCAAAAACCCCGAAGATGTGGGAAAATTCAGAACCCCTTCTTTAAGAGAATTGGAAAGAACGCGTCCCTGGATGCATAACGGACTGTTTAACACACTGGAGGGAATTGTAAATATGTACAGCAGTGGTATGCCGCAAAGAGCTAAAACCGAAGAGCAGATGAAGGATCCCCTATTCCCGCAAACAGACCGGCTGCTTCAGAAATTAGACCTTACTCCCCGCGAGAAAGAACAATTAGTGGCTTTCCTCAATACCTTAAATGGTACGCCCTACCGGATGCGGAGACCAGCTATACCAAAATAGTACCAGGTTCAGTCATAGTGAAACCTGCATTTAGCAATCAGAATCTGATCCTCCTCGTATTTGTAAATGAGCCGGTGTTCATCGTCAATTCTTCGCGACCAAAAACCTGAATACTTATGTTTTAGCGGCTCTGGTTTGCCAATTCCGTCAAGAGGGCTTCTTTCAATGTCTTTGAGCAGATCGTTAATTCTTTTCAGCTTTTGTTTATCGTTTTTTTGCCAATGCAAATAATCTTCCCAGGATTCATCTACAAAAATGTATTTCATCTCATTTCCCGATTAATTCTTTTTCGAAAGATTTCTTGCTTTTCAATTTTTCGATTGCAGTATCCAGGCGTATTTCATTGGTGCGCGAAGAAAGCTCATGGTTGGTTGCCATTAAAGAATTGTATTCGTTAAGCGACATTACAACAATTCCCGAATCCTTTCCCCGGTTTATGATCAGCGTTTCAAAATTTTTTGCAACACGATCCAGGTACGATTTTATGTCTTTTCTGAAGTCAGAAACGCTTGCTATTAACATGATACTTATTTGTACAAAATTACGTACAAATTTTAATTAACAATCGTTTTCTGAAACAAAAAAAGTGGCGCATTAAAAGCCTGTTTTTTTATCCGCAGACAGGATAAAGGCTTACAGAAATTTGCCGGTGATAACACCGGCAAAGGCGGAAAGGTGGGAAGCCCAAGATTTCAAATACAACTATGCCACTCCCGAACACGTTCGGGACACGAATGAAGCGTTTTTTAATGGATTATCTATTCGTGCATTGGTGGCCATCTCTTCTTCTGTTGTACAGAATGCAGGAGTATCCATCCAGTATAATTTATTCGTGCATTCGTGGCTAACCTATTACTCCGCGAAGTATTGATGAAAATACGGTATCGTTTCTATTCCCTTATAATAGTTCTCAATATTGTACTTTTCATTGGGGCTGTGTAACCCATCGTTATCCAACCCAAATCCCATGAAGATAATTTTAATGCCTAATTCGCTTTCGAGCGTATGGCAGATAGGAATGCTGCCCCCTCCTTTCACCGGAATGGGTGTTTTACCAAAGGTTGTTTCGAGGGCTTTGCTCGCTGCCTGGTAGCCCTTGCTGTCGATAGGCGTACCGTAAGCTTCACCGCCATGATGCTCAAACGCATTTACCGTAACGCAGGAAGGCGCTACGCTCCTGAAATATTCTAAAAGTAAACGGGTTATTTTTTCACTGCTTTGGTTGGGAACCAGGCGTGCCGAAATTTTAGCGGTGGCTTTTGCCGGCAATACGGTTTTAGCCCCCTCACCCGTATAACCGCCCCAAATACCATTCAGCTCCAAAGTTGGGCGAATGCCGGTTCTTTCATAAGTGGTATACCCTTTTTCTCCCCATAGTTCTTTTATCCCGATCTCCTCCTTATACTCCTGTTCGCTAAAGGGCGCCTTATTAATCAATTCACGCTCCTCATCAGAAAGTATTTGTACATCATCATAAAATCCCGGTATAGTAATATGATTATTCTCATCGTGGCATCCGGCGATCATTTTTGAAAGAATAACCACCGGGTTGGCCACCGCACCGCCATAAGTGCCGCTGTGTAAATCGCGCGCAGCGGCCGTTACTTCTACTTCAATATAACTAAGACCCCGCACACCCGTATCCAAAGAAGGGTTCTCCATACTCAACAGCGAACTGTCGCTGATTAATATTACATCTGCCTTCAGCAAATCTTTGTGAGCGGCTACAAATTTGCCGAGGTTGGGTGAACCCACTTCTTCCTCCCCTTCTATAATAAACTTAATATTGGTATGCATGGTATTGGTTTTTACCATGGTTTCGAGCGCTTTTACGTGCATGTAAAACTGGCCTTTATCATCGGCGCTGCCACGGGCAAACACTTTGCCATCAATGATAGTAGGTTCAAAAGGCGGCGTTTTCCACAGCTCCAGCGGTTCTACCGGCTGTACATCGTAGTGACCATATACTAATACCGTTGGTTTAGCCGGATCGATTATTTTTTCTCCATACACCACCGGGTGTCCGCCGGTATCCATCACCTCTGCTTTGTCGCAGCCACTCGCCAACAAAGAAGCTTTCACCGCTTCGGCGCAGTTTATCATATCTTCTTTATGCTCAGTTTTAGCACTTACCGATGGAATACGAAGCAAATCCATCATTTCATTTAAAAACCTTTCGCTGTTTTGTTCCTGGTATTCTTTCCAAACCTGGCTCATAATATATTTGTTTTGAACGAAGGTAATAGAAATTTGATTTAAGATGTTGGATCTTGAGTCGTTGTTGAAGATTGTTGAAAGTAGTTTAATACCCCCTGAACATTAAACCTGAAACTTTAAATCTGGAATTTGGAACGTTCCGTCATCGGCTAATTGGCTCATCATCACATTATCACATCATCTCAATCCTGCAACTTTATCAGCAACTACTTTCATCACAAAACCAATCTCTTCCTGCGTTGTAAATCTGCCGATACTGAACCGCAATGCTGATTTGGCCCTGTCCTTTTCTATGCCCATCGCCGTAAGCACATAAGAGGGATCGAGACTGCCGCTGGTACAGGCCGAACCAGACGATAAGGCGATATCCTCCTTAAAAGCGGCCAACAGCATACCACTGTTCAACCCGTCAAATGAAATATTAAGTACATGGGGCAGGCGCTGATGGGGATGACCGTTTAAAACTGTTCCCGGTATCTTTGTCAAGCCCTTTTGTAGCCGCTCACGTAAAAGGCGGAGCCGGGCGGATTCCTCTTCCATTTCTTCGAGGCACAAACCACAGGCTTTTCCAAAACCCACAATAGCCGGCACGTTCAGGGTTCCGCTACGGATACCATTTTCCTGTCCGCCCCCGGTTATCTGTGCCGTAATTTTTACACGGGGGTTCCGGCTTCGGATAAACAGGGCGCCCATACCTTTTGGGCCGTACATTTTATGACCGCTGAATGCCATCAGGTCGATTCCCATTTCATTTACATTGATCGGTACTTTCCCCACTGCCTGGGTAGCGTCGCAGAAAAACAGGGTATTTTTTTGTTTACAGATCTCCCCTATCGCGGCAACATTTTGAATAACACCAGTTTCGTTATTGGCAAACATTGCCGCCACCAGCACCGTATCAGCACGTATGGCAGCCTCCAGTTCGCGGGTATCAATCAATCCCCGGTCATCTACTCCGAGATAAGTAATGTCTGCCCCTTTTTTTTCGAGGATTTTGCAGGTATCCAGTACGGCTTTGTGTTCGGTTCTGACAGTAATAATATGCCGGCCTTTCACAGCGTAGGTTTCCAGCACGCCCCGTAAAGCAAGATTGCAGGCTTCGGTAGCGCCCGAGGTAAATACAATTTCCCGCGGCTGTGCACCCACCAGACTGCTCACCCGCCCGCGTGCCAGTTCCACCGCTCCATCGGCCCGCCAGCCAAAACTATGCGCCTTGCTGGAAGCATTACCAAAATAAGTAGAAAAATAAGGAAGCATCTCGCTCACCACCCTTTCATCGGCAGGTGTAGTAGCGCTATAATCCATGTAAACAGGTGTAGGTACCATGAGATTAAAGGTAGCACTCCGCTTCGAATGTATAAAATCGACTTCCCTGATAGAGAAAAACTATTAGCCCATAGCTAAATTCTATCAAATGCAGGCCGAACGCATTAAATTATTTAAGGACAGTTAATTAATTTCTTTTGTCAGGCAGATTTGATTCCCAAAAGATGGATAGCGCTGTCGGCTGCAATTTGGGAGGCGTCTTTTTTATTGAAAGCAATACCTTGTGCGATGTTTTTCCCGTCTACCACGGCTGCGATGGTAAACAGGCGGCGGCCATTTTCGATCTTCTCCTCGAGCGTAATGAATTCGAGGGTTTTACCGTTTTTATTGGCCCATCCGTATAGTTTGTTCTTGTGGTTTATTTCGAGTACTTCCAGTTCCTCCATAAACATATAGGGGAGAATAATATGATCCTGCACCCATTTACAGGTGCGTTTGTATCCGTAATCGATGTAAACAGCCCCCACCAGCGCTTCAAGGGTGTTTCCAAAAATATGGCTGGTTCTAAGGCAGCTATCCTGCTTATTATACCTTGTTATTTTTTTCAGGCCCATTTTTACCGCAACATCATTAAGTTGTTGCCGGTTGACCATTTTGCTGCGCATTTCGGTTAAAAAACCTTCGCCCTGGTAGGGATAGCGTTTGAAAAGATAATCGGCCGTAATGGAACTGAGTATGGCATCGCCGAGGTATTCGAGGCGCTCGTTGTTTTCATCTACGCTTTCGCTGATCGACCGGTGGGTAAGAGCGGTTTTATAGAGTTTGAAATTATCAGGGGCGAAACCCAGGATATTTTTCAACTCCTTTTTAAGAGTGGTATCTGAATTTTTGGTAAAAAAATCTTTTATAAAACCCACAACGCTATTCGTATTTCTTTACAATAACGCAGGCATTATGCCCGCCAAAGCCAAAGGTATTGCTTAATGCAACATTTACTACCCGGCTTTGTGCTTTGTTAAAGGTGAAATTCAACCGGGGATCCAGTTCGGGATCATCGGTAAAATGGTTAATAGTTGGCGGCACGATATCGTGTACCACGCTTTGAATACAGGCAATGGCTTCAATTACACCCGCTGCCCCCAGGCAATGCCCCGTCATACTCTTGGTAGCACTTATGTTGAGGTTATAGGAGTGTTCGCCAAACACATCGCGTATGGCCTTGGTTTCGGCTATATCGCCCAGGGGGGTGGAGGTTCCGTGTGTATTAATGTAATCCACATCTGTAACACTCAACCCGGCATCGGCCAGGGCGGCCAGCATTACATTTTTAGCGCCAAGGCCTTCGGGGTGCGGGGCTGTGATATGGTGCGCATCGGCACTGGCGCCACCGCCTACTACCTCGCAGTAAATTTTGGCTCCCCTGGCTTTTGCATGTTCCAGTTCTTCAAAAACCAATACTCCCGCAGCCTCGCCCATCACAAAACCATCACGGTCTTTGTCGTAGGGCCGGCTGGCGGTAGCGGGATCATCGTTGCGCTCGCTCATGGCTTTCATGGCGTTAAACCCGCCAACGCCGGCTTCGCTGATAACGGCTTCGCTACCCCCTGTGAGAATAATATCGGCTTTACCTAATCTTAAAAGATTAAGGGCATCGATCATGGCATTGGTGCTGCTGGCGCAGGCGCTTGTAACCGCATAATTAGGCCCGCGCAGGTTATGCCGCATGCTTACCTGCCCGGCTGCTATGTCCAAAATCATCTTCGGAATAAAAAACGGGTTAAAGCGGGGAGATCCGTCGCCTTTGGCAAAGTCCATTACTTCATTCTGAAAAGTAATCAACCCGCCAATACCGCTACCCAGTACCACACCCACCCTGTCGGGGTTGGTATTTTCTCTATTGAGACCGGCATCGGTCATCGCCTGGTCGCTGGCCACCAGCGCCAATTGGGTAAAACGGTCTATTTTACGGGCTTCTTTCCGGTCGAGAAAATCGGTAGGCTCAAAGTTTTTCACTTCGCACGCAAAACGGGTTCTGAATTTAGAAGCATCGAACAGGGTAATGGGAGCTGCTCCCGATACACCGTTCACCAACCCTTCCCAGTAAGCGTCTACCGAATTGCCCAGGGGTGTTAATGCGCCCATCCCCGTAATTACAACCCTTTTTAATTCCATAAGCTGTGGCTCAACGTTAAGAAAAAACCGCCTTTGCAGGGTTAACCACTTTCAAAGGCGGGTATAAATTTCGCTATTTCCTGCCAAATATTCCTCTCTGGCAAAGAAGCATTTTTTTAATAATTATTTGGCGTGTTCTTCTAAATAAGATACAGCCTGGCCTACAGTGGTAATGGTTTCAGCCTGCTCATCGGGAATGGAGATATTGAATTCTTTTTCGAATTCCATGATCAACTCAACGGTATCCAGAGAATCTGCGCCCAAATCGTTGGTAAAAGATGCTTCGGTTGTTACTTCTGCTTCGTCAACACCTAATTTGTCAACGATAATTTTTTTTACTCTTGATGCAATGTCTGACATATCTGATTGTTTTTGTTTGTTGAGTGCAAAAATAGAGCTTTTGGCCAAATAACTATGCTTATCAAAAAAAAATGTAAAAATGACTTTACAATCAAAAATTTTTTATATAGCGAGGAAAAAAAAGGGTATTTTACAGGCTGACTGATTTTATTCTTCATTGCCGGAAAACAATCCTTATGCCTCTCAAAATTATTGATCACGGAACCGCCGAATACCAGCAAATGATCGATTTACGGAACGAAATACTCCGGAAGCCACTGGGCATGGTGCTGGAAGACAGCGAGATGGAGGCGGATAAAGACCATATCCTGATTGGCGCATTTGAGGAAGATAAAATGCTGGGCTGCTGTATGCTCGTAAAAGAGCCGCCCAATGCGGTGCTTTTGCGCCAGATGGCGGTACGAAATCAATTGCAGGGAAAAGGTATAGGGAGGGCTTTAATGGAGTTTGCCGAAAATATTGCGCGGGATACGGGCTATTCTGAAATCTCGATGCATGCCCGGGCCAATGCCACCGGTTTTTACGAAAGAATGGGTTACCGCACCACCGGTGAACCATTCGTAAAGCTTACCATCACACATATTTTAATGAAAAAACAGATCTGACCGGCTCAGATTCTGGTTTTCAATATTTCTCTTAATTGCTGTAAACTTTCGAGATCGGGAAAAGCGTCTTTGGGAACGAGTAAAAAACTGCGCGGATCATAGTATAAATGAAAAAAATGAGGCGTTTCCTTGTAAGTAGATAACTCACTGTAAGGCCAGCTCCTTTTCCCTCTCTCGTGTTCTAAGGTAAAGTCGTTTTCGTTGAAATACATGGTGAACCGGTGTTTGAAAGTGCTGGCGCGGCTATATACCGTAAAAGGCAGTATAAACCATATACTCACCATTAATAATATCCAGAGACCGGAATAGGTTAGAAAAGCAATCGGACTTATTTTATTAAGAAGGTAAAAGACAAGTGATAAGATGGCAAAGGCATTTACCAGTATAATCATCAGGCGCATTTCCTTTTTAGATATAAAATGATAGCGCAGCGCCTGTATTACCTGTTTTTTGTTATACCGGAAATGGATGGTCATTTTTTGTAAGATGTAAATGATTATACCTGCCTATGAGTACGGAAAGAGCCATTGAATGAACGCCGTTTATGTGAAGAAGCGAAGCTTAAGCTTCGCTTCTCTGCTATTTTGTGGCCGCAGTTCCGGCTTTCTATTTGTTCATCATCGATTTTGCCTCTATACTCAGCGTGGCATGAGGCACTGCACGCAGGCGGGCTTTGTCTATCAGGTTACCAGTTACGCGGCAGATGCCGTAGGTTTTATTCTCAACACGCATCAAAGCCTTTTCGAGGTGATCGATAAAAGTGATCTGGCGGCTGGCTAACTGGCTCAGCTGCTCCCTCTCCATACTTACACTGCCGTCTTCCATGGTCATATAACGACCTTCGTCCATATCGCCTCCTTCATCCCGACGGGTAATCAGCCCCTGCAGATAATTCAATTCTTTCTTGGCTGCATCTAATTTCCTGAGAATTATTTCTTTAAACTCCTGTAAATCACTATCCGAATATCTTACTACTGCTTTCACTGTATCTTTTTTGGGGGTGTCTAATATGCTTTTTGTAAAATCGGGTTGATATTTCACCGAGCTTTTGGTAGAAAGCCGGGGAACAACCGGTGGTTTCGATGATGTTCCTTTTCGTGAAGTAGCTTTAGCCGCAGGTTTTTTCCCAGTCGTCGCCCTGGCCGGTTTGGCCGGTGCGGCTTTTGCGGGTGCCACCTTCACTTTCGCAACGGCTGCTTTTACAGGGGCTGTTTTTTTTGCCGCTGCTTTTTTTACCGGAGCTGCTTTTTTAGGAGCCCCCTTGGCTGAAATAGCTTTAGCCGGCGCAACCTTTTTAGCCGGTGCCTTTTTAGGAGGGGCGGCTACCGCCTTAGTCGCTTTTTTGGGCGCTGTTTTCTTCGGTGCAGCCTTTTTTGCAGGCGCAGCCTTAGCCGCTGCTTTTGAAGCGGGTTTTGTTTGCTTTTTAGCCGGTGTGGATTTTTTTGTAGCCATTTAATTACCCTTTTTTAGAAACAATCGTTTGTAAAGTGTTGTCATTCACCTCAATTTCTATACCATCATCGCTGGAAACAGGCTCAAAATATAAATTTTCTGCCAGAATTTCCGCGCAAATATAGTCTTTATAGGTAGTTAATGATTCTTTTAATGCCTCATTTGTATCAATAACTACATTTATCCTGTCGGTAAGTTCCCAGCCGCTGTCTTTTCTTATTTTTTGAATCCGGTTGACAAACTCCCGGGCATCCCCTTCCTGCCGCAATTCAGGCGTAACTGTAATATCCAGCGCTACAGTAAGCGTTCCACGGGAAGCTACCGTCCACCCCGGGATATCTTCACTACTGATTTCCACCTCCTCTGTTTTAATTTCTACGGGTTCGCCCTCCAATTGCAGGGTAAAAACTCCCTCCTGCTCCAGCCGGTTGATGTCTTCCTGCGAAAACTGCGCCAATGCGCCCGAAACCGCTTTCATTTTAGGCCCCAGTTTTTTACCCAGGGCAACAAAATTGGGCTTTATCTTCTTTTTAATAAAACCGGCCGTTTCGGTAAGATAATTAATTTCTTTGATGTTTACTTCCGACTTAATCAATTCTTCTACTTTTTCGAGTTGCGACTTCATTGCCGGGTTCAGTACGGGGATCAACGCTTTCTGGAGCGGCTGACGAACTTTGATGTTTACTTTCTTTCTCAGGGAAAGTATCAGCGAAGAGGCATCCTGCGCCAGTTGCATTCTTTCTTCCAGGGGAAGGTTAATCATATCCTCATTGACGCGCGGGAAGAAAGCATGGTGCACAGAAGTAGCCTGGTTGCGTCCGGTAATACTATTGAGGTTTCTGAATAGGGCATCACTGAAGAAAGGAGCCACCGGCGCCATTAACCGGCAAACAGTTTCGAGGCATTCATACAGGGTTTGATAAGCCGAAATCTTATCCGCCCCGTATTCGCCCTTCCAGAAACGGCGGCGGCAAAGGCGTACATACCAGTTGCTCAGGTGTTCATCGAGGAAATCCTCGATCATTCGTCCGGCCTGCGTAGGCTCGTAATCATCCATCGCAATATTCACTTTTTTCACCAGCGTATTCAATGACGAAAGAATCCAACGATCTATCTCCGGCCTTTCCTCCAGGGGTATATAGTCTTCCTTAAATGCAAACCCGTCCACATTGGCGTATAAAGCAAAGAATTGATAGGTATTATATAAGGTGCCGAAGAATTTGCGCTGTACTTCTTTTATCCCATCGATATCAAATTTGAGGTTATCCCAGGGAGAAGCATTGGTAATAAGATACCAGCGGGTAGCATCGGCGCCAAACTTGTCGATGGTTCCGAAGGGATCCACTACATTGCCCAGTCGCTTGCTCATTTTATTCCCGTTCTTATCCAGTACCAGGCCATTGCTTACCACGGTTTTAAACGCTACATTTTCGTATAATAAAGCAGCTATGGCATGAAGGGTGTAAAACCAGCCACGGGTTTGATCCACTCCTTCACAAATAAAATCGGCAGGAAAAGCGCCCTCAAATCCTTCGCCAAAAGGGAAGGGATCCCCGGCTTTCAGTTTTTCGTGGTTGAGGCCCCATTGTGCATAAGGCATGGCGCCACTGTCGAACCAAACATCAATCAGGTCGGGCTCGCGGTACATGGGCTTACCGCTGTCGCTCACCAGTACAATCTCATCTACGTACGGCTTATGCAGGTCGCTGACTCCTTCGGTAAGAAATTTTTTATTGGTATCTCCTCCAAGAACCGAAGCTGCTTTTTTAATCTCCTCATTCAATTCCTCTACAGAACCAATACAGGTTTGTTCTTCACCATCTTCAGTACTCCATACCGGCAGGGGCGTACCCCAGAAGCGGCTGCGGCTGAGGTTCCAATCCACCATATTCTCGAGCCAGTTACCAAAACGGCCTTCGCCGGTCGACTTCGGCTTCCAGTTGATGGTCTTATTCAGTTCCACCATTTTATCGCGCAAGGCGGTGGTTTTTATAAACCAGGCATCCAGGGGATAATAGAGAATGGGCTTATCGGTGCGCCAGCAGTGAGGATAATTGTGTTCGTGTTTTTCGATTTTAAATGCGAGGCCTTTAAGCTTCAACTCCACCGAAATATCAACATTTACATCCACATAAGCCGGGTCGTCTTTATAATTTTTTACATAGCGGCCGCTGTATTCACCCACACCGTCAATAAATTTCCCTTCGCGATCTACAAGAGTAACAATACCGAGGTTATTCTTTTGTCCCGCCTTATAGTCATCGGCACCAAATGCAGGTGCGGTATGTACAATACCGGTACCATCTTCAGTGGTCACAAAATCACCCGTTATCACTTTAAAAGGATCTGCGCCCGGGGTAATGGCCTGTACTGCTTCCAGACTATTGGCCTGAAAGGGCAGGAGCTGTTCGTATTGCAGACCCTGTAACTCTTTGCCTGTAAAAGTGGCCAGTATTTTCCAGGGGATGCCGTTACCGGCCGGAGATTTAGCACCCTGTGCCGAAGGATTTTTCAGCTTTTCTGTATATTCTTCAAAATCGGCATTTTTGGCTTCTTCTTTAAAATATTTAGGGAGGAGCTTTGTAGCGATGATCACTTTTTGCAGCTCGTGTGTGTAGGGGTTAAAGGATTGAACCAGGCTGTATCCAATATCGGGACCCACCGTTAGACCCAGGTTAGACGGCAGGGTCCAGGGCGTGGTGGTCCAGGCCATCAGATAAACCTCGCCCCCAACCCTCTCTCCATTTCCAGAGGGAGCTTTAGAACCTACTGCTTCAAAGATTGTTTTTATAGCAGGATGATCCGCATTAACCCCACCCTGTAAGAGCTTAAACAACACCGTGGCACTGGTATCTTTCACATCTTTATAAGTACCCGGCTGGTTCAATTCGTGAGAACTGAGACCCGTACCCGCAGCGGGAGAATAGGGCTGAATACTTACACTTTTATATAAGAGCCCCCTGTTAAACAATTGCTTAAGCAGGTACCACAGGGTTTCAATATATTCATTTTTAAAAGTGATATAGGGATCATTAAGGTCTACCCAATAGCCCATTTTACGGGTAAGATCGTCCCACTGGTCTTTAAAACGCAGAACCGCCTCCCGGCATTTTTGGTTATACTCTTCAACAGAAATTTTCTTACCAATATCCTCCTTTGTAATGCCTAACTCCTTCTCAACACCCAATTCCACAGGTAAACCGTGGGTATCCCAGCCGCCTTTGCGCTTCACCTGGAAACCCTGCATGGTTTTGTACCGGCAAACAAGGTCTTTTAAGGTGCGGGATATAACGTGGTGTATGCCGGGCATACCATTGGCGCTGGGCGGCCCTTCGTAAAAAACAAAGGGTGTAGCTCCCTCTCTTAACGAAACGCTTTTTTCGAAGGCCTTATCTTCCGTCCATGCTTTCAGTATATCTTTCTCCATCGCGGGCAGATCCAGACCCGAAAATTCCTTATATTTTGAACTCATAATTGGCTAAAAAATGAGTGCAAAGGTAAGGAATAATGAAGGTTTATCCCGTTTAAAGCGGTCGTTTTCAGGGCGAACACATAAATTATTTAAGGACAGTTAATTAATGCCAAGAATGATTTTCAAATGCAACTGTGCCAAAAATATCCAGCGTACCGCACGTGCAGTATGATTTTAAAATACAACTATGCCACTAATGCATGAATAAGTAATCCATTAAAAAACCCTTCATTCGTGCATTTGTGGCAAAAAGATTTATGCTTCGGCTCTACGGTTGCTTTCGACCCAAAACAGGTTTTAAGGAGCTATCCTGTAAAACATGATGCAAATCATATTTTTAATTTCACCCCTAAAGGCTCCAGCCTACTCCCGGCATAATAAACTCACCCTCTGCCTCCGCGAAACCTTTGCCTTTAGTGCGGCAAAAAACAGACCGCCGCTACAACAGTTGTACCAGCCTTCCGAAGTTCATAGCCTGCCGTAAATAATTACTTTTAATTTTATGAAAAAATCGCCCGACATGAAAGAATTACAAAATAATATCCTTTACAAGAACTGCATTCCCCAATGGTTACCCGTCATTAACCAGAGCAGGCAAGACCATTCCTTCAGGAAAGCAGCATCTATTTTCAAGGAAGGCGATGCAGTGAGAGGTGTTTTCTTTATCAGAACCGGAAAAGTAAAAATTCTTCAAAACTGGGGAAACGGGAAAGAACTGATACTACGTTTTGCCAATAGCGGAGATATGCTGGGCTACAGAGGCCTGGGAAAGAAAAAAATATACCCCGTAACCGCTACCTGTCTCGAGAACACAGAGGTATTTTATTTAAATATGGACGTATTCGAAGCCACTTTACAGGTAAACCCCCGATTAACCTATAGTTTAATGGACTTTTACGCAAATGAACTCGAAGAAACCGAGAAAAGAATGCGACAGATGGCGCACCTGGAGGCAAAAGGGAGAATGATGGAAGCCCTGTTGTTGTTAGAGAACAAATTTGGCCTGAATGGCCGGGGATATATAAACATCCGGCTAACCAAACAGGATATAGCTTCTTATATCGGCACCACCTACGAAACCGTTTCCCGAATGACAGGCGAACTACAGAACGAGCGTCTTATTGAAACCAACGGAAAAGAATTTCGCCTCCTGCCACAAAAAAGAAAATCCTCATAGAACAGGCCGACCCGCCCTAACCCGCCTCCTCTTAAAAAATATTTTACAAACTATGATATAAATCATACTTTTGAAGTATGGAAAAGATAGAAGAAAGCAGCCGGATTTACAAGCCGCTAATGGCAGGATTATTTGCAGGTTATTTTGCTACCATAGCCAACCTCATCTACGATCTGATATTCAGAAACTATGTAGATTTTCCGTTGCATGAGTTAATCAACGTTTCCACACTCATTTTTGCGACTTTATTTGTCCTCGCTATAGCAGGGTGTATTTTGGCATTAAGTGAGCAAATATTCAAAGGAAACGGCGGATTAATTTATACGGTACTATCGGCAATCGTATCCATACTGCTCGTTTACGGGGTTTTTCATGCGCACCGGTCGGCGGATGCAACCGTTAACCACGAATTTCAATATTTATTAGCAGGGATCGTCATTCTCACAGGCATCTCTGCCACATTTTTAACGCCGTATTTTAAAAAACATAGTGATTTATTTATGTGATCACCCGGACAGCAACTTTTGCCCGGATTCATTTTGTGTACACGATCACTTCTTCGCCCCTGGCCATAATTACTTTATGAGCGAGACCCAGGAAAAGCCCGTGTTCTACCACTCCCACGATATTGTTCAGCGTTTTGTCCAATGTTGAAGGATCTTTGATAAGGCCAAAATCGACATCAATAATATAATTGCCCTGATCTGTTATATACTCCTGGTTATTTTTCATTCGCACCACTGCTTTACCGCCCATGGCCTGCAACTGCCGCAATACATACGCACAGGCAAAAGGTATAACTTCTACCGGCAGTTTAAATGCACCCAACGTTTCTACCAGCTTTGAGCTATCGGCAATAATAATCTGCTTTTGGGTGAGCGATGCCACCACTTTTTCCAGCAATAAAGCGCCGCCGCCGCCTTTAATGAGGTCGAGGTTTGGCGTAAATTCATCTGCCCCATCGATGGTGATATCGATCGTCTCCACCCGGTTAATATCTGTTATCGGAATATATAAGCTTTCCGCCAGCTGTTTCGTATGTTCCGAGGTAGGCACGGCCTGCAATTTCATTCCCCGTTTCACCAGTTCGCCCACGGCTTCAATGGCAAAAAACGCTGTGGAACCTGTACCCAAACCTACGACCATCCCGTCTTTAATTTCTTTTACAGCTTCGAGGGCTGCCTTTTTTTTCTCATTTTGCATAATAGCTGCTTTTATTTCTAAGTTAGTTTTTTAACCAGTAATCTGCTGCTGTTAATGGCCAGCACCACATCGCTGAACGCCATCACCAGCGCACCAAAAGAAGGGGTTAAAAACCCGAGAGCAGCTACTGGTATAGCTATAATATTATAAGAGAAAGCCCAGAAAAGATTTTCCTTTATGGTTTGATAGGTATGCTTACCCAGTCCTAAAGCCGTAGGAAGTGTTTTTAAACCGTGGCCTACCAGCACCACCTGCGCTGTTTGCATGGCGAGTTGACTGGCGTCGCTCATGCTAATTCCAATGGTTGCCTTTGCCAGCGCAGGTGCATCGTTGATTCCATCGCCTACCATAGCCGTAGGCATTTCTTTATTTTTCGCAGCGATAATTTCCAGTTTTTCTTCCGGTGATTTTTCTGCAATTACCTCATCAATTCCCAGTTGTGCACCTATAAGCTCCGTCTTCGGCTTCTTATCGCCACTTAAGAGAATGGTTTTGATATCTTTTGCACGGAAATAGTTAACCACCTGTCGCGCTTCGGGCCTTAATTCATCTGCCAGATCGATGGAACCGATCAAAGTGTTGTTCATTACAATATACACATTATGGGAATCATCGCCGGTTAAATGAGCCGCAGTTTTGTAAGCTCCCGCCCGGTATTGGTTGCCCTTCTTATCGGTTGCAAACATCCCTGCTCCTTTTATTTCCTCTATTTTTTGCCAGCGGGTTTCCTCTTTGGTCTTCCACTGTTTGGTGAGCGTTTTTGCCAGCGGGTGATTGGAGTACTTTTCCAGGGAGTAGACCAGGGCTTTAAAGGCCGCATCGCTCCAGGCAGGATCTTCAATGCTGTAACCCGTAATGGTAAAATTACCGGTGGTTAAAGTGCCTGTTTTATCAAATACTACTTGCCGGATATTTTTAAAGTTTTCGAGGCTGGTAGCATTTCTGAACAGTATGCCATTACGTGCGCCCCGCCCCAGGCCCACCGCAATAGCAGCCGGAGTGGCCAGACCCATTGCACAAGGACAGGCGATAACCAATACAGCGATAGCCCGCATCAGCGATGGGGTAAATTCTTTTAACACCAGCCAGTTTACCACCAGCGTAACCAATGCGATGCCCAGTACAACCGGGATAAACACAGCACTTATTTTGTCGGCCAATTGCTGAACAGGAGGCTTTTCACCCTGCGCTTCTTTTACCATACCTACAATTCCCGAAAGCACCGTATCGCTACCTACCGCCGTTACCTGAGCCTTGGCAGTACCATCGGTAACCATGCTGCCGCCAATCAGCCTGTCCTTTGCTTGTTTGGCCAGCGGCGTACTTTCGCCCGTAATAATTGCTTCGCTCACACTGATTTCTCCCCAAAGTATCTTACAATCGGTTGGAACCTGCTCCCCGGTTTTGAGCAGGATAAGATCCCCGGTACGCAAAGCCGTGCTTTCTATTGGAAATACATTCTCATTATGGTCGCTGTCATACGCAATCATATTAGCCATCACCACCTGCGACTCACTCAACTTTTTTAACTGAGATTGCGTGGACTCCACCGTCTTTTCTTCCATAAAGTTGCCGAGAAATACCAGGGTAATTACAGTGGCGGCCGTTTCAAAAAACACGTATTGATTTTGACCGGTAATGGCTCCGTAAAGGCTGTAAACAAAGGCCGCCGTTGCGCCGATTGCAATCAGCACATTCATATTGGGCATGCCGTTGCGAATACTTTTCCACGCACTCACTCCAAAAAAAGACATCCCTACTATGTAAACCGGCAGGCATAGTACAAATTGTATCCAGGCTTGCATCATCCAGCTATCGTGCATGGCGGGAACCATGTGCAGCATGAGGATAAGGGTAAAGGGCAGACAAAACCAGAAACGCTGTGCATTATTTTTCAGGAGCCCTCCACCGGCAGAAGAATGTGTATGCTCGTGATGAGTGTTTTTACCTGTACTGTTATCCGCTACTTTGTAACCCAGGTTTTCCAGGCCCTTTGTAAGCCCGCCGGAAGCCCCGTTTTTGATTTCAAAGCTTACATCTCCGGTCGCAAAATTCACTTTCACATCCCTGGCGCCTTCCTTATTCAGGTATTTATTAATGGTTAGGGCACAGGTTGCACAGTCCATACCCTCCACTTTCCATTGTATTTTTTCGCTTGTTTCCATAACTCTACGCAATTCTGGCAAAGGTATTACAAGACAAAAGCATGAAAAAGAAGAAGGGGTGCTATTATTAAAACATAGTTGCAGAAACGGGATTTATTATTGTTATGTGGTTGCAATAATGTTTATCGCAGCCC
>JBEBUZ010000039.1:0-29783 GCA_040393015.1 Paraniabella yanshanensis
CAAAAGGCAAAAGATTCGGTAAAAGTGTTTGCCCACCGGGGAGGTAAAATGGAGTTTGATGAGAATACAGTAGCGGCTTTTGAAGCGGTGTACAAAAAAGGTCTCAGAGGATACGAAACCGACGTTCGGATTACCAAAGACAACCAGTTGGTGATTTTTCACGATGGCGATCTGAAACGCATTTTCGGGAGGGAAGGATCGGTGGAGAAAATGACCTTAAAAGAGCTGAAAGCATTGCGTACATTAAAGGGGAATATAATACCTACCCTGGACGAAGCAGTCAAATTTTTTAACAGCAAGCCGGGTTTGTATGTGGAGTTTGAGATGAAGACGCAGAATTATGAACAAACAGCGATTGAGGAATACGTAGATAAGATGTACGCCAAAATATATCCCAACAAACCGAAATCCTCCGATTACCTGATGACCTCTTTTGATAAACGACCTTTAAAATATATCAAATCAAAGTATCCGGAGGTTCCGATGCTTTTTATAAAAGGGGAAGGGCTGTCTCAGAAAGTTTTGGATGAGGCCAAAGAATTGGGCATTGATCGGGTGGGATGCCGTGTGGAGGGAACTACTCGTTCGATGGTGGATAAGGCAAAAAAGCAAGGGTTTACCATTAGTTTATGGCCGGGTCTTTCGGTAGACGATTTCCTGTTGGGCCTGGCTTTGGGAGCCGACTATCTGTGCACCGATGTTCCGGTGGCTGTTTACGAGTGGGTAAAGGCGAATGGATCCTGGATTTATTTGAGATAATCATCAACGAATCGTTCTGAATATGAATATGCGTTTTAAAACATTACTGTTTTTATGTCTGGTTAGTTTTTTTGCAGGGGGATGCTTACCGCCCGAACAAAAATCAGCCGACACAAAGCGAACAGATGAGACCACTGGTAATAAATATGTTTCCAGGGCCGATCTTTCGGCCATTAAAGTAGGCTATAGCGGGCCATCTATGGTAGCGCCTTATTATGTGGCTCTTGAAGCAATTGTTAAAAAGACCGTACAGGAATACGGCATGCAGTATTTTATGGCTGATGGACAGGAGGATGTGGCCAAGCAGGTAGCAGCCATCGAAGATCTCTTGTCTAAAGGAATCGAGGTGCTTATTCTTAATCCGCTCGATCCCAAGGCAGTGGTTGAGATCGTAAACCGGGCAGTAAGCCAGGGGGTAAAAGTGTTTATCGTCGATTCTATGGTCGATGAAGCGGCTTCCTATATCTGCTCGGTTGTAGCCGACAATACCATGAACGGCGAGCTACTGGGGCTTTGGTTGGCGGATAACCGGAAGGAAGAACTGAAGATCGCAATCATCAGCGGAAACCAGGGAAACCCCGTGGGCCGTGAAAAACGTTTGGGATTTGTGCGGGGATTGGTAGACGGTCAGTTGCATAATAATGCCAAAACCAACTTCACCATCGTTGCGCATGGTTGGGGCAAATGGAATAACAACGGCGGTTTGAAAGCAATGGAAGATATCCTCGTAGCACATCCTTATGTAAATGTTTTATTGGCAGAGAACGATGCGATGGCAATGGGCGCAATGAAGGCGATTAAAGAAATGGGTAAGGAAAACCAGATTACCGTTTTGGGCTACGACGGACAGAAAGAAGCGTATGAAATGATTAAGGCAGGAACCTTTGCTGCCACCGCTCAGAATAGCCCGAAAATATTGGGCGAAACCATCGTGGAGATAGCTGTAAAATATCTTAATAACGAGCCGGGAATTGAAAAAATGGTGTATACACCTTCCGTGTTGATTTCAAAAGATAATGTAGATCAGTTCTATGATCCGGCAGCCTTATTTTAACCATTTAAATGGTACAAACAGATGTTACAGGCAAATGAAATAAAGAAATTCTTTGGTGGGGTAAAAGCATTGAAAGGTGTTGACCTCCACGTGGAGGCAGGAGAAATACACGGGTTACTTGGCGAAAACGGCGCAGGAAAATCCACGCTGATGAAAGTGATTTCCGGCGCGCACGCTGCCGATTCAGGAACAATGGTTTTTAATGGAGAAACAATTGTTCATAATAACCCACATATTGCCCGGCAACGGGGTATCAGCATCATCTACCAGGAGTTTTCACTGGTACCGGAACTATCCGTGACCGAAAATATTTTTTTAGGACAGGCCAGGGGTAGCTGGATCAACCGGAAGCAGTTGGATAAGGAGGCAGCAGAATTGATCAGCTCAATCGGGTTTGAGATCAATGTGTCCAAAAAAATACGCGAACTGTCGGTAGCTAACCAGCAAATTGTGGAAATAGCCAAGGCACTTTCGCAGAAGGTAAAACTCCTGATTTTAGACGAGCCTTCGGCGGTGCTGGGAACCCAGGAGGTGAAGAAACTGT
The DNA here is from genome assembly GCA_040393015.1 of Paraniabella yanshanensis. Classification (GTDB taxonomy): domain Bacteria; phylum Bacteroidota; class Bacteroidia; order Chitinophagales; family Chitinophagaceae; genus Niabella; species Niabella yanshanensis_A. The sequence continues at coordinate 2,358 of JBEBUZ010000039.1, forward strand.
TTACATTATTGCGAAAACTAAAAACAGAAGGCGTAGCTGTCATCTATATTTCGCATCACCTGGAAGAGCTGTTTGAACTGACGGACCGGATAACAGTGTTAAAAGATGGAAGTACGGTTTCAACTATAGCAACAAAAGATACCAATAAAGACCAATTAGTAAGCCTCATGGTTGGCAGGGAATTATCGCAGATGTATCCTGATAAAACCCAATCATTGGGAGAGTTTTCCGGCACAATCAAAATTGAAAATCTTGCCACTGTAAAAAAAGGCGAATCTTTATCCTTCGAGCTGCATGAAGGAGAAATTCTGGGGATTGGCGGACTGGTGGGGTCGGGCAGAACAGAAGTGCTGGAAAGTCTTTTCGGGCTTCATGGAAAGGCGCCTTCTACTATCAGAATAAATGGGAAACCGCTGCTGATCGGCTCTCCCCGCGATGCTATCAGAAAGGGTTGGGGCATGGTGCCCGAAGACAGAAAGAAATTTGGCGGCTTGCTGAATTTGAGCCTCCGCGAAAACATCAGCATGGCCAACCTTTCCCGTTCGGCTAACCGATGGGGTTTTATTGACGGGAAAAAAGAACTGGAAATTGTAAACGATCTGATGAAGCGCCTCCAGGTGAAGTTCGGTAATATCAACGATCCATTGTTATCCCTTAGCGGGGGCAATCAACAAAAAGTAGTATTGGCCAAATGGTTAAATCTGGATTTAAAAGTACTATTAATAGATGAGCCTACCCGTGGGGTGGATGTAGGTGCAAGGGCCGAAATATATCAGATTATTCAACAGTTGGCCAACCAGGGTGTGTATATTTTAATGGTTTCTTCCGACATGGAAGAACTCATGGGAATGTCGGACCGCATTCTTGTATTAAAGAATGGACAATTACAGGGATCCATTGACCGAAAGGATTTCAACGAAGAAACAATATTGCGACTGGCTATCGGGGCCAATTAATATCCAACTATTATGAGAGAAAAATTATTGAAATACAACACGCTGATTATTTTTTTACTGCTGCTGGTTATATCCAGCATCGTTTCTCCATCCTTTTTAACAGGTGAGAATATTTCTAATCTTTTAAGACAGAACGCACCCATTGGTTTGGTAAGCCTGGGAATGCTGCTGGTAATTCTTACCGCAGGTATCGATCTGTCCGTAGGTTCCGTAGTCGCTTTTGCAGGAGTCGCATTCGCCCTATTATCTTATGAGGTTTATTTCAGTGCAGGATTTTTGCTGGTCTTGCTTTCGGGAATTATCATCGGTGCTCTTTCGGGATACCTGGTGGCATACCAGAGAATAGCTTCCTTTATCGCAACGTTGGCCTTGATGACTATTGTTCGGGGTGCCGGTTTTTTGTTGTCGAAGGGGGCGCCCATAACCGTGGGTAATCATTCATCCGCTATTCTGTATCTCGGAACAGGCACTATACTCGGTATACCCGTTTCGGCTATTCTTTTGTTTGCCATTTTTGCGATAGTGTATGTAATTCTCCGGTATCATGTGTTTGGTCGCCATGTTATTGCCGTGGGGTCTAACGAAGAAGCCGTTCGACTATCCGGAATATCGGTGGAGCGCACTAAATTCATGGTGTATGTGCTGGCTGGTTTTCTGGCCTCGCTGGCCGGGTTGCTCACCGTGGGCCGCACAGGTGTGGGTACTCCCAACATTGGTGTAGGCCTGGAGTTAGATGCAATTGCCGCAGTTGTAATTGGAGGCGCCAGCCTGGCAGGAGGTAAGGGTTCGGTTCTCAACACATTGCTTGGCGTTTTGATACTTGGTATGATTGGCAATATTATGAACCTGTTGGATATTACCATTTATATGCAACAACTCATAAAGGGTGTAATTATCATCCTCGCTGTAATCTTTCAAAAGAAATAAATAGTATTTAATGAGTAATAACAAGAAAGTTATTTGTTTTGGAGAAGTGCTCTGGGATAATCTTCCTACAGGAAGAAAAATTGGCGGGGCGCCACTCAATGTTTGTTACCACCTCCTCAAAGAAGGGGTAGAAAACCGGATCATCAGCCAGGTAGGCGACGATGCGAACGGAAAGGATTTATTGGAAGGTGTAAAAGAATGGGGTGTAGACATGCGGTACTGCAAAATTGTTCCCGGTCACCCCACTTCAACCGTTGAAGTGCATCTTTTAGATAACAATAAAGTAATGTATGAAATTGTAGAACAGGTAGCCTGGGATTATATAGAAGTGGATCCTGAAGTGGTGGAAGATATTAAATCGGCCGATGTATTTGTGTACGGGAGCCTGGTAGCGCGTCATACAGTTTCGAGAGCCACATTATTACATTATTTGGAATATGCAAAATGGCCGGTTTTTGATGTTAACCTGAGAGAACCATTTTATAGCGAGGACCGCATTCTGCAATTGCTGTCGTATTGTAAAACGCTTAAAGTAAATGAGGACGAAATTGAGATAATCGCCGCCTGGATAAATCAGAAGGATAAAAATGAAAGAGAAATATTGATTTGTTTGTTTGACCGGTTCACGCAGTTGGAGGAAGTGATTATTACCAAAGGAGCGCAAGGGGTAGCCTATCATTCGCGGCAGACGGAAATGCATCTTCCGGCAATACCGGTTAAGGTGGCAGACACAGTAGGAAGCGGCGATGCCTTCCTCGCGGCTTTTATTGCCGGTAAATTATTGGGCGATCCGGTGGATGAAAGTTTAAACAAAGCTATCGCCCTTAGCGCTTTTGTGGCCACGCAAAAAGGCGGAACACCGCCTTATGAACGTGCAGATCTGGAGGCTTTGAAACTGTTGTGAACAGTAATGAAATAATCGAACTTATTTTCAAAAGATAATAATAACGTAAAGAAGTGTTGGGAGGGAAGTAATACTGGGTGAGTAGTTTTGTCGTATTCTTAAAAAATGGCTGGCAGAGTATTTATATAATTTTCCGGTTATGAAAATACGTAACTGAAATAAAAAACGGCGATCAAAGGGTATTTGAAGAGGTATATTATAAATACCACGAACGCTTTTATTATTTTGTATGGCGACGAACCGGCTCAGAGGAATTGGCCGAAGAAGTGGTGCAGATATCTTTTATCAGGGTATGGGAAAAACGCGAATGCTTAAGTATTGCTTACCCGATAGAAGTACAGATTGCCCGGATTGCCCGATCTGTCATGATAGATGTGTTGCGTAAAAGAGCTTCAGAGCGAAAAGCTCTTGATGCGATTAAGCATAAGACTGAGCTTTCGGTTTTGCCCCATCCAATGGACGAAAAACAACTGGCCGAACGGGTCAATGATGCAGTACAGAAATTACCCTCCAGGTGCAAGAGAATATTCGAATTGAGCAGGGTGGAGGGACTAACCTATTTGGAAATTGCAGGCCGGCTCTCTATTTCTCCCAAAACCGTAGAAAATCAAATGTCGAAAGCGCTTAGGGCCGTGCGCAGGGCGGTTGCGCTTTGTTATTTTCTGCCTCTTTAAAAAAAGATTTCGTACAGATAGGGGTAAATCTTTTCTCAAACGAATTATTGGGTAACAATGTTTCTCATGATTGTTGATGAGAGGTTAATAAAGAAATTTTTGGCCAACAGGTGTAACCGGGAGGAAGCGCGGATGGTGGTGGCATACCTCGAAAAATTCCCCGAAGAACTGGAAAAGCACTTTCCCGTTGATGTTTGGTTCGGCGATACGGCCGGACGTTTGGCCACCGAAAAAACGGAAAAAATACTGCTCTCCATCCAGCAGGTCGCCCGGGATAAAAAAAGCAGGATCAGGAGGCGACTTCGCAGGCGAATTGCATTGGCTGCACTCGGCGCGGGAATGGTATTGTGTTATTGGGTTTTCAGCACAAACGCTCACAAACCGATCATGAATCAGGAGGAAACAATTGTAAGTGTCCTTCCCGAAAAATATCAGCTCGATTTTAATAATGGTACGCAAAACCTTGACAGAATGCTGCCCGATAGCTCGGTAGTTACACTCACTCCCGGGAGCTCCGTCCGGTACCTGACCCGATTTGACAACAGCAAAAGAGACGTGGAGCTCCACGGACATGGCAGGTTCCGCGTAAAAAAGGATCAACGACGCCCTTTCTCTGTTTTTAGCCGGGGGATAGTTACCACTGCCTTAGGTACTGTTTTTTGGGTAAGAGAATTGGCAGGGAAGAAGGTTTCGGTAAACCTGCTGGAAGGAAGTGTAAGTGTTTCGAAGCAAAATAATAGTAAGGAACCTCCCGTCATCTTAAAGCCAGGAGAAACAATGAGCGTGAGCGCTGCTGCTTTTTCAGCCTATACCCTACAGAAAAGAGAGTATAAGCCAACGCAAACAGTAAAGAGTTCACCGGTTGCCAATGAGGAAAAATCAGGTAGTCTGATTTTTAAAAACGAACCGCTTGGAAAAGTATTTGCCCGTTTGGACCAGCATTTTGGCGTAACCATCCGGTATGAACCCGGAAGTGAATGGAGAAACATGCTGTTCACAGGTTCCTTTACCAGGGGGGAGGAAATCGGCGAAGCAATTGAAGCCATTTGCCGACTTTATAATTTAAATCATAAAATCGAAGACAAGGTGATATTTATTTCAGATGGATCGTCAGAAATGAAAAAACCCGCCGGTTCGCATTAAACTGGAGAGCGGTATCTGTAACTGCAAAATTTTATAATAAAATGAAAAGATTAAAAATTGTACTGCAAAAATCCGTCTTTTTCATTCTTTTGTGCTGCTTCGCTGATGCGGCAGCTCAAACACGGATAACAGGGGTCGTACTCGATCCTCAGAGCCAGCCCATCGAGGGAGTGTCCGTTATTGCCCGGCAGGGCGGGCAGGAACTGGCAGCCACTACATCGAATAGGGAGGGGGCGTTCTCCATCACCGGATTGCAGGCGGGCGCCGTTTATTCATTGCATTTTACCCATGTGGGTTATGAGCCTTATGTTGAAAACGATGTTGTGCTCAGAAGTAACATGAGCGCCCTGCTCATCCGTTTGCGTGTAGCAGACAAAGACCTCGACCAGGTGGTAGTGGTGGGGTATGGTACACAATCCAGGCGAACGATAACTTCAGCCATCAGCAAATACGATGGGAGCAGGATGGAGGGAGCTGCCGTTAATTCGGTAGGCGATGATTTGAAGGGGAAAATGTCGGGCTTGCGCGTTACTACAACCGACATGCAACCCGGCAGCAATCCGCGATTCCTCATTCGGGGTGGTTCCTCTATCAATCAATCGAATGATCCTATTATTTTGGTGGACGGAACCGTACGCGATATGACGGGCCTTAACCCCAATGATATTGAATCGGTAGAAGTGCTGAAAGACGCTGCTTCGGCCGGCGTTTACGGAGCCAGGGCTTCCAACGGGGTTATTCTGATTACCACCAAAAAAGGTAAGAGAGGGGCTGCACAGGTAGTATTTGATGCACAGGTGGGCAGGCAGGAGCCTGAAACCAAATTTAACCTGATGAATGCGGCCGATTACCTGCGCACGATACGTCCGGCATTGGCCGAAAGTCTTTTTCCGTCCGTACTCAACGGAGCCGAATCGGCTGGTATAGGAAATAACGAAAATTCAATCTGGACAACGCGCTACCTGGCCGATGGAGAAACCGTTCCGGCAGGCTGGCAATCGATCCAGGATCCTGTCGACCCCACAAAAACCCTCATCTTCCAGGATAATAACCAGCAAAACCAATGGTTTCGTCCATCAGGCTGGCAAACTTACCATATAGGTGTAAATGGCGGCAGCGATAAGATTTTGTATGCTACGTCCATGGGTTATACCGACGACGGAGGTATTGGCGTGAACACCGGTTTCAATGCCTTTACATTCCATGGTAATACATCTGCCGATATTGTAAAAAATCTGAACGTTTCCTCTACTTTCGATTACGGCCAGACCAATTTACAGGACCTGCCGGATAATAAAAGAAATACGGTGATAAGGGGGCTTTCGATTCCGCACACCCACCGCGATTACCTGGCAGACGGTACCCCGGCCCTGGGAACCAATAATACAACGCCTTCAGCCGCTTTTTATAATGCCTATTATGACCGGCGCAATGTTCAAAAAAGGTCGTCATTTAATCTTAAGCTAAACTGGAGTGTTACCAACGACCTGAATGCTGTGGTACAGGCCACCAATTTTAATCGCCACACGCGCAGCAGTTCCTACATCAAAGGAAACGCTGTTACTTCTTTAAGAGACACCCGCGAAGGTTTCTCGGAACTAAACCGTTTGAATGTGCAGGCCTATCTGAATTATAAGAAAACCTTTAATAATGACCACCAGGTGGATATCTTAGCCGGGCACGATTATAATTATGATAAGATGAACAGCGTTGACGCAGCCGTTACCGGCTCTACCTCTGATAAAGTGCCTACCTTAAACTCAGGTACAACGAACGTTGCGGGTTTCCCCCCAAAGCACCAGAACGGATGAAGCGCTTCTTTCCTATTTTGGACGCGCCAACTATGGTTATCAAAACAAATACCTGCTCTCCTTCACTATGCGGGCAGACGGATCATCCAAGTTCTCGAAGCAAAACAGGTGGGGATATTTTCCTGCCGGTTCGCTGGGTTGGATCGTTTCCGGCGAGCCTTTCTGGAACCAGCCTCTTGGCATGAACTTTTTTAAACTAAGAGCAAGCTATGGTGTTACCGGTAATAACGGAATCGGGCTCTATGATACTTATGGAAGTTATTCTACCGGAAGCAGGTATAACAATAATACAAGTGTTACCCTGGGCACCATGCCCAATTATGATCTTCGCTGGGAGAGTACCGAACAGTTAGATATCGGTTTTGACGCATCGTTTTTCAACAACCGGCTTAGGGTAGCCGCTGATTATTATAACAAGCTAACCCGGGACTTACTGTTTGACGTTACCTTACCTGATATTACCGGGTATTCAACCGCTACGTCTAATGTGGGTAAAGTAAAATTTTACGGCGTTGATTTTGAGTTGTCATCAAGAAATATTGCCGGGAAAAATTTTGAATGGACCACCGATTTTACCTATAGCTACAACATGAACCGTGTAATCGAACTGAATGATAACGGTATTTCGCAAAACAGAATCAATGGTATTGTACTGGGAGATGGTACACAGTTTGGCGGAATAGCCGAGGGCGAACGGTTGGGTGCGTTTTACGGATACCTTGTTTCCCATATCCTGGAAACGCAGCAAATGGCCGACGATGCCCTGTATGATGCTCTTTCACGAGGCTTTCGCCGATCCGACCGCTTAAACTCTTCCAGTAACCCCGCTTTAACCGGAAGAAAGGATATTGGCGACTATGAATGGATAAACCGGCCCGGCTCTACAAAAAATACCAATGGCGAAGAAATTATCAACGCAGAAGATCAATTCTTGCTGGGATATGTTACCCCTCATTCAACCGGTGGCATGACAAACGCGTTCACCTACAAAAATTTTTCATTATCAATTTCACTCGATTACGCTTTTGGACATCATATTTATAATGCCTTACAAATGCGCTATTTTATGGCAACATTTGGCAACGCCAATTATAACCTGGTGTACGATGTAATGGATACCTGGAAGCAACCGGGCGATCAGACAAAATACGCAAGGTTTACCATTAATGATCCTGACTGGGGTAATCGTAACTATAGCCGGAATTCGAATATTTTCGCACAAAAAGGCGACTATGTATGCCTGAGAGATGTTCGGCTTTCCTACAGCCTGCCGGTAAAATGGATTGGAAAGGCAGGAATAAAAAGCGCAGTTATTTCGGTAGCAGGAAATACGCTTCATTATTTTACAGAAGTAGACGGAGTCTCTCCGGAAGCGGTTACACGCGGCGGGTTATATAGCTTTGTAGATACTTATGATACAGAGTACAACCCGTACCCGCCTGCAAGGAAAATTCTTTTAGGACTTAAGTTAGGTTTTTAATCAACCATTTAATCATTAGAAAAAAAAATATCATGAAACAAATAAGTAACATATTTTTTTATTTCATAATGGCTGCATTGACAACCGGGTGTCATAAAAAGCTCGACATTACTCAAAACAACCGGCTTTCAGCCAGCAATATGTGGCAGGATGCTTCGGATCTTCGCAATGCAGTGAATGGAACGTATATTTATTTAAGAAATACGTTAAAAACAGATATACTTTATTGGGGAGAATATAGAAACGGCATGTGGGGGCCTGGGACCAACGGTGTGCTACACGATAATAATATGGCTACAACCGTGTCGGGAACCATGAACTCTACGAATGCTTTTGCTTCCTGGACCGATTTTTATACAACGATTAACGAAGCAAACCTCATTCTAAAATACGGTTCGGAGATGAGTGTAACTCCCGAAGCTAAAGACTTTGCACTGGGGAATGCTCATTTTGTTCGTGCGCTCTGTTATTTCTGGATTGCCAGAATATGGGGAGATGCGCCGCTTGCACTGGAAGGTTTTGAATCTACCTCACAGGACATGTACCTTGCCAGATCTCCGCAGGCAGAAGTGCTTAGCCAGGTAGGGGCTGATATTGCTGCTGCGGAAGGCTACATCAAAACCACTATGACCGACAAGACAATTGCCACACCCCAGGCGCTGGCAATGCTCAAAGCAGAGTATGCATTGTGGATGTATGCGGTTCGCAAAATGGGCGATAGTTATTTATCAATGGCTGAATCTGCCATCGCTTCCCTGAATCTTTCCGCCGCATTACTGGAAACCAGTTACGGGAATATATTTACAACCAAGAGGGGTAAAGAAATTATATTTGCGCTGCACCAGGAAAATGGAGAATCTACTGGTGGATTTTCCTCTCAACAATTCTGGAACAGAACTTATTTGCAATCCCAGCATATAAATACTACCGTTCCTATAGCGGATAATCAGTGGTGGATGTACACAACAAGGTATATTAATCTGATAACAGGTGTTGCAAACGATATAAGAGCTCCCTTATCTTACGGGCACGGCCCTTATGGAACAGGCGGGGTAGAAGTGGGATGGGCGAATAAATTTATCGGACAAATGATTTCTGGTACAAGGGTATTAAACTCTGATATTATTATGTACCGTTATGCCGGAGCTTATTTGCTCGATGCCGAAATAAAGTACTACCGGAAAAATTATCCGGGCGCACTTGCTTCCCTGGGAGTAATTACGAACCGGGCCTATGGGCAGCCTAATCATTATACCAGTACGGCCGATGCCGATGTGTTGAATGCCATTGTGGAAGAAAATCTGAAGGAATTTACTTCGGAAGGAAATACCTGGTGGACATTGATCCGCACAGATAAGGTATGGGATTATAATGCGAGCCTGGCCAGTCAGAAGAATAAAATCAATATCTTGCTTTGGCCCATTGCCCAGTCGGCCATTAACCGGAATTATAACCTGGTTCAAACAGAGGGTTGGAATTAATAATTAAAAAATAAATGATGAAGTATTTGTTGGTTTTTTTTCCGTTGTTTGTTTTATTCGCCGGCTTTTTTGGCGAACCTGTCTTAGCCCCTTTGGCTTCCTCTGAAATGGAGAATACGCGCGACCCTCGTCCCCGCTTGCCGGAAAACCGGGTGGTGGCCCATCGTGGAGGATCGATGGAGAAGAATTGTCCTGATAACTCTATTGAAGCCCTGAACTATGCCGTGGCACTGGGTTGTTATGCTTCCGAATGTGACGTGTATCTTACAAAGGATGAAAAGGTGATCGTAGCCCATGCCGATGGCAAAAGTAAGATCAACGGGTTCTACCCCTGGGAAGCTACTTTTGAGGAGATTGTCTCTGCCGGGAAGCTTCCTAACGGGGAAACCATTCCCGATCTGGAACAGTACCTCGATCGTGTTATGCAGGCGGGTACCATACTATTGTGGATAGATGTAAAGTCGATTTCCAAATTATCCCGTGAAGAATCGGATGAGCTGGCCGCCAAATGTGCCGAGAAAGCTTCTGAAATTGTTCACAAGAAAAAGGCAGCTCGCTTCGTGGAGTTTATAACCGCCCGTGAAAAAGTACATAAACGTACCGTAAAAGCCGCCCGGGGCAAATGGAACTGCGGTTTTATGGATCCTAAGTTTTCGCCAGAGCAATTCAAAGAAGCAAAGTTTAAATGGGCTAATTTCAGCAACAGCGCTGTTTTTTATCACAACGGTGCAGAAAAAGGTTCTTATACCATTGATGATTATAAGAAAAAAGGAATTGATGTAAGTATTTATCATGTAGATTCGGAAATGGATAAGGACTGGTATGTGCAGCGGCTCGATAAATTTTATGCCTTAACAACCAATTATCCAAAAGCACTGCTGGATAAGATCAGGGAATCGAAGACAAAAAAATAACAGTATCATATTGTAAAACTATATTTTTCATTGTAAAATACATACATTAGCGTAATGAGAAGACGTAATTTTTTAAAGGGTTCTGCTTTATTATCGGGTTTGTTTGCTATGCAGCCCCAACAGTTACTGGCAAATAACTCTTCCCGGATAAATACTTTGGCGGGGAAAAAAGCGAAAAACATCATTTTCATGGTTAGCGACGGCATGAGTACCGGAACCCTGGCCATGGCCAACCAATATTCAAGAAATATTCTCGGCAGGGAAAGCGCCTGGACAAACCTATACCTTCAAAATAAGGTGGCGAGGGCTTTAATGGATACGGCTTCGGCAGATTCGGTAGTGACCGATTCTGCAGCAGCAAGCTCTTCTTTTGGAGGAGGCATGCGCGTAAAAAACGGGGTACTCAATATGGGCCCGGGTGGCGAAAAATATACACCTATCTGGCAAAAATTTAAACGCAAAGGAAAGAAAGTAGGATGCGTTACCACAGTAACAGTAACTCATGCCACGCCTGCCGGCTTTTGTGTAAACTCTCTAAAAAGAAGCGCCGAACCCGAAATTGCAGAAATGTATCTCGATTTGGGTGTGGATTTATTGATGGGAGGCGGCGATGAATTTTTCAATTCGGAAAAGCGAAAGGATAAAAAGGATCTTTACGCGCGCTACGCGAGCAAGGGATACCAGGTGTTAAAGAACCGGAATCAATTAAAAGATATTCGCCCGAACACGCCTTTGCTTGGCATTTTTAATACCGGAGCCTTGCCCTATACCATCGACCGGAACAATACGCCTGCGCTACAGCAAACACCTACACTCGCAGAGATGACGGAAGCCGCTATTCAACAGCTGAAAGGACATCCGGAGGGATTTGTATTGCAGGTGGAAGGAGGGAAGGTAGATTGGGCCGCTCATGCCAATGATATTGCGGCGCTGCTTCACGATCAGATTGCTTTTGATGAAGCCATACAAAAGGTAATTGATTTTGCAGAAAAAGATGGAGAAACCCTGGTTGTCATCACCACCGATCATGGCAATGCTAATCCCGGAACTATTTACGGTTCGGGTGTTACAAAAAAATTCGACAGCATCGCCAATTATAAATACACCAACGAATACCTGCTGAACGGACTGCATGCAGGGTTGAACCTTCAACAGGTTAAAGATTGGGTGTATGATATCAACCAAATTAGTCTGGCGGATGAGGATGCCCGGCAAATATTATCTTTTTACAAAGGACTGGATAAGGAAGAAGGACTCTACAATTATAAGAAGCTTCCTTTTAAACTTTATTCAGAGATACAAAAGAATCACAATAGTGTTGGGTGGATCAGCATGCAGCATTCGGGCGATTATGTGGAGCTGGCCATGTTTGGCCCCGGAAGCGAAATGCTGGCTCCTTTTGTGAAGAATACCGATCTGCATAATTTTATGTTGCAGTCGGCAGGAGTGATTAATAGTTAATGCCCTTGTCAGCGTTTAGCCCAAACCCGAAAATTTGGGTAGATCGCTTCTTTGCGTTGAAAGAACAAAGGTCGGGCTGGTTGGATGAACGGACTTATTTTATCCTTATCAGAGCTTTTTCCATAACAACCAGTCTTACATACTAATTGCCGGTTACGGATATCCCGCAACCGGCAACCTGTATTCAGTCAACAACCTTCCTGCGTCTTATTAGTATCTGTACATTTCAGGTTTGAATGGTCCTTCCTTGGGAATGCCTAAATAGGCCGACTGTGTGTCGGTTAAAGTATCCAATTCCACACCAATTTTGGCAAGGTGCAGACGGGCTACTTTTTCATCGAGATGCTTTGGCAATACGTACACATTGTTGTCGTATTTGTCGGCATTGGTCCATAACTCAATCTGGGCCAGGGTTTGATTAGTAAACGAATTACTCATTACAAAACTCGGATGGCCCGTAGCGCAGCCGAGGTTTACGAGGCGGCCTTCGGCCAGGAGTATAATATCCCTGCCCTCTACATTATAAATATCTACCTGCGGTTTGACGGTGTCTTTGGTTTGCCCGTAGTTGTCGTTCAGCCAGGCTACATCAATTTCAATATCAAAATGCCCGATATTGCAAACAATGGTTTTGTCTTTCATAGCTTTGAAATGTTCGCCGGTGATGAGGTCGCGGCAGCCCGAGGCGGTTACCACAATATCGGCTTCCTTCACTGCGTCGATCATTTTCTTTACTTCGAAGCCATCCATCGCAGCCTGTAGGGCACAGATAGGATCTATTTCGGTAACAATTACCCTGCAACCTGCTCCGGCCAGCGAGGCGGCAGAGCCCTTGCCCACATCGCCATAGCCACCAACAACAGCCACTTTACCCGCCAGCATAACATCAGTAGCGCGGCGTATAGCATCTACAAGGCTTTCCTTGCAACCATATTTATTATCGAACTTTGATTTGGTAACCGAATCGTTTACATTGATGGAAGGCACTGGTAAGGAGCCCTTGGCTACGCGCTCGTACAAACGGTGTACACCGGTAGTGGTTTCTTCACTGATGCCTCTCACATGCCGGACCAGTTCGGTATATACATCCAATACCATATTGGTGAGATCGCCGCCATCGTCGAGTATCATATTCAAAGGGCGATCGGCACTGCCGAAGAAAAGGGTTTGCTCAATGCACCAGTCGGCCTCGGCCTGGGTTTGACCCTTCCAGGCAAATACGCCTACCCCTGCCGCAGCAATAGCCGCTGCCGCATGATCCTGAGTAGAGAAAATATTACAGGAACTCCATTTAACTTCGGCACCCAAAGCCACCAGGGTTTCTATCAAAACCGCGGTTTGTATAGTCATGTGCAAACAACCCGCGATACGCGCGCCTTTCAAAGGCTGGGAAGCTGCATATTCCTGGCGGATGCTCATCAGGCCGGGCATTTCGGCTTCTGCCAGGCGAATTTCTTTACGGCCCCATTCGGCGAGGGAGATATCTTTTACTTTGTACTTCAGGTCAAAGTCGATCTGCGATTTTGTTACGGTAGACATATTTTTTATTGATGATTATAACCTGCAAAGGTAAAATAATAGTGTAAAACACTGATGTTAAGAATATACTATAGTATTTAATGCTGCAAAATATACTATTTTTATAGTATAATACTTACGTGTAATGAAATCGAAAGCCTCAAAAGTGGAAAAGACTACACCGGTTTTTCCGGGTCTGGACGAGAAAGACGTCGCCATATTACGGTTATTGCAAAAAAATGCCCGCATGAGCGTGAAGGAGATTGCCGATACCGTTCATTTAAGTGCCACTCCGGTACACGAGCGTATTAAAAGGCTGGAACAATCGGGTATTGTGGTTAACTATACGGCTATGCTCGATGCCGCGAAATTGGGCCGTAAGCTGATGGTGATTTGTCATGTTTCACTTCGGGAGCATAATAAGATCGCAGGCTCAAAATTTATTAAGTCTATTTTGGGGATGCCGGAGGTACTCGAATGCTACAGCATTTCGGGTGAATTTGATTTTCTCTTGAAAGTGCTTACTGAGGATATGGAAACCTATTATGATTTTCATGTGAATAAATTAAGCCAGGTGGAAAACGTAGGTCATGTGCAAAGCACTTTTGTAATGGGCGTGGTAAAGCAAAGCCACGAGTTGTTGTGATTTCAGCAGAAGGCAGAAGGCTGGAAGATCCGAATTAAGAATTGAGAATTACGGGTTACGAGCTTCCGATTGCTGAAGGCCGAAGGCTAAAAGCTCAAAGCCGGGTAAGGCCTTGCGCCTTCTGCCTTACGCTTGTTCGATTGCCGACCCGCCATGGTTTATGAGCTATGATCCATGAACTATAACCCGCCCGTCGTCCATTTCAATGATCCGGTTGGTTTTTTCGGCAAACTCCATATCGTGGGTAACGATGAGCAGGGTTTGAGAGAATTTTTCTGCCAGTTCGCGGAAAATATCAAAAACAATGGTACTGTTTTTTTTATCAAGGTTACCGGTGGGTTCGTCGCCCATGATAATCATAGGATCGTTGATCAATGCCCGTGCAATGGCAACTCTTTGTTTTTCGCCGCCCGAAAGTAGGTTGGCTTTTTTATCGGCAAGTTGCCGGATGCCGAGGATATCGAGTTTTTCCATCGCCCGTTCGGCTATTACCGACTCCTTGTATCTGGCCAGTTTTAACGCGGGGAGCATCACGTTTTTCAATACCGTAAATTCGTTTAATAGATAATGGAACTGGAATACAAAGCCTATTTTTTCATTTCTGATCCGGGCCAGCTCGGCTTCGCGCCGCCCCGTCATTTTCCGGCCCTCAATCCATAATTCTCCCTCATAATCGGTGTCCATAGTAGAAAGAATATACAATAAAGTGGATTTACCGCAACCCGACTTACCGATGATGGAGGCGAACTCGCCTTGTTGCACCGAAAACGATACATTATGGAGCACGTTGGTAGTAACCGGATCGTGATATTGTTTGCTGATATTTTTTGCTTCTAATATAACCTGCTCCATTGCTTAAGCTTATTTTCCCCTTATAATAACTACCGGGTCTACCCGGCTGGCTTTGCGGGCGGGCAACAGTCCTGCCAGGTAGGTTGTAGCCAGCGAAAAACTGATACCTATAATGTAAAACAAGGGATTGTATTCGATCGGAAAGGTGGTTACGGTGGGGATGGCCGCTGTTTTAAATGGCAGGTTATCTACCAGCACGCAGCATCCAAAACCCAATAGCAGGCCCACGAGGCCGCCAAAAATACCAATGCCCAACGCGATATAGATAAAAATTTTTTTTACATCCTTGCCGGAGAAGCCGGTGGCTTTCATAATGGCAATAGAGTCCATTTTCTCATAGATCATCATATTGAGGATATTGAAAATGCCGAAACCGGCCACAATCAATAAAGTAATGCCTACTACATACGAGATCATGGAGCGTATACCCGAACCGGTTTCATAATCTTCATTAGCGGTTTGAATATCCTCTGCGCTGGTCTGGAATTTTTTTGCATATTCCTTTGCCACCGCCGGCGCCTTGTCGATATCAAGCAGCTTTATTTGCAGATCGGTATAATAGTCGGCGGACTTGCCGAGGATTTTTTGAACGGTGGGGATGGCGGCAATGCTGATGGTTTTATCGAACTGCGAAAAGCCCGATTGATAGAAGCCCACTACCTTAAGCGGAAAGCGATCTCCTTTCACCGTGGTGACCTGTACTACATCGCCGATATCGGCCGTGAGCTTTTCCGCCAGCGGCTTTCCCAATATGACACTGTTGGGAATATTTTTTAAGTCTTCGGCCTTGCCTGCTGTAACGTATTCGTCTAAATAAAACATTTTTCTTTCCGCCGCTATATCTATACCGTTAATGGCGGCGGCTATATCAATAGCGCCATCGTTGTAAAAAACCTGGGTGCTTACTTTGGGGGCCACATCCAATACCCGTTTATCTTGTTTAACAGTGCGGATAATAGCTGATGCATTATAAATCTGTTCGCGGCTGTTGGTGGATTTTAAAGACCTTACAAAATGATGGCTGTTTTTGTGCTCCTCTACCCTCGTGATGGGCTGGGAGGGGTTGGGCCTTATTTCGTTGTATATCCTGATATGAGGAGTACGCTTGATAACGAGCCCGTCTAACAAACCGTTCAGTCCGTTCATAAAACCCAGTAAGGTTATAAACATAGTAATACCAAAGGTGACGCCGATAGCAGCCACCAGGGTTTGGCGCCAGCGGGCCAGCAATAAGGAACGGGCTATATCGGTAAGGAGTTTAAAATTCACGGGGCGGGCTTTAGAATTTCATCATCGGCGGTAAGTCCGCTTACAACCTCTACCTGCTGATAATCCTTCGCGCCGGTGACAATCTTTTTTTTCTCTCCGTTTTTGAGCAGCACAAAATTTTCATCGATCAGATAATCGGTCGGAATGAGAAGAGCTTTGTCTTTTTGTGAAATAACAATATTGGCTTCTGTCGTAAGATTAGGGTATAGCGAAGGAGGGGCGGAGGTAAACTGTGCGTGTATCTCAAATGTACGGGTTCGCTCATCCATAAAAGGAATAAGACGGGTTACTTTGGCTTCAAATACTTTATTTTTATAGCTATCCATGGTAATATAAACCGTTTGGCCGGCCTGTACTCTTGTGATATCATTTTCATCCACCTGCAGTTCGATATGAAAACTTTTATCATTCCCAACCACAGCCAGGGCAGTTTGTGGTGTCACCATTTCGCCTTGCTTTTTAAGAAAGGTAAAAACCTTTCCGTTTACCGTGCTGCGTACATTAAGGTCGGCTGCCTGTGCCGCCGAGGCACGGCTGCCCGACTTCGATTGGGCTGCGTTAAAACGGAGTTGTTTTTTCAGATCCTGTAATTGGAGGCGGGCGTTCTCGTAAGCGGCCCGGCTATTTTTTGCAGCCAGTTCGCGGTTATCAACCTCGGCCCGCGTGCCAATATCCTGCTGCCATAAATTGCGCTGACGGGTAAGAAAGAGTTCGTCGTTTTCCATTTTCAGCTTAGCGAGGTCAACGTTTCGTTCGGCTTCCTTGATCTTAGCCGCGTTGTTTTCCACTTCATTGAAGTCGGCCGTTATTTTCGCAGTTTCGCTGTTGGCGATCAATGCATCGTTGGATAGTATGGCTATCACCTGACCGTTTTTTACTTCGTCTCCTTCCTCTACCATCCAGGATCTGATGGTGCCGCTGGTATTGGCGAACACCTGGTACTGGTCGCCGGTTTTAATAGTTCCCGATGCATATACTGATTCGGTCATGCTTCTTAGCCGGGGTTTTATGCTTTCCTGTCTGGATGAGCAAGCCCACAGAAGGACCATGGCGGACAATGAAAAAAAATACCTGGATGGAATAGCCATTGGAAAATATAGGTTTGGGTATAAAGGTATTTCCAAATCCTGAATAATTACTTACAAGACGGATATTTTTAAAACGTATATTCGTGCCTCACTAAAATTCAAGCGATGATGAAGAATAAATTAAGAGCAGGAATGGTAGGGGGAGGAAAGGGAGCATTTATAGGAGCTGTGCACCGGATAGCCCTGAATATGGACGGACTGATTGAGTTGTGCTGTGGCGCTTTCAGCCAAAGCCCCGAAAAAAGCAGGGAATCGGGCAGGGAACTTTTTTTGCCGGAGGAAAGGGTTTATGCCGATTATGAAGAAATGATTAAAAAAGAAAGTGAGTTACCGGCCGATAAAAGAATGCAGTTTGTTGTAATCGTTACGCCCAATTTTGCTCATTACGGCCCGGCCATGATGGCCTTGGAATATGGATTTCATGTGGTGATAGATAAGCCGATGACCCTGACCCTGGAAGAGGCAAAGAAACTAAAGGAAAAGGCCGATGAAACTGGTTTGCTTTTATGCCTTACCCATACCTATTCGGGCTATCCCCTGGTGAAAGAAGCCCGGAAGCTGGTGGCAGACAATACATTGGGTGCTATCCGGAAAATATATGTGGAATACCCGCAGGGCTGGCTAAGCCAACTAAGCGAGAAAGACGGAAATAAACAGGCCGCCTGGCGTACTGATCCGGCCCGGAGCGGTAAGGCAGGCTGTATGGGCGATATAGGGACCCATGCGGCTCACCTGGCCGAGTATATTTCCGGACAAAAAATCACACGGCTTTGTGCCGATCTGAATATAGTGGTTCCCGGGAGATTACTGGACGACGATGGAGCGGTGCTGCTTAGGTTTGACAAGGGTGCCAGTGGTGTGCTCATTGCCTCGCAGGTGGCCGCAGGCGAAGAAAATAATCTCACCATAAGGGTGTACGGCGAAAAAGGTGGCCTCGAATGGAGCCAGCAGGAGCCGAACACCTTAATAGTAAAATGGAACGATGCTCCAGCCCAGGTTTACCGCACCGGAGGCGCCTATCTTTCTCCCATAGCCGGTTTTAATACAAGGACCCCCGGCGGCCATCCCGAAGGTTACCTTGAAGCCTTCGCTAACCTGTACCGGAATTTTGCTTTGACATTATCGGCGCGTCTGGAGGGGCGGGAGCCAGATCCCCTCGCTGATTTTCCCAGCGCTGAAGACGGGGTGCGGGGCATGGCATTTATTGACAATGTTATAGCATCATCACAAAGCGAAAAAAAGTGGTGGGACTATATTGTGTAAAGATGCGATAACCGCAATAGTTGGGTACATGCTTTGCTGTCTGAACAGGTAGGGCGCTTCTGTCTTCTACCCTTTGGAATCCGTTCGGGGAAGGGGATGGAATTCTACAACCAAAATTTATTTTCCCCATATTATGCCCATGCATTAGGGCAGGTGTCGGACTTTAATTAAAATATCTTATTTTGTCCCGTTTTTAACAATCAGATCGATTATGAGTTTTGAAAATTTTAATGTTCCCTACGAAGTAGATACAAATTATAATAAAAAGGTGGCCTATTTCTCAATGGAATTTGCTATTCATCAACCTTTAAAAATATATAGTGGTGGTTTGGGTTTTTTATCGGGATCGCATTTGCGTAGCGCCTATGAATTGGGGCAGAACCTGATAGGTGTGGGAATTTTATGGAAGTATGGATACTACGATCAGGAGCGCAATCAGGACCAGACCTTAGATGTAACGTGGAACGAGAAAATCTATAGTTTTCTGGAAGATACCGGTATTAAATTTCAGATAACAGTGCACGATCACCCGGTTTGGGTAAAAGCCTGGTATCTCAATCCGGAAACCTTTAAAACGGCTCCCCTATTTCTGTTAAGTACCGATTTACCGGAGAACGATTATGTGTCTCAAACCATCACCCATCGCCTGTACGATAGTAATGTTGCTGCAAAAGTGGCGCAATTTATTTTATTGGGTGTGGGCGGTGCGAAACTAATTGATATATTAAACTTCCATCCCGAGCTGTATCATTTGAATGAAGCACATGCTATATCTTCCGCCTTTTACCTCTACAGGAAGTTTGGGAACAATATAGAGGAGGTAAGAAAGCGGCTGGTGTTTACCACTCATACCCCCGAAGAAGCCGGTAATGAGAAACACGATATTTTTCTGTGCCATAAAATGTCGTATTTCTGCGGTTTGAGTATAGAGGAGGTGAAGCATCTTACGGGCGAGTACGGCGATCAGTTTAACCATTCGTTGGTAGCGCTTCGTTTTGCAAGGCTGGCCAATGGCGTGTCGAAGTTGCATGGGGAAGTATCGCGGGAGATGTGGGGGAAATATCCGGATATCTGCCAGATTATCTCTATTACCAATGCGCAAAACTGGACTTACTGGGCCGATAAACAATTGTATAAATTCCGGGAAGTGGGGGATGATTACGCCTTCGATGACCGCAAAAAATGGTTAAAGAGAAGGGCGTTTGAAATTGTATCGGATCAAACCGGTAAGATTTTTAATCCGGATGTATTTACTATTGTATGGGCTCGCAGGTTTGCCGGATATAAGCGGGCGGGTTTGATCACCTCCGATCCGGCGCGCTTTTTTCAACTGATGAACAATCAGAAATATCCTGTTCAAATAATATGGGCAGGGAAGCCTTATCCGATGGATCATCCGGCTATCAGCGAATTCAATGAACTGGTACATCTCAGCAAGAATTATAAAAATGTGTCGGTGCTCACCGGATATGAGCTAACCCTTTCCAAAAGATTAAAGCAGGCTGCTGATCTATGGCTGAACAACCCCCGTGTTCCGCGCGAGGCATCGGGTACCAGTGGTATGACGGCGGCCATGAACGGGGCTGTGAATTTCTCTACGGATGATGGCTGGATTCCTGAGTTTATTAACCACGGGCATAATGGCTTTGTAATTCCGAAAGCAGATTATGCTAATATGCATACGCATGAGCAGGACCAATACGACCTCGACAAATTGTACGAGATACTTACCCAGGAAATATTGCCGCTCTACTACGGGAACTATAATACCTGGCGCCAGATTATGAAAAACGGTATGCAGGATGTAAGGTTCCGTTTCGACAGCAACCGGATGGCCCACGAATATTACGAACTCTTATATAACGGGGGTTAGGCGCCCTGCCGCCTTTGTTGCGTGTTGCGTGGAGCTTTGCGCATAGCAAAGACCCCAACAAATGGTAGGATACAGGGGGAGGGGCATCGTTCATAGTTCATAAACCATGGCGGGTCGGCAATCGAACAAGCGTAAGGCGTAAGGCAGAAGGCTCAAGGCCTTACCGGGCTTTGAGCTTTTAGCCTTCGGCCTTCAGCATGCCGCAGCAGATTGATAGCTTATAGACCATAGCCGGCCAGCAATCGGAAACTCGTAACCCGTAATTCTTAATTCGGATCTTCCAGCCGTAAGCCTTCAGCTTTCAGCCTGTCATCGTCAATCGCCTTTATTTATACCTTTCCAGGAGGCTGCTTAATATCTTCGCATCGGTATCATTCAATGTTTTGGTGGTGTCCTGTGGGTTAAAATGGATTTTATAGGATTGAATGGCATTTCCCGGATTGGCCGTATTATAGCCAAGAGTACGGAGCGCCATTAACCCATCGAATCCGGGAGGAACAGTGGTATGGGTAGTATCGTACCAATATCCAAACCCTTGCTCTGCCAATTTTTCCCAGGGAAAATACCGGCTGGGATCCACTTTTCTTCCGGGCGCTACATCGGCATGTCCCCAAAAGTTGCCGGTAGGTATATTATAGGTGGTCTTTAATTTTTTTAACAAGATCAGGAGGCTACTGATCTGCGCTTCTGTGAACGGCTCGCGGCCATTATTATCCATTTCTATACCAATGCTGCCGCTGTTCAGGTCGGTGAGGCTGCCCCAGCGGCTTACTCCCGCGTGATGGCCGCGAAGCAAATCGTTTAGCATGTGGTACACCGTACCCGATTCACAAATTACATAGTGAGAACTCACTTTAGTTCTTTCCAGTGTAAAGGTTCTCAATGTTTGCTCGCAACTGTTTTGAGCCGTATGATGGATGATAACGAAATTGGGAGTCCGCATGGAGAAATTAGTGGTGCCAACGAATTGCATCCCCGAATCTTTCAGCGGGTATTCTTTGAGGTTTTTTGCATAAGCTTTTGCCTGCTTCTTATAAACGCGGTTGGTGGCAGAGTAAGGTTGGCGGGAACAAGATAATATTCCTGCGAGCGCCAGCACAGTAAAGATGGTTTGTTTCATCTGTTTATTTTTTACTGTTTTAATGGTTAGAACTTGTCCGCCTTTGGAGGATGAAAATTTCATAATACTATTGTATAGTGCCCAAAAAACTCCTGCTAACTTTCCCACACCAAAGCGCTCGCACCCAGTATGGCTGCGTCTGCCTCCCTGAGTTCGCTGAATACAAGCTTTACTTTATTCTGAAAAATAGGAAGCAGGTTTTTTTCCATATGTTCTTTGGTGGGCTTCATGAGATAGTCGCCCGCTTTAATAACCCCTCCAAAAAGAATAATGGCTTCTGGCGAGGAAAACATAATAAAATTGGCCAGCGCCTCTCCGAGGATCTGACCCGTATAACGAAAAACTTCCTTTGCCGTTTCATCTCCTTTTTCTGCCGCTTCAAAAACCACTTTCGAGTCGAGTTGGTCTTCCGGAATTTTGGTAAGTAGCGAATGGGGATACTCTGCACGAAGTTTTTTGGCTGTAATAGTAATGCCGGTGGCGGAGCAGTAAGCTTCCAGCGACCCGTGAACGCCTGTACTCCAATGTGCGCGGCCACCTGGCCGGATGATGGTATGGCCCAGCTCGCCGGCAAATCCATCGTGCCCGTAAATTACCTGTCCGTTGCTTACGATACCGCTTCCCACGCCTGTTCCCAGGGTTATCATAATAAAATCTTTCATACCCCTTGCTGCTCCATACATCATTTCACCAACCGCTGCCGCATTGGCATCGTTGGTAAGGGTACAGGGAACGCCAAACTTCTTACTGATTTTATCCGCGATTTTAATGGTTCCTTTCCACGGAAGATTGGGCGCGTATTCGATAGAGCCGGTATAAAAATTGCCATTGGGCGCACCCACGCCTATGCCCTTCAAATCGAAGGTTTTTTCGTATTTCTTTATTATGGGCGCCACTGCTTTGTATAAAGCAGCAATGAAGTCGTCTACTGAGGGATAAACATCTGTTTTTATTTCACCTTTATCGAGGATTTCTCCCCGATGATTAACTATGCCAAATTTGGTATTTGTACCGCCGATATCAACGCCAATTACCAATTCCTTCGATAAGTCATACATACTCATTTGACTGTTTTTTTAAGCAGTTATAAATATTACTTCCAGCGATTAATTAATGGCCGCCACCGGAATTCCTGATATCGTAATCAATGCCCTGTTGTTTTAATAATGTCTTTGCTCTTATAGCGTAAAAAGCCAGATAAAGGAAGCAGGCTACTCCTACAAAATAAGAAAATTGTATACCCAGCAGATCGGGGGAGGCAAGCCAGCCCTGCAACAAGCTGATTACTCCTCCACCCATAATCATTAAGACCAGCAAGCTGGATCCTTTATTCGTATAACTGCCTAAGCCGGCAATGGCCAGTGTAAAGATGCAGGGCCAGAGGGTGGAGCAAAACAATCCTACACTGATAAATGCAAAAACACTTACCATCCCATCGGCAAAGATACCAATCAGTAAAGCTGCAATAGCCATACAACTGAATATGAAAAGCTGTCTGGCAGGATTCCCTTTGCTCAATATATCACAGATAATCAGAGCTATGATAAGGAGGGCGTAAATGCCAAAATGGGATATATCGTGGTTGGCTATCTTCGTTACCAACAAAAACACGCCAAAAGCAATATAGGGCATTAAAAAACGCAAAATGCTTTTTGCACCTTTCGAAATATCAAATGCTCCTATGGATCCGGTCCATCTGCCGATCATCAAACTGGCCCAGAACAACGAAACATAGGGAGCTATTTTATCGGTAGAAGTGCCCAGATGCTCTTTCATGAATTCGGGAAGATTAGCCGCAGTAGCCACTTCCGCCCCTACATACAGGAAAATGGCGATCATTCCCATAGTTAGCTGCGGATAGTTTAATACATTCGGACGGTGGGATACTTTTGTTGCATCGGCACTTTCCTCTGCTGCCATCTCATCAAGATTAATTTTATTGGGGACAGAAGAAAATTTAAAGATAAGAGCCACTATGATAAAGGACAGACCCAGTATGAGATAAGGAACTTTGATGCTTTGAATATCTGCATCGGAATTGCCGCCCACTACTGATCCGAAAATGGCAAAACTTACAATGAGCGGACCAATGGTAGTGCCAAAATTGTTGATCCCTCCGGCGAGGCTCAACCGCTGCGAACCTAGTTTTGGATCGCCCATAATAATGGCCAGCGGATTAGCCGCAGTTTGTTGTAAGGAAAAGCCCAGTCCAACAATAAACAATCCTATAATAAAAAGTGTAAAAGATTCGTTTTGTGCCGCCGGATAAAATAATAAGGTGCCTAAAGCAGACACGATCAGTCCGAGAACAATTCCGTTTTTGTAACCCAGGTATTGCAAAAGATCTTTGCCAATGACCTTGCTTATGGCCAGGAAAATCAGTGACCCAACGGTGTATGCAACATAAAACGCGAAAGATACCAACTGCGATTGCCATTGTTCGAGGTGAAGTTTTTCTTTGAATACAGGAATGAGAATATCATTGCTGGCTGCAACAAAACCCCAAAAAAAGAACACTATAATGAGTGTTCCGAATTGCGACCATTTGGTCGTTTGTGTAGTCATTCAAATCGTTTTTAATATTGCCAGTAAATGTAAGCAATTAAAAAAGATTAAATAAATATGATTGTTTTTTGTTTTCTGTAAAATATCATTACTTTTAGTACAACCAATTAGTAATTATGGAGATTGTTCATGTAGCTGCAGAATGCTATCCTATGGCAAAAGCCGGCGGGTTGGGCGATGTGGTGGGCGCATTACCAAAGTACCAGAACGAACTCGGGCATGTAGCCAAAGTGGTGATGCCCATGTATCGGACCAGGTTTTTATACGAGAATGAATGGGAACTGGTTCATGAGGGTGGGCAGGCTTTAGGTCCCAATTGGTTTAAATACAGTGTAATAAAAGAGAAAACCAATAAGCTCGGGTTTGATCTTTATCTGATAGATATTAACGGGGTACTGGACAGGGAGAAAATTTATGGATATGACGACGATACAGAAAGATTTGTTTCCTTTCAGTTAGCAGTTTGTGACTGGCTCAGCCGCTGGCAACATAAGCCCGATATTATTCACTGCCACGATCATCAGGCCGGATTGATTCCTTTTTTGTGCAAATATGCACATGCGTTCCGCTACCAGCTTGCGGATATTCCTACCATTTTCACCATCCATAACGGCCAATATCAGGGGCAATTTAGTTGGGATAAATACAACCTTGTTCCTGCGTATGATACCTGGAACTGGGGCTATCTTGATTGGAACAATCTCATTAACCCCATGGCTTCGGCAGTAAAATGTGCCTGGAAGGTAACAACGGTAAGTCCGAACTATATGGAAGAGTTGAGGCGTTCCGCAGCCGGACTGGAAGCGTTGTTCGAATATGAAAGAGGGAAATCGAGCGGTATTATCAATGGCATCGACAACGAAGTATGGGACCCGTCTACCGATAGCTACCTTGTCAAAAATTACAATCAAAAAACTATAACGGGTGGGAAGGCCGCTAATAAGGCCGAGCTGGTGCGGCAGTTTGGTTTTGATGAGGAAAAGCCCCTTATCAGTTTTATAGGTCGGTTGGTGGATGAAAAAGCCGCTGATCTTTTACCCGAAGCAATTAGTCAATCGGTGTACCAATATGGCGGAAAAATTTCTTTTTTATTGCTGGGTTCAGGTAATCCATATGTAGAGAGTGCATTGGCCGATTTGAACCGCACGTTGAAAGGATATGTAAATACCTATATCGGGTATAGCGAGCCATTAAGCCATATTATATATGCCGGCTCCGATTTCCTGCTGATGCCGAGCAGGGTAGAGCCTTGCGGACTCAACCAGCTTTATGCGCTCCGGTATGGAACCATTCCTATCGTACGTAATGTCGGTGGATTAAAAGACACGGTAAAAGATTATGGTGAGCAGGGGGGCTTTGGTATTACCATGGAGCAGTCGAGTGTAGGAGATATAGTTTACTCCGTGGGCCGGGCACTCGATTTGTACGAAAACCGGCATAAACAATTTGAGGAGATAACCGGACGTATAATGGGATTTGACCATAGCTGGACCTCTTCTGCTGAAGAATACATCAGGCTTTACGAATCAGTACAATGAACCATTTAAAATAAATTTTTATGAGTATCTCGCAGGAAGTAGTTGCAATGATATTGGGGGGCGGAGCCGGAACCAGGCTTGCGCCGCTCACGAGTGCCCGGTCGAAACCCGCTGTGCCCATTGCCGGTAAATACCGGTTGGTGGATATCCCCATCTCCAATTGTATCAATTCGGAAATCAACCGGATGTTTGTGCTGACCCAGTTTAATTCGGCTTCCTTAAACAGGCATATAAAAAACACCTATCGTTTCAGCGCTTTCAGCACTGCTTTTGTAGACATACTTGCGGCCGAACAAACACCCGATAATCCGGCCTGGTACCAGGGTACTGCGGATGCGGTAAGACAATGTCTTCGCCATCTCTCCGCGTTTCCCAGTGAGTACGTGCTGATACTTTCGGGCGATCAGCTCTACCAGATGGATTTTAATGAAATGCTTTCCAACCATAAAGAATGTGGGGCGGATATTTCCATAGCTACCATCCCGGTCGGCGACAGGGAAGCGCCGGAATTTGGTATTTTGAAAGTAGATGAAAATTCTATGATCAACTCCTTTGTTGAGAAACCGGGACGCGAAACCCTGGGGGAATGGGTGAGCGATACAGGCCCGGTGATGCAGCAAAAAGGAAGGAATTACCTGGCATCAATGGGTATATATATATTTAACCGGCAGTTATTGATAGATTTGTTACTGAAGATTCATCCCGAAGCTACCGACTTCGGCAAAGAAATTATTCCCTCCTCCATTGACAGTTACCGGGTTGCCAGCTATCAGTACGATGGGTACTGGACCGATATTGGAAATATTTATTCTTTCTTTGAAGCTAATCTCGAATTAACAGCCGATGTACCCGAGTTCAATCTTTTCGATAATACGAAAGCGATCTATACCCGTCCGCGTATGCTGCCGCCGGCAAAGATTAGCGGAACCACGCTTGAAAAGACCGTGATAGCCGACGGCTGTATTATCAACGCGTCCCGTATCGAACACAGTGTGATAGGTATCCGCTCGCGCGTAGGTTATGGTTCTACTATTGTGAGTTGTTATGTAATGGGTAGCGATTTTTATGAAACATTAGATGATATTACCAACGATGTAAACAAGGGCCGACCAGCCATTGGTATTGGAAAAAGGTGTTATCTGAAGAATTGTATAATTGATAAAAACTGTCGGATCGGAGATGATGTGCGGCTGAATGGTGGCCCTCATCTCGAGAATAAAGATACAGAATTGTATACCATAAAGGATGGCATTATTGTAACCAAGAAAGGAGCCGTCTTTCCTGATGGCTATGTGGTATAATCAACAAATAAAAAACCCGCTTATCACTGAAAAGCGGGTTTTTATATTTATGGTTAATTTTTCAATTAATCAATGCCAATGGGTAAAGACTGCACCATTTTTTTGGCTGCCGGAAGACCTCTCGAAATAGCAGGCGACCATTTGGGCATTTGCTCCATTTTTTCAATCAGTACCGAATTAAAATATTCGTCCACCCCTCTTAATATTTTAAAATTAACAGGAGCGCCGTCTTTGTCTATCACAAACTCGAACTGCGTATAAGCGCTTCCTAAACTATCGGGTAAGAATTTCACCAGTTCTTTAGCGGTCTTTTTAAGGTAAGCGCCAAAGGCTTCTGTGCCTCCGGGATATTCGGGCCATTTGGAAATAGCGCCGCTGAGATCCTCTATTTTTCTTACCGTGGGTTTATAAGTAGGTTTAGGCCGTATTACGGGCGGAGGTGGCAGAAATTTAGGCAGTTTCGGCAAAGCATTATTTACAACATATTCCCCGTTATCCCTGATCATAACAATGGGAATCTGCCGGTATTTTTCAAAATAATCGTAAGCATCTTCAAGCGGTTCGGAAAAAGTTTTTAATTGGGGATTATCGCGGGTTAGCTTTCCCAGATATTCATAACTGCTTTTTACATCGTATTTAATA
>JBEBUZ010000040.1:0-29060 GCA_040393015.1 Paraniabella yanshanensis
AGAATCATATCGATGGCTCGGTGGTAGTACAGAGTGATCAGTCCGAAACGGAGAATCTTTTTCAGTTGCTCAACGCCACGCAGCACGATTTTGTGAGGGGAGTAGTGGGCTGGGTCGATCTGCAGGCAAAAGATATTGCAGATAAGCTGGCTCATTACCGGTATTATCCCAAAATGAAAGGTTTTCGCCATATACTGCAAGGCGAAAAGGACAGGGCGCTGATGTTGAGCCAACCATTCATGCAGGGCATCAGCTTGCTCCGGAACTATGATTTTACTTACGATATTCTTATTTTCCCTGATCAGTTACCTTACGCCCAAAAGCTGGCGGCGGCTCTTCCCGATCAGCTATTTGTAATCGACCATCTGGCCAAGCCCTATATCAAAAAAGGGAAGATTGCCGATTGGAAGCGGGAGATACAGAACATCGCAAGTTTGCCTAATGTGTACTGCAAAATAAGCGGACTGGTAACGGAAGCCGATTGGGAAAAATGGCAACCAGCCGACTTTAAGCCCTACCTGGATGTGATAGTGGAGGGCTTCGGCACGCAGCGGATTATGTATGGCAGCGACTGGCCGGTTTGCCTCGTAGCGGCTTCGTATAAAAAAATGAAAGCGGTGGTTGACAATTATTTTTCTTCCTTCTCCGAAAGTGAGAAAAAGGCCTTTTACGGCGGAAATGCCATAAACTTTTATAAATTATAATTTATAAATTAGTCTTCTTTCATCGCTTCCAGTACCTTGTGGGTAACACCGGTAAAGCTGAACCCACCATCGTGGAACAGGTTCTGCATGGTTACATATTTGGTAAGATCACTGAACATAACAGCAATATAATCCGCACATGCTTCGGCAGGGGCATTACCTAAGGGGCTCATTTTTCCGGCATAGGCGATAAAACTGTCAAATCCCTTTACCCCGCTGCCTGCAGTGGTGGGGGTGGGCGATTGGGAAATGGTATTCACCCGAACCTTTTTCTTTTCTCCGTAATAATAGCCAAACATCCGGGATACGCTTTCCAGCAAGGCTTTGGCATCGGCCATCTCATTGTAATCAGGAAATACCCTTTGTGCAGCAATATAGGTAAGCGCCACCACGCTCGCATGTTCGTTAAGTGCGTCGAGGTCCCAGCAGGTTTTTAATATTTTATGCAGGCTGAGAGAAGAAATATCAAATGTTTTTTGATTCCATTCGTAATTCATTTCTGTGTAATGCTTGCCCTTTCTCACGTTCAGGCCCATTCCAACGGAGTGCAGAACAAAATCGATTTGTCCGCCAAAATGTTCCATCGATTTTTCTACCAGGTTTTTCAGATCATCCAGGTTGGTAACATCGGCGCCTATTACCGGCGCATTGCCACATTCTGCCGCCAACTGGTTAATGGTGCCCATTCGCAAAGCCACTGGTGCGTTGGTTAATACCAGTTCCGCGCCTTCGGCATAACATTTCTGTGCTGTTTTCCAGGCAATAGATTTTTCATCCAGGGCACCGAAAATAATACCCTTCTTTCCTTTTAAAAGATTGTAAGCCATATTTTAAAATTAGAGGGTAAAAGTAAGGATTGATTTTGAATTATAGCAGATCATTTGCAGGGCATAAACAAATTGGAAACAGACAATTGCTTTCTTGAAAGGTATTCGCTTACTTTTGTGGTTCCATGTTATACGAACCTATTTCGGTATTTGATATGTTGAAAATTGGCGTCGGGCCGTCCAGTTCTCACACCCTCGGCCCCTGGCGGGCTGCGGAGCGGTTCATTGCTGAATTAAAGCAGAAAGAAATGCTCGGGAAGGTGGTTCAGGTAAAGATATTGTTGTATGGTTCATTGGCTAAAACCGGTATAGGGCATGGAACGGATATTGCGGTGCAAATGGGTCTTTCGGGCTGCGATCCGGTGACTTTTGATGTGGAGCAGATCACTCCCTTAATTGAAAAGATCCGGCAACAAAAAAGGATCAATCTGGCGGGTGTGAATGAAATTAGTTTTGATCCGGCAACGGATATTGAATTTCTCTTAACCGAAACGCTGCCTTATCATTCCAATGGTATGTCTTTTCTGGCCAGCTTTAATAACGGAGAGGCCATCGCCGAAACTTATTATTCGATCGGTGGCGGCTTTGTAAAAAAGGAAGGGGAGGAGATTGTTCCGGATAGCAGTCTTAATCTGCCTTTTCCTGTTAATAATGCGGATGATCTTTTAAGATGGTGCATTAAAACGGGTCTTTCTATCAGCGAAATCGTATATGAGAACGAGCAGGCCTGGCACAGTGAAGAGGAGGTAAGGGCCGGTATTTTGAAAATATGGCAGGTGATGAAGGAATGTGTGTATCGCGGTTGCCATACGGCGGGGATACTTCCTGGTGGTCTCAACGTGCGTCGCCGGGCGGCAGGTTTAAATAAAAAATTGATTGGAGATATAGGGTACGAGGGCTATGAAGAATGGATAAGCGCTATTCGAAACGGGGGCAATAGTTTTAAATACACCCTCGACTGGGTGAGCTGCTTTGCATTGGCTGTAAACGAGGAAAATGCTTCTTTTGGGCGGGTGGTTACTGCCCCTACCAATGGTTCGGCCGGGGTGATCCCTGCGGTTTTACATTATTATACTCTTTTTTGCGATGGCAACGAGGAGGAAAAAATTATCCGCTTTTTGATGACGGCATCAGAGATCGGCAGCATATTTAAAAAGGAATCGACCATATCCGCGGCCATGGGAGGTTGCCAGGCCGAAATAGGGGTGTCTTCTTCAATGGCGGCGGCTGCGCTCACCGAGGCAATGGGCGGAACCCAGAAGCAGGCGCTGATGGCGGCCGAAATAGCCATGGAGCATCATCTCGGAATGACCTGCGATCCCATTGGCGGACTGGTGCAGGTGCCCTGTATTGAGCGCAATACCATGGGGGCGATAAAAGCCATTACTGCCTGTCAACTGGCTTTGCAAAGCACCCCCGATTTTGCGCGGGTATCGCTCGACGAAGTGATCAAAACCATGTGGGATACGGCGCAGGACATGAACTTTAAGTATAAAGAAACGGCCGATGGAGGTCTGGCGGTGAATGTGCCGTTGAGTTTGCCCGAATGTTAGGAAAGAGGCCAGGCAAACCATAAACTATAAGCCATGGATCAAAAAAACAGATATTAAATGAACCGTTCTGAATTAGTACAGCAAATCAAATCGAAAAAAACTTATCTCTGCGTAGGCCTGGACACCGATATTGCCAAAATTCCGGTCCACTTAAAAGACGATCCGGATGCTGTTTTTGTTTTTAATAAGGCGATTATCGATGCCACGCGCGATTTTTCTGTGGCCTATAAAATAAATACGGCTTTTTACGAGGCGCAGGGTGTGGCAGGATGGGCGGCCATGCAAAAAACGGTGGAATACATTGGTAGCGATCATTTCAAAATTGCCGATGCCAAGCGGGGCGATATTGGTAACACCTCCCACCAGTATGCCAAAGCCTTTTTCGAAACCCTGCCCTTTGATGCGGTAACGGTGGCACCCTATATGGGCAGCGATAGTGTACAGCCTTTTTTGGAATACGAAGGTAAATGGGCCATTGTATTAGGTCTCACTTCCAACAAGGGCGCGGCCGATTTTGAGCTTCAACCCAGCGGCGGAAGTTTGCTATATGAAAAAGTATTGCAAACGGTAGCGGATTGGGGAACATCTTCCAATATTATGTTTGTGGTAGGTGCTACTCAGTCCGATGCTTTTTTTAATATCCGCAGAATTGTTGCCGATCATTTTTTACTGGTTCCCGGCGTAGGGGCGCAGGGGGGTAGTTTGAAAGAAATATCGGAAAAAGCAATGAACCAGGATTGCGGATTGTTGGTAAATGTGAGCCGGGATATTATTTATGCTTCTGCTGGTGAGGATTTTGCCGAAGCCGCCCGCAGCAGGGCAATTGCTTATCAGCAGGAAATGGAGGAATATTTAGGTCGCCTTCTTTAAAAATTGTCTATATTTGCGCCTCGGAATTTGGTCCGGTAGCTCAGCTGGATAGAGCAACTGCCTTCTAAGCAGTAGGTCATTGGTTCGAATCCAATCCGGATCACGTTGAAAGTTAAGCACTTACGAAAATGTAGGTGCTTTTTTATTTTCCTGTGCCTGGCCCGCCCTTTTTGTGAAGAAGGTACAGAGCCGTTCGGATCTTAACCCCGGAAATGTTTTTTAAATTCAATATGATTGCCGCCTTTTTATCGGCGTGGGCGTTATAGTCGGCTGGGCAAGGGTGAAGCTGCAATTAATTTGCCGGCAACACAATTCGCAGGAAATTGCCGACAGCCTGTTCATGAGCGTAAAAACGGTTGAGAAGTACCGGGCACAACTGGCTGCCAAAATCCAGTCAAAAAACGTAGCGGGTTAGTTATTATAGGCAGCCTTTCCTTTATTTTCTGCTTTCAATTTCAACAAAATAGTTCATCACTTTTTTGTCTGTGTCATTTTGTAAACTCACATTGTTGTCAAACAGTTCTGTCCTGAGTTGTCTGTATAATGATACTGCGTTTCTCAAACTTTCTAATAATGATTGTCTGTTGTATGTTGGAATTGTGAGTTTTAGTTTCGCTAAATCTTGGCTTTCTAGTTCTGTTTCTACTTTCCTAACACCACGAGGTAAATTGTTGTTTTTGATGTGAAGCAAAGGTCCAAAAACAACCATTCTTAAAAATCCCATAAAGTCGTATACTTCAAGAAACTCGCCACGTCCGATTTTTAGTAAAGCATAATGTATCCAAGTCCAAAAGCTGTCTTCAATCCATTAATAGTCGGGATATGGAAACTTTGCTTGTGAATTACTAATTACTTTTTCAAGTTGCCCGTTTTTGTCAATTAGTAACGTAGGTGTTTCGATACGTGATTGAAACTCGTTAAGAGTTACAAATTTTATGTCAACGTGTAAAAGAGGGTTGTCATAAAGACAAATTAAAACTCTTGGTTCTCCAACGTGTTCTTCTGTAAATCCTGATAAAAAATGTCTTAGCCATCAGGAAGTTTGGGTGATGCTACAGGGCGCCCAATTTCTAAAACACAAGTTTCTTGTGGCTTAAGGTGCATGGTGTTTTAAGTAACAAAACATTTAATGGAGAAGACAGTTTATTAGGCAATCTTAACACGATCCTGATTAAATAATAACTGTACCTTTGTAATGATGTCGGGAAAGGAAATCCATATCAAAAAATTCAGACATATTGTATTGATGTGGTTGGTTCTGTTTTCGTTGAGTCCCTGTACGGTCAAGGAAGCATTGTTTCATTCGGTAAATACGGATTACGCTAAACCACTCAACAAGTCAAAGACAACTACCCCAACAAGTAGCTGTTCTTATTCTTCAACTGAAAACCTGCAAATTTCGGTTGTAAAAAAATCGGAAATCAGTAAACAAATTGAACCTGTTAATTTTTTCGATAATCCTTTTTTTACGATACTTTCTGCTACAGTTTACAACGAGTATTCAAAAACATCTTCTGGCAACAGTCCACCAAAATATATTTTATACAAACGGCTGAAAATTGATATAGCATAGGTTTATACTTATAGGCTATCATTTTTTCACGTTTAATTAAAATATAAAATTCAATGAAACAATATATTGACAGTGCAGTCGGTAAGGCTGGACTTTTTACGTTATCCCTGCGTTGGGTAATCGGCTGGACCTATTTTTCTGCTTTTTGGCGAAGGCTGATTTTAGAAAACAAACTTATTCCCGAAGAGGCGGGATATATAGGCGAAAAATTCAATCATTTTCTTCCTAATGCTTTGGGTATAAAACCGATTATTGAATATCTGGTTTCCAATCCCGAAGCGTTGCAGATTTCAATGGTTATTTTTACGATTGTAGAAGCCATTGTCGGCTTGTTTATCATTCTTGGTCTGTTTACAAGGCTGATGAGCATTGGGGTGTTCTCTTTGGCAATGGGCATTCTTTTGGGTTCGGGCTGGATTGGGACGACCTGTTTGGACGAATGGCAAATCGGTGTGTTGGGTGTGGCAAGTGGTTTTGTCTTATTTCTGACAGGAAGCGGTGCTTATTCGTTGGATAATTATCTGATGAATAAATCCTATCGGTTTGCCGACAAAAAGTGGTTTGCTTTTTTAGGTTCGGGCGAGCTTCCAATCAAAAATTTAGCCCCAAAAGTGCTGATAATGTCCGTGTTTATTTTTGGACTGACGTTGTTTACCAATCAGTATTTTCACGGTGGCGTGTTTGGTACGCTTCATAACAAATCCGTAAAGCCCAAAGTTGAAATTTCAAATATTCGGCAAAACGGCTCGCAACTTTCTTTTCAACTGTTCAGGGTAGAGGGTGCAGATGTTTACGGCTCGTTTTTGATTGGCATACAGATTTTGGACGAAAATAATCAGGTCGTAAAGTCCATTGGGCAAGAAGAATTAGCTCAATTTCCAAAAGAAAAAATCAATAATCATTATGTGGCAAAAATCAAATCGGGAAAACATAGTTTGATTTTACCGCTTGGCGCAAAAGCCGATATGACCATAGATTTGGACGGTATTACGCTCAAAGAAAATTATGCTTTGAAATTGATTGACATCAGCGGAATTGAATGGACTGCTGAAATAAAATAACAGATTTGTTTGGCATAAAAAAGCAGGCAGGTAATAGAAATTGTGTCATATCAGAAATCAGATTAGCTGAACTTAAGTATGGTGTTGAGAAAAGCCAGCGAGAGTATCAAATAAATTAACACTTGTGACCAATAACATTAACCACTTAGGCAGAATTAAGGACGTTGGTATAGAAGACTGGACAAAATAATAACCTGGCGATCTTTGCTGCTCTATCCTCCTTTTCGAAACCGGTCTACAATTGCTCCTTCGGAAAAGAGGGCGCAACCGATAATCCATCACTTCGCACCAGTTGATTTTCCGGAAGACTTTCCTCAGATAGTGAAACAGCAACGAAAAAGCCGCCCCAATATCCTTGAGGCGGCTTTTTTATAAAATCTTAATCAGCTTATTTAGCTGTATTGGCATTTATTTTCTTAGCCAGTTTGCTTTTTAAATTGGCAGCCTTATTACGATGAATAATGCCCCTTTTAGCCAGTTTATCAATCATGCTCTCAACCGATGATAATTTTTCAGATGCATCTTTTCCTTCTGCAGACCTGATATCCCTGATCGCATTACGGGTTGTTTTACCATAATACCTGTTTCTTTCGCGACGCTTCGCAGCCTGACGTGCATCCTTCTTTGTAGCTTTATGATTGGCCATCTGTTTTGTTTTTAGGACGGCAAAGGTAAGGCCTTTTATCGTAAAATCAGCCCTTTTTTAAAATTTTTTTCAGATCATTTTCTCACACAACCTATCACCCGCCTCCCACATCTCTATAAAAAGGGAAATTCCGTCCGTATAATCTCCCGTTCCCGTTGCGCTTTTAACGCTTTGTAAGCATCTTTATTGTGTGCGATGCGAATTAAATCTTAATTTCGCAGGACAAATCCGGAAGCGGAAATTTTTATACCGGCTTTACTTTATGTTTAAAAATTTATTTATATATTAACGATTCATTTATAATGAAAGATTTTTCTTACATCACAAATTCATCGCCTGCTTTCATAGAAAATATGTACAGGGAATTTGTGGCTGACCCTGAGAGTGTGGACACCGATTTTCGAAAATTTTTTGAAGGCTTTGATTTCGCCGTGGGCAACGGAAACGGCACTAAAAGCGGAGTAAAAAGCGATAGCCAGCCGCTACCGACAGGAAAAAACGACTGGCGGCGTGAACTGGCTGTTTACCGACTCATTTTAGGCTACCGTAATAAAGGACACCTGCTGGCCAACACCAATCCCATTAAAAAGCGCAAAGACAGGGGCGCCAATGTGGAACTGTCTTTTTATGGCCTGAGCGAATCCGACCTGGATACGGAGTTTGAAGCGGGAAACCTGGTAGGATTGGGAACAACCACCCTCCGTAATATATTTAGCCATTTGCAGCATTGTTATGCCGGTCATGTAGGCGTGGAGTTTAAATATATCAGCGACCAGCGGCGGGTAGACTGGATCACCAGGGAATTTGAAAGAAACTTTACCCAACCACTTCCCATCGAACAGAAAAAAAGAATTTTGGAAAAGCTAAGTCAGGGGGTGATGTTCGAAAAATTTCTGCATACCAAATATGTGGGTCAGAAGAGGTTTTCATTAGAAGGAGGAGAAACAACCATTGCAGCGTTAGAT
Source organism: Paraniabella yanshanensis (assembly GCA_040393015.1). Taxonomy (GTDB): domain Bacteria; phylum Bacteroidota; class Bacteroidia; order Chitinophagales; family Chitinophagaceae; genus Niabella; species Niabella yanshanensis_A. Next base: position 8,200 of record JBEBUZ010000040.1, read on the forward strand.
GCCGTTATTAATAAATCGGCTGAACTCAATGTAAAAGAGGTAGTGATTGGAATGGCTCACCGCGGGCGGCTGAATGTACTGGCCAATATCCTGGGAAAAACCTATGAGCAGATTTTCAGCGAGTTTGAAGGTACCGGTGAAATAAACCAGACCATGGGAAGCGGCGATGTAAAATACCACATGGGTTTTGGTAGCGAAGTAGATACGGCTAACGGGCAGAAAATACATCTGAAACTGATGCCCAATCCCTCGCACCTCGAAGCGGTAGATCCCGTGGTAGCCGGATTTGCAAGAAGCAGCGCCAATATCATGCACGATGAACAATACGATAAAGTACTGCCTATTTTAATACATGGCGATGCTGCCATAGCCGGGCAGGGCGTGGTGTATGAATTGCTTCAAATGTCTAAACTGCCTGGTTACAAGGTAGGAGGTACGCTTCATTTTGTGATCAATAACCAGATTGGTTTTACTACCGATTTTTCTGAAGCCAGAAGTGCCAATTACTGTACCTCGCTGGCTGCTATGACGCAGAGCCCGGTATTTCATGTAAATGGCGATGACCCCGAAGCGGTGGTTAAATGTGCTGAAATAGCCGCCCGTTACCGCAGCGAATTTCACGATGATGTATTTATAGATATGGTATGCTACAGGAGGCATGGGCATAACGAGGGTGATGATCCCAAATTTACCCAACCGGCGATGTATGCTTTAATTGATAAACATCCCAACCCGCGCGAAGTATATGTGAAATTTCTGTTAGACAATGGGGAAGAAGATGCGAAAGAACTGGCCAAAGAAATGGAAACCAAATTCTGGGCCGATCTACAGGATCGGCTGGACGACGTAAAGCAAAGTCCCTTGCCCTATAAATACCAGGCTCCCGAACTTTTATGGAAACAATTAAGAAAAGCCACGGTCGCCGACTTCGAAAAGAGTCCGGCTACAGGCATTGCCGAAGATAACTTCAACAATATCTTTCAGTCTATTATGACTATTCCGGAAGGATTTACTCCTTTGAAGAAGGTAGATAAATTGTTGAACGAGAAAAAGAGATTGTTTAAGGACGAAGGCAAAATAGATTGGGCTACTGCCGAACTCATGGCATTTGGCAGCGTAATGATGGATGGGGCCGATGTGAGAATGACGGGTCAGGATGTGGGTCGCGGTACCTTTAGCTCCCGGCATTGTATATTAAGGGATGAGTTAACTGACCAGCCTTATAACCGTTTAGACGGTATACCAGGTGCCGGAGGGAAAATAAGAATGTACAACTCTTTGCTCAGCGAAAATGCAGTGTTGGGCTTCGAATACGGCTATGCGCTGGCTTCTCCCAATGCGCTGGTACTATGGGAAGCACAGTTTGGCGACTTTGTGAATGGCGCCCAAACCATTATCGATCAGTTTATAACCGGCGCCGAGCAAAAATGGAACCGGATGAATGGTCTTGTAATGTTGTTGCCACATGGCTACGAAGGACAGGGACCCGAACATAGTAGCGCGCGGATGGAAAGATTTTTAATTGCCAGTGCAGAATTGAATATCGTTGCTACCAATATTACAACGGCTGCCAACTATTTTCATGCACTGAGAAGACAGTTAGCCTGGCCTTTCCGGAAACCACTTATAAATTTTTCGCCCAAAGCCAACCTGCGTCACCCGGGAACTTATTCTTCCAAAAATGACTTTTTAGAAGGTTCCTTCAAGGAAGTTATTGATGATGGCTATGTCGATCCCTCCGAGGTAAAAAAAGTACTTTTCTGTTCCGGCAAGGTTTATTACGACTTGCTCGAACGGCAACAGAAAGAACAAAGAAGAGATATTGCCATTGTGCGGATGGAACAATTATACCCTTTGCCTACCACTCAATTAGAAGCTTTGTACAAAAAGTATAAAAATGCTGTCTGGTACTGGGTACAGGAGGAACCGCTGAATATGGGCGCGGCATCCTTCCTTCAGATGAACCTGAAGAATATCAATTATGGTATCATTAGCCGTAAAGCAAGTGCCTCTACCGCTTCCGGATTTATGAAAATACACAAGGCAGAGCAGGAAGAGATCGTAAATACAGCGTTTACGATATAAGAATCTCTTGCCAGAACATCAGATATTCAATACTAAAACAAAATCGGGCGGAATAGACATTCCGCCCTCTTATATTCAAAACTAAACATGAGATATGTTATATCAATCTTTGGTTTAATGCTTTTACTACTGCCTCCGCTACTGAATTCACCTGTAGTTTTTCATATATCTTTTTTATATGGGTATTAACCGTGTGTATGCTTAGTCCGCAGGCGGAAGCAACCATTTTATGGCTGAACCCTTTCACCAGGTATCCCAACACCTCCCTTTCCCTCGGTGTAAGTGAAATCTCCTGATTGTTATCGTAAAACACGTTCTTCTGAAAGGCTGTTAATACCTTTCTGGCAATGGATGCGGTCATAGCGGCATCCCCGTTATTTACATCTTCTATCGCCTGTAATAACTGAGCCGGGGTCGATTTTTTGAGTATATAACCCGATGCACCCGCACAAATAGAAGCGAATATCTTTTCATCATCTTCAAACACTGTCTGCATCAGCACCTGTACTTTCGGAAAATTGAGTTTGATGAGCTTTACGCCTTCAATCCCGTTTACATTTGGCATGTCAATGTCCATCAACACAATATCCGGATTGGTTTTCCTTACATCGGCAATCACATTACTACAATCAAAAAATGCACCGACACAGGTCATTCGGGACGATGAATTAATCAGTAAACACAAGCTCTCTCGGCGATAGGCATTGTCGTCAAAGACGGTAACTCGTATGGGTGCAGTATTCATCTTACCGTCAAAGATAGCTTACCAAATGTTTGTTTTCACTCCCTAATTTAAGGTATATGAAAGAAGAGTAACAATAGCTTTTCGGGTTTTACTTTTTTCTGTCGCAGGAAAAAGAAGAACGACAATTAATGGGTGGATATTTTATTTGTTTTCACTTTTTGATTACTTTCATAAATTTATGAAAAAAGACAGGCCGGCGCAAATGCCCCCGAAGCCTGCTTAATTTTAATCTGATAACCGTAAAAATGAAACAATTGATGAAAAAAATAGTCGCCGGTATTCTGGCTTTGGGGTGTCTTTCAATGGTCGGGGCACAAAGCCAAACTACATCCGGCCGCCCCAATGTTATTATTATTAACGCCGATGACCTGGGTATAGGCGATTTGAGCTGCTATGGCGCCACCAAAATTCAGACACCCCATCTCGATCAGCTCGCCGCTGCCGGCATTCGTTTTACCAACGCCCATAGTACCTCAGCAACCTGCACCCCTTCGCGCTATGCGTTGATAACCGGCCGATACCCCTGGCGTCAGTCGGGTACCGGCATTTTACCCGGCGATGCTGCATTGATTATTCCCACCGACCGAACCACTTTGCCCCTTCTATTCAAAAACGCAGGCTACCACACCGGCCTGGTAGGGAAATGGCACCTGGGCCTGGGTGATAAAGTAGAGAAAAACTGGAATGTTCCCATAAAGCCCGGTCCTAACGAAGTAGGTTTTCACTATTCTTTTATTTTTCCTGCAACGGCCGACAGGGTGCCAACCGTCTTTTTAGAAGATGGAAAGGTATTGGCAGCCGATGAAAGAGACCCTATAACGGTAAACTACCAGCATAAAATTGGTACTGATCCCACGGGTAAGGAAAATCCGGAACTGCTCAAAATGCACTCTTCTCCCAATCACGGGCATAACAATACAATTGTAAACGGCATCGGGCGCATAGGATGGATGAGTGGCGGCTATAAGGCGCGCTGGACAGATGAAGAAATGCCGCTTAGCTTTTTGGAAAAGGCCCGGCAATTCATCAGCGATAATAAAACCAGGCCCTTCTTCCTGTATTATGCACTCACCGAACCCCATGTGCCACGCATGCCCTCTACCTTGTTTAAGGGAAAGAGTTCGCTGGGATACAGGGGCGATGCTATTTTACAGTTGGATTGGACCGTTGGACAAATAATGAAAGAGCTCGAAAGTCAGGGACTTGCCGAAAAAACCATTATCATCTTCACCAGCGATAATGGCCCCGTCATTGACGATGGTTACCAGGATGAATCGGTGGAAAAGCTGAACGGCCATACGCCCTGGGGTATTTTTCGCGGAGGAAAATACAGCTCGTTTGAAGCCGGTACACGGGTGCCTTTTATCCTGAGTTGGAAGGGAACGGTTAAACCTGGTCAATCCAATGCCCTGGTTTGCCAGATCGACCTGTTGGCCTCCTTCGCACAATTGCTGAAGCAGTCTGTTCCTGCAGGCCATGCAGCCGATAGCGAAAACAAACTGGACGCTTTTCTGGGGAAATCGGCAATGGGCCGGCAGGTATTGATAAAGCAGGGCATGGCCGGGCTTTCCATTACACAGGGAAACTGGAAATATATCGCCCCTAATAAAGGGGCGCCGCTGGCAAAATTAGTAAATATTGAAACCGGCAACCATCCTGATCCACAATTGTATGATCTTCAAAAAGATCCTTCAGAAAAAACTAATCTCGCCGCGTTGTTCCCCCAAAGAGTAAAGGAACTGGCTGCATTGCTCGAAGCAGTTAAAAACCAGAAATAGTGAAACCCGTAGTGTCGTTTTTTTACGTAATTTGCCGCACTATTATTATTCACGCCATTTTATTGTTTTATGTCTATTGATATTAAAGTACCTGCAGTTGGAGAGTCGATTAGCGAAGTGACGCTTTTAAAGTGGGTTAAAAAATCCGGCGAGTACGTTGAGAGAGACGAGGTAATTGCCGAACTGGAAAGCGAAAAAGCCACTTTTGAAGTAAATGCAGAGAAAGCCGGTCTGTTAACCACCAGTGTGCAGGAAGGCGATTCCATTCATATTGGCGATACGATAGGCAGTATTGATGATAGTGCGGCGAAGCCGGCATCAACCCAACAGCCCGCTGCGGAGCAGGCGCCGGAAAAAGAGGCGGTAGAAACGGCAGCCCCGGCTGAAGATAGTTTAAAGCCCACCGGCAAAGAAGTAGCGGTTAAAATTCCGACCGTTGGCGAATCTATTAATGAAGTCACCTTACTGAAATGGGTAAAGCAGCAGGGCGAGTATGTAGAGCGCGACGAAGTGCTGGCTGAACTGGAAAGCGAGAAAGCTACTTTTGAAGTCAATGCCGAGCTATCAGGTATATTGGAAACATCGGTGGCAGAAGGAGATACCTTGAAAATAGGCGACACGATTGCCCTGATAAAAGAAACCACCGGTAAGCCGGCCGCTGCAAAAGCCAGCAAGCCTGCGACTGCGAGCCCCGCCCCCCAGGCGGAGAAACCGGCACCTGCAGCACCAGTTGCCGATATCAAAGCGACACCCGTAGCTTCGGCCATTATTGCCGATAAGAAGGTCGATCCCAAAACCGTAAAGCCATCGGGTTTCTCGGGTAAAATTGTTAAAGACGATGTACTGGCGGCCCTCGCCAATCCTGGTCGCAAAGCATTTGACGGCGGAGAATTGTTTAGCCGCAACGAACGCAGCGAAAAAATGACCAACCTGCGCAAAACCATCAGCCGCCGGTTAGTAGAGGCAAAGAATACAACGGCCATGCTCACCACTTTTAATGAGGTGGACATGCAGCCCATCATGGATGTCCGGTCAAAATACAAGGATAAGTTCAAAGAAACGCATGGCGTAGGCCTGGGCTTTATGAGCTTTTTTGCAAAAGCCTGTGCCATTGCCTTGAGCGAGTGGCCCAATGTAAATGCCTATATCGATGGCGACCAATTGCTTTATCACGATTATGCCGATATCAGTATCGCCGTGAGCACGCCCAGGGGTCTTACCGTTCCCGTTATCCGCAATGTAGAAAGCCTCAGCATGGCCGAAATTGAGAAAGCCGTGATAGACCTGGCTACAAAAGCAAAAAACAGTAAGCTCACCGCCGAAGAATTAACGGGTGGCACTTTTACCATTACCAATGGCGGGGTATTCGGCTCCATGTTAAGTACGCCTATTATCAATATTCCGCAAAGCGCCATACTGGGTATGCACAATATTATTCAGAGGCCGGTAGCGCTCAATGGCCAGGTAGTTATTCGTCCCATGATGTATGTGGCATTAAGCTATGATCATCGCATTATTGATGGCCGCGAGTCGGTAAGCTTCCTGGTACGTGTAAAAGAACTTCTCGAAAACCCGGCCTTGTTACTGGTGCAGAAAGATCCGGTAAAAGCTTTATTAGAATTATAATTTTGTTCCCGGCTGATGAACAGCTGGCATCGCTTTTGCCACGCTCGGTTGATCGTTCCGGTAAGGTGGCGTCATTTTTTTTGGATCGGTGAAGGAGAACAGTCATACACCCCAGACGGCTTCAATAAAGCGCTCTTATTCGCATTTAAACAGCGCAGCAGCCATTTTGGAGGCCTACGATGGCCATATTCCCTTTGCTCATTTTATAAAAGCCTTTTTCGCGCAGCATAAAAAATTCGGCGGCAGGGATCGCAGGCAAATTACGCAGCTTTGCTACAGTTATTTCCGGCTCGGGAAATCTTATCCGCAACTGTCCATCTTTCAAAAAATACTAAGGGGACTCGAACTTGTTACCGACCCAACCCCCGAATGGCGGCTTATTATCAACGAACATTCCCTGCCCGGGGAATCGCCGGACAATATATTCCCGTTTAAACCTTATTTGAGCAACAAAATCGATTTTGCTGCCTTTGAACAATCGCATCTTGTGCAACCCGATTTGTTTTTGCGTATTAGACCGGGTTACGAACGGGACCTGGCAGAAAAATTAAAAGCCTGCGGTATTCCTCATCGCTTTATCAATGGGGCCATTGGCCTGCCCAATAATTCTTCCATCGAAAAGGAATTCATTCTAAACAGGGAAGCAGTAATACAGGATCTGAGTTCTCAGCGAGTAGGAGAACTATTAAAATCTTCCGGCCTATCCGCTGCCAATAGTCCGCTTGCCGTCTGGGATTGCTGCGCGGCCAGCGGGGGTAAATCGATACTGGCAAAAGATATCCTGGGAGATATCAATCTTACCGTATCAGATATAAGGCCTTCCATACTGGCCAATCTGAAAAAACGTTTCCGGGAGGCAGGAATTGAAAGTTATCGTTCTGTTGTTGCCGATGCTTCCAAAATCAATCCCAATCAAACCTTTGATCTCATTATAGCCGATGTGCCCTGCAGTGGCAGCGGTACCTGGGCCCGCACTCCCGAACAGCTTCTGTATTTTGACGAGAAAAAAATAACTGGTTATACCGCTTTGCAGTCGTCCATACTGACAAACATAATACAGTATATCAGGCCCGGCGGATACCTGCTGTATATAACCTGCTCGGTATTTGAAAAAGAAAATGAAGGCCAGATTCAGCTTTTACAGGAGCTTGGGCTGCAGGTGGCCCAGCAAAACTTTTTTAAAGGCTACGAAAATAAAGCAGATACAATGTTTGCTGCATTACTGGCACGCTGAACAACCTGTTATTTTACTTTTATTTATTCCCGGACGGTTAATATCCCGGATTCTTTTATTTTTGTGGTCTATGACACAGGAAAAATTACAGGATATGCGGTCCCGCGTTCTCGGGATAAGGAGGTTTCTTTGACGTCGCTAACCGCGAACAGAAACTGCAAAAGGACAAGCAATTATCATTAAGTCCAGGCTTTTGGGACGATAATAAACGGGCTACCCAGATTTTAAAGGATATCAAAACCAGCGAATACTGGCTCGGCCTGTTCAAAGAGGCGGATACCGCAGTGGAAGACTTTGCTGTTTTATTCGGTTTTTTTAAAGAGGGCGATGCTACGGAGGAGGAAACCCAGGAAGCTTATGAGCAGGCGCTGAAGGTGCTCGATGATGCGGAGTTTAAAAGTACATTGAATGAGCCCGAAGACGAATTGCCCGCTGTTTTACAGATCAATTCGGGAGCAGGAGGCACCGAAAGTCAGGACTGGGCCGAAATCCTCATTCGCATGTACCGGATGTACGGCGAAAAAAATGGTTGGAAAGTAACCGAACTGGATTGGCAATGGGGCGATGGAGCAGGAATTAAGACAGCTACGCTTCAATTCGACGGATCCTTTGCCTATGGATTCCTGAAAGCCGAAAGTGGTGTGCATAGGCTGGTGCGCATTTCGCCGTTTGACAGTAATGCACGCAGACACACTTCTTTTGCTTCTGTTTTTGTATATCCGTTGGTAGATGATTCCATCGAAATTGAGATAAAGGACAGCGAGGTGAAAATGGAAACCGCAAGAAGCGGCGGAGCAGGCGGACAAAATGTGAATAAGGTAGAAACAAAAGTGATGCTTACCCATATTCCCACGGGTTTTGTGGTGATTTGTCAAACTGAACGCACCCAGTTAGGCAATCGCGAAAAAGCCATGCAGATGCTGAAAAGCCGTCTTTATGAAGAAGAACTACGTAAGCGGGAAGAACTGAAAAATGCTACCAATGCCAATAAGAAAAAAATAGAATGGGGCAGCCAGATACGCAGCTATGTTTTTCATCCCTATAAAATGATCAAAGACCATCGTACCGAGTATGAAGTAGGAAATGTACAACCGGTAATGGATGGAGAACTCGACGGTTTTATCAAAGCCTACCTGATGAGCGAAAAGGAAACGTAGGGGAAGGATGCGGGAGGCGGGTTGATGGCTTATGGTTCATAGGGATGCTGGATACTGGATGCTGGATGCTGGATACTGGATGCTGGGTACATGGATGCTGGTGTCGTAATTCCTAATTCTTAACCCGTAATTCCCTTTAGCCTTACGCTTTTAGCCCATCGTAAATCGTAATTCCAAACTCGTATTATTAATTATCAATTATTAATTTTTAATTTTTAATTATTAATTCAGATGTCTGCATTCTTTCTAAACGCTGTTTATCCTTATTTATTCAGCAATTAACCACCCCTGAGCGTTGATGAGGCAAGATATGTACCTTTAATTTAAATATTGTTACCGGCTGCATCATGCGGTAGCTACCGGTTTTATCACCGGCCCAACAATCTTTAACTTTATAAATAAATACAGATATGCACCAGGGTACATTTTCCTATCCGTTGCCGGCTAATGAACCGGTATTGAGCTATGCCCCCGGAACCAGCGAAAGAGAGCAGTTGCGGTTGGTACTCGCCGAATTGAAGAGCCAGCCTGTTGATGTTCCCATGTACATCGGCGGCCGCGAAGTTTTTACAAAAAATAAGGTTTCCATCCATCCGCCACACGAAAAAAAATTAGTCTTAGGACAGTTTTCAACCGGCGATAAAACGCATATTACTGCTGCTATCGAAGCGGCTTTGGCGGCCCGGGAAAAATGGGCCGCTATGAGCTGGGAAAGCAGGGCCGGCATTTTCTTAAAAGCAGCCGATCTCATTGCCACCAAATACCGTTATCACATGAACGGAACCACCATGTTGGGACAAAGTAAAAACGCTTACCAGGCCGAAATTGACAGCGCCTGTGAGCTCATAGATTTTTTGCGTTTTAATGTTCATTTTCTCAGCGAAATTTATAAGCAGCAACCCATCAGCGGAGCCGGTATGCACAACCGATCCGAATACCGTCCGCTTGAAGGTTTTGTGCTGGCTATTACACCGTTTAATTTCACCGCTATTGGTGGTAATCTACCTACATCTGCTGCCATGTGCGGGAATGTGGTGGTGTGGAAGCCCGCTCATACACAGGTGTATTCTGCCCAGATGTTTATGCGTATCCTGAAGGAAGCGGGTTTGCCGGACGGGGTCATCAATTTGATTTATGTAGACGGACCTGAATTAGGAGCTGTTTGCTTCAGTCATCCCGATTTTGCGGGCGTACATTTTACCGGATCCACCGGAGTGTTCAACACCATGTGGCAAACCATCGGAAAAAATATTGCCCGCTACAAAACCTATCCACGCATAGTAGGCGAAACCGGGGGAAAGGATTTTGTAATAGCCCACAAGAGTGCGGATGCCGGTGTTGTAGCCACGGCTTTGTTGCGGGGAGCATTCGAATACCAGGGGCAAAAATGTTCGGCGGCATCGAGGGCCTATATACCGTCGAATATAGCCAAAGAGGTAAGGAAAAAACTGGTAGAGGGCATTAACTCGTTTAAGATGGGTACCGTGGAAGATTTTAGCAATTTTATTAACGCGGTGATCGACGAAAAAAGTTTCGATAAGATTAAAGTCTATATCGACGGTGCTCGAAAATCGAAAGAAGCTTCCATCCTTGCAGGCGGTAAATGCGATAAAAAGGAGGGATATTTTATTCAGCCCACCATTATCGAAACCACCAACCCGGGTTATACTACCATGTGTGAAGAAATATTCGGACCCGTTCTTACCCTTTACATTTATCCGGCCAATGCATTCGAAAAGACGCTCGATTTGGTAAATACTACTTCCCCGTATGCATTAACGGGGGCTGTTATTGCCACCGACCGGGCGGCGATAGAATTGGCTACGGGAAAACTCGAAAACGCAGCGGGTAATTTCTATATCAACGACAAACCAACAGGCGCCGTGGTAGGGCAGCAACCTTTCGGCGGGGCGCGTGCTTCGGGTACCAACGATAAAGCCGGTTCCATGCTCAACCTGTACCGCTGGCTGAGTGCCCGCACCATTAAGGAAACCTTCAATCCGCCTACGGATTACCGGTATCCTTTCTTGTCGGAAGACTAAACCAAATGCATCATCATAGATGAGAGTCGGGAAGAAAAAGTTTGTAAAAAGCTTAAACTTTCCGACTTTCGGTTTTTAAGTGTAAAGAGAATACAACGTGAAGACCATTTTAAATAAAGAGCATATAGCTGTTATTATAAAAAGATTAGCCCAGCAGATTGTGGAAAATTATGCCGACCTTACTAATGTAGTGATGATCGGCATTCAGCCCCGGGGAATTTTTTTGTCAGACAGAATTCACCGCGAAATTGAGTTGCTGGAAGGGGAGGGCAGTATACCCTACGGGAAACTGGACATTACTTTTTACCGCGATGATGTGCGCACTACCTTGCATAAGGCGAATGAAACCGATATTTCTTTCAGTATAGAAAACAAAACGGTGGTGCTTATAGATGATGTGTTGTATACAGGTCGCACCATACGCGCTGCCCTGGATGCCTTGCTCGATTTTGGCCGCCCGGCTGAGGTGAAATTATGTGTACTGATCGACAGGCGGTTTAGCCGTGAATTTCCGATACAGGCCGACTATGTGGGTCGCCCTATCGACAGTTTTGAGAACCAGAAAGTATTGGTTCGCTGGGTTGAGAACAGCGATAGGGAAGAAGTATATATCGAAGAATAGAAATATTTCCCCAACCCGTTTCGGTTGCCCTTTTTTCCTGATCTGACAGGAATAAACACCCGCCATTCTTATAAGTCGGCCCAACGGCAGATTATCTCTGCTAATTATCAGTTTCCTAACATTGTTACGACTATTTTTGCGGCTCCCCGGAGAGGTACTCCGGTCATTTTTTTTATTATGAAGAAACTCAATTTCATTTTATTGGCCTTATCATTGGCCACAGCGACCCTGGCGCAAACCAAAGCAAAGCCAACCAAATCGGTTCCGGCAAAAAGCACCATGGTTCCGGCAACTGCCCAAGAGCCCGAATTAAAAACGCTGGCAGATTCTGCGAGTTATGCAATCGGTCAAAATATTGCGCGGGCGATAACCGCCGATTTGAAGAATCTTAATAAAGAAGCTTTTCTTCAGGCCATAAAAACAGTATTCGATGGCAATAGCGGAAAGTTTTCTGAGGAGGAGATTCGCAGCGTGCTTACCCAATTTTCGCAGCAGGAGGAACAAGCCCTTGCAAAAGCCGTTATCGATGAGGGCAGAACCTTTCTGGAGAACAACAAAAAGAATCCGCAGATTAAAACTACCGCGAGCGGTTTGCAATATGAAGTGATAAAAGAAGGAACCGGTGCCAAACCCACCGCCGACGACGAAGTGGTTTGTCATTACAGAGGGAGCCTTATCGATGGCACGCAGTTCGACAATTCCTACGATCGCGGCACGCCCTTAACGGTAGGAGTATCTGGCGTAATCGCGGGCTGGACAGAAGGGCTGCAGCTCATGCCCGTAGGGTCAACCTATAAGTTTTATATTCCCTATGAGTTGGGTTACGGTCTGAAAGGTGCGGGCGCAGATATTCCCGGAGGGGCCGCACTTATTTTTGAAGTGGAGTTGCTTGAGATTAAGAAGTAGATAGCTTTTACTTGTGCGGGGATGGCCAAAGTTGGGTTTTAATTTTTATCTTTATGAAAACTTCGAACGATTAATGTCCGGGAAAAAGATCATTATTGCTATTGACGGGAAGTCGAGTTGCGGCAAGAGTACCATTGCCCGGCAACTGGCCCGGCAACTCAACTATATTTATGTAGACAGTGGCGCTATGTATCGTGCCATTACCCTGTATTTTCTCAGGAATAATATTGATATTAATAATACAGAAGAGGTAGACAATGCTCTAAAGGAAATTGAGCTTGATTTCAGGGTGAACGACCAGAATGCCGGTGTAGAAATGTTCCTGAACGATGAAAACGTAGAATATCCCATACGTGAAATGCTGGTAGCTGAAAAAGTGAGCGAGGTGGCGGCGCTGAATGCTGTGCGGAGATTTGCTGTGGAGCAGCAGCAGAAAATGGGGGAAAGAAAGGGGATTATTATGGATGGACGGGATATTGGTACCGTTGTTTTTCCCAATGCGGAACTTAAATTATTTATTACCGCCGATAATGCGGTAAGAGTGGAACGAAGATTTAAAGAACTTTATCAAAAGAATCCGAATATTACCATTGAAGATGTAGCCAACAATCTCGAAATGCGGGATTATATCGATTCCAACCGGGAAATAAGTCCACTCCGCAAAGCAGCCGATGCTATTGAAATAGACACCACGGGTCTCACGATAGACGAACAGTTGCAAAAGGCGCTCGGCCTGGTGAACCCGCTTATTTAAAAACATTCAAAGTAACACATGGGAGACAGGAGATCTTTTTTGCAGCAGTTGGGCCTGGTATCGGCGGGCATTCCTTTTATGACCACCGATATTTTTTCTGCAACAGGCATTCATCCGCCTTCCAATGGAAAAGTATTGCGGGTAGCCTTAATGGGATTGGGCAATTATGCAAAAAGAGTTGCCGAGTCTATTCAGAAATGCAATCGGGTGAAAATAACCGGACTGATCAGCGGCACACCCGAAAAGCTGAGAACCTGGGCGGCCCAATATAATGTTCCGGAAAAGAATTGTTACAACTACGACAATTTCGATTCGGTTAAAAGCAACGATGATATTGATGCGATATATATTATTACGCCCAATTCACTTCACCACCAGCAAACCATCCGTGTAGCGAGGGCAGGCAAGCACGTTATTTGCGAAAAGCCTATGGCGATTAACGCTAAGGAGGGAGAGGAGATGGTGGCTGTTTGTAAAAAACAAGGCGTTAAATTATTGGTAGGATACAGGCTTCACTTTGAACCCGCCACTCTCGAAGTAATCCGTATGAGAACCAGTGGCGAGTTGGGCGCTATACGGTTTTTCCAGGGCCTTTCAGGTTTTAGGATCGGCGATCCCAACCAGTGGCGGCTGAGTAAAGCCCTTGCGGGTGGTGGAGCCCTGATGGATATTGGTATTTATGCCGTAAACGGATGCCGGTACATGGTGGGCGAAGAACCCATTTGGGTAACGGCGCAGGAAACAAAGACCGATACCGTCAAATTCAAACCGGGTGTGGATGAAACCATCACTTTTCAATTCGGATTTAAAAGCGGGGTTACTGCTTCCTGTCTTTCTACCTATAATATGGGCTTTCTCGATCGTTTCTACCTGAACGGGGAACGCGGCTTCGCAGAATTACAACCGGCTATCGGTTACGGACCTATTAAAGGACGTACCAATAAAGGCCCGATAGAACCCTCTGCCATTGTGCAGCAAACTCTTCAAATGGACGAAATGGCTGCTATTATTTTTGAAGATAAAAAGCCTGTTGTTCCCGTTGATGGCGAGGAAGGCCTGCAAGACCTTCGGATTTTGGACGCTATTTATAAGGCGGCAGCATCGGGCAGGAAAGTGATGTTATAGCCCCTTCTATAAAGACGAACTTACCCCGGAGCCGGTTGCTTCGGGGTTCTTTGTTTATAGGTGGCTAAATACAAAGCGTTTTATCGATCAGTTAACAAATGGGGCGGATTACCATTGTCTGAAATTGGTATTAAAAGGAGTCAGCATTGCCATTTCAATTTTAAAAAAGAATAATCATGCGTTATTTTCTATCGGTTGTAATTGTACACTGCCTGTTACTGGCGGGTTGCTCGCAAATGGAAAGCGGAGAATCATCCCAGGTATCTTCAAATTCTGCTCCGGCTTTCTTAAAAGAGGCAGATACGAAGTCGGTTGGAGCCCCCAACGAGAATATCTCTGCTATTGCTGCTGATCCATCTCCAACCCCGGTTGCCGCCGCCAAACAAATAGTGAAGACAGCCAACCTGGTGCTGGAAGTTGAAAACAATACCGGCTACGCCAGTTATTTGAAAACCGTTTTATCGCAACAGGGGGCCTATATTTCAAAGGAAGATCACAATGCTATGGATGATAAGGAGCAAACCCATTTGGTGATTAAAGTGCCGGTTATGCAATTTGATAACCTGTTGGAGAAGCTGGTTTCGGAAGAGGTAAAACAATTGCAGAAAAGCATAGCGTTGGAAGATGTTACTGCTACGCTTATCGACACCCGGGCAAGACTGCAAACCCGTAAAGCTACCCGCGACAAATATCTTGAATTTTTAAAGGACGCGAAAAAAGTGGAAGATGTTTTGAAGATACAGCAGGAGATCAATAATATCCAGGAAGACATCGAATCGGCAGAGTTGAGGTTTGAAGAGCTCTCGGGACAGGCAAGGTTTAGTACCATCAACCTTACTTATTTTGAACCCCAAAGCGGATATGGTTATTATAATGAGAAACCAGGTTTCTGGAAAAGGATGGGGGATGCTTTTACAAATGGAGGAAGCATCTTCGGTGAAATTTTTATTGCGCTTATTACGGCATGGCCTTTTTGGTTAACCGGGCTCGTACTGTATTTTGTTATCAGGAAATACAGGCGAAAAAAATCGCCTCCTGCCAGGACAGAGGCATAAATTTTAACGCCACAAATTGCAGCTTACCGCGCGGCAGTATGATTTTTAACTACTGCTATGCCACTAACGCCCGAATGAAGGTGTTTTATTGGATATCTATTCGTGCTATTTATGCTAAGTTTACGATTGAAAGAGCCGCACAAATGACAATGGCCGCTGATGTTTTTGTAGTAGTGGGCACATCGCTGGCGGTTTATCCTGCGGCGGGTTTAATAGATCTTGTACCCACCAATAATCCCAGGTTTGTGATAGATAAAAATATTCCCCATATCAGGCCTGTGCAGAACTTAATCACCATAGAAAAGCCCGCTACCGAAGAAATAGGCTTGTTGGCAGCGCAATTGAAAGTGATGTTTGGATAGCAGGCCGGTTATTTTTTCTTTCCCGATACTTTGTGCATTGAAATAGAATCCGGTTTTCTTTCCCTGATCCAAGCATTCGGTATAAGAGTTCTGTTTTTTTTGTGGTGAGAATCCGTTTTGTTATAACTTAGCCCCGAAGTAAATAAAACGGAACGCCGCTAAGGAAACGGTCGCGATCCGATAAATCAGTCAAAACTATGTACAAATATTTTTCTTATTTATTTTTTGGTATTTTTTTTATAGCCTCCTGTGCTGTTCAAAAGCCATCTGCCAAAAGTTCTTCCAAGGATCGGATGGAGCAGCTTTACCACCAGATGTTCGATCCGCAGGCTGGAAAAGTAATGGTAGTGGCACATCGCGGCGATTGGCATGCCTATCCCGAAAATTCAATTCCCGGTTTACACTCAGTTATTGAAATGGGCGTACACATGGTGGAAATAGATCTGAAAAGAACAAAGGATGGCGTATTGATCGTTATGCACGATAACACTCTCGACCGAACCACGAACCAAAAGGGAAAGGTAGAGGATTATACATGGGAAGAAATACAGAAAATGAAATTAAGGAATGGTTTAGGCCGTGTAACAACCGTGGGTATCCCTTCGTTTAAAGAATACCTCCTCGAAGCAAAAGGTAAAATATTGATTAATATTGACAAGGGTTATAGCTACTTCCCCGAGGTAGTGAAACTTTTGAGGGAGACCGGAACTTTACGGCAGACCACCATTAATGTAAATACCAATACAACATTGCAGGAGGTAGAAGCCCGGTATGGAAAAATACCCGGGGATATCATATTAACTCCTCTTCTGGGCTACAGCGATAAGGACAAGGCACGGCGGGTTGTGAAAAGCTACCTCGGAAGAAAGAATACCGTCTTTCAGCCTGTTTGGCGCGATGATGCTTTCATTGCGGAGGAAGACTTCGTTTCGCTGAGAAAACAGGGATTGGGTATATGGATGAATTCTTTATGGGCTTCCATCAACGGTGGGCACGATGACGACAGAGCCATCATCGACAAGCAGCCCGACGAAAGCTGGGGATGGCTCATTAACAAGGGCGCCAACATTATCCAAACCGACCGGCCTGCTCAGCTATTGGATTACCTTAAAAAAAAGAACCTCCTCTAAGCGAAGCCTCCGGATGAACGGAGGTCCTTAGCGATCCTCTCTCATTTTTTTGTAGAGATTGATGAGCGCGTTGGTGCTGCCATCATGGCTGTTCACCGGATCGTTGTTTTGCAGTTCCGGTAAAATTTTTCCTGCTAACTGCTTGCCTAACTCCACGCCCCACTGATCGAAACTGAAAATATTGAAAATAATACCCTGCACAAAAATCTTATGCTCGTATAAGGCAATCAACTGGCCAAGAGTGTAAGGCGTTATTTTCTTAATCAGGAAAGAATTGGTAGGTTTATTACCATCAAACACTTTAAAGGGTGCGAGCTTGTTAATGGCGGCCTTATCTAAGCCCTGTTGTCTGAGTTCGGCTTTTACCTCCGGTAAGGTTTTGCCATTCATCAACGCTTCGGTTTGTGCAAAAAAATTGCTGAGTAGTTTTTCGTGATGATCGCCCACCGGATTATGTGAAATGGCCGGAGCTATAAAGTCGCAGGGTATACGCTCGGTACCCTGGTGGATCAACTGGTAAAAAGCATGCTGTCCGTTGGTACCCGGTTCTCCCCAGATAATGGGCCCGGTTTGGTAAGAAACTTTTTTACCGTTGCGATCTACGCTTTTGCCGTTACTCTCCATATTTCCCTGCTGGAAATAGGCGGCGAAACGATGAAGATATTGGTCGTAGGGCAGGATGGCTTCCGACTGCGCGCCCAGGAATGTAGTGTTCCAAAGTCCTGTGAGCGCCATCGTAACCGGGATATTCTTTTCGAAAGGAGCTTTCTTAAAATGCTCATCAATATTATAAGCCCCCTTCAGCAGATCCTCAAAATGATCGTAGCCGATGGTGAGTGCTATGGAAAGACCAATAGCGCTCCACAGAGAATAACGACCGCCTACCCAATCCCAGAATTCAAACATATTGTTGGGGTCGATACCAAAAGATTTCACTGCGCCTGCGTTGGTACTCAGTGCCACAAAATGTTTGGCAATATGCTGCTCCTCTTTCGCTTTTTTCAAAAACCAATTCCGCGCAGTATGGGCATTGGTCATGGTTTCCTGTGTAGTAAAGGTTTTGGAAGCGATCAGGAACAAAGTGGTTTCCGGGTTTACTTTTTTTAAGGTTTCTGCGATATGTGTACCATCCACATTAGATACAAAATGCGCTTCGATACCCTTAATCGTATAGGGTTTTAAGGCTTCGGTAACCATTAAAGGACCCAGATCGCTGCCGCCAATGCCGATGTTTACAATCGATTTTATTTTTTTTCCGGTGTAACCAACATGTTTGCCCGAATGAATGGCTTCACAAAAGCTTTTCATCTTTGCCAGCACAGTTCTTACTTCCAACATCACATCTTTCCGGCCACTTTTAACAGGTTTCTTCCCAAAATTTCTCAGTGCAATGTGCAGCACCGAACGGTTCTCTGTCTGGTTAATGGTATCGCCATTAAACATAGCTTTTATTCCCTCGTTTACCCTGGTTTCGACAGCGAGGTTGCGGAGGAGGTTCATTGTTTCCTCCGTAACAGGGTTCTTGGAAAAATCGAAATATAAGTCTTCATGCTTTAGCGAAAATTGTTGCGCGCGATCGGGGTCGTTCTCAAAAAGGTCGCGCATATTCCAGGTTTTTGCAATAGCCGAATGCGTCGTTAATTTTTTCCAGGCTTTGGTCTTCGTGGGATTGATAGCAGGTAACATATTAATTATTTGTTCGATTTAGTGAGGCTTTGAAGGTAGTGTATATTAGCAAAGCTTCAAAATTTTGGGAAGGGCGCTCTAAATGTTTTAATTGCTGTTTACAGAAATGAAAATAAAGAGGGCGCTGAAATAAGCCCAGCCGATAGTAAATACAATATGCACCGCAGTTTCAAATTTTTTTCCGCGCCATAACTTCGATGAATAGCCATAAAACTGAGTAATTAACCTGCATAGCCAAAATACTGCAAATCCCATGCATAGCTTTTTTCCCAGCGGCGTTTCAATCAGCTCTGCGGCCGATGTTGTACATAAGAGACCCATTAATAATAGAATAAGCGCAATGAAAAAAGTGTGTACCACCATCATTTGCCGGTTGATTAAACTTAAAAGACTTAGCTCTGCCTTCCAGTTGAAGTATCTGGGGAAAATGATATGCACTGCAGATAACATCATGAGCAGCGCACCGGCTATTTTAAGATTCAATTCCATTTTTGGTAAGAATAAAAGTAGTGATAAATGGCGTTGTTTTAACCTGGCCGGAGACTTTAAGAGAGGCTTCCCCGAAAACGTTTTGCCAGCTTTTTAGCGGATAGAAATGCAGGAAGCCAATATTATAGGCGAGGAAATTAGACAGGTTTCTCAGGTGCTCGGTAACAAGGATCTCTCCGCCTAGTTTTACTATGCGATTCAGCTCTTTAAAAAAACAGATCCGTTCCGTGCGATCTCTTATTTCATGAGCGGAAAAAATAATGAATGCTTTATCAACACTATGATTGGGTAAAGGGATGTGATTTGTTCGGATCGTTTTGGTGCCAGGGGTTGCAGGGTAGATCTTTCGCGCCCTTTTTATAGAAACTTCGGTGTGCTTTGCAGGATCGTAAAAATCAAAAACATAAAATTGATCATGAGGCAGTTTTTGTTTAAGTATTCCGGATGTTTCATCGAACCCTGCATGAATGTTAACAATTGTTTGGTTCTTGCCGCCCGAAAGATGCCCGAGCCAGGGTAAACTGTAAAGAGGCGAAAAATCGTAAGCAAAGAACGACACGGAAAGAGAAATAAATAGCGGCAATAAAATAAGCACTGCTCCGATGTAACAGAGAAAAGCTGTGGATGGAAAATAATCTGCCGTCAATAATAATGAAACAATCGCAATGAGCGCCAGGAGGTAAAAATGCCAGTTAAAACGGATGATATTAACTGTACCCTGCAGTGGTTTTCTTACGATTTCCATTGTTCGGTTCTTCCTTTTTTCCAATAATAAGGAATATTTTCAACAATAAATGCGTTGGCCAAAACAGGATCGCTAATGTTAAGGGTATTCAGAAATCCGAAATGATGTTCTAAAACCTGTACGGGCACCGGCTGCCAGTGTTGTCGTACGCCTTCAATAATCAACACTTCTTTTTTGGATTTGTTGAAGGTAAAGGTAAAGGGCAGCGGGCCGGCAAATCTCCTGGCTTCCTTCCAGCTGGCAAACGGCGAGTGGGAGGGAAGGGGAATCGTTTCATCGGCAGCAGCCCGTTTTAGCGATATATTAAAATCGGATTTTTGGGAGCTTATTTTTATGATGCCACTGTTTTCTGAATGTATAATATCGGTACTGGTATAGTTGTAATGGGTGAAGATATTTCCTGCGATTTCCATTTTCTTTTTATTGGTTTCGGATTTTAGAATATATAATCCTCTCCATCTTTTTCCTGCCTGGTTAATATACCTCACGAAGATTCTGTACCCAATCAAAAAGAAATCGTTCCCCATCCAAGGGGGAAATCCTTTTGGCCGGAGCTGCCGGGTTTGAACCATTGCTGCGGCTATAAAAGCCCATTTATCTTCCAGCAGATCCGGTAAGAGGCACTCCGGAATCAGGGGTATGGCCTCTTCTTTGGGGATAGCAAATGTAATGACGATCGACTTGTCGAAAAATGCCTCCACGGCAAAGGGGTGATTTTTTATGAAACTAAGCATGTGGATTACACCGGGTTAAATTTACTAAGCTGAAATTCGTTAAAATAAATAATCGACATCAAAAAAAATGCGAACAGGAGGTTCATTCTTCCCCATAGTAACAGCTCAGGAGCTAAGAAGAACTCAGCTACATTCATCGCCCCTATAACAATGATCTGAACAATGGCATTGATTTTCTTTTTACGGGTGGCAATGATCCATATAGCCATCCCTATTTCTGCCAGGCCAATTAAAAATGTTATTATTGAGGAATACCGATTTCCAAGTATGGCAGCCACAATGGCCTGGTGCCTCGGCGTTTGGTGCAAAACCTTGCAATAAAGGCCGTTGATGAGCCATATACCCGCTATGCTGTAATGGAAGATCTTGTATAAAAGCTGCCGGTTCACGCCACCGGGATTCTTAAATGCTGCAAGACCTCTATAGTCCTTTCCGTCATATCATCGGTAATATCCAAATGCAAAACCAGTCTTACCTTATAGGGTGCGATAGCATAGGCGAGTATTTGATGCTCTTTAAATTTTTGAACACATTCCTTTGCAGTTATTTCCCTGGTTTCAAAAATGACGATATTGGTTTCCACGGG
>JBEBUZ010000041.1:0-28054 GCA_040393015.1 Paraniabella yanshanensis
ATTCCGGCTTTCGAAAAGAAAGTCAACCAGCTTTTAAACCAGGTGGGTATGCCCAATGCCGCCTTAAAACTGTCGCTGAACCGCCAGGCTCCGCAATTAACAGGGATTGACGCAGTGGAGTTTTTATTTGATGCCAATAAAAGTGGAGAATTTAAACCCGTAAGCAAGGTGGCCAGTGGCGGCGAATTGAGCCGGCTCATGCTTTGCATTAAAAGCCTGGTAGCCGAAAAAATGGATATGCCTACACTTATTTTTGATGAAATAGATACGGGCATTTCGGGAGAAGCGGCTAAACAAGCGGGTATTATCATGAAAGCCCTGGCTGCCAGCCGGCAAATCATCTGCATTACCCATCAGCCCCAGATTGCAGGCAAAGCCGATGCTCATTTCTTCGTGTACAAGGAGTTGAAGGAGGACAAAGTGTTGACCAGTATACGACAACTGAATAAGGAGGAACGCATAACTGCGATTGCTAAGATGCTGAGCGGTGAAAAACCTACGGCCGCCGCCCTGGAAAACGCAAGAGAAATGGTGCAGTGTTAGAAGGAGCCGATGGAAAATGGACCATAGTCTATGAACTCTCATCCCCCTCTCCCACATCTTTTATTTTTTGATTCACATCTTTTTTTACTACAAACATGCGCCAGGCCTGGATCGAAGCGGTAAGAAAAAATATACCGGCTATTGCGTAGTGCAGTACGGATTGGTTATCGAGTATTCGGGAAGCCACCAGCCTGCCTCCGAAAATAAACACACAATTCCCGGCCATGGTTCCTATGCCAATACCCACCGTATATAAATTATACTGTACAGGCTCCGGCCGCAAAATGCCCCGGGTCAGTAAAACGGTGCTCCATCCAAACCAAAAGGGTATCTGGATCGGATTTAATGCACTCATGCTCAATCCGAGGACAAAGGAAGGTAAGCCGCTGTTTAAAATGATATTTTTATTTTCATGAGGCTGCAAGGCCGCCCAATAACTTGTAATAGCCAGCGCCAGGATAATAAAGAGTGTTACCCATTCCAGTATCCGGAAAAGTTTTTTTTGCCGGCGCACCCAGTCCATCGCCACCAGCGACAAACGTACATACACCATTTCGGCTGTTAATGCTCCCAGTGAAAACAGCAGTGCATTATATACCGATTCGGCAATCGATATCTGCATGGCTGCGATGTTTAAAGTGCCCAGAGGTAAGGTGCCCAGGAAACTCACCAACATGCCCGTAAAAAAAATGCGCAGCGCCTGCTTCATTGGAAATACTATTGATTTTTGCCTTCCAGCATGGGAACGAAGGAAAAGTTGTCGAAGTATTCTACCTCCAATCCTTCCTCCAATTTTGTAATTCTGCGCATTTGCTGCACCCCGCCTATGTCCACCGGTATCACCATCTTTCCTCCGGTTTTGAGTTGCTCCAACAATTTTGGTGGAATTTCGGGTGCTGCGGCCGTAATAATGATTTTATCGAAAGGCGCATAAGTGGGTAAACCATGGAATCCGTCTCCATAAAAAAATTTAACGAAGGGATATTGTTTCAGGTAAGCAAAATTTTTGTTTTCATCGAATAGTTTTTTCTGCCGTTCGATAGTAAATACCTTCGCACCCATAGCCGCCAGTACCACGGCCTGATAGGCGCTGCCGGTTCCTATTTCAAGCACTTTTTCCCCCTTTTTTATCTGCAGCAATTCGGATTGATAAGCCACGGTATAGGGTTGAGAAATGGTCTGACCCTCCCCTATCGGAAACGCTTTATCTATATAAGCCACATCATCAAAGGCCTGGTCCAGGAAAAAGTGACGCGGCACAGAAAGAATGGCATCCAAAACATTTTCGTCTTTTATTCCCTTGGCCTTTATGCCTTCCACCAGCTTACGTCTTAGTCCTTTATGTTTATACGAATCTTCAGTACTACGCCTCATGCCACAAATGTAATCGATTATAATATCAGTAACCAAGTTAGGAATTACGAATTAAGAATTACGAGTTACGAGATTCATCGTAATTCTGAATTCGTAACCCGTAATTCGCCTTAGCATTGCGCTTTTAGCTTTAAGCCTTCGGTGATCATAGTTCATGGATCATGGATCATAGACGATACTGGATGCTAGATGCTGGTGTCTTGTGGCCGACCAGCAATCGGAATCGTAATTCTAAAATCATCTGTGCATTCTGTGGCCTATCAGTATTAGTGGCATGGATGAATGTGTAATCCGGACACAGATATATACTTGGCGCCGATGGCGGAAGGAGGTCAAAAGAGATGGCCGCAGATTCACAGATGAATGATTGCGGCGGTGAATGGGAAGAAAATCGTAATGCTTAACCCCTAATTCACTTGGTCTTGCATTATCAGCACTCTTGCTAAAAGAAAACCAGTAACTGCAAAAGGCGCCTATTTTTGTTCGGTGGCGCTGGCGCCAGCCGGCCACAGGCCGGAAGAACAAAAATCAGCGCAGTGGCAGTTACGCGCCCCGCCGGGCGTGGAGGCAAAAACTGGCTTTAATAAGAGCCTGACAGAGTATAGTGGATTAAGTCCATAGACGGGCGGCGGATTCATAGACCATAACTCCTCCCCCTTTCAAAAAGAAACAAGTGAAGGACTCCTCTTCTACAGAGAGAAAATCCTACTTTCGGTTATCAAAATAAAAACCTGATGAACCGTAAACGTTTTTTGCAATTAGGCACTTTAACCGGGTTGACGGCCGGCTTCCCGGGAATTGGCCGAAGCCAGCAGATTGTCCCTGTAAGTGGTCCCGTGGTCGTATCTACCTGGGATGCCGGTTTACGCGCAAATAAAGGAGCCTGGGAAGTTTTGAGTAAGGGCGGCAAGGCGCTGGATGCTGTGGAAAAAGGGGTGATGGTAACGGAAAACGAAATTAACTGTTGTGTAGGACTGGGTGCCAACCCCGACCGGGACGGATTTGTGACACTGGATGCCAGCATCATGGATCATCAATTTAATTGCGGTAGCGTTGCTTTCCTCGAAAGAATCAAACATCCGGTTTCTGTAGCCCGCAGGGTAATGGAAAAAACACCCCACGTCATGCTGGCAGGAAACGGCGCACAACAATTCGCTTTAGCAGAAGGCTTCCCTCTGGAGTCGGGCAAACTTTCGGCCAATGCAAAAAAGGCCTACCAGGAATGGCTAAAAAATTCGAAATACGAGCCGCAAATCAACCGTGAGAATATTCAAAACAAGGGGCATGGCCCCTTTGCCCCCAACCAAATCGATGGCGAATGGAACCATGATACCATCGGGATGGTTGCGCTTGACAGTGAAGGACGGCTGGCGGGTAGTTGTACCACGAGCGGCATGGGCTTTAAAATGCGCGGGCGCATCGGCGACTCCCCCATTATCGGCGCAGGGCTGTACGTAGACGGAGAGATAGGCGCCTGTACCGCCACTGGCCAGGGCGAAGACGTAATAAGAGTTGCGGGATCCCATAGTGTAGTGGAATACATGCGGCAGGGTTACGGACCCGAACTCGCCTGCCAGAAAATAATTGAAAGAATTATTAAGATCAAAGGCGATGCGGCCCAAAAAATACAGGTAGCTTTCCTCGCCATTAATAAAAATGGCGTGGTGGGCGCATGCGCCATTCATAAAGGCTTTAGCTATGCCCTTAAAACCAACAGTTCCGAGCGCCTTGTAGAGGCAAAAGCCTGGTTTGCATAAATAATAAACCGATTATCATGAGTTTTATTTTAGAAATAGCCACGTCCGATTTTGAATCGACCAAAAATGCAGTAGCCGGTGGCGCCGACAGAATTGAGCTTTGCGCCAACCTGGGCGAAGGAGGTACCACCCAATCCTACGGGGTAATTAAAAAATGCCGCGAAATGTTCGACGTAAAGCTCTATCCCATCATTCGTATACGAGGCGGCGATTTTTTTTATACGGAAGAAGAGTACGAATGCATGTACACCGATGCGCTGCAATGCAAAGAATTGGGCTGTGATGGAATCGTAATTGGTTTTCTGAATAAGGATGCGACCATTGATATAGAGCGGACTGCCACCATAGTGGACGCCGTTTACCCCCTGGGTGTTACTTTTCACCGGGCTTTCGACCGTTGCCGGGATCCCTTTATCGCCCTGGAACAACTCGTAGAAGCCGGCTGTGAACGAATCCTTACCAGCGGACAGCAGCGAACAGCGCCGGAAGGGGCAGCCCTGATCGCTGACTTGCAAAACCGGGCCGCACAGCGTATCGTCATCATGCCCGGAAGCGGTGTGAGAGATGCCAATATTCTATCGCTGGCCAGGCAAACCGGCTGTACAGAATTCCATTCTTCCCTACGCGAAATACACCCTAGTCCTATGGAGTATTTTCCGGAAGCGTTTGAAAACAAAGAAGAAAACAATCATTATAGTATCAATCCCGGGGCGGTAAGCAATTTAAAACATATTCTGTCCGGCGCCCCCGGACAATAAGGGTACAAGAGCAATACGGCTCTTTTAATCTCCGTTTGAAAGACGCAGTGTCAAAAGACTAAACAATTGATTCATTTCGGCGTTAACTCATATATTAATACAAAAATTATGGAATTAGGAATCGGGATGTTTGGGGATGTACAAATAGATGCGGATGGTAAACCCCAACCTGCTCAAAAGCGTTTGCAGGAAATCATCGCAGAAGTAAAGCTAATGGACGAAGTAGGCCTCGACTTCTTCGGAATCGGGGAACATCACCGGCCCGATTATGCCGTTTCGGTTCCCGAAATTGTATTGGCAGCCGCCTCCACTGTTACCCGGCGTATTAAATTGGGTAGCGCCGTATCGGTGCTGAGTTCGGCCGACCCGGTGAAACTTTACCAAAGTTTTTCCACCATCGATCTGATATCCAACGGTCGCGCCGAACTGATGGCAGGCCGCGGTAGTTTTATTGAATCGTTTCCACTATACGGTCAGGACCTGAAGGATTACGACGCATTGTTCGACGAAAAACTAAAATTGCTCGTAAAAATAAACGGGGAGAATCCTGTTTCCTGGAAAGGAAAGTTCCGGCCTGCATTGGAAAACCAGTCCATTCTTCCCAGGGCCGTAAACAATCACTTAAAAATCTGGGTGGCGGTAGGTGGTACCCCCGAATCAGTTCTGAGAGCGGCATCGCTTGGCCTACCGGTGATGTTTGCCATCATTGGAGGTAATCCGGCACAGTTTAAACCGCTGTTCGATTATAACAAGGCCGTGTACCTCGAATCGGGGCATGATCCCGATAAGTTTGAAACCGGTGTTCACATGCATACACTTTTCGGAGAGGATAGTAAAGAAATCAGCGAATATTACTTCCCGCGTTATTCTACCCAGATGGATCGGGTGGGCCGTTCGAGAGGCTGGCCGCCCTATCAACGGGCTCAATTTGACAGAGGACGTGGAAAAGGCGGACATCTCATCATTGGTGATGCCAATGAAACCGTCGATAAAATTCTCGAAATGCACGAACTCTTTGGGCTTACCCGTTTTTCGGCTCATATGGATGTGGGAGCGCCGGAGCATAGCCGCACAATGAAATCGATCGAAATTTTTGGTACTGAGGTGGCTCCCAGGGTGAGAGAAGCACTGAAGAAATAGAAAGTTTAGACCTCCCTCGTTTGCACATCCCGAAGAGTTTGGCTAATTTTGTACTTCCCTTTTCGAGGCAAGCGAAAACATAATAATTACCATGATTCATTTCTTTGTGAACTCCACCCAAACCGTGTATGGTGTTCAAACCGATAAAAACCTTTCCACCGAAGACATCGATAAGCTGAACTGGTTATTTGGCGATGCAAAAAAGCTCGACGACCTCTCCCTTGACCATTATTATGTAGGGCCCCGCGCCGCCATGATCACTCCCTGGAGCACTAATGCCGTAGAAATTACCCAGAATATGGCGATTGAAGGGATACGACGGATAGAAGAGTTTCGGCCGGTACCTGCCGATTTCAATGATTTCGACCCGATGATCTCCCAGAAATATGCGGCGCTTACACAGGATATGTACACCATTGATATCGTACCGGAACCCACCCTGGAAATTGATGATATCGATGCTTATAATAAACAGGAAGGCCTGTCGCTGAGCCGCGAGGAAGTAGAATATCTGAACAATCTTGCTGTAAAAATCAGGCGAAAATTAACCGACTCCGAGGTTTTTGCCTTCTCCCAGGCTAATTCCGAACATTGCCGCCACAAGATATTCAACGGAACCTTTGTGATCGACGACCAGGAAATGCCCGAATCCCTCTTCCAACTCATCAAAAAAACCTCTCAAACCCATCCCAACGAAATTGTTTCGGCCTATAAAGACAATGTGGCTTTTATCAAGGGCCCGGTAGTTACCCAATTTGCCCCCTACTCGGCCGATAAGCCGGATTACTACGAAGAGAAGGACTTTGAATCGGTATTGTCTTTAAAAGCCGAAACACATAATTTTCCCACCACTGTAGAGCCTTTTGCCGGAGCAGCAACAGGGTCTGGCGGTGAAATACGCGATCGCCTGGCGGGCGGGCAGGGCGCTTTACCATTGGCCGGAACCGCTGTTTATATGACGGCCTATTCCCGGCTCGAACAAACGCCGGTGAATTTCGAACCGGGAACCATTACCGAAACCGCCCGCGAAGTAATCAACCCCAGGATTTGGGAAGCAGCCATGCCCGAACGGCCCTGGCTCTATCAAACGCCCATGGATATTCTCATCAAAGCTTCGAACGGGGCTTCTGATTTTGGCAATAAATTCGGACAACCGCTGATTGCCGGCTCCGTATTTACTTTTGAACACCAGGAGACCGCGGGCGCCGATGAGAAACCTGTGCGACTGGGCTACGATAAAGTGATTATGCAGGCCGGCGGCGTGGGCTATGGCAAACTGGCCCAGGCAAAAAAACATACACCGCAGGTGGGCGATAAGATCGTCATACTCGGCGGAGAAAATTACAGAATTGGCATGGGTGGCGCCGCGGTTTCTTCAGCCGATACCGGAGCTTTCGGATCGGGTATTGAATTGAATGCCATCCAGCGCTCCAATCCGGAAATGCAGAAACGTGCCGCTAACGCGATCCGGGGATTGGTAGAATCAGATCATAATCCCATCGTCTCTATACACGATCATGGTGCGGGGGGGCATTTGAATTGCCTGTCGGAATTGGTAGAAGATACAGGCGGATTAATAGACCTCGACCGTTTGCCGGTGGGCGACCCTACCCTGTCAGCCAAAGAAATTATTGGCAACGAGTCGCAGGAAAGAATGGGCCTCGTGATTAGTGAAAACAACATTAATATACTTCAACGGGTAGCCGATCGTGAGCGGGCTCCGCTGTATGTGGTGGGTGATGTAACGGGAGATAAACGCTTCACTTTTCAATCGGAAAAGACCGGCGAAAAGCCGATGGATTATGCGTTGGAAGATTTCTTCGGATCCTCTCCCAAAACAATCATGAACGATAAAAAAACAGTTCGTGATTATGCGCCGCTCTCCTATGATGTAAAGAATATCCCCGCTTATCTCGATCAGGTTTTGCAATTGGAAGCAGTAGGATGCAAGGACTGGCTGACCAATAAGGTGGATCGTTGTGTAGGCGGACGGGTAGCCAAACAACAATGTGCCGGCCCTCTGCAACTACCCCTCAATAATGTAGGAGTAATGGCTCTCGATTACCGGTCTGCAGCGGGAATCGCTACCTCTATCGGACATTCGCCGATAACTGCATTAGTGAACCCCGGGGCGGGTTCGAGAAATGCCGTGGCGGAAGCGCTCAGCAATATCGTTTTTGCACCTCTTAAAGAGGGTTTGAAAAGTGTTTCGCTCTCAGCGAACTGGATGTGGGCCTGCAACAATGCCGGTGAGGACGCACGCTTGTACGAGGCGGTAAAAGCCTGCTCAGATTTTGCCATAGCTTTAGGTATAAACATACCTACCGGCAAAGACTCGCTGTCGATGAAACAGAAATACCCCGATGGTGAAGATGTGATAGCGCCGGGTACAGTGATCATTTCGGCGGCAGGCCAATGCAACGATATTAACAAAGTGATAGAACCAGTATTGCAGCCCGATGCCGGTTCCATTTATTATATTAATTTATCGAAGGATAGCTTCAAATTAGGCGGGTCTTCCTTTGCGCAGATCAATAACCGTATTGGCAATGAAGTACCCGATATTACCGATGCTGCCTATTTTGTAAAAGCATTTAATACCATCCAGGAGCTGATCCGAAACAACCAGATTGCCGCAGGGCATGATGTGGGTTCAGGCGGATTAATTACCACGCTGCTGGAGATTTGTTTTGCGCAAGTGAATACAGGCGCTCAATATGATCTTAGCGGTTTAAACGAAACAGATAGTGTAAAAACTTTGTTCAACGAAAACATCGCAGTAGTATTACAGGCAGAAGACGACAATGCCTTCGAAGAAGCTTTGCAAACAACCGGCATCGCTGCGGTTAAAATTGGCTCGCCAACCGGTGACAGCTATATTACTGTTAAGAACCAGGCGGACAGTTTCACCTTCAACATAGCCGACACCCGCGACACCTGGTACAAAACATCCTATTTATTAGATAGTAAGCAAACGAAAAACAATCTCGCCGAAGCAAGATTTAAAAATTACAAGCATCAACCCTTGCGATATACGTTTCCGGAACATTTCCTCACCGCCAGCCCGGATACACTTTTGTCTGCCCGCAATCAGCCTGCCAACGGCGGGCGACCCAAAGCGGCTATACTCCGGGAAAAAGGCTCTAACTCCGAACGGGAGATGGCCAATGCGATGTACCTCGCTGGATTTGATGTGAAAGATGTACACATGACGGATCTTATTACCGGGCGGGAAACCCTGGAAGATGTGCAATTTATCGGCGCAGTGGGAGGCTTCTCGAATTCGGATGTACTGGGTTCGGCAAAAGGCTGGGCCGGAGCTTTTCTTTACAATGTAAAGGCTAAAAAAGCATTGGACAATTTCTTTGCACGTCCCGACACCCTATCCGTAGGCATTTGCAACGGCTGCCAGTTATTCATGGAGCTGGAACTGATTAATCCGGATCATAAAGTACACGGGAAAATGCACCATAATAAGTCGGGCAAACACGAATCTAATTTTGTTTCGGTGAAAATACAGGAGAACCCTTCGGTGATGTTGAGGACACTGGCCGGTAGTACTTTAGGGGTGTGGATTTCGCACGGAGAAGGAAGATTTCATTTACCGGAAGCCGAAGAAAATTACCGGATTGTGGCTAAATACGGCTACGACCAATATCCGCATAATCCCAACGGATCTGACTATAATACGGCCATGATTTGCGATGCCACCGGCCGACACCTGGTGACTATGCCCCATATCGAGCGATCTGTTTTCCCCTGGAACTGGGCGCACTACCCTACTGGTCGAACCGATAAGGTTAGTCCATGGTTAGAAGCTTTTGTAAATGCCAGGGTTTGGTGTGAGGAGAACAAATAATCCTGGTGGCTTATCCTTTTTCGAAAAGTTCCTTCAGCTCCGTAGCTTCTCCCGGTTTCATTTTTCCGGCCAGCACCAGCCTTAGCTGACGGCGGCGTAAGGCACCATTAAACCGCTCGGTATCTTCCGCTGTATCCGGAACCAGGGTAGCGGCCTGCGTGGGCTTACCTTCCGAATCCAGGGCTACGAAAGTATAATAAGCCGTATTACTTTTATAACGCTGGCGATTAACCAGGTCTTCCCCCCAGACATCGAGGAAAACCTCCATAGATGAATTGAAAGCACGGGTAACGCGTGCTTCGATATGCACCGCATTTCCCAGTTTTATGGCATTTAAAAAAGAAATATTATCAACCGATGCCGTTACCACCGGCGCATTGCTGTGCTTTTGAGCCGATAAAGCAGCGGCTATATCCATCCAATACATCAGCCGACCACCCATCAGGTTTCCAAATGTATTGGTATCGTTGGGCAAAACCAGTTCTGTCATCACTACCAAACTATCAACAGGCTTTTTTATCATACTATAATTTTTTGCAAATGTAGCCGCAAAATGCAGATTTTTGTTGCTGATATTTCCTAACTAAACAAATACTCCATGGCAATGGACTCCTCATTTCCCGGTTCCCATCTCACTTCGAAAGAAAATAAGACGCTTTATCTTTTCATGTTGGGATGGTTTATCGTAAATGCCATGCAGGCCCTATTGCTGGGTTTGGAAGGTGATGAAGCTTATTACTGGCATTTGTCGCAGCGTATCGACTGGAGCTATTTCGATCATCCGCCCATCGTGGCTATTTTAATCCGTTTGGGAGAAACCTTCGGCCATGGTACACTATTTACCCGCTTTGGTACCGTACTCATCACTACCTTGTCGGTGGGCATCATATACAAAGCGCTTCCCCGGCAACTACAAAATATCCGGTGGTACATGCTTGTTTGTGCCTCTACCCTCCTGCTCAATGTATATAGTTTTATTACCACACCCGATGCGCCCCTGCTTTTTTTCTCGGCTCTATTCCTTCTTTGCTATAAACAGTTTTTGAACCGCCCAGGCTTTGCCAATAGCTTCTGGATGGCCTTATGCATTACCGGCATGTTTTATAGTAAATACCACGGCATATTGTTGATTAGCTTTGTGGTATTGTCCAATCCCCGTTTGTTACTCAACAGGTATTTTTGGCTCACGGCTGGTATTACCTGCCTGTTGTTCCTGCCTCATCTTTACTGGCAATACCAGCACGACTGGCCCAGTTTCCGCTACCATTTAAACGAGCGGCTGGCCCGGCGCTACCGGTTCAGTTTTACAACGGATTACCTGTCGGGTCAATTACTGGTTTTCGGCCCCTTTATTTCCCTGTTATTCTACGCCACCTGCTACAAGCTTAAAATAAAAGACCAGTTGTTAAGGACCCATCTGTTCATATTTGCGGGAACCCTCATATTTTTTCTGATCTCTTCTTTCAAAAATACCGTGGAAGCACATTGGACACTGATTGCTGTTCCTTCTTTTATCAGTCTTTTTATGTGGCTTATTGTAAACGGAACGGCGAAATACCGGAAAACCTTTCAAAAATTTGCACTGGCCAATATTATCATTATCCTTTTGGCACGGGTCTTATTTGTGGTTCCTCATTCTCCCTTCACGCTTATTCGCCACTACCATCCCTTTTTTTACGGAGAAGAATGGGCAGCAACCCTGCATAAGGAGATTGGTGATACTCCGGTTGCCTTCGAAAACTCCTACGTGCTGCCATCTTTGTATACCTATTATTACCCCCATACCTCTGCCATTGATTATAATATAAAAAGCTACCGGAAAACCAATTATAACCTGGAAAATGATTGCCGGCTGGCCGGACAGAAAATTTGGTATTACCGTCATACCCGGGAACCCGATCCTGCTCATATTTTTATCGATACAAAATATGGGGCAGGCGTTCTGCGTTCCATCGAACAATATACCTGTATAAACGATCTGCGGATTGAGCCTGTGGCATTGCCGCGAACCCTTCAGTCGGGCAAAACCTATACTATAGACCTGGTATTACAAAACCAGTCGGGCAATACGATAACTATCTACGACAGTCTGGCAATGGATTATGCTTTTTTCATCGCTAAATCTGAGTTCATCAATGCAACAGACAGTAAGATAATCAATCGGAAAAGTTTCGAACCTTACGAAAAAGTTTCTTACACTATTTCAATCCGAAGCCCTGACACTCCGGGTACTTATAAATTATTGTTTTCCATAAAAAACGGTTTTATCGAAGGCAATTTTGCAAGTGCTTTTTACACAATTGTTGTTGAATAACCGTATTTTTTCAACACCCGCGGATCTTAAAGCGCCCGAGCGTAATGCGTGCGGCTTAAATTACTTATCTTTGCGACCCTGTCAAATTGTCTGTCATTCAGGATAGCATTATTTTTGAACAGAGGTATTTCTTTATTACGATTTTAATTTATTAATACAATATTATGTTCGGTTTCTTATCAAAAGTTTTTGGAGGTAGCAAGTCAGAAAAAGATGCAAAAAAACTACAACCCATTATCGAAAAAGTCAATACCCATTTTACCCAATATCAATCTCTCAGTAATGACGAACTCCGCTTTAAAACACAGGAGTTCCGGCAAAGAATCAAAGAACATCTGAGGAAAACAGACGAGGAAATCGCTTCCCTGAATGAAAAAGCCGACGCTCTTACGCATGAGGAATTAATCGAGAAAGACAATATCTACAAACAGGTAGATGAATTAAAAAAGGATCGGGACAAGGAGATAGAAAAAGTGCTGGAAGAAATCATGCCGGAAGCATTTGCGGTAATGAAGGAAACGGCAAGAAGGTTTAAAGAAAATGAACAAATAGTGTCCAAAGCCACGGAACTGGATAAGGAACTGAGCGTAAAAGCAGACTATATCACAATAGATGGCGAAAATGCCATTTACAATAATAATTGGCTGGCAGCGGGTGGAAAAGTAACCTGGAACATGGTTCACTACGATGTACAGTTGATTGGCGGAGCGGTTTTACATAGCGGAAAAATTGCCGAAATGGCAACTGGTGAGGGTAAGACCCTGGTTTCTACCCTGCCTGCCTATCTTAACGCATTGGCAGGAGAAGGAGTGCACATTGTAACCGTAAACGACTATCTGGCTCGTCGTGACCAGGAGTGGAACGGTCCTGTTTTTGAATGGTTAGGTCTGCGTGTGGATTGCATCGACAAACATCAGCCGAATACTCCGGCAAGAAGAAACGCCTATCTGGCCGATATCACCTACGGTACCAATAATGAGTTTGGTTTTGACTACCTGCGTGACAATATGGTGCATACGGCCGGAGAAATGGTGCAGCGCAAGCATCATTATGCCATGGTGGATGAGGTAGACAGCGTATTAATTGATGACGCCCGAACCCCTCTGATTATCAGCGGACCGGTAGATAAGGCCGATGACCAGCAATACCATATTCACCAGCCACGGGTAAAGCAGCTATTTGAAGAGCAGGAAAGAATTGTGAGGCATGAACTGAATGAAGCAAAAAAGTTGATCGAAAAGGGCGAGGACGATCCCAAAACGGGCGGCTTGCACCTTTTCCGGGCCTTCCGCGGCTTACCCAAATACAGTCCGCTGATCAAATACCTGAGTGAACCAGGTATCAAAGTAAAACTTCAAAAAGCAGAAAATTACTACCTGCAGGAACAGGAGCGTAATATGCCGCTTATCGACAAGGAATTATTATTCAGGATCGATGAGAAAAATAAATCGGTGGATCTTACCGATAAAGGTCTCGGCGCCATTACCAAAGCCGGTGAAGACCCCGAATTTTTTGTATTACCCGATATCAGTGTAAGTCTTGCAGATGTCGAAAAAAGCGATGTCTCGTCCGAAGAAAAACTCAAACAGAAAGAGGCCATTCTCAACGATTATTCCCAAAAAGCCGATCGCATCCATTCCGTACAACAACTGTTGAAAGCTTATGCATTATTCGAAAAAGATGTTGAATATGTGGTAATAGACGGCGCCATTAAAATCGTAGATGAGCAAACCGGTCGTATTATGGAAGGGCGTCGTTATAGCGATGGCCTCCACCAGGCGCTGGAAGCCAAGGAAAATGTAAAGATTGAGGCTGCCACACAAACCTATGCCACCATTACCCTGCAGAACTTTTTCCGTATGTACCACAAATTAGCGGGTATGACGGGTACGGCCGAAACAGAGGCCGGTGAGTTCTGGAGCATCTACAAACTCGATGTGGTAAGCATCCCCACCAACCTGCCCATCGTTCGCGATGACCGGCAGGATCTCGTATATAAAACAAAACGCGAAAAATATAAAGCCGTTATCGACGAAATTGAAGCGCTTCGCGAGGCGGGCCGACCCGTACTGGTAGGTACTACATCCGTAGAGATCAGTGAATTGCTGGGCCGTATGCTACAGCAGAAAAAAATTCCGCACAATGTATTGAACGCGAAACAACACGCGCGGGAAGCCCAGGTGGTAGCAGAAGCCGGACTGGCCGGAGCGGTGACCATTGCTACCAACATGGCGGGTCGGGGTACGGATATCAAACTTGGAGCCGGCGTGAAGGAAGCGGGCGGATTAGCCATCATCGGCACCGAACGACACGAAAGCCGCCGGGTAGACCGGCAATTGCGGGGCCGGGCCGGACGCCAGGGCGACCCCGGAAGTTCGCAGTTCTATGTGTCGCTGGAGGACGATCTGATGAGAATGTTTGGCAGCGAACGTATAGCGGGTATGATGGATAAACTGGGCTACAAGGAAGGAGATGTTATTCAGCACAGCATGATCAGCAACTCCATTCAGCGGGCACAAAAGAAAGTAGAAGAGAACAATTTTGGTATCCGGAAAAGATTATTAGAATATGACGATGTAATGAACAAACAACGGAATGTTGTTTATGAAAAACGTAACCACGCCCTCTTCGGCGAAAGATTATCGCTGGATATTGATAGTGCGTTTTCCATCGTAGCCGAAAGCCTGGTATCCTCGTTCAAAGAACAGGAAGATTACGAAGGCTTTAAGCTGGCCTGTATCGTCAATTTCGGAATAGATACCACCATCACTGCAGACGAGTTCAATTCCGGATCCGAAAACAAACTGTCGGAAAAACTATATACAGAAGCTACCCAACGCTATAACCGCCATGTACAGGGTATTGCCGAAAGAACAGTACCGGTATTTAAAGATATCCGGGTTTCGCAGGGTGCACATATTGAAAATGTAGTGGTTCCGTTTACAGATGGTAAAAAAACGATCAACGTGCTGGCTCCGCTTGATAAAACAGTGGAAACAGAAGGGAAAACACTGGTTTCGGCCATGGAAAAAGGCATCACCCTGGCGGTGATTGATGATGCATGGAAAGAGCATTTGCGTGCAATGGACGACCTGAAACAGAGTGTACAGACCGCTTACCTCGAACAGAAAGATCCTTTGGTGATATATAAGGTAGAGGCTTTCCAGTTGTTTAACAATATGACCACCAACCTGAACAAGGATATTATC
This sequence comes from Paraniabella yanshanensis, assembly GCA_040393015.1. Taxonomy (GTDB): domain Bacteria; phylum Bacteroidota; class Bacteroidia; order Chitinophagales; family Chitinophagaceae; genus Niabella; species Niabella yanshanensis_A. The sequence goes on from JBEBUZ010000041.1 coordinate 14,955, forward strand.
TCCTTCCTTTCCCAGGCCAACCTGCCACAGCCCCAGCAAAACAATATGCCCATCAAGGAAGGCAAACAGGAAAGAACCGATTTAAGTAAATTGAGCATCAACAAAGATGAGATAGACGCTGCAGGCGACGACTACGCGGCTAACGAAAGAGATTACTACGATCCTTCGGCTCCGGCTGTAAAACAGGAACCTGTTCGTGTAGGCCCCAAAATCGGCCGAAACGATCCCTGCCCCTGCGGAAGTGGTAAGAAATACAAACAATGTCACGGTAAAGGCGCATAAATAACTTCAATCCCTCTTCGGAGGGATTTTTTTTTATTGGGTTGCGATGCCCTTAGGGATTAATAAAGGATATTTGTCAGCAATATAAATAGCCACCTCCCAGGAAATGTCGCGCCTACTACTTATCCATACACTGTTTCTTGCTCTGTATTTTTGTTTCGCAGGGCGGGACCCCGGGTTTGTCCAGGTACTAATACCCGGGGATGACACAACGCAAACGATTTGCAAGGAAGTGAAAGCTGCCGCCCTCGCTGCTACCCTTCTATCGAAAACGGATTTATTCGAAAAAGTTGTCGCAGAGCTACAAAAGAATGCCGCAGTAACCAGGAGAGAATGGGTGGTAAGTTTTGGAAAAGACCGGAAGGGAAGTATTATTCGATCAGCGGCATCTGAAGGCAATGCCCATAGTGGCCGGATTCCTGCGGTAGCGAACAGATTTGCCGATATTCATATTCATACCGATGAAAAACCTCCCTCCAGTGGTGATTTATATGGATTTATAGACATGGCGACAAAAGACACCAGTTATCTGCGATATACTTTAACTCCTTCGGGACAACTATACGTTTTAACGTTGACCAATAAACAGTCTGCCACAGACTTTACCCATGCTTTCCCAAAAAGAGCCGGGCTCCGTCAAAAAAATCCTGCGGGCGGAACTATTTATTACCAACCTACTTTCCCAACCCTTATTATCGAAGAATTTGACCGGCTCAAAGGCTGGCACGGCGCATCGGATGAAATGGCTTTGGTATTGGTTATGCAGAAATACCAGACAGGCCTGAGCCTGCTTAAGCAAAATACCGATGGAGAATTTAAACGATTAATTGTGGTTGAAAAAAAGGACGAAAACGGGATCAAAAAAGATATCCTGATTAATTGCCCTTAAAGCTTTCGATTTTTCATTAATTTCCCTGTCGTCGGAATAATCTTTACAATGAAAAAACCCGTTAAAATATTAAAGGCATCCGCTGGTTCGGGAAAAACCTTTAACCTGGCTGCACACTATCTCACACTTCTTTTCGGTGGCGAGAACAAACATCGCGAAATATTGGCCGTTACTTTTACCAATAAGGCCACCGAAGAAATGAAATCGCGAATACTGGAAGTATTAAAGGGACTGGCAAAGGGAGACGAAGCAGTAACAGGCTATAAAAATATTATTCTGGAAGCTTACCCGCATTTAACAGATGCAACGCTACAACAAAAAGCTGATACTGTTTATCGCCATATATTACACGACTATAGCCGCTTTGCGGTAAGCACTATCGACGGATTTGTGCAAAAAGTAATCCGCGGATTTGCCTTTGAACTGGGCCTCAGTGCCGACTATGCCCTGGAGCTAAACCTTGAAAAAGTGAAAGACGCGCTGCTGCAAAAACTGGACGATTCGTTGAGCTCCAATAAACGACTGCTCAATTGGATAATCCAGTTGGCATTGGAAAAAATAGAAGCCAACAAAAGCTGGAACTATAAAAATGAGTTACGGACTATTATCAATGAAATATTTAAAGAAAGCTTTGAAGATTTTGAGAACAGCATAACAGGGATTGATCCCCTCGCCTTAGGCGCCCTGTTCAAAGAATACATACAACGGACAAAGCAGACCATCAGCGACTATGAAGAAAAAAGGAATGAATTGGTGGACCAGGCCTGCGAAATATTCGACCGACATGCTATTGATTCAGCGGAGCTCGTCGGCAAATCCAGGAGCTGGCTCTACAAACTCAAAGTACTTAAGGAGGAGGACGATAAAAAAACAGCCAGAATATGGGAGCTTATAGATAACCGGGAAGCCTGGTTTAAGAAAGATGCCGGTTCCGAGGCTTTATTCAATGAGCTCAACCCCGTTCTCAAAAACATAAAAGCTTTCCAGGATGAAAACAGAGCTGCTTATAAACTGGCACTTGCCTTTAACCAAAATCTCTATTATCTGCGCCTGATGCAGGAAATCGTCCGCTTGCTTTCGGAATACAGAAATGAAAACGGTAATCTTTTAATCAGCGACGCACAAAAACTGGTAACCGGTATCACCGACGAAGCAGGAGATAATCCCTCCTTTATCTGGGAAAAAGTAGGTAACCGATACCGGCATTTTTTATTCGATGAGTTTCAGGACACTTCCACCCGTCAATGGCGAAGCTTCAGATCCTTGTTGTCGCATGCACTGTCTTCCACTACCGGCAGACAAACAGACCACCTGATCGTAGGCGATACCAAACAAAGTATTTACCGGTGGCGATCGGGCGACTGGAATATTCTTCACCGCCAGGCAAAAACCGATATCGGTGTACAAAGCGTGGCAGAGGACAGCCTGGAAGAAAACTATAGAAGTACAAAAGAAATTATAAACTTTAATAACCAGTTATACCGGATCATACCGGATTTATTACAAACCGACATTAATAATAATGTCAGCCTACAGGCACAACCCCTCGGCCAGTGGTGGAATGATAAAGGCTACGACGGTATTATTACAAAAGTGTATAATGGTGCCGGGCAAAAAAACGCTCCCTCCACACCCGAAGGAGGAAAGGTAAAGATTCAGCGGTTTGAGGGAGATAAGGGGCGATATTCTGAATCTAAATTCCGGGAAGATGCGCTGGCACTGGTGGTACAGGAAATCCGTACCCTCCACCAGGAAAACAAATATGCGCTCAGCGATATAGCCATTCTTGTCCGCTCGAATCACGAAGCAGAATTATGCGTTGACAAGCTACTGGAACAGAATATCCCGGTATTAAGCGGCGACGCATTGCTTATCGCCCGAAATCCGGCCATAGACCTGGTCATTAATACACTGCGGGTTTTCATCGGTATAGACAGCGAAACGGCCTTATACAAAGCTAACTGCATCGCCTTATACCACGCTGTACATAATAAGGTGCCGGATATATCTTTGTATTTCGACCTGAATAAAAAATCGCTGTCCCTGTTGGGCAATGGTTTGCCGCCATCACTTTGTGACAATTGGAAAAACTGGTTACAACTTCCGTTAGCGGAATTAACCGAGAATATTTTTGAAAGTTATGACCTCACCACTCTAACACCACATATTCCCTACCTGCTGGCTTTCAGAGATATGGTGAGCAACGCTACAAGAATAGGAGAAAAAGGGATTATTCATTTCCTCGAATGGTGGGAGGAAGAAGGCGCTGCCAAAGCACTGCCATCGCCGGAGGGTAGCGAGGCGGTTCAGATTATTACCATTCATAAATCGAAAGGACTGGCATTCCGAGCCGTCTTCATCCCGTTTTGTATATGGGATATCAAAACCAAAAGCAATTCTATTTTCTGGGTATCGGCAAAGGATTCTCCCTATCAGCAGTTAGGAAGTATTCCCCTGCAGTTCAATAATTCGCTGGCCGGAAGCACTGTATCCAAAGCCTATTTTGAAGAATTATTATACGGCAGCATGGATAGTTTGAATATGCTCTATGTAGCTACTACCCGCGCCAAAGATTTCTTGTCCATCTGCACCATGGACCAAAAAAAAGAGGAGGGCTTTTCGAAGATCGGTAATGCAGTCAATCAGGCAGTGACACAGATAGATAGCGGCTTTTCACAAACGGGTCGGTTTGAGTCGGGAGAAGTCGTTAACCTGCCAACCCATTCTAAGAAAGAGAGGACTCTCTCTTTTACTGTCTATCCTTTTTCCGAAAGGCTTTCGAGGCTATATGAAAATACCGAGGACAGGGAAATTCATCATCTCTTTAATACCCAACGATCCGAAAGAGAGGGTTTGCTGGCGCATGAAATATTGGCAAATGCCGGAGATGAAGCCAGTGTAAAATCATACCTGAATAAACTTTTATTAAAAGGAGTGATCAGGCAGTCCGAGGTAGCAGAATTACAACAAAAAGTGATGGAAGTTTTGTGGCACCCCCAAATCGCACAACTATTTGAACGTGCGGAGAAAAGCTTGTCTGAGAAATCGATTATAGATTCGGCGGGAAAATCACAAAGACCCGATAGGATACTTTTCTATCAGGACAGCGTCGTATTGCTCGATTATAAATTCACGGCGCAGAAAGAGCGGAGCCATGAAGTTCAGATACGCGGATATAAAAAATTATTAGAGCAAATAGGATATCAAAACGTAACGGCTTATCTTTTTTACGCTGTAAAAAGGGAACTCATTATTGTAGATTAAAAGAAGAGCTTAAAAGACTAAATATGGCAACATTTTTAAAAGAAGTGGCCGACAGCCTGGTAGAAAAATTAGATGCCGATTTACAGCATTCTGCCATTGTGTTCAATAATAAGCGTCCGGCAGCCTATCTGCATAAACACCTTGCCGACATAATAGGCAAGCCCTTTTTTGCTCCTTCTGTTTTCACCATACAGGATTTTTTTGGTGAAGCAGTTGAAGAAAAAATTGCCGATCCCTACATACAACTTTTTACCCTTCACAAAATATACAACGAACTACTGCTAAAAGAAGGTATCGCTCCTATTAATAGCAGTCATTTTTACCCTCTGGCTAAAGTGATATTAAGCGACTTCAGCCAGATAGATAACGACCTTGTAGACGCCGCAACCTTATACAAAGAGCTGGAAGATATTTCTGCTATTAACCTCGAGTTTGATTTTCTCACACCTGAACAATACAATTTTCTTTCCCGCTTCTGGTCGTCCTACTCCGAAGGAAAGCACAAGCAAAAGCAGGAGGATTTTATACGCATGTGGCGCCGGATGCCGGGCCTTTACGAGGGTTTTCATGCCGCTCTTGCTGAACAGAACTATATTACCTACGGTGGTGCCTACCGGAAGCTGGCCAGCGCTGATCTTAGCAAAATCGGCTTTATCAACCAATTTAAAAAAGTAGTTTTTATTGGCTTTAATGCCCTCACACGGGCGGAAGCCGCTCTTTTCGCCCGCCTGCGCGATGCTGGTAAAGCCTGGTTTTATTTCGACTCCGACAGTTATTATTTCGATGATCCCTTACAGGAAGCAGGCTTGTTTCTCCGAAAAAATATCAACCAGTTACAGTTAAAAAATGAGCTGGAACCGAGTGCAAGCCGGATGACCGCTATGCCTCATCAGGTAGATGTATACAAAGTGCAGGGCCATGCTGCCCAGGCCAAGATATTGAAGCAATTACTGGAAAAAAATACTGGCTCAGGTGATAGCGAAAACAGCACTGCCATTATCTTAGCCGATGAATCCCTGTTGATTCCTGCCCTGCAATCTATTCCTTACCAGGTGGCCGGGAAGAATATAAATTTGAATGTAACCATGGGGTTTCCCCTGGCCGCATCCTCTGTTTTTGGCCTTGCAGACCTTTGGCTGGATTGCCAGTTAGAAATGGTTACCGGTAAAAAGAATGACAACCAGGGAACACTCCTATCTTTTATTTCCTGCAAGCATCTCGAAAGTTTTCTTACCCATCCCCTCATCGGGCTGAGCCAGGAAATGAAAAACAAGATTCGATCCGCAATCTTAGCGGAGAATGTATTACTGATAGAGCAAAAACGTATCATCCGTCAGGGCGGATTACTGGAACATTTTTTTAAGGAAATTCCTCAGCCCACTGGCCTTATGGAAGGCCTTGCAGAACTTTTAGTAGAGGTTTGGAAGGATCTGTCTGCCCGAAAAATACTAAAGGAAATGGATGCCAGGCTATTTGCCGGCGCCATACAAAACCTCAACCGCCTGCAAGACAGTATCGGCAACTATATGGACGGTGAGGAACATTATTTTGTAGCATCGCTTATGCGAAAAGTATTGCAGAGCGTCAATATTTCGCTCAGTGGTGAGCCTTTGGAAGGTGTACAACTAATGGGTTTGCTCGAAACCCGCAATCTTAATTTCGATCAGGTCATTTTCCTGGGTTTTAACGAGGGTATCATCCCCAAAACTTCTATTGGCAACAGTTTTATACCCGACAGTATCAGAAGAGTATATGGTTTACCGGTACTCGAAAACCTCGACGCCATTTCAGCTTATATGGTGTATCGTCTTCTGCAAAGGGCCAAAAACATCACCATTGTATACAATAATTTAACGGATGAAACAACCAACGGAGAGCCCAGCCGCTTACTCCGGCAACTGGAATATGAAAGCGGCTTCCAATTCAATTATTATAGCCTGGATCTAAATGTACAGAGTACAAGGCCGGCAAAGCTAACCATCGATAAAAAGCATCCCCGTATTCAGGAAAAACTTCAGCATTTACTTCACGGGCAAAAGACCCTCTCTCCAACAGCCATCACCACCTATATCGCTAATCCCATAGATTTTTTCTTTTCCTATATAGCCGATATCAAGGAGCCCAAAGAACTGACGGCCGAGGTAGAACCCAAAGAACTGGGAAGTATTCTGCACGAAGCCATGGATCAATTTTATCGAACCATGAAAGGAAAAACCGTAACAAAGGAATGGATTACTTTAAGTCGCAGTAGCAATGAAACCCTCATAAAAAAGTCATTTTATAAGATCCGGGCTCCTAAAAACACCGAGAGCTACGAGTTTTCGGGAATGCAAACGGTAATATTGGCGATTGTAAAAGCTTATATGGACATTATACTGAATGAAGATGAAAACTACGCTCCTTTTAAAATAATTGGTTTGGAAGAAAAAATAAATTCGGAAATCGATTTTGAGTTAAACGACTCGCATCATAGCATTTCCATTAAGGGGGTTATTGACCGCATTGATGAAAAAGAAGGTATTACGCGTATTGTAGACTATAAGACCGGTAACGACCAACTAAGATTTGCCGAAGATATCACACAGTTATTTGCAACCGACGGCAAGAATATTAACAAGGCCCTTATCCAAACGATGATCTATACCCGCGCCTACGAAAAATTAAAAGAAAAACAGCATGTACAGCCTGTATTATACGTTGTCAGAAATATGAAGAACGCCGGGATTCTCTTCAACACTTCGAAAAACCAGTTGGATGGAGATTTTCTATCCACCTTCAAACCCCTTTTTGAAAAGCAGTTGGCATTAAAACTCGCCGAATTATTTGATGAAACAATTCCTTTCCGGGCCAGCGAAGTTCCCGAAAACTATAGCTACTCTCCTTACAAAACGTTGTTTGGATCATAATTGTTGTATTGTCAATTATTTCATCAGAACAGATTATATGATATTTACTTCCGGTACCAGTTCGACATCAAATTTTTCTTTTACAGAATCCATTACCAGGTTTTTTACCTCTAAAATGGCTGCGCCCGTGGCGTTACCGTGGTTTACCAGTACCAGTGCCTGTTGATCATGAACACCCGCATCGCCTTTCCGATACCCTTTCAACCCGCATTGCTCTATCATCCAACCCGCTGCCAGTTTCATGGTTCCATCGGCATTGTCATAACCAACAATGCCAGGAAAATATTTTTTCAATTCGAGGAATTTTTCCCTGCCAACCGATGGATTTTTAAAAAAACTTCCCGCATTTCCAATTCGGGCGGGGTCGGGTAATTTAGACGAGCGAATGGCTATAACAGCATCGGCTACGGCCTTCAGCGTTGGCTCCTGCACTCCTGCTTTTTCCAATTCCTGCCTTATGGCTCCGTATTCGATACGAAAGCGAGCCTGTTTGTTGACCCGGAAACTAACACTTGTAATTACGAATTCGTTCCTATATTTATTCTTAAAAACACTGTCCCGGTATCCAAAACCACAATCCCTTTCCGAAAACACAATTTCTTCCAAACTATGCCGGTGAACAGCGGTCAGTTCCTGAAATACTTCGCGCAGCTCCACCCCGTATGCGCCTATGTTTTGCATAGGCGAAGCGCCGACAGAGCCAGGGATGAGAGCGAGATTTTCTACCCCGGCTAAATTTTGTTCCAGGCAATACAAAACGAACTGATGCCAGATCTCGCCCCCTCCTACCCTGATATAAACATGCTTTTCATCTTCCGCTATCTTTTCAATCCCTTTTAAGCGATTGTGAACCACCGCACCTGCCGGATTTTTGGTAAAAAGCACATTACTACCTCCTCCGAGGATCATACTATCCAGTCTTTTGCTCTTAATCCAATCCAGACCCTCCTGTAATGCCGGTATGGATGTAACGGGAATAAAATAAGCCGCACTTACCTCCATACCAAATGTATTGTGTTGCCTGAGCGAATAATTTTCTTCTATAGATAATTGCATATTGAATGCAAGATTACAAAAACAGTATAGTTTTTTCATCTTTTTATCAGGAACAGATAGTTGTGAGTAAATAGTTCTGACAAAATCGGTACATCAAATCGTCTATAACCTTAATTTTGCGGCATGCAAAAAGATACTGTCCTATTCGATCTGCTCAATAAAGAATTAGAGCGTCAGCGCCATGATATTGAATTAATCGCCTCCGAGAACTTTGTTTCCTACGCTGTTTTACAGGCCATGGGTAGCGTACCTGCTAATAAATACGCAGAAGGTTACCCGGGTAAAAGGTATTATGGCGGATGTGAAGTAGTAGATGAAATTGAGACCCTGGCTATCGACCGTCTAAAGCAAATCTTCAATTTAACCTGGGCCAACGTGCAGCCTCATAGCGGGGCACAGGCAAACGCTGCTGTTTTTATGGCGGTATTAAAGCCGGGCGACACGATCATGGGCCTGGATTTAAGCATGGGCGGCCATCTCACCCACGGCAGTCCGGCTAATTTCAGCGGCAAACATTACAATGTTATTTCCTACGGGGTAAACCGGGAAACCGGCTTGATAGAATACGACGATCTGGAGCAAAAAGCTTTGGCCGAAAAACCCAAAATGATCATTTGCGGTGCGTCTGCTTATAGTCGGGATTGGGATTATGCCCGCATACGCGCCGTAGCCGATAAAATAGGCGCCATAGTACTGGCAGATATTGCTCATCCGGCGGGTTTAATAGCCAAAGGATTACTGAACGACCCCTTCGACCATTGTCATATTGTAACCAGTACCACTCATAAAACGCTTCGCGGACCGCGTGGCGGGGTAATTATGATGCGGCACGATTTTGAAAATCCCTGGGGATATAAAGATCCTAAAGGAAATACGCGCCTTGTAAGCCAACTGCTGGACCTGGCTGTTTTTCCGGGTATACAGGGTGGACCGCTGGAACATATAATAGCGGCCAAAGCCGTGGCTTTCGGCGAAATACTCGACAGCAGCTTTGCCGACTACGCCCGCCAGATCGTGAGCAATGCACAAGCCATGGCTGGGGCATTTGTAGAGAAAGGGTACAATCTGATTAGCGGCGGAACAGATAATCACCTCATGCTTATTGACCTCAGGAACAAAAATATTACCGGTAAAAAAGCTCAGGAAACCCTGGATAAGGCCTTCATTACCTTAAATAAAAACGCAGTTCCTTTCGATGACAAATCGCCTTTCGTAACGTCGGGGATACGCGTAGGCGTTCCGGCCGTTACCACCCGGGGATTAAAGGAAGCGGATGTAATACAGGTCGTGGAAATGATTGACAAAGTATTGACCCATGCCGGTGATGAAAACCTGATTGCGGATGTTCGGGCAGATGTAAAAGCTTTTATGCAGCAATTCCCGCTGTATCCGGAGTTAGGATAGAGTCCGTTTAGTTTATGATTCATTTGCCTTTTCCAGAGGCCAGGATTCATTAACCTTTAACCTTTTCATCATGATCCAACGAAAACAAACATTGTGGTTATTACTGTCTGCCATCAGCAGTGCTCTTACGTTTAAATTTCCCTTTTATACCGGTGTAGTAACGCCCGCTACTAAGGGAGTGGAGGGTCCGGAACTGACGGCAACCGATAATATCTATCTTATCATTCTCACTATTGTGACCGTTGTTCTTTCGGCCGCCACTATCTTTTTGTTCAAGGACCGGAAAAAGCAGGTATGGTACAGTTTGGCAGGATTGGGTTGCTCTCTTATACTCATTGCCTTGTACCTGATGTACACGAAAAACTTTTCAGAAGGTACTTTTGCATTAACATCGGTTCTCAGTTTGCTGGTTATTGTGGGATTTATTTTTGCTATCAGGGGCATCCGCCACGATCAAAAACTGATAAAAGACCTGAACCGGTTGAGATAAGCCCTATTTCGCCGCGCTGCGGCTGAGGAAGCGACTGCATTGAATTCTTACAACGATTCCCGGTGCGCTGCACCTGGCATGGAGTGGATAAATAACGCAAGCAGCTGCGGAGCAGCCTCCATCTCTATAGATCGGCAAACGTTATTTTGAACAAAATTGGGAAAAAGGTGCAGCGCACCGTAATATTTTGTTGTAATTTATCAATAATTAAGCCTGTCAGCCTAATTAAAAGTACCTTTGCAAATCGCTGTTAAGAAAAGTATTTATTATGGCTAAAGTAAAAGTAGGTATGGTTCAAATGAGTTGCAATGCCAACAAGCAGGACAATCTCCTGAAAGCCATCGAAAAAATAAAGGAAGCCGCCGCTAAGGGGGCTCAGATAGTATGTTTGCAGGAGCTTTTCACTTCCTTGTATTTCTGTGATGTAGAAGATTATGACAATTTTAAACTGGCGGAGCCCATTCCAGGCCCGTCCACCGGGGCGCTGCAAGCGGTGGCCAAAGAGCTGGGAGTTGTTATCATCGCTTCTCTTTTCGAAAAACGGACCGAAGGCCTGTATCATAACACCACGGCTGTACTGGACGCCGATGGTTCCTACCTCGGAAAATACCGGAAGATGCATATACCCGATGACCCGGCTTATTATGAAAAATTTTATTTCACTCCCGGCGACCTCGGCTATAAGGTTTTCAAAACCAAATTCGCCACCATTGGAGTACTGATTTGCTGGGATCAGTGGTATCCCGAAGGCGCTCGTATTACCTCGCTAATGGGAGCCGAAATACTATTTTATCCTACGGCAATCGGCTGGGCTTCTTCGCAGGATGAACCCACCAATACCGAGCAATACAATGCCTGGCAAACCATCCAGCGCAGCCATGCTGTGGCCAATGGCGTGCATGTGGTGAGTGTAAACCGGGTAGGACCGGAACAGGACGGTGCGATGAAATTCTGGGGAGGATCCTTTATAGCCAACCCATTCGGATCTATCCTATACCTTGCCTCGCACGAAAAGGAAGAAGTGCATGTGCAGGAGCTTGATCTCTCCAAAACCGATCAGTACCGAACGCACTGGCCCTTCCTGCGCGACAGAAGAATCGATTCCTATCAGCCGATAATGAAAAGATATATTGACGAATAAACAGCCCCCCAAAGACGAACCGTTTTCTTAATATTTCTATCTATGTCTTCCGATCCGATATTGAGGATGTAGCGGTATGTATATGAGCTAAAAAAGAAATATCATTTCAAAAGAAACTTAGAGAAAGAATGAAAGAATCGATGTTTTCAGACCTCCGTCTTCTAACCGACAGCACTCCGCTCCAATCAGGTTACTATTTTCCTGCCGAATGGCATTTGCACGAAGCTACCTGGCTGAGCTGGCCGCATAAGGAAGCGTCGTGGCCGGGGAAGTTAAACGCTATTTTTCCTTATTACGCACATTTTGTAAAAGAGCTGACGAAAGGTGAAATCGTGCGTATTAATGTTAGCGATGAACATATGCAGGCATTTGCTATAAAACATTTACAAAAACAGGGTGTAGATTTGAAGAAAGTAGAATTTTATATCCACCCTACCAACGATGCCTGGTGCCGCGATCACGGCCCGGCCTTTTTAATCAATCCCAGGGCTGAGCACAAAAAAGTTGTAGTGGACTGGGGCTACAATGCCTGGGGGGATAAGTATCCCCCTTATGATTTAGACGATATAGTCCCCACCCGGGTTGCCCAACATTTTGGCCTGCCGGTTTTTTATCCCGGAATCGTAATGGAAGGGGGTTCCGTTGAGTTTAACGGGCAGGGCACCATCCTCACCTCCCGATCCTGCCTGTTAAATAAAAATCGTAACCCTCATTTAAATCAACAGCAGATAGAAGAATACCTGTATAATTATTATGGCGCCGAACAAGTACTTTGGGTAGATGATGGCATTGTTGGCGATGATACCGACGGACATATTGACGATACCATCCGCTTTGTAAACCCCGATACCGTTTTAACGGTAATAGAAGAGAATAAGCAGGATGAAAACTATGAAATCCTCCAAACCAACCTGAAACAATTGCAACAGATGCGGCTGTTGAATGGCAAGCAACTCAATATTGTTGAATTACCCATGCCCGACCCGGTTGTGTATGAAGATCAGCGGCTCCCCGCCTCTTATGCCAACTTTTACATCGCCAATCAGTCGGTAATTGTCCCTACCTACCGGTGTGGTAAGGATGAACAGGCTTTACAAATCATACAGGATCATTTTCCCGACAGAACCGTAACAGGTATCGATTCTACCGAACTCATCTGGGGTTTGGGTAGTTTTCATTGCCTCAGTCAGCAGGAACCGGCTATTTAAATAATGGATTAATGGCGGTACGGAAAACCGTAAAAATGGATGGATAAGCATTATTACATTTGTCAGGAGCTGTTGCCTATATCCTGAAAATGAAAGACCAAAACCGGAACGACTACTGGCAGAGGGCGCAGGCCGATGTGTACCGCAAAGGCCAACCCTCTCCGGTAGTCTGATTGTAAAGAGAAAAGATAAAAAGCTTGTTATAGCTACGAATTCCAGCGTACCGCGCGTGCGATATGATTTTTAAATACAACTGTGCCACAAATGCACGAACGAGGGGTTTTTTAATAGACTATCTATTCCTGCATTGGTGGCCATGTCTTTTTTCGTTGTACAGAATTTATAAGATGCTACTGAAAACTTTTTCGGTTATTATCCCGGTTTACATCTGCCATGCGTTGTGTAGGGTCGATCTCGACAGACGCCAGATCGGATAATTTTGCATCCATCTCCACCGTGT
>JBEBUZ010000042.1:0-27832 GCA_040393015.1 Paraniabella yanshanensis
CAGCCACTTTGCGTACAACCTCGAGTTATCAAACATAAAGCTTTCGCCGTAGGAGCTCATTACCCTGTCGCCCAGCCAGGCAACCCTTTCATCGCGTTGCGGACAATCGGTAGGCATGCCCCGGTAATTTCCCCTGATCGTCCAAAATGCGTTTTTGAATACTGCATTGATGGTTTCATTGGAAGTTTCAAAATGGCCGGTGGTGGCGATATCGTCGTATATTACCTTGCCTTCAAAGTCGGCTGCCAATGGCTTATTGCGCCAGCCTTCTATCTCTACATACCGAAAGCCATGATAGGTAAAGCGGGGTTCCCAGCTCTCTTCGCCGCCTCCCTTCAGGATATATATATCGGTTGCTTTGGCGTCTCTGAGATTGGCGGTGTAAATCGAATCCTTGCCTTTCATGGTTTCTGCGAAGCGCATGCGAAGTGTATCGCCCTTTTCGCCTTTTACTCTTATTGCCAGCCAGCCTACCATGTTCTGGCCCATATCTAAAATATAGGTGCCTCTTGTGGTTTGATATACCGAGACAGGTTGAAGTACTTCTTTGATCCGGATATTTTCATTGGGTTGCGCCTCTATACGAATGGTATCGCCGGGAGGCATCATGTCTACAGGCTTCCAGGCATTGTCTGTATACCCTTCTTTATTCCAACCGGTGAGTTCCCGGTTGGCATCGTATTCTTCACCATCAAATTCGTTGTTGGCGAGTATGGGACCCTGGTCGGTGATCTTCCAGCTTTCATCAGAACTTACCCATGCTACCGAACCATCGTCGTATTGAATGCGTAGTTGTAATAACAAGCGCGGCAGCCCATATTGCGCCTGGGGAATCTGTGTAAGCGGGTTAGGTTGTCCGTGGTAGTTTCTTACTGCGAAGAAACGGCCATTACCGAGGATAGCTCCTATACAGTTGTTGCCCGTTTGCAAAAGGTTGGTTACATCATAGGTATTGTAAAATATTTTTTTATTGTATTCGGAAACAGTGGGAGCCAGTACATCGTTCCCTATCTTTTGTCCGTTCAGAAACAGATCGTATAAGCCCATACCGCTTACATATACAGCCGCCGATTTAATTTTCTTGTCGGTATTAAATTCCTTTCGCAGGTATCGGGCAGCCAGGCGGGTAAGGGTACTATCGGGCTCATCACTGGTATTGTACCCGTTGAGGCCTATCCACTTAGCATTCTTCCAATCCTCCTTATGAAGCAAGCCTGCCGACCACATAGCGGGGGCACTGGTTATTTCTTCATTCTGATTGGTCCATATTTTAACCTTCCAGTAGTAGGAATGATAAGACTGTAAGGGTGTGCCCTTATACACTACATTCAAAGAGGAATCGGCCTGTATGCGACCGCTGTTCCAAATGTCGGCCTCGTCTTTTTCCAGCGCTTCGGGCGTGCTGGCTACCAATAGCTGGTAGGCTGTTTGTTTTACATCTCGTTTATCAGACTCTATTTTCCAGCTTAAACGCGGCTCTGAAATATCAGAGCCCAGGAGGGTATCGCGCCCCTCTACCGTGAGCGCTGTTACCTGCAAACCGCCCGAAGGAGATGAGCATCTACTGAACATTGTCAGCGATAGCAGGCCAGCGAGAGCGATAAACAGCCCGGAAAAATTTTGTTTATTCATCTGTATATACTTTTAATGATTCAATACTTTCTATCAATCTATTGTGCACCCGGTGTTATCCGTAGTGCGTTGATATAGTAAAAGCCGGTGGTATTATTATTATTAGGCCCCACGGTAACCGTTAGTTCTATTTCTCCCCCACTGTTCGGCTTAACTGCCTGCGCACAGGCCATATTGGTTGAATTATTGGCGGTATTAATCAGCACGCTTACTTCATTGCTGCCTTTACAAGTGTATTGGGTTTCCCGGTTGTCGCTTACGCCGGTTCTCGAACCAAAAAAGCAGAATTCGTAAGTTTTATCTTTGTTTAATCCTGAAAACTTTACCACACTTTTCGGAACAAGAATTCCATCGTGAACAGCACGGGAATTACCAAAAAAGGAGTTGGTAGATACACCCGATGGCATATTTAATGCCGTTGTAGTGCTTGCTGCGCCGTTGCTGTTGCTTCCGTTAAACCTTTCTATAACGTTCAGAGAAATACCTGTTGCATTCCCGTTTTTGTCTTTCAGGTCCGGGATGCTTCCATCTACACGTTGTGCTAAAACCAAACTGTTCCAACCCACCCCGGTACCGGCAAAGCTGATCTGGATAACACCGTTTCCCTCGGCGTCCGTTTCGGGGTTTAAATAATCGGTCAGTATCGTTACTTCGTCAGGTTTTTGAACTGCTTCGTGTGCCGCTTGCTGTGCCATTTTCCGGTAATATTCTGAAATGCCTTCCGGTTCAAACGAATTAGCGGTGGCCGGGACTCCGAATATTTTCTCATACCAGGTGCAGGCGGCTATATACCGGCCGTAGGTGAGCTCCAGGTGGTAGCCGTCTCTTGTAAGATTGTCTTTCACAAAGCTGGTTCTCGCATTTTGTATGGCCGTACCGGCAGGAATAACCATCGCTGCATCAATAAGGTCTTTGGCTTTGTTATACGTTTGCACGATGGCGTTATACATCGTTTGCTGGTTCTTCCCATAATTTACAAATCCTTCATGTGTAGAATTTTGCTGATAGGCCCAGGTTTGGTGCAGAATAATTTTTGCTGCGGAGTTGGTACTGTTGGTTTTTACGTAATTATGCAGGATGGGAAGAGGGGTGGTAAAGGTTTCATACATACCCGCGTTCTGGCTAACCTGCTGCAAGCTGATATAGTCCCAGCGCTCGCTTCTCAATATGGACGCGATGGTATTATTGAAAGTAGTGGTTTTGTTTCCATCCACATCAATTTTGGTATAGTTGTACACATTGAGGTTGTTTTGAAGGTTGGTCACATGTTGTTCGAGTGAACCCCCGGCTATGGCAAGGTTTCCGATGATTAGTTTTTTGCCCGAGGCCTTCACCATGTCATACAAATAAGTTTCGAGGGCATCAACCGAAAAGCTGTTACCAATAGCCAGTATTCGTACGATACCATCCGGCCTGGTTTCTACCGTTATATTGCATTTTGCGAGTTCTTCTTTTTTATCTACCGAAAAAAAACGGATCGTTGTGGTTCCTTCCAGTACCGCCGTTACCTTACCCGACAGATCGGGGTTCATGGATACGTAAGCAATAGCAGGATTATCGGACCGCCACTCGTATTTTCCCAATGGCTTTTGTCCGTTAGTACCGTCGAAAACCGGTGTTAATCGCAGGGTATCACTCACCTGTAGTTTTTCATCGGTGTTATGGAGCGTAACTGTATATACGGGGTCGGGTTGTACAGGCGCTTCTGCTGCAGTTTTTTTGCAGGCGAACAGTACGGCCAGAGCAGTTAAAACGAGAAGACTTTGAAGCAGGCAAGACTGTATTTTTTTGACCAATACCATTTTAGTTTTTGTTTTTATATAGTAAGATACTTTGTCGGATTTATGATCTGGCAATCAGCAGGCCAGACATTCCCTATCCATCAGGTTATATTTATTAGGGGAGTATTGTTGCAATAATCTCTTTTAAAGGCTTGCCCATTTAGAATTGAATGTATAATTTCCCGAACCGATTTCATAAACCGCCCAGGATCCTTCGAGTCTTAAAAATTTGGCTCCCGGTAACCGGTTCATACGTCGTGCTCCTTCTGTTATGGATTGAGGATCGGATGTGGGAATAAATACCGTGGCAATCGAGTTGGCGGGTATTTGCACTTTATACTCGATCCGATCCTTGCTTTTCTTCCATTCTGACCGTATCTCTCCTTTTACCGATTGATAGCTTGCACCCCCCTGCTGTAGTTCGCGGGGTATATAAGGTTTGAGAATAAATTTTCCAAAGCCGGGGTTGCTGATATCGGGCAATATTCCGGCAATGTATTTATATAGCCATGAGCCCACGGATCCCATCATGGGGTGATTATGCGAGTTCATAGATCCGCCGGTTTCATATTCCCAACGTTCCCAGAGTGTGGTAGCCCCGTTAGCCAGCATATAGCCCCAGCTTGGATAAGTTGTTTGGGTAGCAATTTTATAGGCCGTTTCAAGCTCTCCGTGTTCGGTGAGCGCTTCTAATAAATACTTCGTGCATAGATTTCCGGTGGTGAGGTGGAAGCCTCTTTCTTTTACATCTTTTACCAGATTGGCTACCACGCGGGGAAGCTGCTCTTTTGTGGGCGCTCCGAGGAATATAGCAAAGGAATTGCAGGACTGGTTGTTTGTGCCATAGCCGCCTTTCGACTCATCCCAAAACTTTTTATTGAACGCTTCCATCGTGCTCTTGGCCAGTTTTTCGTAGCGGGACTTATCTTCCTTTTTATCCAGCACTTCTGCTAACCGTGCGAGCACCTGAGCACTATAATACAGATATCCGGTAGACATCAGGTTGCCCGGCGTATTCACCGAGATGGCTCCGTAGCTGTGTCCTTGTGCTCCAAATGCTGCAGGGGGCGACCAATCGCCGTAGTAACTGTATTCAACAATTCCGTCCCTGGTGCGGGTGGTCAAATAATCCACCCACGCTTTCATTTGCGGATAGTGTTTGCGAATTATTTCGGTGTTGCCATAATATTCGTAGCTTTTTAAAGCCAGCAAAAGAAAGCTTACCGATACAGGATCGGCAGGCTTGCCGCCTACTTTATAGGGCGCAGTGTCTGTAATTTCTCCGTTTTCGTTCTGAGTGTCGCTTACGTCGCGGATATACTTAGCATAAAACCGGTGTAAATTAAAATTATAAACCGCCTGCTCTATTCTTACTGTTAAATCGTTCAACCAACCCATTCGTTCATCACGCTGCGGACAATCGGTCGGTATGCTATGCAGGTTGGCTGCTTCGGTACGTTTAACCATCTGGTCGATACGATTCAACAAATCGTTGCTACTGGAAAAGCGTCCTGCCTCTTCCACATCTGATCGTACTTTTTTCACCGTAAAGTTGTCCAGGTTTGGGCTGCCAGGCCATCCTTCCACCTGCATATACCTGAATCCGTGATAAGTAAACCGGGGCTCCCAATGTTCCGTTTCCCCGCCTTTAAGAATATAAGTATCGGTTGCCCATGCGGTACGAAGGTTCTCCTGGTTAACCGTTCCATTGTCATATAAGGTTTCGGCAAAACGCATTTTTATTTTTGTTCCCCGTGCTCCTTTTACTTTCAATGCAACCCAACCTGCCATGTTCTGGCCGGCGTCAACCACAAATACACCGGGTTTTACTTCTTTTATAGATACGGGTTTAAAAGACTCAACGACCCTTATGGGTTCCAGTTCCTGCGCCGCCATTATCCCACCAGGGGCTTCTACCACGGGTGCAACACCCCAATGCGCGTTGGGCAATCCTTTAATGATGGTATCGGAGGGCAAAGTCCATTCAGGCTTTTCCTCTCTGGCATCGTATACTTCACCGTCGAGGATGCCGGAGGAGATAACGGGTCCCAGGGTTACGTTTCGGATCGAGGAAGAGTTGATAACCTCCGTTGTTCCATCGGTAAAAAGAAATTCCATTTGCATGCGCAGTTTAGGCATCCCGTACCAGCCGGGTGCAACCGCTATCACCATCACATTGTCTTTGTTCAAAAAGCTTTTGATATCGTAGGTAGTGTAATAAATGGTTTTTGCGAAATCGCTTGTTGCCGGGTCAAGCACATGGTCCCCCACTTTTTTTCCGTTTATTTCGAGCTCGTTATACCCTATCCCTGCAACATAGGCGCGGGCTTTGGCCACTTCTTTCTGAAAGGAGAACACGCGACGGAAATAATGCACGCGGCCTATCCAGCCCGAAGGAAACCCCACCCACTCGCCGCTCCAGTCGGACTGCTTTAGTAAACCCATTTCAAAATGAGCGGTTTCGCTTTCGATAGCAGTACCATTTTCCCACCAAAGAACTTTCCAATAGTATTTTTTTCTGCTTTCCAGCGGGGCGCCCTTGTAAACAATACCTGCCGATTGTGCAGAAGCTATTTTGCCGCTGTTCCAGATATTTCCTTCATTCTTATTCAGGTGTCCGATATCATCGGCAACTAATACCTGGTACCCGGTTTGGCGAATATTGGGAGCGGTACTTTGAATTTGCCAGCTGAATTGCGGGGCGTCGGCATCTATTCCCAATGGGTTAACGGCGTTGTTAACCTGTAGCTGAACCAGCTTTACAGCGGCGGCTTTATTGTTTTTTTGAGCTGTTGCTATGGTACCCGCCGATACCATAAACAGGAGCGAAAGGAACCATATCCGGTTACGTGAAATGCAATCGTACATATCCATTAAATTTTATTGAAAAGCCGCTTTACGCAATCAGTTTGCGCAGGAAACGGGAGGTTTTGATAGCATCGTTTTCTTTAATCAATTCATTTATTTCATCATAGTAAGTGTTTACTATCTGCTCAAACTTTTTCACCCATAGTATGCTTTCAGAAATAGCATCTACCGCATCTTCCCTGTAGGGGTATTGGTCCATCGATATCCATCCCTGGTAGCCGGTTTTTTTCAGCCAGAACAGTAAATCCACGTAAGTAGTAAAATGTACACTGCTTACAATCATATCATCGTCCCAACTGCCATGGTTATCGTTGAAGTGCATATGGTAAAGCAGGTTCCCGGCTCTTTGGGCGAGTACCACGGCTTCAGCAACGTTTTCTCCGGCATAAAAACTATGGCCGGTATCGATGGTTATGCCCACATTATTACATCCTGTTTCCTTAGCTGCCAGAATTGTATCGGCCATACGGGCATGATAAGAGAAATTCCGGGGTTCTTTGGGTTTATATTCCAGGGCAAAACGAAGGGTGGGAAACTCGGTTGCCAGGGCGCGGGTTGCTTCTGTAAGCCAGCTTCTTTCCTGGTCATAATCGGTAGCTAACAAATAATCGTATCCATCCTGCCCCAGCCAGAGGTTAACAATTTCGCAATTCATTGCCAGGGCCACTTCGCTCATTTGACGCAGGTAGTCTAATGCGTGTTGGCGTACTTTTGCATCAATACTGGTAATGCTCCCTCTCCCGTATAAAGGATTGCCGAAGGTGTCGGGGATAATGCTGGCACAGGCAACCCCGGCATCTTCCAGCCTTTTCCGCATATCTGTAACGTTCTCGGGGCGTATATCCCAGGTGCCTACCAATTCTATACCCTGTATATGCGGCATTTTTTCAAGTGCCATTTTTAACATTTCCCCGGAGCTGGGATTGACTTTGTATCCCTGGCAGAACCTGTCCCTGGTATTACCCAGGTTACCCAAAATAATTGAATATTTATGATCCATGGCAAACTATTTTTTGTTTAGATATTGATAATCAACGTGTATGTCTTATATTTTCCAGTCGTAATTTTTCCAGCGCCCCATTACTTTTCCCAAAGCTTCTACTTCAGCGTCGCTAATCGGGATCATTTTACCTAATGAGGTGGAGAGTACCAGCGATTTGGCACTAAACTCCGCTACTTCCAGGTAATCGAATGCCTGCAAAAGTTTATTGCCGGTAACAATTACACCTTCGTTCTTTACAAGAATAACCGGCGATTGTTCGGAAATGAGTTCGGATATTTCTCCATTTTCCGAATATCCTGCTCCGTATTCTGCCATCCGAATATCCTGCAGGTAAATCCAGGTTTCAGGAATAGTGCGTACGTTAAAATCTTTGCCGGTGATAGCAAATGAAGTAAGATAAACGGGCTGGGTAATTATGATGGCATTTACGTGCTTATGTTTCTTATAAATTTCCTGGTGTAAGAGTGCTGCGGGGTCAGCAGTTTTATTTTTTTCACTTTTTCCCTCTTTCACCTGTACCAGATCGTCGGCTGTAAGGTCCCATTTAGCAACACCATTGGGGGTAATTACAAAATCATCGTTATTCCACCTGGCTGAAATCGATCCGTAGCCTCCCAACATAAGCCCCTGTTTACAAGCTCTTTTAACGATTTTGAGTATTTGTGTGCGACTGGTTCTTTCCTGTGTGGAATAGGAGGTTGTAGCGTCTTGTTCCGGAAATTTTCTTTCAATATACTTTTTGTAGGAAAGGAGTTTGTCTTCGGACAAAGCAACGCTCCTTCCGAGTGCGCTTCCGCAAAGTATGGTTCTTACCGAAGTTTCGAGTGATTCAAATTTTTGGTATGCGTTGGAGATATCTGTTCCGCCTATTACAGCTCCGTGGTTTTCCATGATCACGACGGAATGGCCTTTTTCAAATTCTTTCGCAATTTGTTCGCCCAATGCATCTGTTCCCGGCATGGCATAAGATGCATAGCCCAGGCTGCCACATAGGTGCCTGGTTTGGGGTAAAACGCTTGTGTCGGGTATTGTGCGGGCAATGCTAAAAGCTACAATACCAGGGGGATGGGCATGGATAATCGACTTTATTTCCGGCCGTTGTTTGTAAATGGCCAGATGAAAGGGGTACTCCGAAGATGGCTTGTGATCCCCTATAAGTGTGCCGTCTTTTTTCACACAAACAATGTCTGAGGGTTTCAACACACCCTTATCCACACCCGCGGGTGTAATCCAGATATTTTCGTCCTCATCAATAATCGAAATATTGCCACCGGAAGTGGTGGTCAGCACACGTTCATAAATACGTAGCATAATTAAAGCGATTTGCTCGCTGGGATGCATCGTTTTTGTATTTAGTAAATTTTTCATATAAGATAAAATGGAGTTCTGAATAGTTCGGAAGAATAAATTATTTTTTCAGATTAAATTTTAACAAGGCTCCCTGGCCCGGCGCCAGGCTATAGAACCTGGACCAGTTTTTCAGTTCGCCCGTTGCATGCGAAAGCACTTTAATGGATGACATATCTACCTCATCGGAAAAAGTAAGATAATGACAAAAGGCAGATGCTTTCAAATCTTTATTTACGATCATCATCCATTTAGAACCGTCGTGAAGATGAGTGTACTCGCCTATTAAAAAGGAATGGCCGGTTTGTTCTCCCTTAACATAACTATGGGCCCGAACACCATGGTTATCTTCGATCAGGCTGTCTTTGCCGATATGATAAACGTCATCGCTGCGCAGGTTCATGAGTACAGGAGCCATTTTCTGTATGCGTTTATTCAAAAGCCGCAGATTATAATAGGAAGGAGTAATATCATGAAACTCATCGAGCGGAGCATATCTCCAATTGCCCAGTTCGTCTGCCTGAAGGATATTCAGGGATTCGCCTACAAATTTGTAAAACCCTAAGCCCTGCGCCCCGTAGGCCAAAGCCCCGTAAACCTGGAGGGCGAGATCGTCAAGGGAAGGTATCCGGTAATTGAAATGGGCGGCGGTAAGAATAATCGAATGAAAAGGTATCTTGTTTTTCAGAGCGGCCGCACGTACAACCGAAAGATTTTGCCAGAAACCGTTATCCAATAGGTACTTATCGCCTTCTGTAATGGAATATCGGTCATAGGAAAGATACATAGGCCGGCATTTTTCTATAAAAGGATTCAGATACACTTCTTCAAAATTGGGATAAACTATGGTTGGTAACATATTGATATAGGCCCACTTCCCCGGTGCCAACTTATTAACCAAAGCAACCGATTCTCCCAATTCGTCAAACTCATCAGGTGGTGGTTCATCCTTCAGGTGGTAACCAAATAGCGCAGGGTGGTCATTGTATTTTTTAATGAGTTCTTTTAAAACAGGGTTCGCGGCCTCCGCTTTAAAAGGTTGGCTATATACCGGGAGTATCCTTTCGTCGTAAATAATTGCCTTTACTCCATACTGTTCGCATGCGTTCAGCAAGCGGGGAGGCGTAAACGCAATCATATTAATGCCGCAATCGGCCATCTTTTTGATAGTGGCTTCATCCTGTACATCATCCCATGCCATCAGCGGAAAAAACGGCTGCTCAATTTTGCCTTTATCCTGTAACTGGGCCTCTATATCCATTGCAAAGAATGCAGCGATAAGCATCAATGCAATAGCTCTTGTTGTATTATATCTCATTCAAATAAAATATTTCTTTTCTCCCGGACAATTACTGACCGGCAATCGTTCGTTTTTTATTCCTTTCTTATTTATTCGGGAATTGTGCAACCGGAAGCACCCAGGAAGGAACAAACTTAAAAAAAGCGCCCTGTATTCCTATCCTGTGTTGACCCGAATAAAACAGTTAAAAAAAATAATTTTCTGTATCTCCGATTTCCATTCATTTGTTGTTAAATTGTATTTTTAAAACCTCTGATACTAAGTCATGAAAAAGCAACGACTTTTGGACCTTATTAAGGTAGACCCCTATTCGAGTACTTCAAAATATCTTCAGATAGTAGATGCTGTTTTAAAGGAAATTGAGAAGGGAAACATAGTGGCCGGCGATAGTATGCCCTCTATCAACGAGCTTAGTATGGAACTTGATATTGCCCGCGATACCGTGGAAAGAGGCTATAAACAGCTACGACAACTGAATGTTATTAAAGCCGTTCCCCGCCGGGGTTACTTCATAGAGAATACCGATTTCCGTCGCCAGCTAAGGATATTCCTGCTTTTTAACAAATTGAGTACGCCAAAAAAAATGGTGTATGATGCGCTGGCAAATGAGTTGGGTGACAGTGCCAGTATCGATTTCTATATTTATAACAACGATTTCAGGTTGTTTAAAAACCTGCTTTCAGGAAATAAAGAGCAGTATACTCATTATGTAATTATTCCGCATTTTATCGAAGGCGGCGAAAGGGCCTATGAAGTCATTGATAAAATCCCCAAGGATAAATTGATCCTGCTTGATAAGCTGGTCCCGGATGTGAAAGGCGAGTACGGTTCCATTTACATAGACTATGAAAATGATATTTATCATGCCCTCACCGAAGCGCTTGAACAGTTGGCAAAATACCAGACCATTAAACTCATTTTCCCCGACAACAGCTATTTCCCCAAAGAGATAAGGAAAGGGTTCACCCATTTTTGCCAGGACAATGCTTTTAATTATAAAATCATCAGCAGCGTGCAAAACGAGCCGGTGAAATTGGGCGATGTGTTTATAAATATGATCGAGGACGACCTGGTAACCCTGATCGAAAAGATACAACCCACCTCCTACAAAATAGGCGAACAGGTGGGACTTATCTCCTACAATGAAACGCCCTTTAAACGTATTATTTTAAATGGAATTACAACCATCTCCTCCGATTTTTATGAAATGGGCATTATGACTGCCAAGGCGATTTTATCAGGATTTACCGAGCGGAAAAAAGTTCCTTTTGTGCTCACCTTGCGACCCTCTCTTTAATCAACCCTACTGTTCTTTTGCCGGTTGGAGTGAAAGGCAAAGCCGCCTTATGTCTCACGGGCGACAATTAATAACTATAGCTCAGTCGGCCTGCAGGCGCACTATCGCCGGTAACATAATAGTCCATAATATCATCGTACCGGCTTACATTATCTGCTATTTTAAACTCGAAAGAAACTTTGTCCGGCGATATGCCCAGGGTTTTCAGGGGCACCCATAGTTCCATTATATTCCCGTTTATGGTGTACCGCGCCTTGCCGGCTGCTTTCCATCGGTAGCCTCCAACAGATTGTTCAACGGAAGTGACATTCTTGTTTCCCGGCTTCCTGTTAATAATGAACTGGTAGCCAGCAAAGCTCTCCGATCCTTTTTTATTATTGATCAGGATATTCATCCAGTTTAAGTCTTTTTTATTATACGATGTAACAGGCGCCAGCGTTTGTATATGGAAATAGATCTCTTTCCGGTTGTGGGTTACGCTTATTTCTACAATATCGTTACGGTTACTGCTGTCTGTATAAACGCCCGTTCCGGTGGCATTGGAAAAGTTCCGGCTTAGTGCATCGCCGGCAAAATCAACATACACTCTGGTTAGAGGGTTTTTCCTTTTTTTATCAGGAGAAGTACCGTTGGTTTTTTCACCAGATGGGACGGTAGCTGTTTCTTCAAATTTGAATTTCCTGATATTTCGCACGAGTTGAAGGTAAAAGTTGTCGTTATAGCCCCCTTTCATTATTTCAATATCTCTCGAAAATTCGTGGTTATACACATCTACAAAAAACACCCCATCATGGCCGTGGGCATTGGCATACTTAATAGCCATCCATTCATTGAAAGAAGTGACCAGTACATGATCGATATTTTTTTGGCTTTTGAACACTGCATCCCACATTGTTTGAAAATTAGCGCCGGCCTCCCAGTTCTTTTCTACTTTTTTAGTGAGGTTGTTGTAACCACGACTGCTTTCGGGGTGCATTACGCTCGCCGCAATACGCGTGTGGCTGTGCTGTGCCACCGGAACGGCCACAGTTCCGGTATGATTCCATTGTGGATATTGCCAGCTCATCCATGGAATGGAATTTGGATTATAGTCGCCATTCGGCCATTGAGATTCCCGTACGTCGAAATATTCCTCCATCTCCGGTTTTATAAAATCGGTGAACTCGTTGTATTTTGTCATATCCGATGCCTTCCCGTTCTTCTTCGTTATTCCAATGATCATGGGCTTCCCCCGGGGTTTAAACCAGAGGTCCTGGTACTCCCCCGACTGGTAAAACTGGCGGTACAAATCGTCTACGGTAGCGCCCGAGAAGCTATTGGTGTAAAAGACAACCTTTGGGGCATTAAACCCCTGGTCCCTAAACTTCTTTAGTATACCCAGCAAATTTTTTACAGATTCGGTATAGATTACCCGGTTAGTGGCATCTATACAAAGGTAATCTACACCCGCATTGGTTAATAGTTCTATCTGCCGGGTAACTACCCAGGGGTCGCTCATGCTGTAATATCCATACAATGGCTCTCCCCAGAAATGAAATTGATTCAGGGGGCTTTCGGGTTGTCCTTTGGGATTGTTTAATGCAGCAGGGTTGGTGTTGAGCAACTTTTGAATATCGTAAATTCCTTTCTGCCCCGATTTATGCTGGCCCAGCCAGAGGGAGTAAAAAACGCCCACTATTTTTTTCCCTGGTTTAACACCTGTAGCCGGCCCGAAGCTTCGTCCGAGAGCGTCGGTAGCCGTAAGGCTTTTGATGGATTGTTCCGTTTTCGATTGTAAGGACATATCCATGCGCTGGCTATACGAGGAGCTTGCCAGCCCGGTCATCAGGAATGATAATATCCAATTATTTTTTATCCTACCCATATCTTAAATTTTTAAGGAAACTCTTGTCTTTTTGATTCTATCCCAAAGTGATTAACAGTGCTTATTGCAATTTTGCCGGTGTCATTCCAGGGCAGGCCGATGTCGGTTTTTAATGCAGGGAGCCTTAGCGGATAAGCATCATCTCCGTTTGTGTCGAACCCCTGGTACACTCCCGAAGCCGGGTAACGGGCCACTAACTGCCCTCCTTTGTAAATATTAAAATGACTGATGCCCGATTCCACATCGGCATCGGCGCGCCAACTAAGCTCAACAGTCATATTATGCCGCCGCGTCATTTGTAATTTATAGGGCGGGGGCGGGGCCGTGCGATCCGTTATCGTTCCGGTAATTATAAATTCTCTCCATTTTACTGCTGTTAAAGAATCCGGCAACCACGCCGCAGTTTCTTTTTTACCGGGATATTGTTTTTCCGGATAAATATTGAGCAAACTGGTGTCGCCCAACCATGCTTTGGCTCTTGCTATCGATCGCATGGCTTCAAATCCTGCACCGGGTTTTTCGGGCATTCTTTGTTGCATAACCGCTTCAAAAAAAGGAATGGCCATATACCTTACAAAACTGAAATTATGGTGTTGATACCGGGTATAGGCGATGCTTACGAACCCGCCACGACTCCTTAACTGAGTAAAAGTTCTTAAAGGGGTTTCCCAGCAACAGGCATCTCCTTCGCGGCCGGCATGCCGTATGAAAACAGGTATTGTTAACGCTTTGGCCGGATAATTAAAATTGGCATCCAAACCCGGCGAATAGCTGAAAACAGCCATTATTCGCTCGGGGTAGGCCGTCATCATGGCCTGTGCCCAATAACCTCCCCCGGAATGTCCCCACAACAGCCAGGGCGCTGTTTTTAGGGAGGATTTTTTAGCGACAACGCTTACATCGTTCAACATATTCAGTAAGGCCGCCGCAGATCCCGACTCAGGATTTTTCCAATCATGACAGTTGTTTTTCGCATAAAGGTCGGGTCCTACTATAGCCAGGTTCCATTTTTTTGCAAAAGCCTGATATTGGATATCAAACGCCGTTGCCATTCCCCGTCCCTCCATAGTACAGCCGTGCTGGTGAAATAAAATACCGTTAATGGTTTCTGCTCCTTCCGGAATAAAGACCGCATAACGGGCAGAGTCGATCTGGTAATTCTTGCTCGATTGTGTAGTTATATAAACAGAACCGTTGGTAAGGGGAACAACCTCTACCTTTTTCGGGTTTTGAGCTTCTGCAGGGCTCATGGGTAAAAGGGGTACCAGAATGAGAGCAAGTCCTATAACTCTGGTTTGTTGAAGAAACGTTTTCCTTTTTTTTTGCATAGAAAATTAGATTTTATCCGGCGCTTTTTTACATCGGCAATTCAGTTTTCCAAATTGCACATATAACTCAACCTGCCGAGGGGCATCACACTGCCTGACGTGTAGTACGACATGATGTCGCCTGGTTCATCCACATCGGTTGCTATTTTAAAATAAAATTTAGTGTTATTATTCAACCCGATGGCGGCTTTAGGACATTCTACCTGTAGCAGGTTGTTGCTAAAGGTGAAGTTGGCTGTTCCGTTTGTGACAGATCGAAAGTCCGCAGAAAGTCTTTCCACGGAAACAGTGTTGTTGGTATAACTGTTGCCAATAATATATTCGTACCCTTCCCAACCCTTTAAACCAGGTTCACCCACCCCGATTAAAATATTTACACGATCGGTGCTTTCTGCGAGTGGTTTGAAATTATTTCTGGCTCTGATAAAAAAGTAAACGTTTTTCTCGTCGTGGCTCACTTTTACCTCCCGTAACAGGTTTTGCGGTGCGGGTTTTGTGTAGCGCACCAGGGTAGTGGCGCCATACGCATCGCGGTTAAATCGGTTGGTATTGATATTGACTCCGGTAAACGGAATGTCTTTCCATTGTTCTTCGCCACCTGCAATATTTATCGTAACTTTGGGATAAGAAACCAATGTGCCTGTGGTTCCTTTGTATTTTCTGATATTGCTGATCATTTGCAGGTAAAATGCGTCCATATAACCTCCTTTCATGGGCTCAATATCCCGCGAATATTCCTTGTTCACCGCATCCACTAAAACGTACTCATCCCAGTAAGGCTGTTTATAAGCAATCCATTCGTTCCATCCGCCGATTGAAATCATATCCGGGTCCGTTGCAATCGCATGATCCCACTGAGTTTGGAAAAAAGTACCCTTATCAACATTTTCCGAAATATTTTCTTTTGTGAAGGGGTTCCAGCCTCTGCCCCAGTTAGTCATTTCATTGGGCCTGGTTAGTGAAAAGGACATAGGAACATTGGGATGGCTGGCTACCGTAACGTTCATCACGCCGTTGTGGTTGGGCTGGGGAGAAATCCATTCCACCCAGGGAAATCCATCGGGATAAACGGGATCAAAGGGCCATTGCGGCCGGTAAAAATGAAAGAAATTTAATATTTCGGCCGTTAGTACTCCGGGATCATAATCGTTATCTCCCCTGGATTTGGCTTCCCTCAGGTCATCATCGGGATTGGTATAGGAAATGATTACAGGCTTCCCATTTATCCGGTACCAGGTATCGGGGAAATGGCCGGCCTGGTATAGCTCGCGGTAAATTAGCTTTGTGGTTTGAAAAGAACGCGAATGGGTGTAAAAGACCACTTTAGGCGGACTAAAGCCATTTTTTTGATATTCGTCTATAATGGCTAAAATTTTCATGAAAACGTTTTTGTATATCAGCGCATTTGTAACGTCGAAATAAATAAAGTCAATACCGGCAATCGTAAGCATCTCCAACTGTTTGCGCAGCACCCATTGGTCTTCCGAGTTGTAATATCCCCAGATGGGCTCGCCCCAGAAATGAGCCTGTCCGTTCGGACTAATTGTTTCATCCTGGTGGCTAAAGCTGGTCAGTAACTTTAAGCCTTCGGGCATTGCCAGTATCTTCGAAGCATCGTATATATTGCTGGCGTAGGGCTGGCCTATCCACAGCCAAAAGAATAAACCAACCTGTTTGTTATTGCGGGAACCTGTAATAAAGGAGAATGTGCGGCCGAAATGGTCAACGCCCACCACATTGTTAAAATTACCGGTGGCTATGGCCGGGGGAGGGCTGTCGTCCTTATTCGTTCCGCCCGATACTTTTTTACAACTGCAGAAAAGAAAAATAGTTATTATTCCCGCTAAAAGGGCTGTCCATTTGATCGGTTTCATTCTCATTTTTTTCCAATGAAAGATAAAGCAACTGTTATCTCTGCCGTAGTACTATTCACTCAACTTCAGTGCAATCGCATTGGCAACTGCCCGTGGTGAGGCATCGGAATACCGGTTCACTATTTCGAAATTATTCCCGTTTTTAAGCACCATGGTGCTGGATCCGCCTCCGTCGAGGTTAGTGGCGGAATATACGTTCAGGCTGCCCATGACTGCTGTGAGCTCGTCAATCGTCATTCCAACCGAATGGCCAGGTTGACGGCCATCCACCACCACCAGGTAGAGAATTTTGTCGCTTGTATAACCCACCATCGTTCTAGGCTCCCGTACTACATCATTATATACGCGTGGAGCGCCCCTCAGGTAAAGCAGGTTCGATCCTGCTCCTGCCAGGTTCTGATAGTTATTGTAATCGGCCGGCGACAACGCCGATACCAGGTCTATTGACAAAGTACCGTCTTTTTTGATACCGAAATAGCTCGTTCCCACCACGCCGGCTTTCACACTGTTTTTTACTACTGTTCCCTCTACAACCACCGGCCCCCAGGGGCTGCCGGCCACCGGCGACCAGTCAAAAAAATCGGCGTTTACGGCCGCTATTATTTTTCCACCTGCTGCATCGCGATGTTCAGCCATCGATTTTACGGTTTGTAACCCAAATTGAGTGCTGTTATTGGGCATGAGCGTGGTTAAAGAAAGGCTTCCCTTGCTCAGGTCGGCCCGCAACACGAAGAGGCTGTAGGGTGCGCCTGAGGCGTTCTCAAGCTTAAGGGTAGTGTATTCTATATCGGGATGAATGGTTGATGTTGTTTGTTCAAGGATGCGGTTGATAAGACCTGATTTTTCAACTATATTTTTGGCTGTAAGATTCTTATAGAGCGTAATAAAGGAGATGCTCTCTTTGGGCGCGGAGAAAGTATCAATACAATTGGGCTCTGGTAAGAACCTGGTTTGGTAACTTATTTCGCTCAGTTGTTTGTAATCGGGCAGCAATGTTTTGGCGTCTTCCTTTGTTGCCCTCACGCGACGAAGAGTGCCTGCCTCTGTTGTATAATCCACATCTAAAGCCACTTCCTCGCCCTGCAGCCCGTTCCATTCGATATAAGGCGTTTGTGCTTCTATATTTACAAGTTCTTTGGCCAGGAGATTGGTCAGGCCTGCTTCGTAGGAGGGGCCATAAGCCCTGCCCTGTGTACGGGCGGCCGGAGAAGCGGTGCCTGCTGCATCGTAAGCTACTACATCGAAAGTATGATTGCCCTCTTCTAACTGTTCAATAAAAGTGTTAACCACCCCGTTGGCCGACTCGCTGCGGTTTATCCTTTTCGATTTCTCCCTGCCTTTCCAGTATACATCGAAGTAGGCGATATTGTTATCGGAGAAGGAAAACTCCAGTTTGACCCGCTCTTTGCCGGGGTAGAGGTTTAAAATTTCGGGCTTAGCGGGTACCGTATTGCCCGAAGGCTTATTCTTAGAGCAGGCTGAGAGGGAAAAGAGTAATAAAAAAACATACAGGGCTTTCTTCATATATAAGATGTTTAAATTTTTGAGAGTTCCAGCATAATGCGCTGCGGGAAACAGAAATAGTCCTGCGTAATAAGCTATTTATATAGATCCGGCAGGTCGAGTAAAGTTTGTTGGAACATCCTGGTTCCGCCTGATTCGTTGGGGTGGTGATAAATTTGCCACCCGTAACTTTCTGAGTAATCTTCCCAATACATGGTTGATTTGTCTACTATTTTCCCGTCGCCCTCTAAAGAGGTGGGCAGATCAAACCGGCATCCTTTTAATTTTAAATCCCGCCGAACTTTATCAATTAAAGCATTCTCAGTAATCTGTGTGCCACTTTCGTTACTGGGTATATTATTCAGAATAGGAATGGTGCCCTGCGATTGAATATAGCGCATTAATTCTTTTAGCTTCTCTTCGGTATTGCCCCCGTTGGTGCCAATTGTTACCATTACATATTCTGCGTCAATAAATGGTAACTCGTTTTTTATATAGTTGGTCACCATATCAATCTGGGCACCTCCGCGACCACTCGACATAGCGTTGCCTTTTAATTGAGTTATTACCTGCTGCGTCCACGCCAGCGGAAAATCCTTGGTGGGAAAATAGCCTTCCGGCTGGGTAATGGAATCTCCGTACAGCAACAGTTTTACTTTTTTCTTCAACGCATACACCGCAATACGTTTTACCTGCATGGAGCTGCCCTCAGTCAAACCAAAGCAGTAGTAATCCCACTGCATTCCTACCCCAAAGCCCTGGTGCAGCACTCCCTTGCCCACTCCTCCCTGCCCGTCGTGTACTGCAGTTACCTCGGCCGTTTGCCC
This sequence comes from Paraniabella yanshanensis, assembly GCA_040393015.1. Lineage (GTDB taxonomy): Bacteria > Bacteroidota > Bacteroidia > Chitinophagales > Chitinophagaceae > Niabella > Niabella yanshanensis_A. The sequence continues at coordinate 18,625 of JBEBUZ010000042.1, forward strand.
GGTTTCAATGTCGGTGATGCGCAATTTGGCTGCCTGGTAAATATGGAATATTTCCACATCATATTCCCGGCCACCCTTTAAAAAGTCGACTGTTTTATTAGTGGAAGGGTTTGTAGCGATGGAAATTTTCTTATTGGGTAAGTCTACATAGGCATTAAAATCTTTTTCACTGCTGTGGAAAATAGCTTTTGCATCTTCTGAAAACCGCACCCTGTACCGTATTTTTCGTTCGGCTATTGCGTAAAATTTGTTAAGTTTCACGGTGCTGCCTTTGCCGGTGATATTTAATCCCTGCGGTGTATGCCGCGCTACTCCATTCAGCAATAGTTCAGGTAGGGCGCTGCCGGTAAGCGGTTTATCAAAAAGAACAGCCTGGGATGTATCGGTTTCGCTGTAAGGACTGATGTCGGTTGACACCAGTCCTGCGGGCTCTTCGTTTTTGGCGCAATCAGCACCGGAAAAAAAATATAGTAATGTGCCTAAAGTTATCGTCAGAAAACTCATTCCTCTTTTCATTTACAACAAGTCCCTTGTTTATCGCATCTGAACTTTTTCTTATAAAACCACGCGCGATAAGTCGAATGCATTGAGCGTAAAGGTCGACCAGGGTTTACCGTTGATACTGTACTGGTTTCGGATATTGTACACCACTCCAATGCTTACAGGTCCTGCAACAGCTACATTGAAAGGTAATTCTACCGTTTTGTTCTGATGCGGGATCAGGTCCATATACCTCATTACTGCCGGGGCCGCTGTTACTGTTGTATAGTCTGGCAATGCAGAACCATTTACTACCATGCCGTAAATATCTACCGGTCCATCGGCGCCGGCCACGTTAATCTTAAGAACGTATGTACCCGGCTGAAGGTTTAATGTTTGATGTACTTTACCGTTTGTTACCGTTGGTAAACCCCACACAGCTGCCGTAAACAGGGTAAATTTCGCATTATCGTAAGTGGCTACTGCGTTGGTGCTATGTGTCCAGCCCTGTAGTTTTTGCAGCCGGAAGTCTCCCAGAAGCGGGAACGGGTTAGAGCCATCTCCAACAAATGGGTTTTTAGGATTTGCCATGGTAACCGCGGTGCTGTTGGAATAAACATCAGCACCATTGTCGTTGCTGGTAGCCTGAATATTATAAGCGTCTATTTCTGAAAACACCATTCCCGGCGTATTGGCATCGTACATTTCAACTGCCGTAATTTTAAAATAGCGCGCATTTACCGTTTCGGGCAGGGCTAATTTCTGGCGAAGGAAACTTACTTTTACCTCTCCTTCCAATACGTTTGTCCAGGTGTTGTTGTCATCGCTTACACTGATACTGATTTTTTTTACCGACTTGTCGTTTGTGTAAGGATGGAGTAAATAGAACCCGTCGATTGTTTTGGAAGAACCCATATCTACCGTGATCCAGTGCTGAGGGGCGGGTTTGGGAGTGGCCGACGACTGCCATAGCGTTGCCGTATTATTGTCAATAGCCATCAGTGCGCTGCGGCCGTTCACCTGGTCCGATACGCTTTCAATTTCCCAGTCGGCTTTTTTGAAGTTAAACATCAGTGCATTTTTTGCATCAACGTTGGCCGAAAAGAAATGATCAATGGAAGAAGCCTCGGGTTTGTACCGGGAGTAGAAATAATAGGGCTCATCCAGATCAACATTATTCAATACCACAGAGTTCTGGTCAGCCGACATTTCAACGCTGTCTTTCGCACCTGATGTATTGGTGAAAAATACCACTACATCTGTTTCATTTTCGAACGCGGGATCGAAGAAGATCTCGATCGAAGTGGGTGAATGATTGACCTGATCTTTCCAGCGGCGGGGCCTTAACGTCTCTTCATAATTGGCGCCGTACACTTTCGCTCTCACTGCACGGGGGTCGGAAACCTGTCCGCTGGCATTTATGGTTACTACCCTCAATATATGCTCTTCCTCCGATAAATCGTCTATTATAATGGATTGAACGGTTCCGGTTACATCAAATTCTTTGAAGTCTCCGTTATTGTAGAACACTTTTCCTTTCACTGCGTCGGCCGGCACCGAAAACTCCACCATAGCCCGGTTCTTTCCCGGGTAGGCAGTTAAACCATCTACCTTACCGGGCGCAGTGGCCTCATCTTTTTGGCAGGCAACAAACAGCATTGCCAATAGCAATACAGGTAAAAAGAAGTTATTAGTTTTTTTCATCTCTTAGAATTTTAATCTGATGTATGCGGTTAACGCCATGCTTCGGGTTGTAACATTCCGGTCATCTTTTTCGCATCTTCCAAAGGAATGGGCATTACCAGGTATTTATCGGTGTAGGATTGATAGTCTCTTATTTTCTTGCGTTCGTAACGGAATGCGCCATCGCTTCCTTTTGTAATTCTCATTCCTGTTATGAACCGGTTGGTTTGGTTAAGAATTTTCCAACGACGCTGATCAAAAAACCGGTATTGTCCTTCAAAGCAAAACTCTACCCGGCGTTCGTTTCTGATGCGTTCACGTAGAAATTCAGGCGATGCTACAAATCCCGGTACGTCCTGTATACGGGGCTGTAAGGCTCTTAAACGGATAACATTCAGTGCTTCTATCGCGCCTCCCATGTCGCCCAATTCGCACAATGCCTCTGCTTTGTTCAGGTAAAATTCGGCGAGCCGGAAAAACACCCAGTATGTTTCCTCGTTTCCTTTGGCTGTACCCGGTCCCCAATAAGTAATTTGCTTGTCTTTACCACTATAGTAACCGGTACAGGAGTTTTGGGTTTCCCTGGAAATAACATCGTTGAACCCGTTACGGCCGCCAACGAAGGTTTCAATGATATAAGGCTCGGTACAGTTAAAGGGCACCCCGTAGTTCATTTGGTTGTGCACAATGTTGATATAGAACCGCGCATCTCTGTTGGCATAAGGGTCTCCGCCCGGTGCTTCGCTATATCCTAAGGCCGCTGCTCCAGGAGTTACTGTTACTTTCGTATGCGTACCATCGTCATACGTAACAGGAAGTGCGCCATTGGTCATCTCAAACGCATCCACCATTTCCTGTGTGGGCGATTCGCCACAGTTCCATATATTGGTAATGGTAGCATGAGGGTAAGCTCCTACGTTCACGCCGTTGGTATTGTTGATATGTGAATTGTCGGACCAGGAGCGCCAGATAATTTCCGAAGGCAGATTGGCATAGGCGCCCACAAACAGTTTTTTATAATCGCTCATAGGAACCAGGCTGTATCCCGGTAAATCAATTACATCTTGTGCGGCTCTCTCGGCTCTGCGCCATTTTTCCTGGCTGTTTTCGGGATTGTTCAGCGGGCTGGCATTATACATCAACACTCTCGCCCTGATGGCATATGCTACACCCTGGTCTACATAACGACGATCCTGCAGGCCGGGGTTTCCTTTTTGCGGCAATACGCCCGAATTAATAATATCCATCAACTCATTGTCGATCTTTGTGGCTATTTCGTCATAAGTAGGTCTTGTCAATTCGTTCCATCCCAGGTAGTTGGGATCAAAAGGTTCATCTATCCAGGGCACAGGACCATAGAATTCGAGCAAATGCATATAGAAGAGGCAGCGAAGCACCCTCACTTCGGCGATCCATAAGGCCCTCTGCTGTTCTGACAAGGCGTCGGCGGTTGACTGCGGCAGGTATTTTATTGCATTATTTGCTAAGCGGATGCCCCGCCAGAAATCGGGCCAAAGTTGCTCGGCGGGTGAAGACCAATCCCAGGTAATAACGGGGTCCGACAAAGAAAGCGAACCATTATGCCAGCGATAGGCATTGAAGGTTGCGGCCCAGAAACCATTATCTGTTAGCGCGTCAAAAGTATTGTGAACAAAGGAAACCTGATCGCGGGAAAGGTAAACACTTCCAAACACAACATCTCTTAAACCTTTGGTTTGATTAAAATCTTTTAGTACTTTATCAATCGTTATCTGTCCGTCAGGAGTTTTTTCCAATACTTTCTGACAACCGTTACACAGCAGGGTTGCCGCTATAACTGCAAGTGAAAAAATTATTCTATTCATAATATTCAATATTATTTAGTGCTTCTAATTAGAAAGTTATATTCAAACCGATATTGTACGCTTTGAAAACAGGATAGAACAGCCCGTTAGCTTGCTCCGGATCCTGGTACTTGACAGGAAACCGGTCGAACGTAAGAGGGTTAAGACTGTTCGCATACACTCTTACCGATTCGGCTCCCACTTTTTTCGATAGCCGGCTATTGATGGTGTATCCCAACTCCACGTTTTTCAATCTTATATAACTTCCATCGGCATACCAAAAGTCGGAGGCCAATTTGCTTGCGCTGCTTCCCTGGTCTAAACGGGGATAGGTGATCGGCAAACCAGCATCATAACGTTCCTGGCTCCAGGCTTCTTTATGCCATTCATTAAAATTATAAGTTTCAAAATACCTCTGTCCGCTAATCAGATAGCTTCTTTTAGCTACGCCCTGCCATAACATGCTAAAGTCAAATCCTTTTACCTGGATGCTGGCCCCGCCTCCGAAGGTCCAGGACGGGAATTCGGGATTGCCAATTGGCACCATATCTTCATCGGTAATAATTCCATCTCCATTCATATCCATGTACTTCAAATCTCCGACTTTTGGAACAGCACCTACCCCAGATTGGTCGTACCAGTCGAAAATTTCCTGCTCCGAATTAAAGAAGCCGGCTGTTTTATAACCGAACGGCTGACCGAGGGGAAGACCGGTGCTGCGCAAACGATAGGCAAAACTTTCGGGCAATAGTACTTCACTCAGGTTTAAAACTTTGTTCCGGTTATATGCTGCGTTTAACCGAACATCCAAACGGAAATCCGAACCCAATATTTTTTTGTAGGAGGTGCTTACCTCAAAACCTTTATTTTCGATTTCACCGGCATTTATTTTTGGAATTATACCCGATACAAAAACGCCGCCTGTACCAAATACACCGGTGGGTACCAGGCCATCGGCAGAAATAAGTATATTATTCCTTCTTTCATAAAATATGTCGGCTTCGAGGCTAAAATCTCTCAAAAATCTTGTTTCCAGTCCAATATTTGCCTTGTTCGCCTTTTCCCAAACCAGCTGTTCATTTCCGATCTGGCTTTCCTGGCTATTGTTCCATAGGGTAAGAAAAGCAAACCTGGCACCGTTCATGTTATCATTACCAACCTGCCCGTATGAAGCTCTTAGTTTGGCGAAGTTGAGCCAGGGTGCAGCGTCTTTTAAAAACCTTTCATTTGTAGCGACCCATCCTAATGAAACCGAAGGGAAAAAGCCCATTTTGTGTCCCGGTGCAAATTGCTCGGAGCCATTGTAACCAAAGTTAAGTTCGGCCAGATACTTTCCGTCATAGCCATAGGTTGCTCTTCCTACATAACCGATATAGTTGTACGGGAGTTGAATATTAATTACCCGCTGGTATCGGTTGAACAATGCCATAGCGGTAAAATCGTGCAGACCAAAAGAGCGTGCGTAATTGATAGAAGCATCTATGTTCAGCAAATTCCATTGCGACTGGGCCTGTGCGTCTGACAGAGGGCTATTAACATTTGTACCGGTAGGAGCATAGATAACTGCATCAGGATTGTCGGGATCCTGTTTGGCCTCGTATAACTGATAGGTTCTTTGTCTTACCTGCTGGTTAATAGCAGTATTATCGTACGAAGCAACCACCCGTCCAGATAAGCCCTTTGCAATAAAATCAAGCGACTGTTCGGCGCCCAGGGTTGCCGTAACCTGGTTGGTCATTGTATTGCGGAAGCCTGATCGGTTTAACATACCGTAGGGCACATTGTTTACATTTCCCCCTTTCAGGTGGGTAGAAAGTACTTCCCCGTCGGGAGTTAAATCATTGTGATAGTTATTAGGTGTTTGCAGCAGCGAGCCAATTACCACGGAATAAGCATTCACGTCGCTTAAATAGGCGCCGTTGAAAGGTACTACTACCGGATCATTTTTCTTCTGCATGTATCCGCTCACATTCAAAAACATTTTCAGTGAGCTGTTTACGTTAATATCAAAATTGGAGCGAAAGTTCACCCGGTTGGCTTTCGAAGTAGGGTCGTAATCATACTCATCGAATTTTTCGGTACGGAATATGCCTTCCTGGAACAGGTAACCTACAGTGGTGAAGTAGCGCATTCTTTCGTTTCCGCCGCCTACATTCACATTTATTCTGCGCATCGGAAAATCATTTTTCATGAACTCTTTCATAAAGTCCCGTACAGGGTATAATTCGGTAAAATCGCCTGTGCGATAATGTTCCAGTTCTTCCGCAGAGTATATTTCCGGGCGGCCATTCTGGGTTTCAACAAGGTTGCGTAATACCGAGTAATCATAGGCGCTGGTCATTTGAGGCATGCGGGTAGGGGCCTGCCACGATTGTTCCATTGTTACATCAATTTCAGCTTTACCTGAATGTCCTCGCCGGGTGGTTATCATAATTACACCATTCGCACCTCGTACGCCATATACGGCGGTAGCGGAAGCGTCCTTCAATACAGAAATTGTTTCTACTTCCCGTGGATCCAGGGCAGTGAAATCTCTTTCCACACCATCTACCAGTATAAGGGGCTGTTGCCCGTTAATCGTGCTTTTCCCCCGAATGTAAAACTCCATCTGCTCCCCACCCGGAACACCGGAGCGCTGCATTACGCTTAAGCCCGGTAAACGGCCAGCCAGAGCAATACCCAGGTTGGCAGCGGGGGTTTGCTTTAAACCGGTTGCGTCTATTTGGGAAATGGCGGCTACCACGCTCGATCTTTTCTGCTGACCATAACCCACTACTACTACATCCGACATTTCTGCGGAAACAGCGGTTAAACTGATTGTGGGGCGGGAGTCGGCGGTAAGAGTGTAGATAAGGGTTTCGTAACCTACATGAGAAATGATAAGGTCCTGGCCTGCCGAGGCTCTGATGGTAAAAACACCTTCATCACTGGTTACCACAGTGTTTTCGGTGTTGGCAATATTTACCGAAGCGCCTCCCACCGGAAGATTGTTTGCGCCGTCAATAACTTTTCCTGTTATTGTCTGTACGTCCTGAGCAGCTACTATATAAGTAAAAAATAACATGTTGAGCAACAACAATGTTACCGGTCGCCGAAGACGACTCATGCAATCGTTAGTCATACTATAAAATTTATTTTATCTGTTTTCGAAAGGTGAATGTAGATCGTTATTTTTCTTTTGCTGACCTGCATTGTACTGATATTGCTAAAAATTTACCGGCAAACGGTTTGGCATTATAACCAGCGGCTTGTTATAAAAGGAGGAATAAGAGTATTGCAATATACTGCTACAACTCAATGCCGGCAGGCGTTTTAAGTATTGCGCTGCATGGACTGGCAGCCGGTTTGGCTTTACAATTGTTGGTGTTTTTCGAGCTCGTCACTAATTAATCGATACAATTCATCTGCATCGGCTTTTAATCTTCCCACCGCAATATTAACAGGTGTTTTCAATGATTGATAATTTAATTCCAGCATTTTGCGTTTAACCGTATTGGGTTCGCTGTGGATATAGGCTTCAGGATTAGCGATCATAATGGTAATAAAATTTTCGCCGGCGCCGTGCATTTTTTTAATACCTGTAATATTCTTCCACAACACCGTGGGAAATAAAACCCCCAATGAATTGTCAGTAATACCATTATCGTCTATCTGCAATCCGGGAATACGTTTAAATACTTTGTTGGAAACAATGGTGGCAGCTAACACGAAGATAACGGTACAGATATATCCTGCCGTTTTTACGAATCCATAGTTTCTTCCGTGCACAAAAAGTTCGGGACGTGTAACCATCAATGCGCTGAGTAATATAAAAAGCACGAAAAATACAAACATTCGGGTAGCTTTCTTTTTATTGAGAGGTATTTTAATTGCAGTCATTTGTAAATTCTAAATGGTCATCGAAAAAATTTTTGTATCGGGCTGTTTCCGGATTAACCTCAGGTCAAAGGCCATCGCAATATTGCGCACAAAGGCGCGCCCTTTATCGGTTATCCGCAAACCCTGGCCGCTAATTTCAACCAGCCCGTCTCCTTCCATTTCTCCCAAACGTGAAATGATTTCGGGCATTTCCGGAACCTGCATATCCGCATGTTCCCAGGAGGTTTTAAGGTGGCACATCAGGTTGAGTATATGGCGGCGAATGATAAGGTCTTCTTTATTCAGAACATGGCCTTTAAAAACAGGCAACTGACCTTTGTTTACCGCTTCGGTATAGCCCTCCACCGATTTATCATTTTGTGCAAACGCATACCAGCTATCGCTTATCGCCGACATGCCCAGTCCGATCATTAATTGAGTAGACGAAGAGGAGTAACCCATGAAATTACGGTGAATGGTTTTATCGGCCATCGACCGGAATAAGCTGTCTGACGGCAACGAAAAATGATCCATTCCAATTTCAATATAACCCAGTTCCTGCAATAGCTTCTTGCCGTTCTCATACAATTCCCTTTTTGTTTGAGCCGATGGCAGATCTTTTTCATCGAACCCCCGCTGGCCTACCCCTTTCACCCAGGGAACATGGGCGTAAGAATAAAACGCAATGCGATCGGGCCGGAGCGCCTGGGTTTTTTCGATGGTATCTTTCATGCTTTGCCATGTTTGGTGAGGCAAACCAAAAACAAGGTCGTGGCTGATGCTCTTATACCCTGATTTCCTTGCTGCCGAGGTTACATACTCTACGTTTTCAAAAGGCTGTATCCGGTGTATGGCTTTTTGAACTTTGGGGTCAAAATCCTGAACACCAAAACTCACCCGCCTGAATCCCAGTTCGTACAAGGTTTCGAGGTGTTGTGCTGATGTATTGTTGGGATGACCCTCAAAACTAAATTCGGGAGAAGCATCGGTTTCGGCCGATTCGAAAATACCCTTTAACAAACGTTCGAGGTTTTCGGGCCGGAAGAAAGTAGGAGTGCCGCCGCCCAGGTGTAGTTCTTTTATTTTGGGCTTGCTGCCCAACAGTTCCAGGTACAATCCCCATTCTTTTAGCACAGTGTCAATATAGGGATTCTCTACATCGTGCCTTTTGGTGATCCGTTTGTGGCAGGCGCAGAATGTACATAAGCTTTCGCAGAAAGGAAGGTGGATATAAATACTGATACCTTCTTTCTGGTTGCTTTCCGTAAAACTTTTCTGCAGGCTTTCTATCCAGTCTTGTGGGGTAAAAAGATCTTCTTCCCAGTACGGAACCGTTGGATAGCTTGTATAGCGCGGTCCGGGAA
>JBEBUZ010000043.1:0-27729 GCA_040393015.1 Paraniabella yanshanensis
GGATTGTCGGTATTAATCACTCCATCACGATCCAAGAATAAAGTCCATTCCTTGTCTATAGCCGACAAATCCAGGCGTGGCAGAGCCAGTTCTTCCTGTGCCCGCTTATAATCTTCGGGGATACCTATGTCTATGAAATAATCATTGCTGCTGTTCCCGGAAAAACGCCCTTCGGCTACCAATTTTTCGAGATAATCTTTTTCAAAAGAAAATTTTTCGGGAAGATCTCTTTTCAGGAAGGAAGCTTTGTGAAGCAGGTATAAACCTGCGTTTATGAAGCCCGAAGCAAAATATTGTTTTTCCTTAAAATGGGTAACCAAATGATGAGGGTCCGTTTCCACTGCCCCATACCGATCAAAATCCTGCATATACTTTAATGCCAATGTGCATTCGGCGTTATTTTTACGGTGTATTTCCCATTGTGCAGCAGCATTGAACCTGAAAAGGGTGTCGCCGTTGGCAATAAATACATGGTCTGCGCTGGCTTTCTGAAGTGCCAGTAAAATTGCCCCGCCGGTACCGAGGGGTTCTTCTTCAATTACATAGTCATAATTTAAACTGTTGTACTCTTTTGCCAGCCAGTCTAAAATAACTTCGTGCATATAGCCCAGGCTGAAAATAATTTTTTCAATACCCTGCATACGCAGGTGGTTAATTACATAATAGAGAAAGGGTCGCCCCGCTATCGGCGCCATACATTTGGGCAAATCGGGAACGGCACTGCGAAGCCGGGTGCCGAGGCCGCCTGCCAGTATAATGGCTTCATATCTATCCGGTCTTATCCCGGTATTTTGATCGGGGTAACGGAGGCCGGAGCTATTAAGTTCTTGTTGCAGACTCATGAATGATGAACTTAAGTTTTTACCAGAGCTCAGGGAGCGGGAAAATATTTCTCTTCTACCAACTGACAAATAATATGACCCAATAACATGTGACTTTCCTGGATGCGGGGTGTATCTGTTGAGGGAATATTGATCAGGTAGTCACTCAGTTCTTTCATAGCGCCGCCGGTTTCGCCGGTGAAGCCGATAGTAATCATATTTTTACTTTTCGCCGTTTTAAATGCTTCCACAATATTTTTTGAATTGCCTGAGGTGCTTAGTCCGAACAGTATGTCTCCTTCCTTACCCAGCCCCTGAATGAGGCGGGCATAAATAAGATCAAAGCTATAATCATTGGCTACTGCAGTCAGGTACGATGTATTGCAGTGCAGGGCCTCGGCAGGGAGGGCATTGCGGTCTTTATAAAACCGGCCGCTGAATTCTGCTGCCAGGTGCTGGGCATCGGCTGCGCTTCCTCCATTCCCGCAAAAATAAACATGGTTGCCGGCTTTAAAAGCCGAAACAATTACATCGGTAGCATTGGCCACTATTTTCAGAAGGCCGTCGTTGGATAATACCTGCCTTTTTGTGTCAATGGAAGCCTTTATCAGTTGCTGTATTTGTTCTTTCATTTATTGGTTGATTGTGCTGTATGTTATGAATATAGAACGGGTAATCTAAACAGTCCAGGTTTTTAAGCCATGCTTGGTGAACTGATAATTGCGAGGGGTTCCGCCAAAAGTTTCCAGGGCTTTATTTACTCTGTATTTGGTATTGCCCGGGCAATAGAAGATCATAAATCCTCCTCCGCCGGCTCCGCTTATTTTGCCGCCGGTAGCGCCTGCTTTTTTGGCTGCGGCATAAATATCGTCTATCAGTTGGTTATTAATACCGGCCGCCATACGGCGTTTTTGCTCAAAGCCGATGTCGAGAATATTTCCTATCTCCTGCAGGTTGCCTTTGAGCAAAGCTTCCTTCATCATTTGGGCCTGTTGTTTGAGTTGGTGCATGGCTTCAATGGAAGTTTGTTTTTTCTCGGTTACATTTTTACTTTGTTCTTCGATGATCCTCGCCGACTCCCGGCTGGTGGCGGTATAATACAGTAAGAGGTTGTTTTCCAGTTCGTCGATATAGCGCTGCCGGATACGCAAAGGGTTGACGATTACTTTATCATCTCCATAAAACTCCATAAAGTTCACCCCGCCAAATGTAGCGGCGTATTGGTCCTGCCGCCCTCCAGCCAGTCCCAGGTCGTTTCTTTCAATCTGGTAAGCATAATGTGCGATATCATATTCGCCCAGCGGCAACTGCAGCATTTCGGCAAAAGCGCCTACAATAGCTACTACGAGGGTGGAGGAAGTACCCAGCCCCGACCCGGCCGGAGCATCTACAAAAGTGCTCAGTTTTAAGCCCTTTCGCTCGAAAGGGTAGTCCTTTTGGATGCGGTTATATACGCCTTTTAATAAATCGAGGTGTCCGTTCAGGGGAAGTGATTGGCTCCAGTCGAATGTTTCAGATTCGTTCCGGTCGAAAGCTTCCAGTGTGATCTTTCCGTCTGTAGAGGTCTCTATAGTGGCATTCGCGTTCAGGGAAATGGTTGCGTTTAATATTGCGCCGCCGAACGTATCGCAATAGGGGCTTACATCGGTGCCGCCACCTGCCAAACCTATTCTCAATGGCGCTTTACTTCTGTGAATCATTTGTTTTTTATTTTACAGCAATATGAGTGAAGTCTTTAACTTTTAGGTACGTCCTCTTTCAAATCCATTATGGCTTCTACCATATTGCTCCAGCTATATTTTTCTTTTTCGCTTCGAAGATGGGGAATAAAATGCGCTTCGCCTAATTCGTAGAACGCATCAATTGCATCGGCTATGTCTTCGGGAGTGGGTTTCGTCACCAGCCCGCATTTTCCATCCGGTACCAGGGCCGGCAGCCCTCCAACATTGGTTACCACCATTGGCTTTTCAAAATAATAGGCCAGTGGGGTAACCCCGCTTTGGGTGGCATTTTTATAGGGTTGCACCACCAGATCGGCGCTGCATAAATAATACCTCACTTCGCTGTCGGCAATAAAATTGGTTTTCCGGATCAGCATGTTTTCTATATCCAGCTCCTTCACGAGGTTGTTATAGGGTTGTTCATCTTCATAAAATTCGCCGGCCAGTAATAATTTAATTCCCGGCATTCTTTCTTTGAGTATAGCCAATGCCTTTAGCAGTAAATCCAGGCCCTTGTATTGTCTTATAAATCCGAAGAACAATAGGATCCGGCCGGTTGGCGACAGGCCCAGATGCTTCCTCGCTTCTTCTTTGGAAAGAGGGGAGCCGAAGTTATCATACAGCGGATGCTGTACCAGGCGGGCGGGTTTTTTCGTAAAGCTCCGCAGATCTTTCAATACTTTTTCGCTCATGGTAACAAAACCGTCTACCGATTTTATAAAGTACCGGGTAAATAAAGTGTCGCCTGGTCGTTTTTCGTGGGGTATAATATTATCAGCGATGCAAATAACCCGGGTATGTTTATTTTTCTTCGCCCGTTTCAGAATAGTGCCCAGGGCGGGCCCCATAAAAGGGAGCCAGTAACGTACTACTACCAAATCTGGCTTTTCGGCACGGAGCGTTGTACCTACCCTAAGCCAGTTGTAGGGATGGATAGAATTGATCAGCGATCTGATGAGGATACCCTCCGGCGCGGCTTCATCGCTAAACTGCGTTTTGCCGGGAAAAAGAAAGGCAGGGTATTGCAGGCTGAAAGAAACAATGGAGCAATCATGTCCCATTGCCCTGAATTCTTTGGCAAGACGGTGATTAAAGGTCGCCAGTCCGCCCCGCAAAGGATGTGCGGGCCCAATGATAAGTACTTTAGCCATATGCAGGCAAATATAGTTTACCTGCGGTGATTGAAGAACAGCGGGAACCAGATATTACTCCCTTTACCGGCATCACTCGTTTTAGTTATGCCTGCTAATAAAAAAGGTAGGTAATTTTACCTCTATAAATTCTATGTGAATTATCATGTATTTCCGGATCGGTATTTTATGAGTTGAACATATATTATAATAATCACCTGCTAAAATTACTATTATGCCAATAGAGCCTTATGGAATTGGTGGTACCGAAGTTAAGAATGATGCATCGGAAGCTTTTGCCGACATTCCGCAGAACCGGGTATTGCTGGTTGAGAAATTTACAGACCTTCCTCCCGTACGACCCGAAATTGTTCACGGCCTTACAGATATCGGAGCCGTTTTTGAACATTATAATCCTTCGGTTGAAGTAGAGTTTGAAACGGAAGAGGGGGCTACCCGCCAGGAGGAGCTGCACTTTAAGGGTCTTGATGATTTCGGCCCGGATGGTATTACCCGGCAAAGCCAGTATTTAAGCGAGCTGGATATGAAAAGAATGCAATACCAGAAGATTGTAAAGCAGCTTAAAACAAATAAACTATTGAAACAAGCCTTGTCTGATAAAACCACCAAAGACAACCTGGTAGCTGCACTGAAAGTATTGGTGCAGGAGCTTGATGGGAAATCGAAATAATTATTCAACAACTAATCGCTTTATATATGTCTACAGCCCAGAATCAACTTTCTCCTGAAGAGTTTAATGCGTCAAAAGAGTATCGGCAGCCCGAAACGACTGAACTGGGAACGCTCGATTCCTACCTTCAATCGCTTGCCAAGTTGGGCGGCTACGATTTGTTAGAATCTGCCATTGATAATGTTCAGAATTTAAATCCCGAAAGAAAGGCCCGGAAAAAGATATTCCTGGAAGAGGGCAGCAAAAAAAGGGAAAGGGATGAGCTAAAAAAGGCGCTTACCTGGTGGATCGATATTTTGCAGGCAACAGACGATGTAGGGGAAATGGTAGAACATTGTAATCAATTGGCTGAAACGGCAGACAAAACCTTAAAGTCGAACCTAAGGAAGGCGTTAGACCGTACGGCCGATTTGGAGCGCTCTTACCGGTCGATGGCTTTGTTCTTTAAAAATACGGAAAGTCAGAAAGTAAAAAATGTTTCTTTTATGAATGCCGAACCCGACCAGTTGAAGGACCTGGACAATACCCGGTTTATCGATTCGGTACAAGCTGAGCTGGTTAATAATTACGACAGGCTTGATCTGCGTAATAACTATGGTATTTTAATACTTCCGGGTTACCTGGGTTCTAATAAAGTAGTCGAGAAATGGGCAAAAATTGCCTATGACAACAAGGTGATGCTGGTGACTGATTTCGAAAACCTGGATACACCGGATGATGTAATGGATTTATTTGAAGCCGCTAATTTAACAGGCGGCGACACCTACCGATCGAATGTGGTAATGGCTTGTAACTGGCTGGTTGGCCGTGAAAAGGATGGGGAAGTAGGCGAGGAGGATCATCTTTTTGTACCGCCGTCTTCGTCGTTGGGAGGAAAGATCTACTATACGCTGATGTCTCAGGTTACCGCCGGAAAAAAACACGGTAGCATGAACGAAGTAGATGGGGTGAAATTTGACCTGAAAAAAAGCGAGATCGCGGGCCTGGAAAAACTGGGGTTGGTTCCTATGGCCAAAGAGTATGGAAAAGTAATGGCTTTTTCTGCTAAAACCCTCTTCAACGGCGACAATATAGGGTTGCAGACCTACTCCGTAGTGCGGGTGTTCGACTATGTGGCCAAAGTGATGATGGATTTTCTGAACCGCAGGGCCTTTGAAAATTTTAATGCCAATACGAGAAAAGAGCTAAATGGACAAATAGTTAAATTTCTGGATAGTATTACCGGTCCCAATAAACTCATCGAAAACTTCACCATTAAAAGATTTGAACAGGATCCGGTGCAAAAAGACAGGGTATTTCTTGACATTCACCTGAAACCTTATTTTCCTGCCAAGACCTTCCTGATTAAGTTAGACGGACAGAAAGGCGATGATGCGGATGGCATTGACTGGGCTTCAAGTTACGAGCAGGATTAGTCATTTATTCCTCAATAAATAAAATACACCATTTATGTCATTTAAAGCACAATTAGAAGTTGCGGGTGCTAAGAACAATGTACTCGATCTTAGTTATACCATGAAGCAGGAAACCGATGCTACAGGCCGGCCTTCTTCCATCACCCGCGGTGGTCAGATCACTATCACCGTTGAATCGACCGGCGACACCAAATATTTCGAGTGGATGTGTAATAATTTTGAACGGAAAGACGGCAAGATTATTTTTACGAAAAGAGATTCAGACGCCACCATGAAAGAATTGTCGTTTAAAGAAGGTTATCTCGTTTCTTACCACGAGCATTTTAATGCTGCCGGTGAAAACCCTATTACCGAAACCTTTACAATCAGTGCTAAGGAAATAAGTATGGGTAATGCCTCTCATGTAAATGAATGGGCTGTTTGACGAAACAGCGGCCAGGAAGTTAAAAAGAACAGTTTTCATGGGAAGCTGGCTGATATGATCTGTTTATAATCTTAGGTAAGATATGCAATTATCCAAAACGCTGGAAAAAGCAATAGCTATTGCCAAAGCTATTGCACGGGAGAACATGCATCCCAGGTTTGCGGCACCACATCTGTTAAAAGCACTGCTGCATAAGGATGTGGAGTTGGATCCGCTATTGGTAAAGGCGGATATCGATATGTATTATCTTGCCGATTGGGCCGAGGTTCGGATGGAAACCCTGCCAAAAAGCACTGCGCCCAAAGAAGAAATACCACCGGCCGATGAAATAGCCACCATTCTCGATGATGCAGACAATATTCAGTTGAAACTTCATGCAGGAGAAATATCACCGTTGCATGTGCTGGCGTCGCTGAGTACACCGGGTGTGGCGTTTTCCTTCGATCAGCTAAAGACCTTTCCTCTGAAACGGGAAGAACTGGTAGGCCTGGCAGAGCTGGGAAGGGATATGCAGGAGTTATTGGGGGAAGCAGGTGCGAAAGAAAACTCTCCAACAAAGAATAATGACCTTTCTGCTAAAAAGGCTTTACAGAAATATTGTATTGATAAAACAAAGCTGGCAGGGGAAGGCAAACTGGATCCCATTATCGGCCGGGAGCAGGAAGTGCGCATGATGGCCGAGATTCTCTGCCGTCGCAGCAAGCCCAATGTTATTTTAACCGGTGAGCCGGGCGTTGGAAAGACCGCGCTGGTCGATGGCTTTGCCCTTGCTATCGCAGAGGGAAAAGTGCCGGGCTTCCTCAAAAATGCGAAAGTATTTGAGCTGAATAATGGGGCTATGGCCGCCGGCGCGTCTTATAAGGGCGAAACCGAAGAGCGTTTGAAATCGGTTATCACAGAGATTAAAGAATTTGATAAGGCGGTCTTGTTTATTGATGAGATACATGTGCTTCTGGATAAGAATGGTCCGTTCGCAGGCGCCGCCAATTTGCTGAAACCTGAACTGGCCAGAGGTGCTATCACCATTATCGGCGCTACAACTGTTGACGAATACAGGAAACACATAGAGCGGGATGAAGCCTTTGCCCGCCGGTTCGAAGTACTGAACGTGGAGGAACCTTCGCCGGCCGTGGCATTCAGGATGATGAAAGTGGTAATGCCTTTATATGAGCAGCATCATACCATTTCTGTTGGGGATGATACCTTACATGAATCTATAAGATTAGCCAAAAGGTATATTAAAGACAGGCGCTTACCCGATGCCGCTATCGACCTGGCTGATCGCTCTATGGCGGCTCTCCGACTGGTTTCGGACACCGGCGCCACTGTACTGGCATCGAGGAAAGCTGACTACGAAAAACTAAAAGAGCAACCGGAAACGGATCTGGCCGAGCTTCAATGGCATTATCATCAACTGAAATCGGGTATGAGCCCCGTTGTCTGGAGCGCCGTACCGGCCGCCGATGACCCGGAAAAAATGAAATCCAAAGAAGAAATCACACAATTTCTCGACGAAGTATACACCCTGTTGGAGCCGCTGGCCTCCGAAAGCCGCACTATGCTGGAAAAACACGATGTTATTTCCATTGTGGCAGATAAAACAGGGATACCCTTAGGGAAGATACAGGCGCAGGAAAAAGAGAGATTGTTGAATATTCGTGATATTTTATCGCAGCGGGTGGTAGGGCAGGATCATGCCGTTAAAATTATCAGTGAGTCTATATTAGAGTCGCGCTCCGGACTGGGTAAGCCCGGACAACCTATTGGTTCATTTTTTTTCCTTGGACCCACCGGTACAGGTAAAACGGAACTGGCGAAATCACTGGCCGATTTTCTGTTCCAGGATGCCAGTAGTATTATTCGTTTCGATATGAGCGAATTCAAGGAAGAACACTCTGCGGCTTTGTTGTACGGCGCTCCACCCGGTTATGTTGGCTACGAAGAAGGAGGTTTGCTGGTAAATAAGATCCGACAACAACCTTATGCAGTGGTACTGTTCGATGAAATAGAGAAAGCGCATCCATCAGTATTCGACCTTTTTCTGCAGATATTGGATGAGGGTAAATTGCACGACAAACTAGGGAAGGAAGGCGATTTTTCTAATGCGCTGATCATCTTTACCTCTAATATAGGAAGCAAATATGTGGTAGATTCCTTTCATGAAGGAGAGATACCCGAGCACTCCCATTTGCTTGGTGTAATGGGGAATCATTTCCGACCCGAATTTTTGGGTAGGTTGACGGAAATTGTGCCCTTTGCCCCCATGACCCAGCAAATGGTGGAAAGAATCCTTGAAATCAACCTCAAAGATTTGTATACGGCGCTGGAGAAACAACAGATTACACTCACCCTAACCCCCGAAGCGAAGAGCCGGATTGCCGAACTGGGTTTTACGCCGGAATTTGGTGCCCGACCCCTGCATGGAGCTATCCGCTCCCAAATACGAAGACCCTTATCCAGGAAAATCATAGCCGGTGAGCTTGCACCTGGCAGCCACATTATATTAAATCTGGTTAATGGCGAACCCGAATGGGTAGTACAATAGGCATGGCTTTTCTTTCGGGCCCTTGCCGTAAATTGCACCATGAAAGTTTTCAATATCATCTTCTGTGTGCTTTTTGTTTTTTCTGCTGCCCTGCAATACAACGACCCCGATCCGTTTATCTGGATTCCCATTTATCTCTGCGGCGCATTATTCTGCTGGCTGGCTGCAAGGGGCAGCTACTACCCTAAGGGATATCTGGCCGTAATAGCGATATTTATGGTATACGCTGTTTACCTGTTTGTGGAAAAGGATGGAGTGTGGGATTGGATTACCCGACATAATGCAGAAAATATAGCCACATCGATGAAAGCATCTACCCCCTGGATAGAAGACACGAGGGAGTTTTTCGGTTTGGCTATTTTAATAGGGGTGCTTTTAGCGAATTATATATATGCCAGGAAAAGAAAAAGGGTATATAAACAAGGATACTAAATTATTCGCGGGCGACGGAAATAATAATGGCAGATTTTTTTAAATAGGAAAAGCGGTCTCCTTTATTCCTGCTCGATAACGGTTATAGAAAAAGGATAGCTAAAGCAGCCATCTTTTTCCAATTGGTAATAAAGTTGCTTTTTCAGGTAACTAATCTCATCTGCGGTAAAACTGCCCCTGGAAACGAATAGCTGAACATCGATAAATCTGGAAATGCCGGTATTCTTTCCCTGCCCAATCTTCATTCCTTTTTTTATTTCTGCTTTTTTCAGCCTTGACCCCAGTAGCTCATAACAAAGCAACCGAAGATCTTCTGCGCTGATAATTTTTCCTTTGGAACTGAGTTGGCGAACCAACATTTGTTTTTGTGCAAAATCGTTTGGCGTGTCCCTTCCACCCAATGCCGGTGTGAGGGAATAGCAGGATCCTGTTTCGATCAGGCTATGTTGTACGGGTCTGAACGGGGCATGTGCTTTTACGAATCCTGCTTCTGCCGGAGAAGTATTCCAATAGTTTACCAATACCGTTTCTCCCGGATTTTTTGGTTTTAGCAGAACGTATCGGAAAGCAGGTTTCTCATCAGCAGACATTTGTACCTGGTCCTCGAGCCGGCTAAGTATCCTCGAAATTTCGTTGAGTGCCGAACTGATGGAATCGTTGCTGGTTCGGCTGAAGTAAGCACTTTCGTCCCGTATGGCTTCCAGCAGGCTTTTCAACGAATTCCGAATATCGCTACTACTGTTTTTGCTTACCCGCGCGGCCCGGATGACAGCTTCTCCTTCTTCCACTTTACTGTTGCGGTCGGCGGCCTGCAAACGGTAGGTTATTCCATTCGCGCCTTCTATACTGTTGATGTCAAGATAACTGCCATATACCTGCAAGGGGATAATGTTCAGCCATTTCCGGGTTTTATGAAAAATTTTCTCCAGCTTCCTGTTGATAGCCGGAAAGGCATTAATGGCTATTTGCAAACGTTCGATAGTCTCGGGTGCAAAAGAATGCGTTAGCTGTAAAGTGCCATAAATTACGTTAGTTGAATGAATTTCCTGCTTCAATTTTTCGGGCAGATCCATCAACAACGCATGTTGGTCGGTAACTGGTCCCACCCCCGGAGCCGATTCTTCCACGGTAAAGAACTGGTCTCTGTAAACACCCGCCACCTCGCGTCGGATTTTCCGTGAGTAGTCGCTGTTATTCGAAAAAGCATCTTTAAGAGAGGTTTCGTATTGCGCGTTTTTATAGTAGCCGCGGGTTATCGGGGTTTCGATATCATTGACCAGCAGCCTGGCGCTACGCAGTGCAAAATAAAAATGCTCCGCTTCCGAATGATTCTTTAAGTCGAAAAAAAAATGCAAACCGGCGATGGATTCAATGGGGGCGCCGGCATGTAAGGCAAAATGAATCTCGTTCACCAGCGAATTTCGGCCTCCGTCATGCAGGATCGATTTTTTGCCATTCTCCTGGTAGCCAAATACTTTACTACCCATCCGAACATAGGCCAGGGAGGCATTGACCAGTTTCGTTTCTCCTATCGGCGTAAAATTTATCTCAGCCTCTTTCACGGCTTCGTCGGCCCTGCTGGTTCTGGCAACGGTGACAAAATTGGTTTCGCTCTTTAATAAGGCAGTCGCCCCGTTTGGTTTGGCCGTAAGAATAGCCGATGCGGGCTTTGCATTTAATAACGACTGTGGGAGCATCAGAGCCGATAGCTCGCTCAGCAACTGGCTTTGTATGTCCCTTATCCGGTAACCCAGTTGTTCCATTTCCCCCGCTACCGTATCGAAAAGCAATATCAGGAGCGGGTCGAAATTGGCTTCTATTTCGTTCTCCTCCAGGTTCCAGTATCCGGCAGCCATCCTTACCATCCTGTCTTTAATTTGTTCCCGGCTTTTTATTTCCATATAGTCGTTTTAAGTTTAGAGTGAGAGAACAGGGGCGATTTAATCGTTGGATCGTCAGTCCAGTGTATAGGGACTGATAAAAAAACCTGTCTGGAAGGTAAAAGGTTCCATATTTTTTTTTATTTTTCCCCTGATAATAATTTCTATCTTTTTTTTCTGTGCTTCTCTGCCGTTAATAGTGGCATTGGAAAGGCGTACATTTACTTCAACCGATACATCGGTAATGCGCAGTTCGTAGCGTGCTATCTGATTTTTCAGGCTGTTGATAATCATTTCTTTCCGAACGTCATTGCTCAGGTGCGTATCGTAATCATTTTCCCAAAAGACCGATCCGTAAGAGGGGTCCGTTTTATTTTCTCCCGGCATAGTGGTAATGAGCAGGTGCAGGTTGCGAAATACCGAGTCGCGCAGGGTACAGGCCGGTAATTTTTTATTTTCAAAAAACTGCTGAAACCGCAGGGGTAATTTTAAATAATCGGGTAGCGCCATACTATTTGTATTGAATATAAATGACCTTTACACAATTGCCGGCGGCCTCATCCCTAACTACTTTGAAAGATTCTATTTTTCTTTTCTTTTTAATGATAAGCACTCCTTTCTTTTCTCTCAGTTCATTACACAGTGCGGCGAAAGTAGTGGATTGGTTATTGGCCATCACTTTAGTTCCTGCACCGTTACACAGTATATTTTTAAAATCATCCAGGTCTTTTTTGCCTTCAATTACGTCTTCCACCATCGCTCTGATAGCAGGTTCCGGCAACTGGTCGTAAGTTTTAGCCGGCGGCGCAGCAGGCTCGGGTTTAACGGGCTCAGCTTTTTCGGTCTTTGTTTCCTCTGCTACGGTTTCCGGCAGGGGTGGCAAAGGCTCCTGTGGCATGGGGGGGAGGTCGGCAGAGGATACCGGTGGCAGCGCAGTTTCCTGGTTAAGCGGAAGGTCGGTACCGGTTACCTGAATCATTTTACGGTAGGTTTTATCGTTATCTACTTTCAAAACAACCGTAAAGTTGCCCGGCTGTGTAAAAAAGAACCTGGCTTGCCGGGAGCTTTGTTTGGGTTGATCGGGCAATTCCTCCACGCTCCATTCATAATTGGCGCCGGGGGTGCTGCCGGTAAAAACAGCTTCGTTCCCTACGGAAACAATGTCTGCCGATACAATGGGGCTGATCGCAGGGGCGCTGTTGATGGGAGAGGAACTATTTTGGGTAATACGAATATTAAAAGATTGAAGGCATTTGCCGTTTACAATTGCTTTTACAAGATAATATCCCTCTTTTGAATAAGCATGGATTACGGCCGGGCCGCTTTTCCGGTCGGTTTGATCATCAAAATCCCACACGATGGTATGAGCAGTATCCGGCAAATCTGTGAAAAAACTGATCTGTTCATTGATATAGAAAGTATGACCATTATTGGCTTCGGGATGATTGAGTTTGCCCGAAGCTTTTATATTGAAAGGAAGGCAGGGTGCATAGGTGGCTACCTTATAGGCCAGCAGGCTCACGGAAAACGCCGAAAGCAGGATAAAACAAATCCATACTTTGATATCTAACCCCGCCCATCGTTTGGAAATTGAAGAATGCATAAAAATAATTTTACGAACTATTTCTGCCTTAATATCATGTTTTGCATTTGCAATTGGTTATACGATTCCTGCCACTTGGTCAGCGAGTTTTTCAACTCCTGGATCTGCACATTATACATCGCTACTACGGAATCTTTGTTGCCTGCGGCCCGCAGGCCTCTTTTATCTGATTGCGTATTATTTAATGACTTGATGATCTGATTGTAAAGATTCTTGGAGGTAATATCATTTTTGGCCAGCATGGCATCCAGATCCTGTATTTTTTGAGTGATCCGCCCATCCAGCAGGCCCGATTTCTGAGCGTCCATATTTACGGTATCTAACAGTTCCAGTGCCTCCGCCATGGCAGTTGTAAAATCTTCCCGGAAACGGTTCTCTTTTTCCACAGCCGCTAATTGCGCCTGTAACTTCTCATTTTCAGCATAAGGAATTTTTACGCCAAAGAATACAGCGGTAATAATTACCAGTATGGTAAGGATAAAGAATAATAAGAATCGGTTAAATGCCTGTGACCTTTCCCTTGCATTATTAGGTTTCATGTGGGTTATTTATAAATGATTAACCAAAAAATCTTCTTCTCGGTTTGGGCGCACCTTCGTTATCTCCCGAGTCGTTAATATATCCTTCTTTTACGAAGATGCCTGCTTCTTTTTTCTTTCCGATAAATTCAAGGCTGCTCAGTGTGTTAAACAATTTGCCGGTTACCTTTGCAAATTCGATGATGCCCTTTATATTTTGATTGATATCGTTGTGATTATAGGCCATTCCGGCCATGCCTGTCAGAAGTGTTTCAAATTCGCCCTGCTTCAGTTCGCTCCATTCGCTGAGATAGTTCATGAGCTCCTCCTTGCCCGAACCGATTCTCAGGTCGATGGTGTTCTTAAGCACCCTGGCCAGTCCGGCCATATCGCTTATCATTTTTACAGGCGAATCATGGAGATACGACCACCTAAAATCGGTAATAGTTTTTCCGAGATACAAGGTTAACCGGTCGCAGCAAAAACGCGCCAGTTCTGCGAGCTCGTTCTGCTGGCTTTTCCGGTATATTTTTTGAACAATCTGCGAGCAGGCCTGTTCCAGATTGGCCAGAAAACTGTCCAGCTCGGCATGAAGTTCCACAAGATCCTGCAATGCGTAGGTGCAAAGACAGGGAGGGATGTATTCCTCATCTGTTTTGAAACCGCTGCCGGCAGGAAGCAATTTTCCGATCACCAGGGCATAGGGATTTTGAGCGTATTGGTTGAATTCGTGATCGGCCACCAACTGTACGCTATGGGCTGCTTTCACATAGGGAAAGCGGGGTGGGTTCTCTGCCGGATCGATCAGGCCAAAAGGAACCGGCTCATAGGGCTGTATGGTGAGTACCACCCAAAGCACTTCATTGCCCGGATTAGGCAGGGCCATCGATACTTCGGTTTGACTATCTGCAGGATCGGGCACGGGCGAAGCGGAGATATCTATGTAAACACCTCCGATAGTCACGGCCTTACAGGAAATAACACTTACCCGAACCCTATGTTGATTGTCTATAGCTATCTGTACTGAGAAATTATTTGCCACAGGCAACAAACCGTAGCGAAGTGGAGAGAGGGTGGAAGCCATCAGATGGTACAGATCCGCACGATGAGCGTGGTCCTGGGCAATGAAGAGGTCTTTATTTAGCTTCATGCCATCGGTCCAGTTGATATGCGGGTATGCGGTTTTAGTATCCATATTGGTTCATTAAAAATGTCGTATCTTTATATTATAGGGTTCTTTCGCAGATAACAACTGTATTTTCCTTTATTTTATTGTATTTTATACTCAGTTCGGCATTCAGAATTTTAGACGAATTGTACCACCGGGGTCTGGTACGGAAAGTCCACTCACAGGCTTCATTGCCCGATACATATTCAATCGGCGTTTCTTTCTGCACTTCGTTGTAGTCGTTGATAAAATGATAAAACAAATCTCCCAGAGCCATATTTTCAGGCGCTTTCACTGTAAAATAGGTTCTGTCCCTGTCGGATATTTTTTTCGGGATTTCCAATCCTATCACATAAAGCCTTTCTTTTTCATCTTCATCCGGAAGGTCAATAGGATGTTCCAGGGGATATCGCCAGTAATTGTAAACCGGCCCCGGAATGGCGAAAGCCGCATCGAATGTATGCAGGATAAGAAAAGGAATCAATAAAAACAGAAGACATAACAGCATGGGGAAGTACATGAAATTTTTGTCTTTGATAAAGTACTGCAGCGAGGAAAAAATAGCCACAGTTAATAAAAGAATGGAAAAAAGAAACAGCAGTTCTGCAAACAACTGTTTATTGCGGTTATCGTGCCTGATTTTAAAATATTTTTTGTGAACCATCAGAACAATGATAATACCAAACAGCAGGAAGACTGCCGACAAAATCCAGAAGGTTAAAAACAGGTTATTGGTAAAGTAAGTGGTGGCGAAAGCAATGCCCGATGCAATAGCCGATGCTACCACGTTAAATATCCATGGTCTTTTTCCGTAATTGCCAAAGCTGCTGCTCAATGGCCTTATGAATGCCATCAGCACCATTGAAGAAGCTAAAAAAGCTCCGGCGAACATCAGAAAATACTTTAAGGCCATTTTTGTCAGGTTTTGAATCAGGGCTATAAATAGCTTCCTATGCCCAATACATTATCGTAGTTTTCTTTGGAGGGTTGGTTCAGCGGCACAAAGTCAAAATGTATATCCACCTCCAGCGGAACAAATATTTCCGTAAACCGATGTAGAATTTTTCCCATCGGCATCGATGCCGTGTGATCTGCCAGTTCCGTATCAGGAATCTGGCTGATAGTACAGTGCCATTCTATCTGCTGCTCCCCGCTTGTTTCGCCCAATACCGTATTGACAGATAGTCGCATTTCGCTTAACCGGCGGGGAATAGAAGCTTTCTCTTTAACAAGCCTTTCGCCAGGGGTTATAACAACCTCTTTATTCAAAATATAGCTGAGAGCGGTGGCAGTATTTTGAACCTTGCCTTTGAGCTTTTCTGCATAGGGAATCAAACGTAACAATCTTGCGGCAGGTTCCCCGGGCAGGTCTTCGCTAATATTCCAGAATTGATAAAAAGAACTGTTTAGTCTTCCGTTTTGTATATCATACAGCGCATTACGTTCGGCTGTTTCGGTGGCAGCCCTATACAGGAAAAGCATCTGTTCGAGGGGGCGGAAAAATTTTCTGGCCTGGTTTTCTTCTTCTTTAAACTGTTTGTGTTCCTCTACCGCGTTCTGTACATTGTTCACACGGGAATTCCCTTTGGTTTGATGAAACAATCCCTCGGGCAATAAATCATAAATGCCATCCCTGTTCAGGTAAATCGATGCTTTTGCCGGACTTGCATCTGTTATTCTGACGCTTTCCACATCCCGGCTATAACTTCTTTTAAAACTTCCCTGGTAGTGGATGCTTATATTTTCTGCATTAAAACCCGATTCCAGTAAAGAAGCAAAGACGACTTCGCCGGTAAAAGGCAGTTTGATTAACGCATTATTTGACAGGCTATCCATTTTTCTGAATACTATTTTCTATGCTCCCTTTCATGCTTTAGTTTGATCTCAAAATTATACTAAACTGCGCATGGTATCCATCACTATTTTTAGTGATGGATGAAAGAATAGAGATGGTCTAAATTTACATTTGTAACCTGCGGGTATTTTTAAGAAAACCGGTAATACGCTACGCGAACAAAACGCCCGCGGTATTTTTTCGATGGTGCACACCCGTGCGATAAAACAGATCCTATCATGCCTGAAAGTAATTTTTTTACAAAAACACAGATAACCATTCAGGATTATAACGATAATCAACCCGTTGTTTTTTCATCCCTGCAATTACAGGAGGCGCTGCTAAGCGTTAACTATTTCAGCTTTTCCTTACAACCGGCCATCAGCGATGATATACTAAGCTCCATTATCGGTTTTAAAAAGAATGTAATGGGTAAGGAGGTATTGATTCGTTTCCTCGACACCGACGGGAACAGTAATCATCAGTTTAAAGGCATTGTTAATGAGGTTAATTCGAGCCTGATCGATGAACGCTACTATGAATTCAGGGTTTCGGGAAAAGGGGTGTTTTGCAAGGTAGATGAATTAAGGCTTTGCCGGTCCTTTTACAAGAAAAAGATGGACGTCATTATAGACGATGTTTTCCGGAGTTCTGATTTGAAAAGCCATATCCGGAAAGATGTTCAGACAACTAAGGAGCTGCATTATACCGTGCAATATCATCAGACTCTGTTTGAGTTTCTGGCTTCGCTGGCTATCCGGTTTGGAGAGTGGATGTATTACGATGGTGAACAATTGAAGTTTGGAAAAAAGCCTGAAGGAGAGGCCCTGGAACTAACGGTCCCGCGTGATATCAGTAATCTTAATATTCGGGCACAGGTGGTCAGAAACCCCAAAGGCATGGTGTCGACAGATATTTTTAAGAGCCAGGTAATATCTGCGACAACAGCAGAAGCGGTGCCGGATAATCCAATTCTCCAGGCATCGGCGGATGCAGGCGCCAAGGCAATCGAAGAAGCATCGGCCAATATGTTCGTGTCTTCGGGCTTTAGCCAGGATGTAGTGAACGATAAATACCGGCTGGAACAGCAGGCGGCAATCGCTTCATCAGTATTTCTTACAGCAGTAACAAGAAACAGTAAACTGCATGTAGGAAGTATTGTGAAGATAAAGGAAAACGCCGACGGTGAGGGTAAGAGTTATATTCTGACTCAGGTTAGTCATTCGGCCGGTAGCGCCGATCTTTATAGTAATAATATTACGGTAGTGCCGGTAGAAGTAGAAGTGCCTCCCTATACCAATCCCCTGCTAACCATCAAGGCTACATCGCAGGCCGCTATCGTAACCGATAACGAAGACGACTCAGGCCTTGCCAGGATCAAAGTTAAGTTTCCCTGGATGGGTGAGGAGGAAAAGACACCCTGGATCAGCCTCCTGGTGCCCCATGCGGGTAAGGACAAAGGGTTTCGGTTTTTACCCGAGAAAGACGACGAAGTGGTGGTGGGTTTCTTTAATGGAAATGTGGAAACTCCTTTTGTGAATGGTGCCGTTTACACAGAGAAAAATTCCTCAGGTATTGATGAAGGCGGCAATCATATAAAAAGAATCGGTACCCGTACAGGGCGGCGTTTGGAGATGGATGATGACAAAGGAAAGATGCAGATTTACGACAATAACGGAACTCAGGCGCCCATCAACGCCATTATGCTCACACGTCAGGATGAGTCCTTTGATATAGTACTCAAATCACAAAAAAGCGATATGAAATTTGCCACTGCCAGACTGGCCGGAGGAGAGGGTTTTGGAATGTATTATGATGACGGAGCTACAGTATGCAAAATTGAATTTACCGGTAATGATAGTAAGCTGACGGTTATCTCGCAGGGAGATATTTCTTTTACAGCCGGAGGGTCGGTAAGTATTTCAGCGGGTAAAGACATCAAGCTGGAAGCAGGGAGCAATATAAAGCATCAGGCAGGAGATAATATAAACCTGCAAGCAGCGAAAGATCTGGACGGGCAGGCGCTGAACGTGAAGCTGAATGGTGACGCATCTTTTTCGGCCGGCGGAAAGCAGACAGATCTGAAAGGGGTTAAAACCAGTGTGAGCGGCGATGCAATGGCTACCATAAAAGGCGGTCTGGTAATGATTAACTAAAAATGGTTATGAAGTTTCTATGTTATGATACAGCATTGAATGAGGAATATACACTGGTGAAATTAATGAAAAAATATCCGGTGTACATTTCTCTGTTTGCTGGTACCGACGACGAGCCGATTTGGGATGCAGCGCCCTATCTTTTTGAAGTGAGAGATAATTTTTACGAGTTGCAAAAGGATCCTTTCATTCAGTTGGAGCATTCTGTTGTATTTGAAACCAACGAATCGATGGGCGAAGTATGCGACTTCCTTCAATATTATATTTATCAATGGCCGGGAAATGATCGTTCTTATTTCAGAATATGGGATGCCCGTGTATTGTTGCGCAGCCTCCCGCAATGGGATCTAAAAAAGAGGCAACATTTTTTTGATTTTTTTAAATGCTTTTATACCGAAAATGAGAGACCCGGATATCTTGATCAATGGCAGCCCGGCCGGTTGTACGAACCGGCAGCAACCGCAGTGCTAAAAACAGAGGTATTGGCACCGGATGCTGGGGCGGTAGCAGCAGAGAATGATCAGTCGATGCAAAAGGAGGAAGGCGGAAATATGCCGGATCAAACCGGGAACAAGGGTATGGCCAATGAGCAAAAAGGCGTGGAAGAGCCGCCTAAAAAACGAAGATTCTTTATTGGATAAACAATTATATGGGACAACCTGCAGCAAGAGTTGGTGACTTACATGTATGCCCGATGGTTAACGGGGTAGTACCGCATGTGGGAGGTCCGGTACTTCCGGCAGGTGTACCCACTGTTTTGATACAAAATATGCCCGCTGCTACCTTGGGGTCGATGTGTACCTGCACAGGCCCTCCCGATGTTATAACCATGGGCAGCGCTACGGTATTGATAGGTGGCAAGCCTGCGGCAAGACTGGGCGATATGACGGCACATGGAGGGAGCATTGTATTAGGATGCTTCACCGTATTAATTGGTGACAGCGGCGGCGGCGAAAGTAGTGGAGGAAAAGGAGCGGGAGGCGGTAAACCTGGCAGTGCCGGGGCGAATACTATGGGGGCAGGGCAGGCCAAAAAAGTGGCGAATGCCGTTGCTTTAAAACAAGCTGCAAAAACGGGCGAAGACAGCGCGGAAAAAACAAAAAAAGATGATTTTAAGGCGAAATTTTCCCTGGTAGATGAAGCACAGAAACCAATTGAGAACGTAAGATATGAAATAGAAACATCTGACGGGCAAATACATGAAGGGAAGACAAACAGCAATGGAGAAACAGAAAATATTTCGGGGTATACAAAGGCAGATTGCAAAGTGAGGTTTTTTCAATAGTGGAGAGGAAATTGTAAAGTCAACCACCAATGGCAGGAACACAAACAGAGGAGATTTTTCAGGTCAATGACAAAAAGCAGTTGATGGTGCTGGTACGCTATAAGCCCGCCAATGCCATAGGAGCCGATAGTATGCTGAACAGCACTGGTTCGGCCGTACAGGGCGCTGTAGACAAGGTAGAAGATGCTGCCGCTGCGATCCCGGGTCTGAATTTGTTTTTCAAAGAAGAAAAAGAGCCGGAAAAACAGTCGGACAAAGAGTATACTTATTTTAAAGATTACAGTGAATGGGATAGCTATTTTAAAAAAATGAAAGAAGAACTGGCAAATAAATTGAATAATGAAAATCAGGCGATCCTGTTTGATTTTGATGCCGTAGATGAGAAGGGCCGGGAAAAGGAAGGAAAGAATCTGTACAATGAAATAAAAAACAAAATAAGCAGTTGGAAGGATTATACTGCCTGTTTCCATTTTATCGGCCTGGGCCAGGGTGGGAATGTTGTGAATGAATGCATCCGGGAATTATGTAAAGAACCGGATTTCAGAAAGAAATGGTGGGTGCAGTCGGTAATATACGTGGGCACACCCTTATATAAGAACAGACATATTTTTCCCCGGGAACAAGCTTTGAGAGGAAAGGGGAAAATCTATGCCTTCGGCAACACCTATGATCTTACTCAAAATGCCATTGCTTATTTTGAGCCGAATGATAAACTATTGAAAATGATAGCGGAAAGTAATGCTAATCTACTGTCGGTATTTACAGGTAAGATAAAAGCGCAATTGGTGGCTACGCTGGGACGATTGCTAAGTATTGAAGGTTTTGGAACCGGACATGATAACGAAGAGAATATTAATAAATTGACAAAATGCAAAGACGATGTTCAATCGTTGGTAAGCGAGTGCGTGGAAGCCTGTAAAACCGTAATGAATGCTTTTCCCGGGCTTATAAAGCCTCCCGATTTACCAGAGTTTGATAAAATGCTGAACGGTTTTGACACAGTGCCGCAAAAAAGTGTCGGCCATCTGGAAAAATTTATCGACGAACTGAAAAAAGTCAGGGATGGCGCCAGCCTCGATACTTCCCGCATCGGCTTTGGTAAGTTATTTAATTTTTTATGTCCGCTGGTGGACCAATTGACGAATACCTTAAAAGTATTTTCTTTTGGTAGCGAAACCACCAATCAGTTAGCAGACAAGGTAATGCAAAAAGCGGGTATTGAAAAAGTACTACAGCCTGCCGATATCCCGGCCAAAACCCTGCCCGTAGACCCCTATATCAGTAAGGTGGTAGAAATGGCTCTGGAGGAGAGTAAGAAGGAGGAATCGAAAAATGAGAACAAGGGGGAAGACCTGGCGAACGGGACCCGGATAGAATCGGCGGAAGAAGTATGGTATGATCAGGCCAATCGTATGGTTAGCATTTGTAAGTCAAATATCGCAGACGCTACCGGAAACGGCGACCTTGATCTTAAAGACCAGGCTCCTGAACCTGAAATAAAGCATAAGATAGGGGAGGTGATAACTGCTATGTTATTGCCGATGATGCCTTCTAAGAAAAAGTTTTATGCTGCCTTACTCGACTATATTCCCCTGAAAGGGATGGACGGTTTTTTAAACAAGCTCACCAGCGATACTGCCTTCGGGCCTTTGCAGGGACTGATCAGCAAACTGAAAACCGGGTTTGATTTTGATGAGGGCACTGACGAAATGCCGGGGCTAAAAAAATCCTTGAGAAATTTTGACAAGGAGTTGTCGCGGATAAAAGGTTTTCTGGATAAAAATAATTACCCCTTGCACAAAGATGCGAACAGTCTCTACTTTATTTATAACAGCCACAATGTGATGCTCCGGAAGCCCTATGGGGAGATATTGAATACGATAGATAAGGAAACCGGCTACCTCGATCACATGCGGAGTTTGGGATATACTAATTTTTATAACCTTGAAAAAAATGAATACAGCGGCAACGGGTCGCAAAGAGAGGATGTGCAACCGGCAACGGTTCTGGAAAAAGAGGAAGAATCGGCTTAACACAACGCAAAAAACCAAACCAGATGGAAGAGGACATAATTTTTACTGAATCTTATATTCTCGCCAACATGGAGGCCAGCCTTATTTGTGTAGGGGCAACTGATGAACAGGTATATAACCAGATTATGAATTACTGGGACTGGATATCTCCGCAGCCTAATGCCCGACGGCATTTATACCATTACAGACATGGTAACGGAGCCGACTATGTGGAAAATGTACGGGCCTTATTCGATGCCAATCCTACGATACGT
Source organism: Paraniabella yanshanensis (assembly GCA_040393015.1). Taxonomy (GTDB): domain Bacteria; phylum Bacteroidota; class Bacteroidia; order Chitinophagales; family Chitinophagaceae; genus Niabella; species Niabella yanshanensis_A. Next base: position 21,911 of record JBEBUZ010000043.1, read on the forward strand.
CGGCGAATTTTTGACAGAATTCACGCGCAATTAAGGGCCAATCCCCGTTGGGATTCAGGCAGCATTATAGGTCGTGGTAGAGATGACGGCCGGGAGCCTGCCATCAGACAGGTCGATTATGACTCGGATGATTGGGTAAACGCCAATGGTAATATTGATGAAGTGCACTGGAGGCTGGTTGGAGATTATAATCCATATGATAACCGGGAAACAGATGACAGGGCCTATTATCTCCGCGAGATAAACAGAGACAGGATTAGGATAATTAATGTGGAAATAACGATCAGAGATCCCTACGCCTGGCATCCGGAGGAAACACGCCCGACACAATGTATTCACCAGGCCCTGGATCGGTTAAAAGAAGCAGGTGCGGCCGACTATTTAACAATCGGCACGGCTGTTTTCTCTATGCCTTCACACTATTAAACAATTTATGGAAAAGGAAATGGGAACCACACGAAGCACAGCCATCACGGAGGAGATCAGCGAAATGTCGACCAACCGCACGCTCTTTGCAGAAAAGTTTACTTCGGACAGTCCGGTCAGGCCTGAAGTAGTACATGGTCTACAGCGAATGGAGGATGTTTTTGAGTACTATCAACCCGAGGTTGATGTGATATTTGAGGAAGCAGAAGGGTTTTTAAGAAGAGAAACAATACGGTTCCGGTCGGTAGAAGATTTTAGTGCAAAAAAAATGATGGAACAATGTAGCTTTTTAAAGCAGGTGGCTTCCAGGCAACAGGAGTATCTGAAACTGGCACACCTGGCGGCACTGGATACGGAATTGACCCAAACATTGAGCAATAACGAGGCGAGGAATGCTCTGCTGAACTGGATTGAAAGCGCGATTAAAGAAATTAAAAACATAAAATAGATTCTTATGGCAATATCAGGATCCCTGCAATTAGGACCTCCCGGCGAAGGAGGTGAAAACTGGCGCATCGTGCATATGGATTATAATTTTTTTCAGCCGGTCGATCGTTTCGGCCTGCCAAGCGGATCGCCCGATGGCGGAAGTATCAATTTTACGGTCGAATCCTCCTCGGGTGATATTACCCTGATCCGGTGGATGCTGGCCCGGCAAACCATGACCGACGGAGGCGCGTATTTTTTTGACAGAAATGGCAGATCGGTGCGAACGGTTCAGTTCAGAGGAGCTTACTGCGTTTATTATAAGGAAATATTCGACGCATTCGATAACAATTTTATGCGTATCGAGTTTAAAATTTCCTGCGGCGAAATATCGGTAAACGATGGCGGTGCCGAAACAACTCTGGTCAAGTCCTGGCGGGATAGCGAAGGAAGCAGCTCTTCATCCCCTTCCTCTTCGCCTTCCTCAGGGGCTTCGGATAGTGATGCTTCTTCAGCCGGCTCATCCGAAGGAATAAGTTCATTTAACCCGAACGATTAATAAACAGAAAATGGGTGAACTTCCATTGTATCAACGTAATGAGGTAGTGTCCGACAGTTCCGCGGAGTCTCTTTCCGGAGGCGACTTTCAGAAAATAGCCGGATTGCCGGGTGGGTTACAGCGTTTTTCCGAAATGCTGAGCGGCGTGGAAAATCTCGACCCTTCGAGGCCGGCACGGAAAGATATTTTTTTGCGGGACGCTGCCATGCAGGAGACAAGGGAGGAATTGTTGTTGCAACTGGAGGTATGGAGGGATGCGTTGGATGCACAGAATGATCAGACATCGCTTATTAGTTACTGTCGCGCGAGGGCAGCCGGGGAGGAAGAAATATTGCGCAGGAATTTGCTCGCAGCGATCGATGCTGCCCGGCCACTGGAGAGAACCTATCGCAATGTATCGCTATTTTTTAAAAATGCGGGGAAGGATCGCTTGCCAAATATATCCTTTATACACTGCGAGCCGGATTATCTCCGGGACTCCGGATTTACGGGTTATACGGATTATATAGCAGAGGAATTAAAGAAGAATTTTGATCGTGTTGATCTGAGGAATAGCTATAGTTTATTGGTTCTGCCAGGTTACCTGGGCGTAGGCCCGATGGTTGAAAAATGGGCCAGAATTGCGTATGATAATAAAGTAATGATGATAACCGATTTTGAAGATCTCGATGAGGTGGATGATATTATGGAGATGTTCGATACAGCGGGCCATGCCGGTGGAGAAGCCTGTAAATCTTCGGTTATTATGTGTTGCAACTGGTTGGTAGGGCGGGGGAAATACCTGGAAGCAGAAGAGGAAGACGATCTGTACCTGCCTCCTTCGGGCGCTTTGGCAGGAAAGATATATAGCACATTAATGAGCCAGGTGTCAGCCGGCAGGAGATTCGGCATATTGGAAGGCGTAGACGGAGTAAAACTTGCACTTAAGAAAAGTGAAGTGGCAGTTTTGGAAAGGATGAATATGGTACCAATGGTACAGCAGTTCGGAAAAGTAATGGCTGTTTCTGCTAAAACCCTGTTTAATGGAGATAACCTTGGATTGCAGGTTTATTCCGTGGTGCGGGTATTTGACTATGTAACAAAAGTGCTGATGGATTTTCTGAACCGAAGGGCTTTTGAAAATTTTAATGCCAATATCAGAAAGGAATTAATGGGACAGATTGTAAAATTTCTTGATAGCATTGCTGGTAATGGGCGGTTGATTGAAGATTTTAACGTGAAACGATTTGAACAGGACTCCGTACAAAGAGACAAAATACATCTGGATATACATATCAAACCTTATTTTCCTGCGAAAAACTTTATGATAAAAATGGAAGGTAAAAAAGACAATGAGGGTGCTAACTGGGATACCGGTTACCACCAGGACTAAGCTTCAATATTAAAAACAGGCAAATGAAAAAATATTATTTGGGTATTTCTTTATTGATAGCTGCTCACATAACGATCAGCGGTCAAAACATTAATGGAGAAAGAATATTAGTGGGCAGGGAAAGTATAACGATTATTAATTTTCCCGACAGGGTTTTGAATATTAATTTTTCAGACGATGGTGCTTATGATTTTTATATTCCCAAGCGCAGGGAAGAAAAATCGATTTCGCTGCAGTTTAATAAAGAGCATGAAACAGCGCCCAATACTTCCCTACTGGTGAATGAAGGCGGCAGAAGCCATATGTTTCGCATCGTATACGATTCTACTTACAATATCAACGACGATAGCCGCCCGCCTTTATGGTACGATCACTCCAATCTCAAAGAGCTCAAATCCTTTGTTGAAAAACAGAAACGGATGATGGCAGAAGGCAACGATGAAGCAGCTATTGCTAAACGGGATAAACAGCAGGAGGAAGAACGGAAAAAAGAAATGGAGGCAAAGAGGATCGAGGCGATGAGAGCTCAGCAGAATAAGGAAAAGGACCTGGCAGAAAAAGCCCGTGATATAGAAAAGCAACGGAAACTGGATGAGCTGAAGCAGAAAGAAGAAGCAGCAGCATTAGCAAAAGCTAAGAAGGAAGCCGAGGAAAAAGAAAGGCAATTGCTGGCGGCCCGGCAAAAAGAAGAAGCTGACCGAAAGGCCTCGGAGGCATTGGTTAAACAGCAGGAGCAGGAACTGGCCCGAAAACGGGCCGAGGAAGAAAAAAAACTGAAACAACTTAAGGCCGATAAAGATGCGGAAGCCCTGGCGAAGGCCGAAAGAGAAGCGGCAGAAAGAAAACGTATCGAAGAAGAGGCTCTGGCTAAAAAGAAAGCCCTCGAAGAGGAAAACCAAAGAAAAGCGGCTGAAGAATTAGCCAGAAAAGAAGCAGAAAGGAAAGCCGCACAGGAACGCCTGGCACAGTTAGAAGCCGAGAGAAAGCAACGGGAGGCAGAAAAAGCCTATTCCGAGGTAGGCCTCTGGCAACGTTATGGCCGAAAGGGTATTGATGTTTACAATTATCCGGCCGGACAAATGGAAATGGTGAATGCCGACTTCTTTATTATAACCGATACCTTACGCAGTTACCGGGTATCAGACTCGCTGATAAAAACTTCCGCCCCTGATAAACTCAATATTGCAGCCAGGGAACTGGTAAACGGGGGCGTGAAAATGACCCTCGAAAATATCGTATTTAAAGATATACATACTTATTATAAGATAAAAATTGAAAATAATACCAGCGAAGATTTCTTATTGGGAAAAACCTATATGTACTGGTACGATGCTAAGGACAGGGCTAAAATGATCATCAAATGCAGCTATCTTACTTATATTAATTTTTACCCGATTGTACGCCCCAACACCAGTCAGTATATTGTGTTTGTGACAAGATCGCCGAATGTGGTGCCCGACGAAAGCCTGGTTCTGTTTATAGAAGAACGCCGTAAGGAAAAAGGCGTTGGCAGCATTGTTATTGCTGGTGGCGACTATATTAAAGAACTGGCAAAAGTGCAAACTACGGCCAGCACCAATAAAGTAGCTCCCGATAATACAAACAGGGCGAAAGAAAAAGAAGAAAAGAGTAGTAAGAGGTCGGGAAGAAAAAAATAGAAAGACAGTAAGAAAGGGTTACGCTTATTTAAACCCGGGCATCGCACCGGTAAATATCGATAGCATCAGGTATGCAGCAGAAAACGGGAAGTATACGGGTTCAGGGGGGCGAATCAATAAAGCCACGCATTAAAATATTGGGAAATATTACCCGCCTCTCCATTGGCCGGAAACAAAGCTGGTGGCCGGGCAGGAAATACCGGCGTGCCGGGCTGCTTTTGCTGGTAACTTTATTGAGCGGCGGCCTTTCGGCCCAGCATATTATTACCTTTTGCGGCGAGCCTGTGCCCATGAACCAGCAGTTTGTGCAGGATAAGCTCATCAATGTAATAAAAAAACAGGTCAATGTTGTAAATCTTCCTTCCCTGCGTCAGCGGGCCATCAGCTATTTTCCGTTGGTAGAGCGTTATTTGCAGGCTTATGGCCTTCATCCCGACCTGAAATATTTGCCCATTGTAGAAAGCGGTTTTTTAACTAAAGCAGAATCAGGGGTAGGAGCGAAGGGTATCTGGCAAATAATGCCGGCAACCGCGAGAGGATATGGAATGCAGGTGGGCAGTGGGGTAGACGAAAGGGAGAACTTTGACAAAGCCACCCGTGTAGCCTGCCAGTTGATTCGGGATAATTATACCGGGCTGAAAAAACTCACCGGCACGGTGACCTGGCCACTTACCATTGCCGCTTACAATTTCGGTATTGGTAATATAGTAAACGCAGTGAAGTCGCAGGGAAATAACTATTTTACCATGAGGCTAAATCCCGAAACGGGGCTGTATGTATATAAAATTATTGCAGTGAAGGAATTATTTGAATATCCCGAATTGTATAATTCAAAATTTGGCTATAATATATTCAGTTCCAAATCAGGGCCGGGTAAAAAGCCCCGTACTTCTGACCTTGAAGTAGAAAACGACCCCGATATCCTGGCTGCTATTGAAAAGGAGCTTGAAAAGAACAAGGATAAAAAGCCGCCCGAAATATTGGAAGAACAGTACATCTTTGCGCATGTAGAAGGGAAAATAAAGAATTTCCAGGATGGGGATATAGTAACTATTGTATTGGACGATGATCTGCAAACCACCCATTATGGCTTGTCTTTTAAAGGCTATTCGTTTGGTGTACAGGGCTGGATTATTGATGACCGTGTTTTTTTTAAAATGGGTTATGGCCACGATGTAACCCTGCTCGATCTTAGCAAGCAGAAAGGAATACTATTAACCGATCTTTTAGCTAAAAAGCGCATCGATGTTTTACTCAAAAATATTGTGTATAAAAGGTAATGTAAAGAGGAGTATGTTTTCGATAGGGCTTCCTTTTCGATTTTTCCATCTAAATAATAAAGCTGGCCGCAGATGCACAGATGGACATGCCGCATCAG
>JBEBUZ010000044.1:0-27497 GCA_040393015.1 Paraniabella yanshanensis
TGGTAAGCTGTTTCCTTTATCTGGTAGGTAAAAAACTTGTCTGCACCCTAATAGCTGTTAGTTTCTTCATTTGTGTTGTCTTTTGTATTTTACAATAGTTATTTAAGACCGCTAAAATAGTGGAGAGGCCGGGATAAAAAACGGGATTTTTCTCGTATTTCCAGGGGGTTTTTCCCGTATTTTCCAAACCTTACCGGTTTACTACTATTTTTGCACCGCATAATGAGTACTGTAAACGAAGCATACGAAATAGTAATCGGGCTGGAAGTGCACGCACAATTGCTTACAAAAAGCAAACTGTTTTGCGGCGACAGCATTGCCTTTGGCGCCGATCCCAATACCCATGTGAGTCCTGTTACCCTCGCCCACCCCGGTTCGCTGCCCAAAATGAACCGCCAGGCCATTGGCCATGCCATAAAAATGGGACTGGCCTGCCATTGCGAAATAGAAAAGAAAAACTACTTCGCCCGTAAAAATTATTTTTACCCCGATCTTCCCAAGGGCTACCAGATATCGCAGCATACAACCCCCATTTGTAAAGGAGGATATGTGGCCATTAAAACCAGCCAGGGCGAGAAAAAAATCCGCCTCAACCGCATTCACATGGAGGAAGACGCCGGCAAAAGCCTGCACGATGTGGATGAAAAAAACACGGCTGTTGATTATAACCGGGCCGGTACGCCCCTGGTGGAAATTGTTACCGAACCCGATATCCGCAGCAGCGATGAAGCCTTTGCCTATGTAAGCGAACTGCGCAAACTGGTGCGCTACTTAGGCGTGTGCGATGGCAATATGGAAGAAGGCAGCATGCGCTGCGATGCCAATATCTCGGTTAGAAAAAAAGGCGAGGAAAAACTGGGCACCAAGGTGGAAGTAAAAAATCTTAATTCCATCCGTAATGTCAAACGGGCGATCGATTTTGAGGCCCAACGCCTGATACAATTGGTCGACGCCGGCGAACCGGTGAAACAACAAACCCGCAGTTTCGATGCCGGTAACGGCACTACATTTGCCATCCGCGATAAGGAAGACGCCGAAGACTACCGCTATTTTCCCGATCCCGACCTTACCCCTTTTGACCTGAAGGACGAATGGATCGATGAGATTAAAGCCACCATTCCGGCCCTGCCGGCAGAGCGGGTGCAGAAATATAGCACACAATACGGCCTGTCCGAATACGATGCGCAGGTTCTGACAGAAGAAAAAGAAGTTTCTGATTACTTTGAAATGGCTATCGGGGAGGCTTCTCTTACTCCCCCTCCTTCGGCCGGAGCCGTGGGAAGGTCCAAGGCCATTGCCAACTGGATCCTGGGCCCGGTGAAAAACTGGCTCAACGAAAACAGCAAAACCATCAGCGAATTTCCGCTGCAGCCCCGTCAATTATCGGCATTGGTTCAATGTGTGGAAGAAGGAAAACTGAGCTTTTCAACCGCCTCTACCCGGCTTCTGCAACTTTTAATACAGAGTCCATCGGAGGATCCGCTTATCTTAGCGCAGCAACATAACCTGGTTCAGCAATCCGATTCATCGGCCCTGGAACCGGTAATTGATGCGGTGCTGGAACAATTGGCCGATAAAGTTGTTGCATATAAAAAAGGTAAAAAAGGGCTGCTGGCGCTGTTTGTGGGCGAAGTAATGAAACGTACGAAGGGCAAGGCCGACCCCAAAAAGACCAATGAAATTATTCTGGAGAAATTAAAATAGCATACAGTTCATAGTTCATGGTGCATAGCTGTCTGGATAGGCTATCAATCATCAACTATCAACCATCAACTTTTTTCAATGAAAAAAATACTCTTAATAGCATCTGCACTTTTTACCCTTTTAGCCTGTAAAGACAACAAGAAAAATAATTTCACCGTTTCGGGGAAAATTACCAATGCCGTGGGTAAAATGGTTTACCTCGAAGAAGTGCCCATTGGCACCATGCGGCCCACTATCGTCGATTCGGGCGTGCTCAACAGCGATGGCACCTTTAAAATAGAAACCGAAACCGGCGAGTCGGCTATTTATAATATCCGTGTCAACGCCGATGGCTACCCGGTAGCGTCGGTGATCAATGACCAGCCTGCTGTTGAAATTGACGTGGTTATGAATAAGGAGCATAACCAGTATGCCGAAAAATACGATGTAAAAGGGTCGCCGGCCAGCGAGAGCATGAAAAATTTCATGACCAGCTTCAATGAAAAAATGCAGGCTATTTTTACAGGAGCCACCAAAATCGACAGCTTGCGGAAGCTGAACACGCCCGATAGTGTATGGGCGCCCATCGCCAACGAAAATGCCACTACTGCTATTTATTTAAAAGACCTGGCGCTGAGCGAAATAAGAAAAACCGGTAATCCGGCATTATCCATGTTCGTATTGGGCTATTACCAGTCCACCGCCAGCAACCCCGCTTTTGGCCTCGAACCCCTCAGCAACGAACAGGTGAGCGGTACAATTTCCGATGTGCTGAAGAAAAATCCGGGGCATACAGGCCTGGCGGCTCTGCAAAAAGACATGCAGGCCCAACTCGATAATGCCGGCAAAGGCGATTGGGTAGGGAAACCTGCACCTGAGTTTACGCTGCCCGATCAGAACGAGAGACCGGTGGCGTTAAGCTCTTTTAAAGGCAAATACGTACTGGTCGATTTTTGGGCGAGCTGGTGCAAGCCCTGCCGCATGGAGAACCCGCATGTGGTAGCAGCTTATAATAAGTTTAAGGATAAAAATTTTACCATTCTCGGCGTTTCTCTCGATAAAGACCGCGATCCCTGGCTGAAAGCCATCAAAGACGATCGGTTGAGCTGGGCCCATGTAAGCGATCTTAAATTCTGGAACTCCCCGGTGGTGGCACTTTATGGTTTTGAAGGCATTCCGTTTAATGTGTTGCTCGACCCCGAAGGGAAAATCATCGCACAGGGGCTGCGGGGCGCCGACCTGGAAAGAAAACTCGCGGAATTGTTGAAATAAAACGGCGGGTAAACAGGTATCGGGAAGAGCGGCCCAAGGCAGGAAAAGGGGGCAGGATCGCAGATCATCAACCCGGTAAAGCAGGAATGGGAGCGAACAGGGTTCATATTAACTTCATCTTCCAAACTATTCCTGTAACTTTGCGTTTCTTTTTTGCAATATGAGTGATTCAATAAAGCACGAATGCGGACTGGCCTTTATCAGGCTACGCAAGCCTTTCTCGCACTATCTCAAAAAGTACGGAACAGTTATGTGGGGGCTTAACAAGCTCTACCTGCTGATGGAAAAACAGCACAACCGCGGCCAGGACGGCGCCGGCATCGCTGCCATCAAACTAAATGTAGAGCCCGGCTATCCGTTTATGCACCGGGTACGCAGCGCAAAGCCACAGGCCATTTCATCGTTGTTCCAGGGTATTGCACAGGAAGTAAACGAACTCACGAAGTATAACCCCGAAATTGTAAAGCACCCGGGGCTGATGAAAGGACATGTGAAGTTTTTGGGCGAATTGCTGCTGGGCCACCTGCGTTACGGAACCCAGGGAAAAAACAACGAAGAATTCTGCCACCCCTTCATTAAAAGAAATACCATCACTACCCGTAACCTTGCGTTAGCGGGTAATTTTAATTTGGTCAATACCGAAGAGTTGTTCGAAAAGTTGGGGATAGAACCCGGGCCTTTTCAAAAACAAAGCGATCTGGCGGCTATGATGGAAATGGTGCACAAGCACCTCGTAGATGCCGATGAAGCATCGCCGGCAAAGCCCGATATTAAAAAAATGCTGCAGGAAGTTATTCCCCAGTTCGACGGAGGATTTACCGTGGGCGGTGTAACCGGCGATGGAGTAGGTTTCGTGTTCCGGGATCCGCACGGCATCCGCCCCTGTTATTATTATATTGATGGCGATGTAATTGTGGCGGCTTCTGAACGGGCAGCCATCCGCACTACTTTTAATGTGGGCGAAAATGAAGTGAAAGAACTGATGCCCGGCAACGCCCTGATCGTTCACGAAAACGGCAGCTACGAAGTAGGGGAAGTGGTACAGCCCCTCGAGCGGAAAGCCTGTAGTTTCGAGCGTATTTATTTTTCGCGCGGCAGCGATGAAAAAATTTATAAGGAAAGAAAGGCGCTGGGCTACCATTTGAGTGAACAGGTGCTCAATGCGATCGATTTTGACCTGAAGAATACGATCTTTTCCTATATCCCCAATACGGCCGAGGTCGCATTCCTGGGCTTGCAGAAAGGAATGCAGATGTATCTCAATAAAATAAAAACAGAGCGCATCCTGAGCTGGGGAAAAGATTACGACGAAGAAAAGCTGGGCGAAATGATCAACCGCCGTATAAGGGTGGGCAAAATCGCCATCAAGGACGTAAAAATGCGCACTTTTATCACGGCCGATGCCAGCCGAAATGAAATGGTGCAGCACGTATATGATATTACCTATGGCACGGTTCGCCCGGGTGTGGATACCATTGTGGTGATCGACGACTCTATCGTACGCGGAACCACACTAAAGCAAAGCATTATTAAAATGCTGGCCCGTCTGCAGCCTAAAAAAATCCTTATCCTTTCTTCCGCTCCCCAAATCCGCTATCCCGATTGCTACGGCATCGATATGAGTAAGATGGGCGATTTTATTGCCTTTAATGCGGCGGTGGAGATTTTGAAAGATCACGGCCAGGAAAATCTTTTGCAGGATTTGTGGCAGCAATGCAAGGATCTGAAAGCCGAAGGAAAGCTCGATTCCGAAAACCTGGTGAAAAAAATCTACAAAAGCAGTACCACCACCGAAATCTCCTACAAAATCGCTGAAATGATTACGCCCAAAGATTTGGGTATCCCTGTACAGGTTATCTTCCAGAGTATCGAAGACCTTCACAAAGCCTGCCCGAATAATTTAGGCGACTGGTATTTTACCGGTAATTATCCTACCCGCGGAGGTAATCGCGTGGTGAACCAGGCGTTTATGAATTATATGGAAGGGAAAAATGAACGTGGTTATTAGTTGCGGCTGATACCCGGCCGATCTGTTTCCTTTTCGTTCTTTTATGGTTATTTTTGACAAAATAAAGGAACGATAAATGAAAACCCTGATCATTATCCGTCATGCAAAAGCTGAGAATGGGTACGGCAAACCCGACAGCAGGAGAAACCTCACCGAAAAGGGCATTCGCCAGGCCGAACTAATGGCGGGCTTATTGAAAGAAAAAGGATATCATCCCGATAAAATATTTTCGAGTCCGGCCGACCGCACCCGGGAAACCACAGCTATTTTTGCGCAGGTAAACCAGGTGGCGGAAAAAGATATTAAATACTTTGACAATCTTTACCTCGGCGATATTTTACAATTCACCGAAACCATCGATTGGCTGCAGGAAAACGTAGACACCCTTGCCATTGTTGGGCATAACCCCGGTGTAACTAATTTCACAGGAGAGATAACCGGTGCCGATATCGACTCTTTCCCTACAGCAGGGATAGCCATTATTCAAATAGAAGGTGGCGCCGATTGGCAACAATTTTCCCGGGCAAAGAAAACATTGGCAGAACTGCTTACGCCACAATAGCATCGCTTCACGAAAAATTATGGGACAAAAAAAACTGATCCGCTTTGCGGAATTAAAAACCTTCGAAAATGTGCTCCAGTTTCCCGAAAATATGCCGGGCAACTGGCATCGGCATTTTGGAAATAACCACCCTCTCGTTCTGGAACTGGCTTGCGGCAAGGGTGAATATGCGGTAGGACTGGCCCAATTGCATCCGGGCATTAATACCATTGGTGTGGATATAAAAGGAAACCGGCTTTGGGTAGGCGCCCGCAAGGCCCTGCAAAACCGTGTTTTTAACGTGGCTTTCCTGCGCGCGCAAATCGAAAGGCTAACGGAGTTCTTTGCTAAGAACGAAGCAGACGAAGTATGGATTACCTTTCCCGATCCCCAGCTTCGTTATTCCAAAGCAAAAAAAAGGCTCACCCATCCCCGCTTTTTGAGAATCTATGCCCAGGTATTAAAGCCGGGCGGTAAAATTCATTTAAAAACCGATAGCCCGAACCTATACCGGTTTACTAAAGAAGTGCTGGCCATGTATCAATGTGATGTGCTGGTGGATGAGGATGATTTATACCGGTTGGAAAACAGAAGCGAGGAGCTGAAACTAAAAACCCATTATGAGTCGCTCGACATAGCGCAAAGCAGCCGCATTCATTATTTATGTTTTACCCTGCCGCCTGTTTTAGCGGGGCCCGAGAAGGACTTGGAGTTAAAGGAAGCCATTAGGTACGAGTTGGAAAAAGGTGACACCGAAAAAGACATCTCTCAAACAAATAGTTAAGGGGGTGAAAAGGGATAAAAAAATTGTTCATCGGCCCGCAGGACTGAAAAGCGTCCTTTCTTCGGGGAAACAGGATACCGGCTTTTTCGGGCAGGTTTTTGATATTGCCCGGCAAATTCCCAAAGGCCGCGTTACGTCTTATGGAGCGATTGCCCGCTGTATTGGCACTGGCAAATCGGCCCGGCTGGTAGGATGGGCCATGGGCATGAGCGCCGCCGCAAAACCCAAAGTGCCCGCTCACCGGGTAGTAAACAGCGCCGGAGTACTCTCGGGCAAACTGGCTTTCGATACACCCACCCTCATGGAAGAGTTGCTGGCCAAAGAAGGGGTTCGGGTACAAAACGACCGGGTGGTTGATTTTAAAAAGATCTTTTGGAACCCCATGGAGGAAATGGACGTTTAACTTCGGATTCCGCGGCTGCCTTATCTTTTGAAGGGCGGATTAAAGCTGGCCACAGAATGCACAGATGGGGTGGTAATTGTTTAGTTCAGGCTCTTTTAATAATCATTGCCCCGCAGGCGCATATCTGTGAACTCCGCGGCTATCTTATCTGGCGAAGCCAGCCACAGATTCCAGCGTACCGCGTGTGCAGTATGATTTTGAAATACAACTGTATCGCAAATGCAAGAATAGGTAATCCGTTAAAATACCCTTCATTCGTGCATTGGTGGCCATGTCTTCTTTTGTTGTACAGAATGCACAGATCGTGGCAATCTGCGAAAAAAAATTATAAATATCTTTTTTTTTCTTATTTTCAGGTTTCAGAACCTTTTATTTGTTTGCTTATTAGGTTCCACTATATAGTTTAAACGATTGAATATGAGAAGAAGAGATTTTGTAAAATCTTCCACCCTGTTGGTAGCCGCCGGAGCCATGGGATGCCGGTGGATGGGTTCGGAAGCCGAAACCACTTATACCAATTGGGCGGGCAATATTCCCTTTACCACGAAGAAGCTGCTGAAACCCGTGTCAACCGCGGAGATACAGCAATGGGTAGAAAAGCACAACCAGGTAAAAGTGCTGGGAACCCGCCATAGCTTTAACGATATTGCCGATTCGAATGACTGCCTGCTTTCGCTGGAGAAAATGAATAAAGTACTGGGCATTGATCGCGAAAAAAATACCGTAACCGTCGAGGGTGGAATCCGCTATACTGAGTTATCGGAGTATTTAAATGAACAGGGATATGCCTTGCAAAATCTCGCATCGCATGCTCATTTCACCGTCAGCGGAGCCATTGCCACGGGCACCCACGGTTCGGGTACGGGAAACCTGGCCACGCAGGTAGAGGCGATAGAGTTCGTAAACGGAAAGGGAGAACTGGTTCGGGTTGCGAAAGATAAGGAAGAAGAATTAAACGGCCTGTTGGCGGGTTTGGGCGCTTTTGGCGTTATAACCCAACTCACTTTGAAGATTGAACCCAGCTTTAATCTCCGGCAGGATGTATTTGCCGATATGCCTTTTGGCGTGTTGAAGGATAATTTTGAGAAAGTGATGTCGTCGGGTTTCAGCGTGAGCATGTTTACCGACTGGCGAACCGTCACCATGCCACTGGTATGGGTTAAAAGGCGGGTAGAACCGGGTTCCTCCGAAATCCCGGATAGTCCTTCTTTTTTCGATGCCCGGCCCATGGAAGCTAATATTACCACCATCGTAAAAGGCGATGTGGCAGGAAAATGCAGCGATCAGATGGGCGTTTCAGGCCCCTGGCATACCCGGTTACCCCATTTTCGGCTGGATTTTATCCCCGAAAAAGGAAACGAGTTTCAAACCGAATATTTTGTGCCTATAGAGCATGCCTACGAAGCGATGCTCGTACTGCAGGGGCTGCATAATAAAATCGAACCTATTGTTTATGCCTGCGAGGTAAGAACCGTACAGGCCGATGAACAATGGCTGAGCCCCGCTTACCAAAGAAACAGCGCCTGTTTTCATTTTACCTGGACAGCCGAACTGGAAAAGATAGAGCGGCTGTTGCCCGAAATAGAAGCCGGCCTCGCTCCCTTTAAAGCCCGGCCGCATTGGGGCAAATTGTTTCACATGGGATCGGCTGAAATAGCGGCGCTCTATCCCCGCATCAATGATTTTCGCACACTTGTTAAAAAGCATGATCCCGATGGAAAATTTGCCAATCCCTATTTAGAACGCTATGTGTTATAACTTTATGATCCGTCATTTCGGTTTAAACGATTAACTGATTGGAAGAAGCGCCATCGGGTAAAAAGAGCAGGAAAATGCAACCAATTGAAATTGATTTTGCGCTGTTTATGCTTTTTTTGGGAAAATTTTAAATTTTTTTTGTTTGAATTTTGGATTTTGATGGCTAATAGTAGTATATTCGGTTTCGATATGTTTCGTTTCTATTAAAATCAACAAATGCAAAACCTCTTGAACAGAGATAAAGTGCTGGAGAAACTCGCTGAGAGCGGAACCTGGGATGTATTGGTCATCGGAGGGGGAGCAACAGGCCTGGGGGTGGCATTAGATGCGATTTCGAGAGGATACAAAGTGCTGCTGGCAGAGCAGTCGGACTTTGCTAAGGGAACATCGAGCCGTAGCACCAAACTGGTTCATGGCGGCGTAAGATACCTGGCGCAGGGCGATGTAAAACTGGTGCGGGAAGCTTGCATAGAAAGGGGACTTTTACAAAAGAACGCACCTCATCTCATCAAAAATCAAACCTTTATTATTCCGATATATAGCTTGCTCAGCAGGATTAAATATACGATTGGTTTAAAGCTTTACGACTGGATTGCGGGCAAACTATCGCTGGGCCGGTCGGTTTTCGTTAAAAAAGCCGAGGTAAAGAAAGCGCTGCCCGGGATTAAACAGGAAGGATTGCTGGGAGGAGTATTGTACCACGACGGGCAGTTCGACGATTCGAGGCTGGCCATTAACCTGGCACAAAGCATCGTGGAGCAGGGCGGCTACGTGATAAACTACGCCCGCGTAACCGGCTTGCTGAAAGATGCGGAGGAGAAATTATGCGGCGCGGTTGTGGAAGATATGGAAGGATCGGGCATTTACGAACTTAAGGCAAAAGCCATCGTGAATGCGACCGGTGTTTTTGTAGACGGTATTTTAAAAATGGATGACCCCGCTGCCGAACCATCGGTGGTAGCCAGCCAGGGCATACACGTGGTGGTGGACAAGAAGTTTTATCCTTCGCAACATGCTTTAATGATACCCGAAACCAGCGACGGACGGGTGCTGTTTGCCGTTCCCTGGCATAATGAAGTAGTGATCGGCACCACCGATACGCCGGTGGGCTCGCCCAGCATGGAACCCCGGCCGCTGGAAAAAGAAATCGAGTTTGTACTCAATACCGCCGCAGGTTATATGGAAACAGCTCCGGCCCGAAAGGATGTATTGAGCGTATTTGCCGGCCTCCGGCCACTGGCAGCACCCGAAAAGGACTCTCAAAAAACCAAAGAAATATCGCGCAGTCATAAAATAATTATATCTGACTCCAATCTTTTTACCATTATCGGTGGTAAATGGACCACTTTCCGCAAAATGGGTGAGGATATGATGAACAGGGTGGAAGCACATTTGGGCTGGCCGCGACATAAACCAAAAACAGCTCACCGCCATATACATGGTTTTTCCAGCGAAGTGAACTGGGATGATCCGCTTTATTATTACGGAAGCGATCTGCCGCTTATAAAAAAGCAGATGAACGGCAACGCAAATAACTGGATAAGTGAGGGACTGAAAATTCACGAGATACAAATACGCTGGGCGGTACAACATGAAATGGCCAGAACGGTGGAAGACTTCCTGGCCCGGAGAACCAGGGCCTTGCTGCTGGATGCCCGGGAAAGTGTTCGGATCAGCGGCGAAGTAGCCAGGGTTATGGCGGATGAACTGAATAAGGACAAGGATTGGATGGAAAAGCAGGTAAACGAATACAAAGCGCTTGCCAGGGAGTACCTGCTGACTTAGACAAGTAATAAGATTGATAGCGGTTGTTTGAACAGATAGAACGGACTTTTATTAGTTAAAGGGGGCTGTTTGCTATCTTTTCCTTATCGGATGGTTATTTATTCATTATCAAATTTTAAAATAATTATTAACATTTGTTCTGACAGGCGCGGAGATAATAATTAACACTTTTTTTGCAAACCAAAAATCAGCTTCAATGACCCTTTTATCAAAAATCAGAACCGTTTTAAAAAAGAAAATGGCTTTTACAGCGTTTCTTATTTTCCTGACTGGTACGGCTATGGCGCAGCAGCAAACCATCAGTGGTACGGTAAGAAACAGT
This sequence comes from Paraniabella yanshanensis, assembly GCA_040393015.1. GTDB lineage: Bacteria > Bacteroidota > Bacteroidia > Chitinophagales > Chitinophagaceae > Niabella > Niabella yanshanensis_A. The sequence continues at coordinate 10,557 of JBEBUZ010000044.1, forward strand.
ACAAGCAATGAACCGCTTCCTAATATAAGCGTTCAGGTAGATAAGAGCGCCCGCGGTACCTTTACTAACGAACGGGGTGCTTTTAGTATTGCTGCCAGTATTGGCGAAACACTGGTCATTTCCGGGGTGGGCTATATCTCCCAGGAAATAGTAGTTAAAGACGGATCTCCCCTGAACATCCTCCTGGTACAGGGGCAGGCCGAAATGGAGAACGTGGTGGTAACTGCGCTGGGTATCCGCAAAGCCGAAAAATCGCTGGGCTATGCACTCACCAAGATCGACAGCACCCAATTGACCGATGCCGTTGCCTCTAACTGGACCGATGCCCTTTCGGGTAAGGTAGCCGGTTTGAACCTGATTCGCTCCGGTTCGGGACCCGCCGCCTCCAGCAAAATCATTCTTCGCGGAGAAAACAACCTCACCGGCGACAATGAGGCGCTTATTGTACTCGACGGAGTAGTTATCAACAACAGTAGCGGTAAACGCTCGGCCAATGCCAGCGACCAGGTATACGCCACCAGCTCAGACAACCTCCCGGCCGACTATGGTAGCTCCATTAACGATATCAATCCGCAGGACATTGAAAGCGTATCGGTGCTGAAAGGTCCGGCTGCAGCGGCCTTGTATGGCCAGCGCGCTGCCAACGGTGCCATCATCATTACCACCAAATCGGCCAGCCAACGGAAAAAGGGACATTTTAATGTAAGATATGTGGCGAATGGCAATATTGAACAGATCAACCGTTTCCCTGATTTACAAACAGAGTATGGCCAGGGTCTGGATGGAGCCTTGCATTATTCTTACGGTGCCAGTGTTGACGGCGGTAGTACAAGTGGTACCAGCTCGGCTTACGGACCCCGGTTCGATGGGCAATCCTTCTTCCAGTACGATCCGGTGCGGCAGGCCGTAGGTTTGGAGCGTACGCCCTGGCAAGCCTATGATGTGAACAATTTCTGGAATTTGGGAAGGTCGCTGAAACACAGCGTTAGCCTCGATGGTAAGATAGGAACTACCGGTATACGCATTAACCTCGGTACCGAAAATAATAAATGGATTATTCCTAATACCGGCTTCAAACGCCAGAGCCTGGGCTTTACCACCAATACCGAAATTACCAAAAAATTAAAACTGTCTACCAAGGTGAACTATGGCTTCAGAGAGAGCGATAACCTGCCCGGAGCCGGATACGGTAACCAGTCTATTATGTACTGGTATATTTTCTGGCAACCCAACGCAGACGAAGCCTGGTTAAGAAACTATTGGGCCGGCGGCGAAGGCAGTATTTACGACAGCCTTTACAAACAGATCCGCTTCCCCTTCTCTTCATTTCCCGAAAACCCCTATGCTATTTCGTATGAGTTCCTCAATAAAACCCGCAGGAACAATGTTACCGGAAACGTAAACCTAAGCTACCAGGCCACCGAGGAATTAAGTTTCCTTTTGCGCGGCAACTTCGACTGGATGAACGACAAACGGCAACAGCTCAGGCCCTATGATGCAGGAAGCCGTTTGCCTAAGGGTTCGGTAAGACAACAAAATATATACGGGCAGGAGAAAAGCTACGACTTTATGGCCCGGTATAATAAAGATCTTAAAAACGATAATAAACTGGGTATAACCCTCGGGGGCAGCCAGCTCTGGAACAAATATGATAAAACCGATATAAGAAACGACGGTTTGCATCTGCCGGGGATTTATACGCTCGACAACAGTGAGTATGGTCTTGTTTATTACCCCGACACCAGTCGTTATCAGATTAATAGTTTGTATGGTATCGTCAACTTTAGCTATAAGGATTACTGGTTTACCGAAATTACGGGCAGGCAGGATTGGAATAGTGTGTTGGCTACTCCCGACAGAACGGACAATGTAGGATTTTTCTATCCCTCTATCAATACCAGTTTTATATTGTCGGATGTAACCAAAATGCCGTTATTTATCGATTATTTCAAACTGCGCGCTTCGTTGGCGCAGGTGGGTAGCGGTGGTACCACTCCTTATCGCACGGCTTATACTTATGTGCTGGCCAGCGGTGGTATTTACCCCGACAGTGCTCTGGTGCATCCTACTTCCATTCCCAACTCCAACCTCAAACCCCTGCTTACCACTACGTTTGAACTGGGTACCGAAGTGCAGTTTTTCAAAAGAAGACTGAGTGTGGATCTCGCGGTTTACTTCGGTAATACCAAGAACCAGATCCTGACCCGTACGGTGGACGCTTCCTCTGGTTACAGCTCGGCCGTGATCAACGCCGGTACTGTAAGAAATAATGGTATCGAAATACAAATAGACGGTAAGCCCCTCGTTCGGAAAAATGGCTTCAACTGGTCCGTTACCGGTACCTTCTCTTATAACCAGAACAAGATTATGTCGATGCCCGACAGTGCGGTACTTTTAAGAGCCGGCCAAATCGCCAGCGGCCAGATAGTGGCTTCGGTGGGTGGTAGTATGGGCGATTTGTACGGGATAGGATACCAGCGTGCACCCGATGGCCAGGTAATCTACGACCCTGCTACCGGTTTCGCCAAGCTCACAGAAAATATCGTTTACCTGGGAAATACCATTCCTAAATATAAATTTGGTATCGGAAATAATTTCCGTTTCAGACAATTGAGCCTGAAAACATTGTTTGATGCCCAGGTGGGAGGCGTGGCTTACTCGCTTACCCAGTACAAAATGGCCGAGCAGGGTAAATTAAAAGTTACTGTGCCAGGCCGCTACAACGGAATTATAGGCAATGGGGTGCTGGAAATATTTGATGAGAACGGTGTGGTAACCGGCTATAGAAAAAATGACGCGGTAGCATACGATATCGATCAGTATTACCGTTATGCCATTGGTACCCAAAACGCAGAGGGCAGTACATTTAGTACCGACTTCATTAAGTTCCGGGAAGCTACTTTAACGTATGCTTTTGCGCCGAAACTGCTGAAGAAAGTAGGGTTAACCACTGCCAGCCTGGGTGTGTATGGTCGCGACCTGTTTATCTGGAGCCCCTGGCCTATATTCGACCCCGAGTTTGGCACATTGGCCGGGTCCGATATCGTGAGAGGTTTTGAAGTAGCACAGTTTCCCTCTACCCGCTCCATGGGTTTTACCTTATCTGTTGGGTTCTAAATTGTTCAAGAAATGCTGATTCGTAACCAAAGAATAAAATATTACAGAATGAGACAACAATTAATTATAGCATGTATGGTTTTGCTGGGAGTGCCCACGCTCTTCTCATGCACTAAGGGATTTACCGAGATGAATGTGGATCCCATCAATATCATTAGCACTACTCCCGACAAGTTACTGGCTCCGGCGCTGGTGAATTCTCTTTGGCCGGGTATGAACCGTAACCGGAGCTTTAACAACGAGCTGATGCAGGTTACCGTAGCCCAGAGCGATGGCGATAATACTGTATTCCGCTACGCTTTCCGTAACACTATGTCGGATTACCTGTGGAATGCCTGGTTTGTACAGCTTACCAATTTCAAACAGGTAGATAGTCTGGCCCGTACCGCCGAAAATCCCAATGCTTCTTACCAGGGAATAGGAAAAATTTTGAAAAGTTGGCTCTTTGCCAATCTTACCGATATGTATGGTGATATTCCTTACTCGGAGGCATTATTGGGCGACCAGCCGGGAGATTTGCAAAATGTAACGCCCAAGTTCGACCGTCAGAAGGATATATACCTCGATATGTTCAACCAACTGGAAGAAGCCAATATATTGCTGAGCGAGGGCGATGCCATCGTGGTGTCCAGCGACCCGATATATTACGGCGATATTACCAAATGGAGAAAATTTGCCAACTCGCTCTACCTGCGGCTCTTGCTGCGTATATCCGGTAAATCCGAGGTACAGGCGCAATGTATTGCCAAAATAAAGCAAATCGTGGAAAACCCATCCCAGTATCCCATTTTTCAAAGCAATGCGGACTGTGCAAGACTTCTTTGGAGCGGGGGTACCAGTACTACGGATCCTTATACCAACCCCTACGTAAATGGTATCAGAGCGCAGGATTTCCGTTCTCCTTCTATCTGTAGCTTTTTCCTCGATCCGCTGATAAGGTGGAACGACCCACGGGTAGTTTCGAGTACGCCTTATGGCTATGGCAGCATTGGCCGGTTAGGAATAGCACAGGCGAGTGGTGGTGGCTGGTTTGGAGTACCCAGCGGGTATCTTCCGGGAGAAGCCGACAGGAAAGGATGTTATTTTCAGAGTTATGATAACACCAGTACGGGGGGTGTTATGAGCTTACAGCAAAACGCCAACACCGGCATCATTATGCAATATGCCGAGGTGCAATTTATATTGGCCGAAGCGGCTGCCAAAGGATGGATCAGCGGTAGTGCCACTGATTATTTTTACCAGGGTATAGCGGCAGCTATCAATTATTGGGTGCCTGCCTTTCCAGAGAGCATAACTTCTACCAATTTTACCACCTACCTCGAATCTCTTTCAGACGGCAGTTTTATCTGGGATCCCAACGCTCCGCTGGAGGAGAGAATGGAATTGATCCACCAGCAAAAATATTATGCTTTGTTTTTAACCGATGTGCAGCAATGGTATGAATACCGCCGTACCGGACATCCGGTGCTGCCCAGGGGCCCGGGACTTTCCAACGGAGGCGTAATGCCCGCCCGCCTGGTATACCCGGTATATGTGCAGGCGGCCAACCCTACTAATTACAGGGCGGCAGTGGCCGAACAGGGCCCCGACGCGATCAGTACCCAGGTGTGGTGGCAAAAACCTTAACTGTTTCTGTGATAAACTTTAAAAATATGAGTATGAAATGAGCCATAAAAATTATTGAGTACTTTATATCTAAAACGATGATAATTTTTATGGGAAATTCCATCTGACATTAAAACAATAAAAAATAAACAGATGAAAAATATATTGAATCTCTTTTTTCTGATCTGCATAGCCGCGGTACTAAACGGCTGTACGAAGGGTCAATACGGCAATTACCCCGGCGGGGTGCCCTTCGATGTGGTGGCCATCCTCGATGTGCGCCCCATTTACAAGGGCACCGATGTAACTCTGACGGCCGATAATATGTACGGAGGCAAGAAACTACGCGCGGTAGTCATTTCCGATCACACTGCCGGAAACCTGCCGGCGGGTTTGTTAATTGTACAGGATAAACTGCGCTTGTCCACTTTAAGAGGGATTTCTATTGACCTGGGATCTGCTGCGGCCAATTACCATTCGGGCGATTCTGTGGAGATCAATATCGAGGGAAGTACGCTTACGCGCCAGAACGGCATTTTAACCATTAAGGGTGTTACCGAATCTAAAATTACTAAACTGGGAACAGGTAAGCTCGAAATAAACGGCATCACATCCAGGCAGTTAGCGGCCAAACCCGATGATTATGAAAGTTCTCTTTGCATGGTTTCTAAAGTAAGTTTTAACCCGGTACCCCAGCCCGGAGATGTGATCAGCGGAGCTAAAACTATCAACGACGGTTTTGGCGATTTTACCCTGTATACCGACCCGGCAGTAAGCTATGCAAATACTGCGCCCTTAGGTATGGCCGCCTATATCGGAATACCTTTCCGTACCCCCGATGGCACTGCCTTCGAGTTCAGAACACGTAAACAGGATGATATTATTTCTATGGGAAATGCTTCTTTGGCCCAGGATCTGCTGATTTCGGGCATACTGGGAGACCCCATAGGTGGAGACGGAGATTATGAGTACGTGCAATTATTGGCTACCAAAGATATTGACTTCTCAGTTACCCCCTACAGCATTGTGTTTCTTAACAGCGCCGGCACTTCTACGCCCGCCGTTCCAAGCGATGGCTGGGCCAGCGGGGAAAGAAGAACAATTAAATGGAATATCACATCCGGAACAGTACAAAAAGGCGGGTTCTTTTATTTCGGCGGAACCAAGAGAATGATTAACGGCCCCAATTCCACTTCCATAGCCGACTCTGCCAACTGGTACCCCGGAGCCAAGGCTTATGCTACCAGCGGCACCAACGCCGGCGATGGAGGATTGGCGAGGGTATCCAGTTTTGGAACTTCCGGCCCCTTCGCCAATAGCGGTAACGCCTGCGGAGTAGCCATATTTAAAGGAACTACGGTTACCGAACAGTCTGTTCCCGTGGATGTGCAATTCATTGGCTCGGGCGGCGGTACCAACCTGTTTAATCCATCGCTTGGCTACGGCTTCCGTATTTGTAATAACGACTGGTATTCGATGGTTTCTATTAACCCCGAAACCCTGGAGCCGGTTAACCAACCTTTTAACAGAATGGGTACAAATACCCTCTTTATCCCCTACCATTCACCCGCCGATGCCGGCCTCTACTATATGTTGGGCGGCGTGTATAACACAACCCTTGGCCGTTGGGTGGAAGCCCGGGCCGATGTTCCGTGGGCGCTTACAAAAACCTCTACGCTTTCCGAAATTGAGAACGGAAGAGGAGGCCCTAACGACGCGAATATTACCCGGTTGATTGAGTAAAGAGTCGCTAAAATACAATTGTTCAATGTCCGCCCTCCCGGCCAAAAGTCATGGGGCGGACATGGCAATATTTTTAGGCGTGGAAACAGAGGAGGGATCAGCAAATACCAACAAAGGAGATGCTGTCTCCACCAACGATAAATAGTTGTAAGAATGATAATGAAATCTCGGGGAGCCTTGCTGGTTCTGATTATTTTGGCTTCCTGCAGCGCTCCGAAGAAGATACAGTTGCAGGGTGCGTACAAGAACTTCGATATGCATGCCCACCGGGGCGGGAAAGGGCTGATGCCCGAAAATACCATTCCCGCCATGTTGCGGGCTATCGATATGGGTATTACCACCCTCGAAATGGATTTGCAGATAACAAAAGACGGCCAGGTAATCGTATCACACGATGCTACTTTCAATTACGGGTTTACTACTACACCCGAAGGGGATACCCTTACACCTGAAGAGTCGAAAAAACGCATCCTGTATCAGATGACCTACGACTCCATCAAAAAATACGATGTAGGTAAAAAATACTATCCCGCCGTTCCCCGGCAAAAGAAAATAGCCGCAGTGAAACCCCTGTTAAAAGACCTGTTGGCGGCCACCGAAGCCCGTGCTAAAAAAAGAGGACAGCCTATTCGCTATAATATCGAAATAAAATCAAGCCAGAAAAATGAAGGCCTGTACCACCCACCCTATAAGGAGTTTACCGACCTGGCCCTGCAAACGATCCTGCCCTTCGGCATTGGCGAACGCATGGTGATCCAGTGCTTTGATACAAGGGTACTGCGGTATATGCATAACCAATACCCACAGGTACAAACTTCCTACCTGGTAAACGATAAGGAAAAAGCCAGCCTGGCCCAACAATTAGAAAGGATAGGGTATACACCCGAATATTATAGTCCGGCTTACAAGATTGTTACGCCACAGTTAATTAAAGAATGTCATGCTCGAAATATGAAGATTATTCCGTGGACGGTGGACGATATTGCAACAATTAAAAAACTGGCCGACATGGGAGCAGACGGAGTGATTACCGATTATCCGGATCTGTTTTATCGGTTAAAATAAATTCGGGCTACCCGGTCGGGCACTCCAAACCTGGGTAAGCGCTTCTCTTACTGTATAGCGCAGCGAGAGCCGGTCCGGCAATAAAAAACGAAAAGAACGATATGAAAATGATCAGAAACCTTGCAACAGCCGCCGCATTGCTACTTACGACAAGCTTATCTTATGCACAGTCCGCAAAACATGTAATATTGATCAGTATCGATGGGTTTCGTCCTGATTTTTACCTCGATGATTCCTGGAATGCTATCAACCTGCGCCAGTTAAAGCAGAACGGTGTATATGCCAATGGGGTGCAGGGGGTATTTCCTACCCTTACTTATCCTTCTCATACAGCTATGGTAACGGGCGCCCTGCCCATTCGGCATGGCATTTATTATAACACGTATTTCGAACCTTTTGATCCGCCGGGAAGATGGTATTGGAATGAGTCGGAAATCAAAGTGCCCACCTTATGGGATGCGGTAGGAAAGGCCGGACTAACTTCGGCTGCCGTACATTGGCCGGTTTCGGTGGGCGCACCGGTCAACTATAACCTTCCCGAAACCTGGAACTGGCCCGGTAAAAAAATATTATTAGGCGAAATCAGCAAAAGGGCGCATCCTCCGGGCCTGTTCGAAGAGGTACAACAAAATGCTACCGGCAAGCTGGAGGAACTCGATTATAACAGCTACTACCTTAGTGCTGATGAAAACATGGCCCGCATATCGGGTTACCTGATAAGGAAATATAAGCCCAATTTATTAGCGGTGCACCTAACTGCGGTAGACCATTTTGAGCACGAACAGGGCAGGGACGGTGATAAGGTACGGCAGGCGGTGGCTTCGGCCGACAGGGCGGTAAAAACCATTCTCGAATCGGTTGAACGAGCCGGGTTAGCGGAAAGCACAGCAATATTAGTAGTGGGCGACCACGGCTTTTCCGATATCCATTCGGCATTATTGCCCAATATCTGGTTGCGCGATAACGGGTTTTCCACTCCCTCACAGGAAGGAAGCAGTGGCAAATGGAAGGCAATGTTTCATCCGGCCGGGGGCTCGGCCTTCCTGCACCTGAAGGATAAGAACGATAAAACAACCTTACAAAAGGTAAGAGATATATTGAACCGCTTACCCGAGGGGCAGAAGCGCATGTTCCGGATAGTGGAAAGAAGGGAACTGGACAGTATTGGTGCCGATCCCAATGCTGTGCTGGCCCTGGCAGCTATGCAGGGCATCAGCTTTTCGGGCTCCGACAAAGGAACCGGGGCAGTAAGAGCGGCTAAAGGCGGTGCGCATGGTTTTTTCCCCGATTTTAAAGAGATGCAGACCGGCTTTATTGGCTATGGTGCAGGGTTTAAAAAAGGTGCGACGGTGCCGCTCATGGGCCTGCAGGATATCGCACCCATTGTGGCCAACCTCCTGGGCATTCCTTTTGAGGCGCCCGACGGTATATTGTACCCGGGTATTCTCGAAGAAGTTAAAAAATAAAGCCATAACCAGTATTTTGAAAAATTCTATTTTTTTTTGTTGCTTTTTATTGGCGCTTCACAGCGCCGCCCAGCGGCCCTTCGATTTGCATGCCCATAGGGGTGGAAAGGGATTAATGCCCGAAAACACCATCCCCGCCATGCTGGATGCCATCGACCGGGGCATCCCGGTATTGGAAATGGATCTGCAAATAACCCGCGACCGGAAAGTAGTGGTAGCGCACGATCCAGCCTTTAACAGCAGCTATACCACTACCCCGGAAGGCGATACCCTCACGCCGCAAGCCGCACGTAAAATACTTCTGTACAATTTGTCCTACGACTCTATCCAAAAATATGATGTGGGCCTGAAATTTAACCACCAGTTTCCACGGCAAAAAAAGATGAAAGCAACCGTTGCTTTATTATCGGACCTGCTCGATCAGACAGAAGCTTACGCAAAACAAAGAGGACAATCCATTCGCTACAACATAGAAATAAAATCGTCAGTAAAAGGCGATGGCATACATTATCCCGATTTACAAACCTATATCGACCTGGCAATGGCGGAAATAGAGAAAAAGGGAATTACCGACCGGGTTATTATCCAGTCATTTGATGTGCGTGCGCTGCGCATTTTACATCAAAAATATCCCCGGTACGCCTTATCCTATCTGGTTTCGGGAAAGGAGACCCGCTCCCCTGCGGATCTGGTTAAGGCGCTGGGCTTCACCCCTGACATTTACAGTCCCGGCATTTTTCTTGTAACAAAGGAAATGATACGTTACTGTCATCAGCATAAAATGAAAATTATACCCGGCGTTGAAAATAACCTCGAAAAGGTTAAACAATTGAGGGCTATGGGAGCCGATGGGGTGATAACTGATTATTCCGACTTTCAATCCCTGTTGTAGCAGGAGTCATACCTGTTTCGCAGAAGATAAAAAACGATTGCAATGAAAAAGAAAAAGACCAGGGTAACCGCTACCTTTTCGCGGCGCGCCTTCCTCGCTTCCGGCTTAATGGCGGGTGCGGGCTTTGTTACTTTGGGTTGCAGTAAGAAAACTACCTCTCCTACGGAAGCAGACCCGCCGAAAGATGACGAGGATAATCTCTTGCCAGACAAGGAAGGCATGACCGTGAAGGGACGGGTAACCAGCGAGGGGGTGGGGGTGCCGGGCGTAGTGGTCTCCGACGGTATAGCAGTAACTACCACCGATGCCAATGGGATATATTACCTGCCATCGGCCAAGACAAAAAATTTTGTTTTTATTTCTGTTCCCGGCGGTTACGAAGTAAGTACCCGCGATACCATATTGCCAGTGTTTTACCAGGCCTTTAAAGCGCTGCCCGGCAAAGTGGAAATAATGGATTTTTCTTTAACAAAAGCCTCTAACGATAAGCATGTAGTATTGGCGCTGGGCGATATGCACCTAGCCAACCGCAACGATGATGTGGCCCAGTTCCGAAACGGTTTTGTGCCCGATGCAAAAGCTACCATCGCCAGGTACCGGGAGCAGGGGTATAAAGTGTACGGACTTACCCTGGGCGATATGACCTGGGACACTTACTGGTATGCTAATAAGTACGGACTGGCCGAATACCTGTCGGAAATGAAAAGCCTCAATATACCCATTTTCCATACCATGGGCAACCACGATAATAACCCCTATGTAGCTGCCGATTGGGGTGCCGAAGGCGTTTTCAGAAATTCGATAGGACCCACCTACTATTCTTTCAACATCGGAAAAGTGCATTACATTGTTTTGGATAATATCGAATACATCAATACCGGCGGTATTAACGGGTCGATAGGAGAACGTAACTACAACCGAACCATTGCCGCCGACCAGATTGCCTGGCTGAAGAAAGACCTGGCCACGGTTACCGATAAATCTACCCCCATCGTACTGGCCATGCATATTCACCTCAATACCAATCCCTCGGCGACCGAAACAGCCTCGCTCAACCTGACCAACTCATCGGACCTGATCAATTGTTTCGCGGGCTTTGGCAATGTAAATGTATTAACCGGGCATACCCATATTTGTTATGCTTATGAAAATTCGCCCTCGCTCATGGAGCACAACTCTGGCGCGGTATGCGCCACCTGGTGGTGGACGGGAAGAAACGGCTATGCAGGCAACCAGATTTGTAAAGATGGCGCACCTGGTGGATATGCCATCTGGAAGTTCAATAATACCAGCTATGAATGGCTTTATAAGTCCATTGGCTACGAGGAAAATTACCAGTTCAGGGCCTACGATATGAACCAGGTTCATATTACCGCTGCCAACTATGCGCCAAAAAGTACAGATGCGCTGCTGGCAACTTATGCCGGCACCTACGCCACCAAAAATACAGGCAATGAAATTTTAGTAAACGTATGGGGCTACGATAAACGCTGGAAGGTGGAGTTGTTCGAAAACGGAACCACACCGTTAGCGGTAACACGCGTGAAAGTGAAAGACCCGCTGCATATTATTTCTTACGAAGCGATGCGGCTCAATGCCGGAGCAACACCCACGGCCGATTTCGTTACCACCACCTCGGCGCATATATTTAAGGCTACTGCGTTAAGCGCTACTTCTTCTGTTTTAATAAAAGTAACCGATCGCTTCGGGCATGTGTACACAGAAACGATGATCCGACCCAAAGCATTAACGGTATCGATGAAATAAAAGAGATTTTTTTGCGGGGTAAAAGAGTTAGCCCTAAATTAGAACGAAAATTTATTAACCATTAAAATAAACGAACGCTATGCCAGAATACATTCTCTCTTTCGATGCAGGAACTACCAGCTCACGCGCTATTGTATTTGATAAAAAAGGTACAATTGTGGCCGTTGCCCAGAAAGAATTTCAACAGATTTTTCCTCAGCCCGGCTGGGTAGAACACGATGCCAACGAAATATGGAGCACACAGATAGGCGTGGCCGCCGAAGCTATTGTAAAAGCAGGCATTACCGCAAATGATATTGCGGCTATTGGAATTACCAATCAGCGGGAGACAACTGTAGTCTGGGACCGAAACACCTCGCAACCCGTGTACAACGCCATTGTATGGCAGGACCGGCGAACCAGCGATTATTGCGATCAATTGAAGAAGGACGGTACTGCGGCTATCATTAAAGAAAAAACAGGCCTGGTTACCGATGCCTATTTTTCCGGAACAAAGATTAAATGGATTCTGGATAATGTAGAAGGGGCAAGAGAAAAAGCGGAAAAAGGAGATTTGTGCTTTGGAACCGTAGACAGTTGGTTGCTATGGAAGCTGACCAATGGAAAAGTACATGCTACAGACGTAAGCAATGCCAGCCGTACCATGATCTTTAATATTCATAGCCTGGAGTGGGATGGCGAACTCTTGCAAAAAATGAATATCCCCGCGGGTATACTGCCTCAGGTGCGTGCCAGCAGCGAAGTGTACGGGCATACGCAGCACCTGTTAACTTCTGCCGAAATACCGGTGGCGGGTATGGCTGGTGATCAGCAGGCAGCCCTGTTCGGACAAATGTGTACCGCAGAAGGAATGGTAAAAAACACCTATGGCACCGGTTGTTTTATGCTGATGAATACGGGTGCCAAGCCGGTAACCTCCCACAATAATCTGCTTACCACCATTGCCTGGAAAATAAACGATGAAGTGCATTACGCTTTGGAAGGCAGTGTATTTATAGCCGGAGCGGTAGTGCAATGGCTGCGCGACGGGTTAAAGATTATCCAGAAATCCGGCGATGTGGAAGCTTTAACTGCCACCGAAAAAGACAATGGCGGAGTATACATGGTGCCTGCTTTTACGGGTCTGGGAGCGCCTTACTGGAACCAGCACGCCCGCGGTATTATTGTGGGGCTCACCAGGGGTTCTACCGACGGACATATTGCGCGGGCAGCCGTTGAAAGTATTGCCTACCAGACAATGGATGTATTGCATGCCATGGAAGCCGATTCGGGCATTACCATTAAGGAAGTGCGGGTAGACGGTGGCGCCACTATTAATAATTACCTGATGCAGTTTCAGGCCAACCTCTTAAACACCAGCGTGGTACGTCCCACTGTTACCGAAACCACGGCCCTGGGTGCAGCCTACCTCGCCGGCCTGGCAGTAGGTTTCTGGCAGAGTATCGATGAAGTGAAGGCATATTGGGCCGCGGAAAAAACATTTGATTCCTCTATGAAAGAAGAGGTTCGGAACTCTCTGCAAAAAGAATGGAAAAGGGCGGTGAGAGCCGCAGAGGCCTGGGCAGAATAGTCCTGCCATTTGCAGGCGATACATACACGGAAAAGCAGAAATTTTTAAACAAAACAATGGTCGGTTTGACCAGGAAGAAAAATAATTACCATGAATATCTTCACAAGCGAATTAATAGGAACGGCGGTCCTCATCTTATTAGGAAATGGTGTGGTGGCCAACGTAGTATTAAATAAAACCAAGGGCAATAACAGCGGCTGGATCGTCATCACCTTTGGGTGGGCCATGGCGGTATTCGTTGGGGTTTTTATTTCATCGAAAGACAGCGGAGCCCATATCAACCCGGCCGTTACGCTGGCATTGGCTTACCTCGGTAAAATCGGCCCCGAACTTATTCCACAGTATATTGGCGGGCAAATGATCGGCGCCATGTTGGGTTCGCTGCTGGTAGTACTTTCCTACCGCCAGCATTATACGGCTACCGACGATACGGCGGCTAAGCTCGCCACCTTTAGTACCGGACCGGCCATTCGAAAACCACTTTATAATCTGATTACAGAAGTCATTGGCACTTTTGTACTGATCTTCGCAGTACTATTCATTATAGCGCCTGCTAACAGTTTGGGAGCCCTGGATGCCCTGCCTGTAGCGCTGTTGGTACTGGCCATTGGTTTAAGCCTCGGCGGACCTACCGGTTACGCCATTAACCCTGCCCGGGATCTGGGCCCTCGTATCATGCACGCTCTGTTACCCATTGGCAAAAAAGGCAGCAGCGACTGGGCCTATGCCTGGATACCTGTTGTAGGCCCTGTTATAGGTGCCCTGTTAGCCGCAATGATCTTCAAGCATTTTATGATGTAGAGAGGGAATGGTGGTAAAGCCTGAAACAGAAAGCCCAACGCCTAAAAATGGTTCGGCTGTTGGTGTTTGGTAAGGGGCAGTCCCCTACCCCGGCATTCTTGAAATATATTTCCCGATTTCTTTTAGCTGCTCCACAATCTGAGGAGTAGTGGGATTGCAGGCTTTGGCTTTTCTGAAAAAATCTTTGGCGGCCCGGAACTCCCGTTTATTCATCATAATACTGCACATCTGCAAATAGGCAGCCGCTTCATTTTCCTTGTCAGGCAATCCTTTTCTTATGGCCTGGCGGATATAACTTTCACCCTGTTTTATATTTCCCTTCTGCATGGAGAGCATGCCCATTTGTAACATACTGGCGCCCTCGGCTTCCTTTACCGGCATTCCCAGATCCAGTCCTTTTTTCATCATGGTCTCAGCACCGTCAAAATCCTGTTTGCTCATGGCTATATTGCCTTTAAGCGTATAATAAACAGAGCGGATTGGTTTATACAGCAGGTTAGGGAATTTAATGGAGTTCAGGATCTTCTCTGCTCCTTCCAGGTCTCCGCTCTCCATATGATCCTGAATAAGTCGTAGGGGGCCGAAGAAAAAATAACCAAAAATCAGTATGGCTACTATAAGATACAGCGGGAAAGCAGGCCAGAAACCGGCAGCATAATGGGTAAATATACCCGCCACCAATAAAATAACCGCTATTGGTAACCTGTATTTTATCAAAAAAGTATATGCTTTCATCTATGTATTTTTTATTTTCATTCCTTCTCCCGCAAAATGGCCCGGGGGCTAATTCGGGGAGGCAAAGATAACAGGTTATACCCAACCCCCGTAACTTTTTGCAAAGCGGAAATTTGACAAATGGTATTGTTGCCCGTTGGCAGGAAACCAGAAGCAAATAAATAAAGGATCCATCTATTTATCAGGAACTAAGTCCGGTGTTTTCTCCTGTAAGAGCGCTGCCGCATTTCTTGCAGAACAGGGCGTCTGAAGCATGATTTTTATTACCGCAGGCGGGACATACGCGGTCATCCCCTTCAATATCTCTGAATTTTCTTACCACCGAAGCCGACATAATACCCGTGGGAACGGCAATGATGGCATAACCTAATATCATGATAAAAGAGGCAATTACTTTACCCAGCGCAGTCATAGGAGCCACATCCCCGTAACCCACCGTAGTAATGGTTACAATAGCCCAGTACACACTTTGTGGTATACTGTGAAAACCCGGGTTATGAGGGTATTCCAATACGTACATCAAAGTGCCCAGAAATACGGTCAGCAATACCACAAAAAACAGGAATACCATGATCTTCCGGAAGCTGCGCAGCAGGGCGAATACCATATACCGGCTTTCGTCCAAAAATCCTACCATCCGGAAAATGCGGAAAACACGCAATAAGCGGAAGGAGCGGATCATCATCAGCATATGCCAGTTGGGCAAGAGATATTCAAGGTAAGACGGTAGTATAGCCAGCAGGTCTACCACGCCGTAGAAACTTTTAGCATACCGGGGGGCGCTGCGTACGCAAAACAACCGGAGTAAATATTCTGCAGTAAACACTACCATAAAAAAAATATCCAGTACGTGGAACACTTTTTCGTAAGCGATGGCAATAGATTCCACACTTTCCAACATCAATAAAATAATGTTGAACAGAATGAGAATAAATAACCCGGTATCGAAAATTTTACCCGCCCGGGTACTACTCTGGAAAATGGTAACGTATAACCTGTACCTGAGACCGGTTTTGTCTTCAGGAGCGTTCTGGTCCTGCAATACATCGTGCTTATCGGGTATGATGCTAAAAAGCGACATGAACCAAGGTTAAATTAAAAGATGAATATCGGAAATATTTGCGGATGTTGTATTATTTTAAGATTGCCCGGTATTTAATAACTTTAAACATAAAAGCTCCCATGAAACCTGGACATACTTTTATGCTCGCCATCCTGCTTCTCTTAACCGGCATCTCCCTTTTTGCTCAAACCACTTATGTTTTTGTGGGCACTTTTAACAAGGATAAGCAAAGAGAGGGCATTGCCGTGTACACGCTTCACAAAAAAACCGGGCAGCTCCTGAAAGTCGATTCTGTATTCGGGATACTCAACCCTTCTTTCCTGGCCGTGGGCGCCAACAGCGATTTCCTGTATGCCTGCACCGAATCTCAAACACCCCAATCAGGATATATCAATAGTTTTAGATTCGATAAACATACAGGCAAGCTCACCCTGCTCAACCGGCAAAAAACGGGTGGCGAAAACCCGGTGTACCTGACCACCGATAGAGATAACCGCTTTCTGCTGAGTACCAATTATACGGAAGCGGGACTGGATGTTTTTGCCCTGCATCCGGACGGAAGAATGGGCGATCGCGTTCAAACCATAAAATATAAGGAAGGCAGCCAGGCTACCGAAAGACAAAATATTTCGCATAGCCATTCAGTTATTTTGTCGCCCGGTAATGAGTACGTGCTGGTGCCCGATCTGGGCGCCGATGAAATTAAAACCTATCGCTTCCTTACAACCCATAGCCAGCCGGTTCAAACAGATAGTTATATCAAAAATGCGGCTGCTGCTGCAAGTGGCCCCCGCCATATCTGCTTTCATCCCAATATGAAGAATGTGTATTGCGTGGAGGAGATCGGAGGATCGGTGAGCAATTACGAATTTAATAACGGAAAACTTACACTGGTGGAACGGGTGATGCTGCATGCCGATCCCAAAAGCAATCACAGCAGCGCCGACATCCATATCTCACCCGATGGAAAATTCCTGTATGCTTCCAACAGGGGCGACGAAAATAATATCGCCATTTTTTCTGTTAACCGCCCTGGCCAATTGAAATTTATTGCTTACCAATCCACGCTGGGCGATCATCCGAGGATGTTTGCCATTTCGCCCGATGGTAATTTCCT
>JBEBUZ010000045.1:0-26901 GCA_040393015.1 Paraniabella yanshanensis
GTAACCAATGATTATTGATATACCAATCAGGCTTCTTTTAACCGCCTTTTGCTCTTCAGGTATTTATTGTGTACGATTTCCTGCATAGGTCGGCCGGCCACCTTACTTTCGAGCCAGGAAATGATATCGAGATAGGCCAGTGAACGGGTTTCAAAACGATTGCCTTCGAGGTGCTTTACCTTTTCGAGAAAATGTTCAAATTCGGGTCGTAATTGTCGGGTGGTAAATTTAAAGGAGTTTCGCAGGAAGCGAAACATTTCCTGTTCGATGATAGTAAGGTTTTGCATGCGCGACATATACCTGAAAACGGAACGGGTCAGCGAATCCATCAATTCGAGGTTTCCCATTTCATAGTGTGCCAGCAAATGCATCAGGCGGGCATAGCATTGCAGGTCGGTTCTCAACTCCGAAGAGTCGTTAATAATCTTTTGCAGGTAATCGATACAGGTACTGTAATCGCCGGAAAGATAATAGAGCAATGCAATCTTATAAGTAATAACCATCACCCGGTGTTTATCCAGGAAAAGGGCATATTCTGTCATTTTTGCTTCTATCTCCGGAATAGCTCTCAGTCCCTCCTCACAAAGGCCGGTGATATTGTAGAAATTGATCTTGGCTCCTGCTATGTAAACAAAAGACTGAACCGTAAAATTCTCATTATCCTGTACCCGCCTGGTTTGCGAAAATTCTTCGAACTCTTTCAATACTTTTTTCAGCATCGCATAATTGCGAAGGTCGAAATGTGCGTTCAGTAAACTATGGTATCCTTTAATAAGATGGCCCGTTTCAACCCTCATCATAGTGGGCATTTCTTTAAAAAGATTCACCCATTTTTGCGAATAGCGATAATACATTAAAAAATCCTGCCTGATGAACGCGTACCAGGTATAACTCTGGTAATAATACAGCCTCTCATAAAAGCCCTCCTGTTGTGCCGATCCCGATGGCAGGGATGTCCGGAAGAACTTCTTCACTTTTTCCTCTTCGTCTTCGTTTCGGGCATGGCCGTTGGTTATAAAAAAGCCGTACATCTGCAGGGAAAGATTCGAAAGACGGGTGATCATTGCCAGCTTCCGGTTGGCTTCATTGGCCTCCTCGGAAAGCTCATCTATACGGGATTTAAAGGTATCGGTTACGTTCAGCAATTCTATTCTTTTCTCCAGCGAAAGTAAAAGAGGCAAGAAGAAAAACTTCTGATTGGTTTGCGCCAATTCCTTCGCCTTATCGATGGCACGGAGGCTCTGAAAGAACAACCCTTTTTTATACAGGATATGGGCAGAATCAAAAAGTTCATTGAGCTGCAAATCGAGGCTGTCGTTGGTTTTCAGCAGGCGCAGACTGGCCAGCAGTTCTTTATACAAATGCGATTTCAGGTTGGATAACTGGGGCTTGGTAACCCCTTTCATTTTCTTCAGCAGCACTTTCTCATCGTAGGTCGCCATCTTATCCAGCACGTCAAACAACCTGATTATTTTCAGATCTTCATTGCCCGAACTCCGCGTAATATATAGCTTAAAATGCCTTTTCTCGGCTTTTTCAAGGGATTGGATCAGTTGAAATAATATATCGCTTGGCTTCTTTGACATTCAAACAAAAATAGCGCATATCAGCATATAAATATGCAATGTTTCTAAATGCCACACAGGCTCACAGATTTCTGTAAATAGAGAATCTATGAGCCTGTGCGGTCAAAAAATAAGTGAACCCTTATTTAGGATCGAGAGCCTGCCTGATCCTGTCCTGCAAATCCAGCAGGTGATTTCGCGACGCGATATCAGCATTGCCTGCCGCATTGCGAATCTCTGTAGCTAATACACGAAGCTGACCTTTTGCCAGGGAACGGATATCGCTGGTGGTCGTGTTTGTACTGCTTGTACTTCTTGAAGAAGTTTCCGGCGGTTTGGCGATAGCAATCAACTTTTCAGTAAGTGATTTCTGTAATTGCCTGCGGTAAATATCTATTGCTTTGCGGGAAGCCAATTCCGAAAACACCGATTTTCTCAGATCTGTAAGCATATCATTAGGCAAATAGGCAGCCGATGCATCAGCGGCCTCCGCCCTTATCAACTTGCTGAGCGTGTTAGTACTCACCAGTCCCGCTAAAGCCCTGTCCTGTACTCTTGCTATAGTTACCAGCGGTTCCTGGCCGGTGAGGGCTGTATACTCATTCTGAATAACCCAATCGGGGGTAGCAAAAACATTGGAGTGAAGCCAGGCCATCGCCTCTTTTTGTCGGGTGCGGGGTGTAAACCGGTAAACGGTGCCCTCCTGCTCAACTCTTTTCGGAGTACGTTCCACACCGCCGATATTATTGGTAACATGACCCACATATCGGCTGAACTGGCTTACCACTTCGTTGTATATCGTGGAAAGGTTGGTATAGTCCTTATGGCTTTGATGGGTATACTCTGGCAGCTTTGTAATAATGCGTTTCAGGTTTTTAATACCGTATGACCCGGCTTTCATTGCATTGTCGCCGAGGTCTTCTGTCTGGCTCCTCGGGTCATCGCGGTAACTTTCGCCATCGCCCCACCAGAGACGCGGATTCTTTAATTTTCCGATCACCAGATTGTTCAATATCGGTGTTTCCTGATCGGCATTTTTCGCTTCAGGAAACCAGCGGTACCCCCACTCAATGGCCCACATATCGTAGTCGCCAATACGGGGAAACAGGCCTTTTTCGGAAATATTATCCTCGGGTTGAGCCACGTAATTAAACCGGGCATAGTCCATAATAGAGGGCGTGTGACCATTGGCCTCTACCCAGGCTTTATCTCTTAGCTTTTCTACAGGAACGGTGGAAGAAGACCCGAAATTATGTCTTAAGCCGAGGGTATGCCCTACTTCATGACTGCTTACAAAGCGAATCAGTTGTCCCATCAACTCGTCATCAAATTCCATTTTGCGTGCTTTAGGGTCAACGGCTGCTGTTTGGATCATGTACCAGTTGCGTACCAGGCTCATCACATTATGATACCAGTTAATATGGCTTTCCATGATTTCGCCGCTGCGCGGATCGTGTACATTGGGTCCGCTGGCGTTAGGAATATCAGAAGGTTTATAAATAATGGCGCTGTTACGGGCATCTTCGAGGCTGAAAGTGCTGTCCTCCTCATAAGTGGGAGCCAATTTGCCTACAATGGCGTTCTTAAAGCCGGCTTTTTCAAAAGCTACCTGCCAGTCGTTCACTCCTGCTATCAGGTAAGGGATCCATTTTTTAGGCGTGGTAGGATCGATATAATATACAATCTGCTTTTGGGGTTCTACCAGCTCGCCGCGTTTGTATTTCTCTATATCCTCCGTTTTAGGCTCGAGCCGGTAGCGGGCTATATAGCGGTATTGATCGATGCCCTGGGGGTTTACATCAAAATCTGTAATGGTTTGCGTTGTAAAATAGCCCACCCTATCGTCGAAATAACGGGGCTGCATAGGCACCTGGGGCAGCAATACCATAGAAGTGTTCAGTTCGAAAGTTACGGGTGTACTTACTGTGTACGGGTTGGGAGGCGTTCCCGGAGGGTTCACGGGCGTATGCATATAGGTTTTCACCGTTTTTACCTCCACGTTGGCCGGAAATGTCTTAGCCTGGAGTATATAAGATTTGTCGGATTGGATCTGGCCGATCCCCATCATCTTTTTAGCTACAGGTGAAAAGAAAAAATAATCATTATCCCCGTTCATATAGTCGGTGGCATCAATTACGGCACCGCTGTTCCCCGGCGACCAGGCTTTTACTTCAAAAGAAGCACCGATAGGCTGAATATTGCTGTTCATTACATTGTGGAACATGCCTTCGGTACTATCGCGACCGATTTCCCGGAAAGAAGTGCGCCTCATGTATATCCGGTTGTTCGGCCCTTTTTCAAAACGAACGGTATTCGAGTTAATCATGTCACCGGCATAACTCGCACCCGACCGGAAGCCGGCTGCGGCCTTCGAAAGGCGGGCTACCACCAGTATGTCGCGGCCTAATATTTCGTTGGGAATTTCAAAAAAATACTTGTCATCAATTTTGTGCAGGGTAAACATCCCTTTTGTAGAAACAGCCGCCGCTGTAATCACATCTTTATACGGCCGGGGCTTGCCCGGAGGACCCACGGTAGGTTTTTTTGTGGTATCAGCTTTGGCAACCGCAGGCGGCGGGGTAGCATTTTTTTTGCTCCTTTTTTGCGCCGAGGCCATATTAAGCTGTGCACCCAGCAAAACCAGGAGAAAAACAGTCAAAATTCTCTGCATACGTTTAATTTATTTGGTCAATTGTAAAACCGCGAATTTAAGTATAACCTTTTTATAAAACTATATTATTGGATAAGCGGCAAATGAACGAAGCCGGAAGCCGGGGGGCAAAGATGACGCCTGATGTAAGTTTACAAGGGGTGCAGGGAAACGTATCGGAAAAATCGTTAAATTTGGGATGTAAAGCCCTGTAAAGAACGGTTCCATTTAGAATTTTATCTATTTCGGGGCAATTGAAAATATTTAATATCATGTACGCTACAGATACAAGAAAAATATCGTTAATAGAGGAGGTGCTTAAAGTTGATGATGATGACACTCTAAAAGCGTTGGAATCTGTGCTAAAAAAAGCGCATAAAAGCGGTATTCACAAAAAAAATAAGCATAGTATATACGACTTTGTTGGCATTCTTACCAAAGAAGAAGCCCATGCTATGAAAGCTGTTATTGAAGAGACCTGTGAAACTATTCACCCTGATGACTGGAAATAATATTTTACTGGACACAAACATTATTATTGAAATTTTTGACGGTAACAAGGGCTATGCAGATAAAGTCAACAAGTTGCCCATATTTTACACATCATCTATCGTTGTAGGCGAGCTTTATGTAGGTGTCAACCGGGTTAAAAACAAGTCAAAACATCTCAAAAAGCTAAAAGACTTATTGCAGTTATGTACCGTTTTGAATGCTAATGAAGTTACAGCAGATAAACACTTCAACGAGGTAGACGATCTAACAGTTAGATACTGGTAAACCTTTTGTAATTTAATAATAATATTTGTTTCGTACAACAATTAACACACGGCCCTTAAATCATTGAAGATGAGACAAATGCAAAAGTGCATATCCGGTATTTTGTTGCCCACATAGCTTCCGTTAATTCAAAGCGCACCCATAAACTATTGTTCAGCTATCTCCAACTACTCCCAACTATTAGTCACCGGCTTGGACTTCCTGGCTCCAGTACTCCTGCTACTTTTGGCCTTCCGGACTTCCCTACTTCTCGCTATCTTTGCAGCCCTTAAAATATTACGATGACCAGCAGCGAAATAAGACAACAGTTTCTCGACTTTTTCAGAAGCAAGGATCACCAAATTGTGCCTTCGGCCCCCATTGTGGTAAAGAACGATCCCACCCTTATGTTCACCAATGCCGGAATGAACCAGTTTAAAGACTATTTCCTGGGCAATAAAAAAAGCCCCTACGCCCGTGTGGCCGACACCCAAAAATGCCTGCGTGTAAGCGGTAAACATAACGACCTCGAAGAAGTAGGGGTGGATACCTATCACCATACCATGTTTGAAATGCTGGGCAACTGGAGTTTTGGCGACCCCGCCAATCCCGCCAGTGGGTATTTTAAAAAAGAAGCGATTGCCTGGAGCTGGGAATTGCTTACCGGGGTTTATAAAATCGACAAAAACCGATTGTATGTAACCGTTTTTGAAGGCGATGAAAAAGAAGGGCTACCTTTCGATCAGGAGGCCTATGATGAATGGGCCAAATGGATTAGCTCCGACCGTATATTAAAAGGAAACAAAAAGGACAATTTCTGGGAGATGGGGGATACCGGCCCCTGCGGCCCCTGTTCCGAAATACATGTGGATTGCCGGCCTGATGCCGAACGTGCCGCAACGGAGGGAAAAATCTTAGTGAATGCCGACCACCCGCAGGTAATTGAAATATGGAATAATGTATTCATCCAGTTCAACCGAAAAAAAGACGGCAGCCTGGAAGCCTTACCGGCCAAACATGTGGATACAGGTATGGGGTTCGAACGGCTGGTACGCGTGCTGCAGGGCAAAACAAGCAATTACGATACCGATGTATTTACAGGAACAATTGCTGAAGTGGAAAAGATCATCCAAGCCGGTGCAGAACGTAAAGACCTGGCCTATTTGGAATTGCAGCCCGAATCAAAAACAGCCATCGCCTACCGGGTGATTGCCGATCATATACGGGCCATCAGCTTTACCATTGCCGATGGTCAGCTACCCTCCAACACAGGAGCCGGGTACGTGATTCGCCGGATACTGCGCCGGGCCGTTCGTTATTATTATTCTTACCTCGATTACAAGCAACCCTTGCTGAACCAACTGGTTCCGCTGATAGCCCGCCAGTTTGAAAACGTGTTCCCGGAATTAAAACAACAGGAAGCTTTCGTCACAAGGGTAATCAGGGAAGAAGAAGAATCTTTTTTGAGAACCCTTGAAAAAGGTTTGAAAAGAATCGATGATATTATTCAAAACAGTGAAGCTATTATCAGCGGTAAAGACGCTTTTGAACTATATGATACCTACGGTTTTCCGGCCGACCTCACCCGGCTCATCGCTGCCGAAAATAATCTTACGGTAGATGAAGCGGGATTTGAAGCCGAAATGCGGCAACAGAAAGACCGCAGCCGCTCCGCCACTGCCGTTGATACCGGCGACTGGATATTAACCGGCGAGGATCTGCCTTCCCAATTTGTAGGATACGAAGACCTGAATGTAGGCACCCGCATCGTGAAATACCGGAAAGTGTCGGCCCGGGGTAAGGAACAATACCAACTGGTACTGGAAAAGACACCGTTTTATGCTGAAAGTGGCGGACAGGTGGGCGATAAAGGAAAATTAATCTTTAATAAGGAAGAATTACTAATTACCGATACCAGGAAAGAGAATGACCTGATCGTTCATTTTGCCGATGCACTTCCGGCAGATGTGAACCAACCCCTGAGAGCCCTTGTAGACACCGGTAAAAGGGTGCTTACTACTTATAACCACACTGCCACGCATTTACTTCATGCAGCGTTGAAACAGGTACTTGGCACACATGTAAACCAAAAAGGTTCTTTGGTTTCGCCGGATATCCTGCGTTTTGATGTATCGCATTTTACAAAAATAACCGACGAAGAAATCCGGCAGATCGAACGTACGGTAAATGAAAAAATACGGGAGAATATACCCGTGGTCATTAAAGAAATGCCAAAAGAAGAGGCCCTCCAATTGGGGGCGATGGCCTTATTTGGCGAAAAATACGGCGATCTCGTGAGAGTGGTAACCATTGATCCGGCATTTTCCATCGAACTCTGCGGAGGTACGCATGTATTGAGTACCGGAATGATTGGCTTATTTGTAATAACCAGCGAGAGTGCGGTGGCGGCCGGGGTACGCCGCATTGAAGCGCTAACCGGTCCGGCGGCGCTGCAATATTTTTACGATCGGGTAAATCAGCATAAAACCATTGGCGAATTACTGAAATCGGCAGATCCGGTAAAGACCGTGGAAAAATTACTTGCCGAAAAGACAGTGCTGGAGAAAAGAATAGAACGCCTTGAGGCCAAAGAGCTGGTAGGAATCCGCAATGAACTTCTGCAAAAGGACGAAATCATCGGAGGAGTAAATTTTATCGGAGATATAGTAGAAGTAAGTCATTCCGATGGACTGAAAAAGCTTTGTGGCGATCTTAAAAATCATCTTCGCGACTACGTGGTGGTGCTTTGCGCTAATATTGGTGGAAAACCTTCGGTAGCCATCAGTATTGCCGAAACGGTAGTGGCGGCGAAGGGATTGGACGCCGGTCAGATCATCAAACAGCAGGTAGCACCGCTGGTGAAAGGCGGCGGCGGCGGACAGAAAACACTGGCCACAGCCGGCGGACAGGATGCGGGTAATTTGCAAAAAGTGATAGAAGCGGTACGAGGTTTACTGTAAACCCCGCACCTGCCCTCCCGGCGTGCAGGGAATGCTTATTGCATCTTCGCCCTGTCGGCACTATATATTCACCAGGATATGATGCCCTGCGCCATCGTCTTTCAAGGTTATTGCGTTTTGCGGGTTTCCATCTACAATATACTCCACATTCCCATCTTTCCTCACATTCTTCACCTCAATGGCATAGAATGTATTGCCAAAGCGGTAATTTATCTTAAAGCCAGGCCAGTGGTGGGGTATGCAGGGGTCGAGCGTTAATTCGTTACCTCTCCGGCGCAGTCCCAATATGTATTCTGTGGATAGCTGATAGGTCCAACCTGCAGAGCCGGTGTACCAGGTCCAACCACCCCTACCCTCATGCGGTGCCACGCCGTAGACATCGGCCGCCATTACATAGGGCTCCACTTTGTATTTGTGCATATCATCGGCGTTAAGGGCATGCATTACGGGGTTGATCATCGAATACAGTTCCCATACTCTTTCGTTATTCTTCATCAGCGCAAAAGCCATGATGGCCCAGATAGCCGCGTGGGTGTACTGTCCGCCATTTTCCCTTACGCCGGGCAGATATCCTTTGATATAGCCCGGGTAAAGGCCTGACTTGTCGAATGCCGGCGTTAAAAGTTTGATGATGCCGTTTTTCCGGTCGATGAGCTGTTCATTTAAAGCTTCCATGCCTTGCTGGCTATAACCGGGTTTGCCCGCGCCTGATATTACCGACCAGCTCTGGGAAATGGAGTCAATCCGGCACTCTTCGTTTTCCCTGCTACCCAAAGGCTCTCCATCATCAAAATACGCCCGCCGGTACCATTCACCGTCCCAGGCATTTTTATTGATATTCTCCTTCAATTGCGCGGCCTGCTGGCGACAGGTTTCCCGAAAAGCTTCATCACCCCTGCTATCTGCAATGGAGGCGAACTTCTCTAACACATCATACAGGAAAAAAGCCAGCCATACACTTTCTCCCCTGCCATGTTCCCCTACTTTATCCATTCCGTCGTTCCAATCACCGGCTCCAATTAGCGGCAAGCCATGTTTCCCGAATTTTAGCCCGTATTGAATGGCCCGTTTACAATGGTTATAAACCGATTCCCAGTCATTAAGAAAAACCGGCAGATCGTAATAGCTCTCCTCATCGGGTCGCAGCGGGCGCCCCTGAATAAAAGACACATACTCCTCCAGCACCGACTCATCGCCTGTGGCCTCCACATAGCGGGCTGCAACGTACGGCAGCCATAAATAATCGTCGGAGCATTTTGTTCTTACACCGCGGCCGGCCGGCGGATGCCACCAATGCTGTACATCGCCTTCCTTAAACTGGCGGGAGGCTGCCAATAATATCTGGGCGCGGGTAATATCGGGCCGGGTATGCATAATAGCCAGCACATCCTGTAGCTGATCGCGGAAACCAAAAGCGCCGCCCGACTGGTAAAAGCCGGTTCTACCCCAGATCCGGCAGGCGATGGTTTGATAGGTAAGCCAGCCGTTTGTCAAAAAATTAAAGGCATCATCGGGCGTTTCTACATACACCGCACCCAGTATACGATTCCACTCATCGTGTACCCTCGACTGTGCTTCGTGCGCGGCTGTAGCAAGTTTATACTTTATTGCTAACGCCCTGGCTTCAGCCACTCCGGCAGCACTTCCGGTTTTAAAAATCACCTCTTTCTCCTCGCCCGGTAAAAGCCTCACCCCCACCTGGATAGCAGTACAGGGATCCAGCGCCGCTCCATGTCGCCGGGAAAGCTTTTCTCTTGCTAAAGCTGCAGGTGCGGCCAAAGTGCCATTTCTTCCGATAAACTCCCGGCGGTCGCAGGTATAGCTCTTGTCCGGTCCATCGGCATCAAAAAAAGAAATTCTTTCCGCAAAAGCGGTATTATAGTTATTCCGGGCAAACAAAACGCCGCTTTCAAGGTCTTTTTCGGTTACTACATACATGCGTGTATTGGCAGGCATATCGCCTAATACCCATTCGATGTATCCGGTTACGGAAAGCGTTCTGGCCTTATCCGAACTATTTTTCAATTTAAGAACTACAAATTTTACCGGATCCTTTACATCCACATATACCCACATTTCGGACCGGATACCCTCATTTATATGCTGGTACACCGTATAACCAAAACCATTTCTTATCAGATAAGTCTTTCCGGTTCTGCGAGGCAGGGGCGAGGCCGACCAATAACGACCGCTTTCTTCGTCCCTGATATAATAAGCTTCACCACTATTATCAGAAACGGGATCGTTTTTCCAGGGGGAGAGGCGATAGGAATGCGCGTTTTCGGCCCAGGTATAGCTGGAGCCAGTTTCAGATACGAGGGTGCCAAAACCATCATTCGCCAGGATATTTACCCAGGGGGCGGGCGATACATTATCGGCAGAGCTCAGAATAAAATATTCCTTGCCATCCCGTGTAAAACCGCCGGTTCCATTGTTAAATACCAGGTCGGCCGGCAGATCCAATTTCTCTTCGGGATAGGCTGTTTTATCGGTAACTTTGAGTAAGGGAGGCAGGGGTTTACGGGTCTTTTGCCGGGCCATTTGCTCTTTCAACGAACCTGCATTGTCGTAAAATACCAGGCGTGCTACAGTTTGAAACAGCACCCTGTCCTCGGTAGAAAGCTGATCGCCCTGTCTTACAAATACACCGCCGGGCTGATCGCTGATTGTGTCGCTGATCGCCGTTACAAAATCCGTTATCTGATCGTGCAATAACTGCCGGTAGGTACCAAAGTCATCATTCCATATCACCAGGTCTACGGCCAGCCCCTTCATGCGCCAGTAGGTATGCGCCTTAATTAACTCTTTTACCAGGGCTATACTGTCGCTGTCCTGCACCCGTACCAATACTATGGGCAGATCGCCGGATATGGAATAACCCCATAAACCCGATTGTCCTTTTTTATTGCTGGCGATAATACTGGGTTCTGCCCGATGGGTTGCATCGGGGTAAAGTATATAGGACGCCATGGTATTAAAGAGCTGTGCTTCAGCCTCCGTAGCATTGATCTGTCGGAGCAGAACCTGGCTATGGGTCCACGACAATTCAAACGCTCTGTTCTTCAGATGTTCGTCCTGGTATTTGTCGATAAGTTGATTACATTTTTCTTCGTCTTCCGACATGCCTGTGATCATTTCAAAAGTGGCAGTTTGCCGGGGCATCAGCGTTATTTTGTACTTAATGGCGGCCACCGGGTCTAATACGGGTCCGGTGGTATTAGAGAGTTCTCCCGGGCGGCTTACTGCTGCGGGGTTAGCCAAAGAACGGGTACGACCGATAAATTTCATCCGGTCGCTTTCGTAGGATACAGATTCTGCCTGAGCGCCGCTCACCATCATCATCAAAAACATCCAGGGCGGCTGTTCGTCGCGGGATCGCGCCCGGCGGGTACATATCAGTGCATTGGCATCTTCCCGGATTTTCGTTTGCACAAACAGGTTACTAAAGGCAGGATGAGCCGCATCGGCAGCCTGCGGGGCAATTACAACTTCGGTATAACCCGTCACTTCGATGGTTTTAGCAACTTTGCTCCTGTTTGTTATTTTCACCTGTCTTAGTTCTATGTCATCCTCAGGTGATACCACGATGTCGGTTTTGGTTTCGAAATCATCATTTACCCGGCGAAACTCTACATGGCCCTGCGAGAAAATAGTCTCATCTATTTTCATGGATTTTAAAGTAGGCTGAAAGGTATTGGACCATAAAGCGCCGGTGGAAATCTCTTTAATATAACAAAAGCTGCCCCAGTTGTCGCGCGTACCATCTTCCCGCCAGCGGCTTACCGCCAATTGTTTCCAGCGGCTGTATCCACCGCCGGCATTGCTGATGGCCAGATGATACCTCCCGTTTGAAAGGAGTTGTACCTCTGGCACATCGGTTTGGGGCGAAGGGATAATCCGCATATTAGTTTCATGGGCCCCAACAATTTTGCTAATAGTTTCGTCGTCCTGTACATAATAATTGCTGGCTTTGGGCACCCTTTCCTTCAGCAATAACAAGGCCGACTGAAACTGAGGATCTCTCACAAAACGTTGCTGCATTTTAGCCCCTAACAAGAGATAGGCCAGCGATAAAAAAGCCATACCCTGGTGATGCGACATAAAGGAATAAACTATGGCATGGGTTTCTCCCCGGGGCGTGCGCGTGGTAGTATAGTCGATGGCTTCATAAAAACCGTAGCGACCTTCAAATCCTTTTTGATGAAGTACGCGCAGGTTCTGCAAAGCGTCTTCGGGCCTGAACATCAGTGCCAGCATAGTAGCGTAAGGGGCCACTACAAGGTCCTTTCCCAACCCCCTCTTCAGCCCCAGCCCCGGTACGCCAAAGGCCTGGTACTGGTAGTTAAGGTGCGCATCTACGAGGTTATATCCCGATTCCGATATGCCCCAGGGTATATTTTTTCTCCGGCCGTAATCGATATGATTTTGTATTACTGCCATAGAGGTTTTTTCCAGCAGGGTATTTTCAAAATCCGGCATCACGATATCGGGCATGAGGTACTCGAACATGGATCCGCTCCAGGACAGCAAAACAGGCTCCGTACCCTCATTGGTAATCAGCCTTCCCAGCACAAACCAGCTATCCTGTGGTATTTTTCCCTGCGCAATAGCGGTATAAACGCCTAATCTGGCTTCCGAAGCCAGCAAATCATAATAACTCTTATCAACCAGATCCTCGCTTACATTGTAACCAATATGAAAAAGGCGTTTGGAACGATCGTAAATAAAATCGTATTCAACATCGGTAAACCCGTTGCATTCATTGGCCAGTTTTTCTATTTTACTCAATTTCTCCAAAGCGTGGCTGGCAGCAGTTTTTAGAGCAATCGCCACCTGGGTCAGCCACTGTCTTTCCTGCTCCGGAATATCTTCTGAAAGACGCTTTTCTATTCCCGGAGTCAGGTAGTGGTGAATGTCGCTGATTGCTCCCAATGCAGGCACTTCGTCCAATAACCGCAGAGATTCCAGGTGATCCGGAACCGGCAGTAAAGTTGCCCAGGGAGCAAGCAAGGCGATCGTTTGCTGAATATCTGCTACCTGGGCCTCCAGTTTTTTCAACCAGTATTCCGTTTCGGTATTGATTTGCACCGCATCCTTTATTGCGGCTACTTGTTCGCCGATTTTATGAAGATAGGTTTGCTGTATATCGAGTGAGTTAACAGGCGATGAAGAAAGCCTTGCCAGATAGTTCTCCAATTCCTTAAATACCGTCATTTCTGCTTTTTCCCGAAGAGCTTTTTTTAAAGTTTGTGCAGTGTCATGCAAACCCCGGTAGGAGGCAGGCTGAATAATTTTTTTTTGCGGCAGTTCGAGAATACCCTGTCGTAATACCATCATGTGGGCTATGAAGTTCCCACTGTCTACCGTTGAAATATAGCGGGGGTAAAGTGGTTGGAGATTAGTTGTATCGTACCAGTTGTAAAAATGTCCTTTAAATCTCTCCATGTCGCTGAGGCTGCTGAAAGTGGCTTGTAAACGCCTTACCAGCAGGCGTACCGATATATAGCCAAAGTCGAGAGCCGAAAGAGAAGCGAGGCAGGAGAGTGCGATATTGGTAGGCGAGGTACGGTGTGCTGTTACCTCTGCCGGCCTTTCCTGGTAATTATCCGGCGGAAGATACCGGTCAGATTCTGTTACAAAGTCTTCAAAAAAGGCCCATGTTTTCCTGCTAACCACCCGAAGAAAGAGCTCGTCCTTGCGAGACAATGAAAAATCAGTCCTGATAGTTGGTTTACTTACCCGCCAGGCTATAGCCGGGGCCGCCAACCAACCCAGCAGCAAAGGTACCACAAAAGGCAGGGCGGGGGAGTTAAAGTATTGTACCAAAACAGCAATTATCAGTGCTATGATAACGGACGGCCACATGAAACGATAGGCATCCGCCAGGGACTTATTATTCTTAGACCGCTGTACCGCAAAGGGTGTCCACTGGAGCAGTTTTCTTTTTGTAAACAGCATTCTCCAGTTGGCCAGAAAAATGGCATTTGTATTTTTATAGGCTTCAAAAGGCAGGCAGGCAATATTGAATAAGGTTTCCCCCGAAGTTTGTAAAAAAGTTTTAAAAGTGTCGTTAACATGTGAACGGCGATCCACTTCCCTTGGTTTCTGAAACAATTGAACGAAGGACGTAACGATGGGCATGAAGAACCAGAACACAAAAAAGCCGATCATCCAGGGTAGAATATCGGGTAGGGTAAGCCAGGCGAGTACCAATAACAGCAATAAAGCAGGTGGCATCAGGCTTCTTTTAATATTATCCCATATTTTCCATTTGGACAGAGAGGAGATATAATTGCGGCGGAGTTTATCCTCACTATCCGGTGCAAAGGGCAAACCCCAGGTAGCAATCTGCCAGTCGCCCCTTATCCATCGATGGCGCCGGTTAATGTCGGTCCAGTAAGTTTCGGGATAATCTTCGTATAATTGTACATCGGTGAGCAGGCCCGACCGCACAAAAGAACCCTCCAGCAGATCGTGGCTTAATATCCGGTTTTCGGGCAATGCATTGCCCAGTATCTTTTCAAATACATCGATATCGTAAATACCTTTCCCGATAAAGGAGCCCTCATCAAAAAGATCCTGGTATACGTCCGATACCAGCCTGGTATAAGGATCCAGTCCGGCATCACCGCTATGCATCTTTGCATAAACCGAACTTTTCCTTTCGGGCAGACTGGTGGCGGTACGTGGCTGTAATATGCCGTAGCCGTCGGTTACCCGCCGTTTTCTTTCATCGATCACGGGCCGGTTCAGCGGGTGAGCCATAGTGGCAATCATTTTCCAGGCCGATTCGCGGGGCAGCAAGGTGTCGGCATCCAGCGTTATTACATACTTTATATGGTTTAGCAGGGATATATCGCCCGATACCACCGAAAAATGATGGGTTGTTTTATTTCGTAAAAAATCGTTCAGAGCGCCTAGTTTTCCTCTTTTTCTTTCGTAACTCATCCATATTTTCTCCCTGGGATTCCATTTCCGGGGGCGATGAAAGAGAAAAAAAGGACCCGGGCGGCTTTTTGTCCGATATTTTAGGTTGAGCAAATCAATTTCTTCCTTTACCAACTCAATTAACGATTCATCGTCAGGCATTTTTTCCTCGGGCGCATCTGCAAAATCTGTTAGCAGGCAGTAAAAGATGTTCTCCTGCGGATTGGAAAGATAGCGTACTTCCAGGTCGCCGACCAGTTCCTCGATATTGTTTTTACTGGTAATGAGACAGGGAACCGCTACCATTGTACTATATTCTGCGGGTATTCCTTTAGAGAAATCGAGTTTGGAAAGCGCTTTCGGCGTTACAATAAGAGTGGCGACCCAGTTGATGATTACCGTAGCAAAATGTCCTAAAACGACAAAGCACAGGATACCCGTCATCAGCGCTGCCCAGTAAATTCCTATCTGGTTGAATGTATACCAGCCCAGCAAAAAGCTTCCTGCCAAAGCAAATAAAAACGTGACACCGGCGTAAATAACCAGCCGGCTCTTTTTTAAAAAAATTCTAAGTTTATCTTTAAAGGAAAGTTGTGCCTCTGCGGCACGGATCATTTCAGGGCGACCTTTGTCGATTAAAAAATAGCCCAGGTGTTTCTGCCTCCGGAGCTGGCCTGCCCGTTGTGTGAGGGCAATAGCGATCTCTGCCACCTCATATTCCGGGCGTTTTGCTTTTTTGGCAATCCATTCTATTTTATGCCGGTATAAATCACGTGTCTCAAAGTCCATCAAAGGATAAATGCCGGTATGGTCTGTTCTCAATATCTTCTCCACCACACTTACGCTCTCCACAAAATCCTTCCATTCGGTTGTTTTGAGCAGGCGGATACTTTCTATACAGTTGCGCATAGAAACCTGGTCGGCCGCCTGGTGCTGGTTATACTGGCCGATTAATTCCGCCAGTGTTTGACCGGAGTCGGCAAATTGCTGCTCTATCCAGGTCAGCGGCATGGAAAGTCCCTGTCCGCGCCCCTGCAGGCGCCGGGTAAATTCAGACACAAATGCGCCGCTAAGATTAACGTCGCTTTTTGCCAGTTCGGCAGTGGTAATCACGATTTGTTTAGGCGTATTTTTCGCCACGTTTATAAAATTATCGGACCAATCGATGGCTTCATTCTGATCAATACGGTCGATAGCAATCCGGGATACAATCCGTCTTACATTTTCTATAATAGCAAACCGCAGCATAATCGGCACGGCCCAAAGTTCTCCCAGAGTTAATACGGTTACCGACTGGTAGCCCTGGAGAAATGCTTTAAGGTTTTCCATGTCTACCCTGCCATCGTTATGGGCAATAATTTCGAGCGCAATGTCGTACACACGCGGGAGGCCTGCCGATTTGCCGTTAACCAGGACGGGCAGGGTCTGACTATAACCCTTAGGAAAATGTTTGCGGGCTGTATCCACCTGTTCCTTCACCAGATAAAAATTGTCGAGAAACCATTCGCCTGCAGGGGACAGGGTTTGCTTCCGGTTAGCCGATTCCGTTAACAACTGCTGCACTTTAACAATGATATCTTCATTGTTATCTAATCTCTTCAACACTTTTCCGGTCTCATCGGTTTCGGCTACCTGGTGTTCGGCAGCCACATGTTTACCTAATGATTCCATCTGAGCATTGCTCAATAATTCCAGACGAAAGGGATCTTCGTTTTTAAATTCAGAAGACGAAGGCATAAAGTAATCCCGCATCTTAACCACAATATCATCTACAGGCTTTATTATCTTCATAGCACATGTTGCTTTTCACACCAGCGACGAACAGGAGAATATACCTGAACTACCGCGGTGCAGGTTTACCTAAAATAAGGGCAGATCCCGGTTATGATTTTTCAAAAAATCGTACCAAAGATTACTAATATAGTCCTTTTTAAGGAAAGAAGCTGCCGGCACAAATCCGAGGGTAGGCGGTGAGCTACCGAAAGCGGCAAATATGAACCCTCCCGAACTTCCATAGAAGCGGATATAAAAACAGTGTGGATTATTTTTCGGTTATATGACCGGTTCGTGTATACTTTTGTTTAGGTTTGTTCCTGCCACTCAACAGTGGTATGCAAAACAGAAGCATTCACCAGGAGGAAGTTTCTAAGTAATGGGCAAAAGACATCAATACCAATCCCTTGTCAGATGGACAGGAAATACGGGTTCAGGTACAACCGGCTACCAATCGTACGAGCGCAGTTATACAATTTCTATCAACGGGAAACCGGATATTCCGGGATCCTCTGACCCTGCATTTCGGGGCAACCCATCCAAACACAATCCCGAAGATCTTTTGCTTTCTTCCCTGGCGGCCTGTCACTTACTCTGGTACCTGCACCTGTGCAGCGAGGCGGGCGTTATTGTTACGGAGTACACGGATAATGCAACCGGGATAATGGCGGAAACCGCGGACGGCGGAGGGCGTTTTATCGAAGTGATTTTGCATCCGGCGGTTACTGTTCAAAATGCATCGATGATTGAAAAAGCCGGCACACTACATCAGAGAGCACATGAACTTTGTTTTATTGCCAATTCGGTGAATTTCCCCGTTAGGCACCAACCCACTATAATCTCCCTATAATCGTCTGTCTTGTTAAGGCTTTTCCGGTTCTACGGGGGAGCATTGGAATGCCCTGCGAAATCCAACCCATAACATCCTGTACCGGAAACTTTATTTATAACGAAAGCCGCCCGGACAGGCGGCTTCTTACTAACCCATATAAAAATAAACAACTAAGCGCTTTGTATTTCGGTTATCTTTTCCCGGATCTTCGCTTCGATTTCGCCGGCTAATTCAGGATTATCATTCAAAAGGTTTTTTACCGCATCGCGACCCTGTCCTAATTTATCGCTATTGTAGCTATACCAGGAACCGCTTTTTTGAACAATACCCAATTCCACACCCATATCAATGATTTCGCCTGTTTTTGAAATGCCTTCTCCAAATATGATGTCAAATTCTGCAGCACGAAAAGGAGGAGCCACTTTATTTTTCACTACTTTCACCTTCACGCGGTTACCAACGGCCTCATCCCCATCTTTTATTTGCGCCTGGCGGCGGATATCGAGCCTTACGGAGGCGTAAAACTTCAGGGCATTACCACCGGTTGTGGTTTCGGGGTTACCAAACATTACGCCTATTTTTTCCCGCAATTGGTTGATGAAAATGCATATCGTATTGGTTTTGGAAATGGTTGCCGTAAGCTTACGCAAGGCCTGGCTCATCAGCCGGGCATGCAGCCCCATTTTACTGTCGCCCATTTCGCCCTCCAGTTCGCTCTTGGGAACCAATGCCGCTACAGAGTCGATCACCACCACATCGAGGGCGCCGGAAAGGATTAGCCTGTCGGCAATTTCCAGCGCCTGCTCGCCATAGTCGGGCTGACTTATTAAAAGATTGTCCACATTTACGCCCAGTTTTTTCGCATAGACGCTATCGAAAGCGTGTTCGGCATCAATAATGGCGCACATACCACCTTTTTTTTGCGCCTCGGCGATAACGTGAGTGGCGATAGTAGTTTTACCCGATGATTCCGGTCCGTATATTTCAATAACCCTTCCCCGCGGTAATCCACCAATTCCCAGGGCCGTATCCAGCCCTATCGAGCCCGTAGAGATTACCGCATGCGATTCCACTGCTTTTTCATTCATCATCATCACGCTTCCCTTACCATAATCCTTATCAATTTTTTCCATGGTAAGTTTAAGTACTTTAAACTTCTCGCTGTTTACGTCTGTCTCGGGTAATTTATCTGTTTTTGCCATGTTCAAATGTACTATTTAGCTATTTCCTGTTCCAAAATAATTATCAACCTCAAAGCTAATATATTTAGCAATATAAAACTAATTTTTTTGGAATTTTTTATTCAAAATCCTTGTCGGCAACACCCTCATTTATTTTATAATCACTTAAAACGAACTCCATCCGCTGGCCCATAACCGATTGTGCCATGGTTCCGGGAAGTTTTATCCCTTTCACGGCAGTATATCCGCCATACTCCATCGCTTGTTCTATCTCCTGGCCGGCGGCTTTTACGATACTTTCTTCTTTGATCAGCAACCCGGTATTTGCCGAGTAGTATTCGGTAGCCGTATTACCGCTGGGCTTTGTTACCACAATCTTATACGCCTCTTCTCCGTCTATTTTTTCGGCTACCGGAGCCGAGAGTTTAAATCCTTCCGTATTATAAAATAATTGCGGGAATATTCCCCTGGTATCGGTGCCCATCGCTATTTCGTCGGGGCCCATTTCCATCCTTTGGCCCATTTGTTCCTGGTAACCCTTCTGGCCATTGAACACTCTTTTCACAACTGTCATTCCTGCCGTTGATAATACCAAGAACGATTTATTGGGCGCTGCGTTTTTCATGGTTCCGCTAAGAGTTTGGCCTCCAATACTCATACTCACATCGCAGCTTAATGTGTTTACTTTCGACAAAGCTTCTTTGCCCCCGATGGCGGCGATGTATTTATCGATTACCTGCTGGCTGGTCATATTCTGATTAACCGAAGCGGCCGGAGTAGCCGATTCGCTAACCGGGTTGGCATAGGCGTCAAACATTTTAACCGGGTATCCCAATTTTTCCAGTCCTGGTTTCACCGCCGCTGCTTTGCCCACAACGATAATCCTGGCACCATCGGTATTGAAATATTTCTGAGCTACCCGTTTAATATCGGCGATGGTTACCGCATTTATTTTTTGAAGATAAGTCCGGTAAAAATCGGCCGGCAGTTGATGTATGAGGATGGTGCTTGCATAACTGGCAGTGGTTTGGGGGTTTTCCATGCGCATCGCAAAAATACCATTATAAACGGCTTTGGCGGTGGCCAGTTCTTCGGCAGTAATTTTACCCTCCCGCATATGATCAATTTCGCGGATGATTTCGGCAACAGCGCTGTCTACTTTATCATTCCTCACAGAAGCACCGGCGCTGAACATGCTCTGGTAGCGATCGGCTCCTACATTGCTGTAGCTGCCATAGGTAAACCCATGTTTTTCCCGCAGGTTCATAAATAACTTACTTTCTGCACCGCCGCCCAGAATATGGTTGGCCAGTGCCAGGGCGTGATGATCGGGGTTGCTGTAAGGATTGCTGATAAGGTTGCCCACGGTTATCTCGCTCTGTACAGCGGAGGGAACGTCAATTAAATCAATCTCTGTTTTGGCGGGATTGGGTACTGGTACATCCTTTGCAATCGGCAGCTTTTTGCCCTTCCAGGTGCCAAAGGCCTTTAAGGCCAGCTCTTTGGCTTTGGCGGGGGTAATATCGCCCACAAAGGTAAGAATGCTGTTAGCGGGGCTCAGGTACTGCTGATAGGCGGCTTTTACATCGTCCAATGTTATCGCTTCTGTTTTTTCGATGGTTCTGAACTCGCCGGCCGCGGTATTTTTACCGTAGGAAAGAGCCCTCACTACCCGCGAGGAAATGGCTTTCGCGTTCTTTTCCTGGGTTTTGAGGCCGGTAATATCCTGCGATTTCAATTTTTCAAAATTTTCCTGTTTAAAGGCAGGGTTCTTCAATGCGTCTGCCATCAACAGCAGGCTTTGTTCAAAGTAGCGGTTCAAGGCTGAAACATATCCTCCTCCCGAATTTAAGGACACGGTAGCTCCCATCATTTCTACTTTTTCATCGAACTGTTCTTTGCTCAGCGATTGGGTTCCCTCATTTAACATATTTCCCATCAGGCTAAGTACGCCTGCTTTATCCCCTTCGAGTATCAGACCACGGTTGGTACCAAGGCTGGCCGATATTTTGGGCAGTTTATGATTCTCTACCACCAGTACTGTCATACCATTGGGCAGAATAAATTTGGCGGGGTCGGCTATTTTAATAACCGGAGCCGGGCCTGCTTTGGGTTTCTGGCTTCTGTCGATGGTTTGTGCCCCTGCCGCTATCGTAAAAAAAACGGCGACGGCGGCTATATATAATCTCTTCATAATCTTTTTTTTATTTGATGTTGGCAAAATTATTTTGCGGCTTCTTTTCGAACAGGTAAGTAATAAAGTACCACCCGTTGGTTTTTATTCAGGTATTTTTTGGCAACGTCCTGTATATCCTGCCGGGTAATAGATTTTATCAGGTCGAGCTCCGTATTAAGATAATTGGTGTTATTATGAAAGGTGTACCCTTTTGCCAGACTCTCTGCTATACCCATCATGGTATTATTGCCGCTTACATAATCGTTTTCGGCCTGGTTCTGCAGTTTGGTAAACTCCGCTTCGGAAATAAGTGCGGTTTGCAGGCCGGCCACTTCTTCATCCATATCCTTTAAAAGACTATCGAGGTTATGTTCGCCGTTGGGCAGTGCGAAAGTGAGATAAGCGCCATAATCTTCCAGCGTATAATTAAAAGCGGCAACCTGTAAAGCGTTCTTTTTCTGATCTACCATTTTTTTATACATACGGCTGCTGGCTCCCCCGCTCAATATCTGGGAAGCCATATCTAATGCCAACGCATCGCGCGATTTCATACCGGGGGTGCGGTAAGCGGCTACGATGGCGGGTATTTGTATATTGGCGTCATATACGGTATCGATCAATTCCGTGGTAATCGGATCTTCTGTCACGTTTACACGTTTTATATCCCCGCTTTTAGGAATGGGGCCAAAATAAGCTTCCACCAGTTTTTTGGTTTTTACCGGATCAATATCGCCCGCCACCACCAAAACCGCATTATCGGGGGCGTAATATTTCTTGTTAAACGCCAAAAAATCGGGAAGTTTGGTATTATCGAGGTCTTCCATGCTGCCGATAACCGGCCAGCGATAGGGATGCTTGGTAAACAGCCTCGAAAAAACAGAATAGATAAGGTTACCGTAGGGCTGGTTATCTATGCGCAGTCTTTTTTCTTCCTTTACCACTTCATTCTGTGTCTTTACCCCGTCCTCGTTAATAACCGGATGCATCAGCCTCTCGCTTTCCAGCCAAAGGCCGGTTTCGAGCTGATTGCTGGGAAACACTTCGTAATAATAAGTGCGGTCCTGGGTGGTGTTAGCATTGTTTTGTCCGCCGTTCTGAGAAACAATCTTCATAAACTCGCCTTTCTTAATGTTCTTCGATCCTTCGAACAAAAGGTGCTCAAAAAAATGCGCCATACCGGTATGGCCGGGCACTTCGTCTTTACTACCCACATGGTACATGACCGAGGTAACGACAATGGGCGCCGTATGGTCTTCGTGTAAAACCA
Source organism: Paraniabella yanshanensis (assembly GCA_040393015.1). Classification (GTDB taxonomy): domain Bacteria; phylum Bacteroidota; class Bacteroidia; order Chitinophagales; family Chitinophagaceae; genus Niabella; species Niabella yanshanensis_A. Next base: position 22,088 of record JBEBUZ010000045.1, read on the forward strand.
CACGCATGCCGTTACTGAGATCAAACTCTGTAAATTTCACTTTTTGAGCCAGGGCGGGCAACATACCCGTCAGCAAAAAAAAGCCAATCCCGATTTTTTTCATTCGTATCATTTTTATTTTAGGTTTTGAACCGGAGGCAACAAGACAATGAGGGCTAATAGAATCTGTATCCACTTTCCCTGAATAACTTTCTATTTGACCTGAAATTTTTTATCAATGTTTCATCCGGCTGTCATTATACTTTCTGGTGTTACAGGTTGTCTGCTTATTTTTTCTTTGCGAAAATATTGAAAATAAAGATACCATACTAATGGTTGTTAGTTTTTTCATACGATCATATTCGCGCTGATAATGGCTAATAATCCCACTCCGAGTCCCAGGTAATATTCGCGGGGCGTATGATCGCCGAGAAGCAGCCGCGAACTGCCCACCCAGCCGGTGATAAGGAGGGTGAGTGCCAGGTAAGCAGAGAGGTTGGGCGAATTGGGATCTAACGTAAGCAGGCAAACAAAAGCCAGGGCAGTGCCCAATGCGATGCCATGCATGCTTATTTTAAGATAAATATTGGCCAGCAGCCCTACCGACGAAGCCAGGAACACGCCCAGAGCAAACACCACCAGGTAAGGGGGCACACCCGGCAAGGTCCGCCATACATACCAAATCCAGAAATACCAGATATTACAGATGATAAAAGGAATGATACGGTCTTTACGATCCTTTAACCTGATGGAGCCGATCAAATTTAAACCACGGAGAAGCGCTACGCTGATTAATGGGAAAAAAGTATAATTTACAAAGGCCCTGCCAAAGGTAAGCCACTTATATTTTGCCGATGCACCGGCAAATAAGAAAGGTTCGGCAAAAAGTATAAAGGCCATTACATACATAGGAATAAATACCGGGTGGAACAATACGGAAAGGATATGGGATGCTATCCGTAAACCCGGATGTAAGGGCCTTCCATCCATCTCTTTTAACCCGGCGGGCGTAACGACAAATTTTGCTGCTTCCATAAAATATGGGAACAAAGTAAACGATTTATTTTTTTACCGCAGTTTCTTCCGTGCGTAAAAATCCCCCCTTAAGGGGTAATGCTACCGGCAAACAATTCAATAATTTTGCAGGAACATATTCATTGCAGACAAAACCAAAGTATTATATATTTTTCTCATGTAATTGTTTGTTAAAAATAATTGCACCGCAGGCGGTTTTTACCGCCTGTCCATTTTGTGTATTGTTTTGCCGCCCGAAACGGTATATTAGTAGTTATAGTCTGTATTATATGCGCATATCTGCCCGATTTTTTAGTACCTTATTACCAGTACTACTGGCAACCTGTGTATCCGGACAACGATTGCCTTTCGAGAGTTTTAATGTGGAAAGGGGCTTAAGCCAGTCGCAGGTAACAGCCATTACCCAGGACAAGCGGCATTACCTCTGGATTGGAACCTTTGGCGGGCTCAACCGGTTCGATGGCACCACTTTTAAAACTTTTTCTAAACAGGATGGTATCAATTCCAACCATATTTCCTGCCTTTATACTGCCCGGAAAGGAGATATCTGGATTGGAACCGCCCGGGGTATTTCTTATTACAACGGGCACCGGTTCATTAATCTGCGCAATCCCGCTCAATTTAAAAACTCCCGTATCGCCGTAATTTCAGAAGATGAGAACGGTACGATTTATGCCCTCGACAGGCAAAACGGCTTACTGGTTGTGGAAGGCGACAGTATAGTAAGCCTTGCCTCTGCTGTTCAGGAAAAAAGCATTACCTGCCTGTTTAAAAATAAGGAAGGAAAACTGTTGACCTATAGGTACAAAAGCGGATTTTATCAGCTTATTAATAAAACCCTCGTTAAACTTTTCGAAACGCCGGAACTGGAAGAGCACGAATATGTACGCTTGCTGACGCAACGACAAAAGATTTATTATGCTGTCACCAACCTGGGCAGGATACTAAAGATAGAAGCAGGAAAAGTAACAGGGAGTGTCTATTTCCCTTCCCACCGGTTTATAGCAGTCAATACCAGCCAAAATGGCGATGTATGGCTGGGCGCTACACAGGGCGCTTTGGTATTGAACAGCGTTGATCTTTCTGTAAAAAAACAAATTAATGCGACCCATGGTCTTTCCGACAATCTTGTTTATACCATTTATAAAGATGTAGATCATACCCTTTGGCTGGGCACAGATGGCGACGGCATAATCAAATATACAAGCGGCGCATTTACGCGGTACGATAAAAATACAGGTTTGCCCGGTAACCTGGTAATGGGTTTTGCACCCGATGCCAGGGGGGATGTACTGGTAGGCATCCGGGAAGGCGGGTTAGTGCGCTATGATCCCGTTAAAAGGAGGTTTCAGGCATTAGATTATTCCCGGTTTAGTCAATTGGGAGTAAACTGCCTTGGCTCTGACGAAAAAGGAAATGTGTACCTCAGCACGCTCGATAACCAGTTGCTGAAAGTAACAGGAAACAGAATATCCTCAATACGGCTGGAAAAGAGATTCCTGCCCTCAGTGTATACCCTAAAATCTTATAACAACCGCATATTGGTACACACGGCCCAGGGCGGCTATTGGCTGAATGGTGATTCAGTACACAAAATACCGGGCGTTCAAAGCCTTATCAATTCTTTTATGACAGCGGAAGGGAGTTTGATAATGGGTAACGAAGAAGGCGTTTCCCTGCTATTGCCGGATGGAACTATCCGCAAAGGGCCGGCGGAGCTGTCCGATATAAGTGTGTCCTGCCTGGAGCAGTGGCGTGAGTATATTGTTATTGCAAGCCTGAACGAGGGGTTGTTTTTTTGGGATAGAAGTACCGGCAAAATTTATTCTTGCAATAGCAGCAACGGGTTAAAAGACAACAATGTGTTTGCGGTAATGAGAGATACACAGGGCAATCTTTGGGTAGGCACCAGTTCGGGCATACAACAGGTCAGTTTCGATCAAGAACGAAAGCAATTCAGCGTAAAACAATTCAGCATTCCCGACGGATATGAAAGCGCCGAAACCAATCTGAACGCCCTTATAGAAAACAAAGGTTCGGTTTGGGTAGGAACTACACGGGGTTTATATATTTATAACCCATCGGCAGAACAGTGGAGAACTCATGGCAAACCTGTAACCGTGATCGAAAAAGTAGCTTACAGCAAATTAGCCAACAGGCTACCCCAATTATCAGCCTGGGAACACTTGCCCATTCATCCCCGGATAGTGTATGCCAACAATAATATTTCGTTCCAGTTCAAGGGGATTTATCCCGCTGATCCCGCATCTTTACTTTACACACATTATTTAGAGGGATACGATACAGGCTTTTCGCCGCTGCAAAAACATACCTTTTTAAGCTACAATAACCTTCCGCCAGGCCAGTACGTCTTTAAAGTGAAAGCCATTGGCCTCAGGGGAGCAGTTTCAGACGTTTATGAATATCCCTTCACCATTGTTACCCCTTTTTACAAAACATTCTGGTTTGCGCTTCTGGCTGTATTCACGCTCATCGGTCTCGGCGTGCTCATACAAGCCCTTTATGCCCGGGAAAAAAGAAAACGGAGATGGCAAATAAAACAAATCAAAGAAAAGGAACAACAAACAATCAGGGAACAAACTGCCGAGGATTTTCACGATGAACTGGGCAATAAGCTCACCCGCATTTCTGTGCTCGCCGAGGTTCTGCAAAATAAGACCGACCCGGCAGATGAAGAAAAACGAAATCTGATCAACCAGATAAGATCCAACGCCCTGGGCCTGTACACCGGCACCAGGCAAATCATCTGGTCCCTGGCCAAAGAAAGCGATAATCTTAAAGATGTTTTGATAACCCTCCGGGAAACAGGTGTGGATCTTTTTAGCGACACCCCTGTAACATTTAGTTTCACCGGCCTGGAAAATATCAGCGACGACATTACGATTCCTACCGGGTACTCCCGGCATGTTGTTATGATTTTTAAAGAACTGATGAGCAATAGCATGCGGCATGCCCGGGCCAACCAGGTTGTAATGGATTGCAGGAGGGAGCCCGCCAATAACATCACGATTTTCTTTGCGGACAATGGTATAGGATTCGACAAAAACACGGGCGGTGGAAACGGGCTGAACAATATCAGGCGCCGGGCGGAGAAAATTGACGGCATATTCCGCATCCATTCCATTCCCGGTTTGGGTAGTTCCTTTAGCCTTTCTTTTACTATAAAAGAGCCGAAAAAACCTGCTAAAAAAAGATACTTATGACCCTCTTTAGTAATACTGCAACGCTTATCAACGTCTGTGTAATAGAAGACGATGAAGTCATCCGGAAAGGATATGTAAGTTTGTTACAGGAAGACGACAGCTTCTTTTGTTCGGGCGATTTTCCCTCGGTTGAAGAAGCTTTAAAAAACTTGTCTAATATACAGCCCGACACGATTTTATTAGACATTCAACTGCCTGGTATGAGGGGGGTAGACGCCATACCCGTTATCCGAAAATTGCTTCCCCGCGTACAGGTTATTATGCTTACGGTTCATGAAACACCCGAGCTTATTTTTACGGCTCTTAAGAACGGAGCCTGTGGCTATCTAACCAAGAACACGCCCTTTAACCGAATAAAAGATCATATCCTCGAAGTAATGAAAGGCGGCGGCGCCATGAGCGCAGGTATTGCCATGCAGGTGATGAAGTTTTTTCAAAAAAACAGCAATACCCCGCTTACCCGCCGCGAAACCGAAATTTTAGGCCGGATCGCCGATGGAAAAAGTCGCACTAAAATCGCCGCGGAATTGTTTATCGACAAGGAGACCGTCAAATCTCATATCAAAAATATTTACC
>JBEBUZ010000046.1:0-26468 GCA_040393015.1 Paraniabella yanshanensis
AATATCGCCAGGCTGGTGGCTTCCATCGGAAATTATATTTATGCTACTTCTTCCGAAGCCATTTGGGTAAATTTATTTATCGGCAGCCAAACAAATCTAAAGCTGGGAAAAAACAGCGTGAGCCTTCAAATGGAAACCGGCTACCCATGGAAAGGAAATGTAAAGTTGACACTGAGTCCGTCAAAAAAATCCGAATTTGAAATACGGTTACGCATACCGGGCTGGCTCACCCAACCTGTTCCGGGAAACCTATATGCCTATCATAACCCCGAAAAAAAGAACCTGCCGGTCATAAAAATAAACGGAAAAGAAACCCCATACATCGTTAAAGAGGGCTATGCCACTATCAAAAGAAACTGGAAAAAAGGGGACGAAGTATCGGTGGAATTTCCGATGGAGGTGAGAAAAATAAAATCCAATATTGCCGTGGTGCAAAACCGCGATCGCGTGGCCTTGCAATATGGCCCCCTGGTGTACTGCCTGGAAGAGGCCGACAACGGGAAAGCCACCAGTAAAGTGATCCTCGCACCAGGCACTTCCTTTCATGTGAGACACGAACCAAACCTCCTGGGGGGTGTTAATACCATTCAATTCGATGCACCGGCTCTGGTAATTGGCAGGGACGGGCACTCCGTTTCTACCGCAAAGAAGACGATCAAAGCTATTCCTTATTTTACCTGGAATAACCGCGGCACCGGCCAAATGCAGGTATGGATACCGGAAAACTTCTCGGGGCTTTCCCTCATTCAGTAATAATGTAAATATGCAATGTTAAAAGTTCGCTCCCTCCCCTTTTCGCTGATGATCGGCTTCACCCTGGCCTGTTCCGCCGCATCCGCACAATCCCGGCGTAATGTAAACTACGATGAAACAAAAATAAAGATCGAAAACTTACCCGATCCGCTGCTGACACTCTCCGGCAAAAAAATTAAAAACAGGAGAAACTGGGAACGGCGTCGGCGACCGGAAATTTTAACCCTATTCGAAGACCATGTATACGGCCGTATGCCGTCCAGGCCCAAAAACATTCGTTACCGGCTCACAGAAAAAAGTGAATCGGCTTTGGGAGGAAAAGCAGTGAGAAAACAGGTGACAGTGTATTTCCCGGCCAGGGATAGCAATGCAGCCATGAATATCATTCTCTATCTTCCTAAACAAAACCGGCGGGCTCCTGTTTTTGTGGGTCTCAATTTTATGAGCAATCCCAGTATAGATGAAGATCCGGCGATCCTTCCCTCCCGCTACCCGGTAATAAAAGATGGCCGGATCCTTGAGGTAAAAAGAGGAGAACAATCCCGTCGCTGGCCCCTGGAAGAAATTATCGATGCCGGCTTTGGTGTGGCCACCGCCTTTTGCCAGGATATTGAACCCGACCATGCAGAGGGCTGGAAAACGGGGATCCGCACCCTGCTGAAAGACGAACTCAATATTCAACCAGAAGAATGGGGCGCCATCGGAGCATGGGCATGGGGATTGAGCCGTATACAGGACTACCTGGAGACCGACCCTGATGTGGATGCCTCGAAAACAGTTGTTACCGGACATTCCCGGCTGGGAAAAGCAGCTTTATGGGCCGGGGCGCAGGACCAACGCTTTGCTCTCGTTGTCTCTAATGAATCGGGCGAAGGCGGCGCTTCATTGGCACGCCGGAATTATGGGGAAACCATCAGGATAATCAACACATCCTTTCCGCATTGGTTCTTAGAAAAATACAAAACTTATAATGATCGTCCGCAGGAATTACCCGCAGACCAACACCTTCTGATTTCATTAATCGCACCCCGGCCTATATATGTAGCCAGTGCTGTTGAAGACAGATGGGCAGATCCCAAAGGCGAATTTCTTTCCCTGAAATATGCTTCGCCGGTTTATAAATTATATGACCGGGAAACAATAGAAGCTGCCGACTGGCCCGGCGCAGCGGGTCTTAACCAACCCATCGGTTCACAGTATATGCATTACCATATACGAGAGGGAGTTCACGATATGCTTTTATACGATTGGCAGCAATATATAAAATTCGCCCGCCAGCATTTTGGCTATTAACAAAAACTGTGGGATCAAAAATTACCGGTATAGTCTACCCTCCAGTTGGCCTTACCGGGTGCGGCATCCCCGATAACCCAAAAATCTCCTTCGAAGGGAACAACGATTCTCTTCCCGTTCATCCATACCTGGTCACCGTCTGATCGGCGCGGCAAATAAATCCGGCCGCCAGTATTGGCAGGAAGGCTTGTTGTCATTTGAAAGGAAGTGTCGGTTTTAATAAAAGAAACCGCTACCCTTCCGCGGAGCGTGGGCAGTTGCAGAGAAGCATGGGGCAGAGAACCGGGTCTCGGCTTTACACTCAACTTCTCAAAGCCCGGCGACAAGGGAGTAAGGCCCATCAGCCTGCTCACGATAATATTGGCCGGTGCGGCGCCCCAGGCATGGTTCCAATCCTGGTTGCTCTTATAATCGGTATCCCAGGCTTCGGTGGTGAGCGTAGATCCTGTACGCAGCATATTATACCAACTGCGCTTTCCGGTTGCCGTTAGCAATTCCAGTCCATAATCGGCTTCACCCGCGTCGTACAATGCTTCTAACAAAAACTGCGCACCATACACACTGCAAGCCATACCCTTTGACCGGATATGCGCTAAAACGGCCGCCTTATTTTGTTCGGGTACCAATCCAAAAGCCAGGGCCATCATATTGGCATGGAGAGAACTGTGTTCGGTGTCCTCACCATCCTTCACAATTCCCAAAACCTGATCAATAAAACTAAGCCGGAATGCCTTTTTAAGTTTGGCTGCCCGGGATTGGAAAAATGCAGCATCCTCCTCCTTGCCTAAAGCATTTGCCAGTTCCTGCATACAAAGCAAAGCCTGGTAATGAAAGGCGTTTACGACCGAATTGTAATCGGTAAAAACAAAATTGTCGGCCTCACCGGGCGCATCCGGCGGCAGTCCGAAGCCTCCTTTCTGAGGCCAGTCTACAATATCCTTCAACACGGCCTTCCCGTCGAAAGCAGTGTAATGGATGGAGGCCGAAAAAGCGCTGTCCTGCAAACCGGTACGCGTGCTGATTAAACCATCGGGCCTTGCCAGGGGCAACAAGAGCTTGGGTCTTAACTGATCGTATAAGATTCGCACCAGTCTTATATCGCCGGAATACCGGTAATCGTACCAGGCTATCAGCAGGTTTTGTAAAGACCACTCGGTGGGCCAGGTAGGATTATACACCAGGTAAGCCAGGGTTCGTTTGGCCATATTAAATTCGGCATCCGTAGCATAATGGGAAAGCTGGTTAATCAGCGCATCGGCTTCATAAGGAATGCGTTCGCGATCCCCATCCACATAAAGCCCCGTAAAGCTCGTGGCCTTCATCGTATACTTGCAGAGATCCCAGATCTGATTCAACACCGTATCGGCACTTTCAAATACCGCGGCCTCCTCATCAAAAAGCTCGTTCACCATATAGCGCTGAACCGATTCAACAGAAACCGGGCCCCTTGTCTTTTCAATTTCAACATAGCGGAAAGGGAATACCTCGCCAATATATTCGGGCATGCGTATAGCTTTAGCACCAGTATTACGCTTATCGGCCTCAAAAACCGGCTGATAGCGATGTTGGCCTTTTTTCAACGGCAGTTTCACCAACCGGTACCGTATGGTTCCCCGGGGTTTTCGATCCACGCCACCCTTCTCGTTCACGGCTTCTCCTATATGAATAAGCAGGGTATCCTTATCGCCATCGGCTTTCACCATCAGGCTGATTTGTCCGAAAGCGTCCTTCCCAAAATCATAGAAACGGTTCCCGTTTCCCCTTTCGCGATGGGAAACGGGTTGCTGAACCGATTTTTCGAGAAGTGTAGGTGGTGGCTGATAAGGCTTTAAAACGCTATCGGTAAGAAAAGCCGAGGGCTTTGAAAAAGAGGTTGCCACTCCCTTATGGTTCCATACCCTTACCTTCCAGTAATAAACAGTATTCGGCCGAAGCGGCTTGCCATTGTACTCCACCGGCAATACCCCCTTGCCGGCAACCCTGCCCGAGTTCCATACATCTCCCGTTCCGGATTGAAGTTGCCTTGCAGAAGAAGCTACCAATACCTGGTAAGCTACTGCTCCCGGCTCCTCGCCATCAATCATCCAGGTAAACCAGGGCTTTTGGCTGGCAATACGCCGCGCCTGGAAAACGCGCGGCTGACGCTTCACCTCTTCGAGGTTTTGGGAAACAGGGAAACCGTTTTTCCATACCTTATTTGTATGTAATGCCAGGTCGACCCGCAACCCGGAGGGAACAACAGTTTGGGCCTGCAGGTTTACTACAAAAAAAAGCATTGACCATAGGCCAATGAACCGATATTTTTCAGCACAACACATTTTTCCAATATTAACGCTCAATCCACACCTTCCTTCCCGACAATACGGATAAGGAATCTTTGATGCGCGTGGTATCGGCATTTGCGGCGGGTAACTTCATAAACAATTTAAAATTTACAGAATCTGCTGTTTCTATTTCTACCGGCCATTGAAGCGCTTTGAGTTGATTGTATCTTTTAGAAGCCCTGGGCTGCCGGGCTGTTTCCAGCACATATTTATAGCCGTCGGGCGAAGCTATTACAGCAGTAGGTGTAACCGTGGTGGAAGCAGAGGCCGTATCGCCTGCAGGAATTTCGCTCGCAACCTGCCCGCTTGTCAGATCTTCAATATCCCTGGCCGATTGTTCCGAGTTTTTTACGTAAAACCACACAGTGGCAGCTACTGCTAATACGCACAATGTAAGAATAATAAGGGCTGGCTTAAATTTCCGCGTTTTCGGAGTATCGTCAATATAAGTTTGCGGAATTACTATTTTTTCTGCAGCAGGCAAAGGCTTTCTTTTTTCTTTTTCTATTACCGGGTGCTTATCTTTATGGAAATCAAAGCTGCCATCCATTTTTTTTGTTAAAGTGCCGATACCCGGAATATAATAGGGTTTTCCGGTGTTCAGGAAATGTAAAACTCCGTCCAGCTCCGACATAAGATCCGATTGAGCGAGCACCTTCATTTTACCGGTTTCCTTCGACACAAAGTTTACCAGTTCTTCATCGAGCCCGGTAATTTTTGCCTGCTCGAAACTGATATCCGGGAGTGGCACTCCTTTTTTATTGTAGTCGATATCGGGATCGTAGGTGCCGTCGGCACGAAAAATACCCAGTCCGGGGAGATTCAGGGATTGATTGGCAGCAAGATACTTTAACAGAACAGGAGCTAGTTTCACAAACAACTGATTATGATTAATTCCCGCAATATAATTTTTTTTATCAGAACACCCAAACCCCATCCTGTTCTCCCGGTCAATTTCTTTCTATAATTTAAAGAAAACTTAACCCCCGATACTTACTTGTGGTGATACTTTTCGTTTTTTAAGATAGTGCAGGCACGATATACCTGCTCGGCCAAAATAAGCCTTACCAGTTGATGAGGGAATACCAGCTTAGACAGGCTCCACTGCAAACCTGCTCTTTTCAGAACCGAATCATGTAAACCATAAGCGCCACCGATCAGAAACACCAGTCTTTTTACCGAACTGTTGGCGCGGTTCTGTATTTCCTGCGCGAGGCCTTCAGAACTCAGCATCGCACCCCGCTCCTCTAAAGCCACCAAAAAATCGTCTTTATGAAGCCGGGACAATACCATCTCTCCTTCTGCTTTTTTCATTTCCTCTACCGTTAGGTTTATGCTGTTTTTAAGCGGCGGAATAATTTCCCAGTCCAGTTTAAAATAATTATTGATGCGCTTAGAGAAATCTTCCACACCGTTTTTTACATAGGGTTCATGCCCTTTTCCTACCGACCAAAAACTGATTTTCATTTGCTTTAAATAATTTGTTCGGCCAAAATAACAAAAATGGCCGTTCCGGTAAAGAACAGCCATTCTTCCAAAAAAAGTATTCCTTAGAATTTAAACCCTACGGTAACACCAAAGGATGTGTTATTGGTGGTTGGAGGATTATTTACATCGGACAGTTTCAGTAAACCCAGGTTAGCATTCAGGTTTAACGATAATCCATTACCCATTTGGTAGCCGGCCAGTAATTTACCTCCCGCATCAAATTTATTAATGAAAGAATTCTCCCAGCTATCGGAAATCGAAGTACTTCCGGCTTCCAGTTTTACATCCCCTATACCCATTCCCACATAAGGACCAACCCCCAGCAAAAGCCGGCCGGTTCCCAGTTCGGGCTGGTATTGAAAAGTAACAGGAAGTTGAAGGTAGTTCAGATAAACCTTTGGATCGGCTTTTCCCAAAAATGTACCATCATACTGCGTACCATTTTGTACATAGCTTAAACCCGGTTGAATCACAAAGTCATCAGCAATACCTATATCATAAGTGATACCGGCCTGGAAACCTGTTTTCAACGAATTGTTATCGGGTGCATCTTTACCTGTGATATTGGCAAAATTAACACCCGCATTCACACCAAATTTTCCCTGCGCCTCCGATTGAAAAGCGGTAAGGCTAAAAGCGCCGAATAATAATCCTCCAAATAGTAATTGTTTTACTTTCATAAGATATGTTTTAAAAATTTATGTATTAGATAAGGTAAACGTATAGTGCTACCTTTTACTTTAACCCCCGCCACTTTTAATTAGAACCCGCTTCTTTAGCGGCATCGCTCTTCATTTTTTCGTTGGCAGTAATGACAAACTCTACCCGGCGGTTCTGTGCCCTGCCATCGGCGGTTTCATTGGTATACTTAGGATTTCTTAAACCATAACCTACCGTGCTCAGCCTTTGCAGGCCAATGCCATGATCGCTCAGATAATTCGATACCACCGAAGCCCTTCTTTCCGATAAAGCCTGATTGTATTTTTCGGTACCGGTATTATCGGTATGCCCCTGAATTTCGACATCAGTATCGGGATACTTGTTCAGGATTTTAATAAGATCATCTAAAGTAGATTGAGACTGGGCGGTTAAATTAGACTGGTCGAAACCAAATAAAACAGCGCTGCTAAACTCCACCACAATTCCCTCTTCGACGCGCTCCACCTTTGCTCCCGGAACCTCCTGTTTGATCTCCTCTGCCTGTTTGTCCATTTTTTTACCAATAATAGCACCGGCTGTACCGCCCACAGCAGCACCTATTACAGCACCCATGGCTGCGTTACCGGTCGCCTTTCCTATTACAGCGCCAATGGCAGCGCCGCCTCCCGCACCAATAGCAGCACCCTTTTGAGTTCTGGTAGCGCTCTCACATCCCGCCAGCGTAAGGCCGGCTACGGCTGTTACCAATAATGTAGTTTTAATTGATTTCATTGATCTGTATTTTAGTTTAAAATTTTTCTCTGCAAAAATAATATTAAAAACTCTTACAAGTTTATTTAGTTGCTTTTGACATAGTTAGCTACTTCGACCAGCATCCGACAATTTCTATGCCAATTCTCTTTTTACCAAGACAGGTTACCATTTAAAAAGGTTGCCTCAGCAGCAACCTTTTTTTACCAAAATGAAACTCTAAAAGTTTTTTACCAGCTATTGTTACTGGTGTTATCCGGCGCCGAAGCCATTTCCATTTTTTTTGTCAATATATATTTTGTGCCTGCGGGCTCCGATTTCTTTTTTGAAGTTTTGGCACTGTTGGTTGTTGATGTTTCCTCCTCATAATTAGTTTCAACGGCCAGTTCGGGAAATACCGATGCGGGTTCATTTTCATTGTACTTTGTACCCAGGTTTACATACAGTTTTTGGGAGCTGGAATCGAGCAGCAAAGTGCCTTCCTTTATCGATTTACCCGAATATCTTAAAGCCGGTTTGGTTGCTTCGCCAGTTTCTGCCGAGTCTGACAGAGCCAGTTCCTCTTCCGATTGATTAATCAATGTCTTTTGAGCCGGTATTTTATAAGTGGCAGGAGATACCCGCAAATCTGCTTTAAATCGCCCCTGTGGCAGTCCGTTTACCCATACTATTCCTTTGTTTTCAGTATCCCTTACGATGGTTACCTGGGCCAGCAACTCGCCTTCCTCCGAAGTATATTCGTATTGTCCTAAAACCGGGAATATCATTTCATCGGTCAATTCGGCCGGCATGGGTAGAAGCTCGCGGGCCTGCGGTTTGTAGTTACGGGGCACTTCGGGTGTATACGAGGTTTGCGCAACGACAGCCGAAGAAAAGCAAAAAGCAAAAACTACTGCTAATAAAAAGTTCTGTTTCATTGTATCTGCTATTTAGGTTTAATGGTGATCTGTTGAATGAATCGCCGGAGGAAAGTCTGACCCCACTCAGAACCCCTTTACATAAAACGGAGCCCGTATTCCAAAACCTTCTTTCCAAAAAGCGGCGGTTCTGAGATTGATAGAAATTATTATGCCAAAAAATGATTGGCATTTATTAAACCTTTACTTTAGAGCCGGGTTATGTTTAAAATCCCTCTTAATTTTTTCAGGAGATTCTCAAAAAAAGGAATACAAAAAATTGGAAAATAAAGACTTAAATACCATTCAGGTTACCGGCGCAAGGGCGCACAATCTGAAAAACATTGATATTGCTATTCCCAAAAATAAATTGGTCGTTATTACCGGTATCAGCGGCAGCGGAAAATCTTCTCTGGCCTTCGACACTATTTATGCCGAAGGACAACGGAGATATATGGAAACCTTCGGCGCGTATGCAAGGCAGTTTATCGGCGATATGGAACGACCCGATGTAGACCAGATCACCGGCCTCTCCCCTGTTATATCCATTGAGCAAAAAACAACCAATAAAAACCCTCGCTCTACAGTGGGTACAGTAACAGAGGTTTACGATTTTTTCCGGCTCTTATTTGCCAGAGTGGGCGAGGCTTACTCCTATAACACCGGAAAAAAAATGGTAAAATGGAGCGAAGAAGAAATTGTTGAAAATATTTTTGAACGATTTTATGATCAGAAAATCAATATCCTGGCCCCATTGGTCCGCGGACGAAAAGGACATTACCGCGAACTGTTCGAAGACGTAAGGAAGAAGGGCTACCTGAAAGTAAGGATAGACGGCGAGATAAAAGATATTACCGCTAAAATGCAGGTAGATCGCTATAAGGTTCACGATATAGAGTTGGTAGTGGACCGGATGCAGGTTACCGACGATTTAAAAGCCCGCCTCAGCCAGAGCGTACAGCAGGCGCTGAAGCTGGGAAAGGACCTGATTTTTGTAAGCCCGTTCTCCCCGGAAGACGGAGGAACCTCCTATTCCAAGATGCTCATGTGCGAAGATACAGGCATCAGTTACGAAGAACCTTCGCCCAATGCATTTTCCTTTAACTCCCCTTACGGATCCTGTCCGCACTGCCGGGGACTGGGGGTTAGTTCGGTAATCAATATGAGCACCATACTGGCCGACACTTCCAAAAGCGTAAAAGAAGGGGGCATTGTTCCCCTGGGCGAAGAAAGATCGGCCAGCGTGTACCAGCAGGTAGAAGCCTTTGCCAGAAAGCATAAGATCAGTCTTTCGAAACCCATAAACGACCTCACCCCCGAACAGATGGATTTGCTGCTGTACGGGGACGGAAATGCCCTTCGTACCCTCGATCTCGACGGTACGGACGAATCGATTCCCGTTTATTATTCCGGCAGTTACGAGGGCATTATCCCTATGCTGAAACGCTGGTATCTCTCTGCCAACAGCAACGAAAGTCTCAGAGACTGGGTGGAAAAATTCATGGAACTGCAAACCTGCCCTTCCTGCAAAGGAGAGCGTTTAAGAAAAGAAAGTCTTTGGTTTAAAATAGACAATCAAAATATAGCCTGGCTGAGCAATTTAAACCTCGATAACCTGGCTGCCTGGCTGGATGGCCTGGAATTAAGGCTTAGCAAGAAGCAGAACGCCATTGCAAAAGATATACTGAAAGAAATAAGAGAGCGTTTGGGTTTCCTGTTGGACGTGGGCTTAACCTATCTTTCTTTGAACCGGCCCAGCCGCAGTTTGAGCGGAGGGGAATCTCAACGCATCCGGCTGGCTACGCAAATCGGTTCGCAGTTGCAGGGCATTACCTATATCCTCGATGAGCCCTCTATAGGCCTGCACCAGAGAGATAATCACCGGCTGATCAGTTCCCTTCGCAACCTGCGCGATATCGGCAATAGCGTGCTGGTAGTGGAACACGATAAAGATATCATGCTGGCCGCCGATTATCTTATCGATATCGGCCCTAAGGCCGGACACCACGGCGGGCGTATCGTAGCACAGGGAACACCCCGGCAAATTCTGAAATTAGACACTATTACGGCAGGTTACCTCAACGGGCACTTAAAAATTGAAACACCCGAAGAAAGAAGAAAAGGCAATGGTAAATTCATAGAACTAAAAGGCGTAACCGGAAATAATTTACAGAATGTTTCAGTCAAATTTCCGCTTGGAAAAATGATCCTCGTAACCGGGGTAAGCGGTAGTGGAAAATCAACACTTATTAATGAAACCCTGTATCCCATACTAAGCAATCACTGCTTTCCTGCCAGCAGGATGCAGGCTATGCCTCATAAATCTGTAAAAGGACTGGAACATATCGATAAAGTGGTAGAGATAGACCAGTCGCCCATCGGCCGCACCCCACGCAGTAACCCCGCCACCTACTGCGGATTTTTTACGGATATCAGAACGCTTTTTGCCGCCGTACCCGAAGCTAAAATACGGGGCTATAATGCAGGGCGTTTTTCTTTTAATGTAAAAACCGGTCGCTGCGAGGTATGTGAAGGCGGTGGTATGCGCGTGATAGAAATGAATTTTTTGCCGGATGTATATGTGCCCTGCGAAAAATGCAACGGCAAAAGATATAACCGGGAAACACTGGAAATACGCTATAAGGGAAAATCCATTTCGGATGTACTGAATATGACGGTAGATGAAGCGGTAGAATTTTTCCAGGCCGTTCCCAATATTTACCGGAAAATAAAAACATTGCAGGATGTAGGGCTGGGCTATATTACACTGGGCCAAAGCGCCGTAACACTTAGCGGCGGAGAGGCGCAGCGGGTAAAATTAAGCACCGAACTCTCTAAAAAAGATACGGGTAAAACTTTTTATATCCTCGATGAACCTACTACCGGCCTGCATTTTGAGGATATCAGGCATTTATTACGCGTATTAAATAAACTCACCGACAGAGGCAATACCGTGCTTATTATAGAACATAATATGGATGTAATAAAAGTAGCCGACCATATTATAGATATCGGCCCGGAAGGGGGCGATGGCGGCGGTAAGATTTTATTTGAAGGAGCCCCCGAAGAACTGATCCTTTGTAAGGAGAGTTATACGGGATTTTACCTCAGGGAAGAATTGTAGACGCTAACGAATATTGATAGAAGGCATCTCGCCAAAACTCATGGAGAGCCCGAATACCGGCATCAATACCCTGCTCATAATAGCGCCCAGCACCAGGTACACAACAATCGATACAATTAATGCGGCTACAAAATACCCTGTTTGTTTATCAGCAGGCGTGTTCTTAAGCCTGGGCAAACCCAGGTATAAGAGGTAGAGGCCATATAACGAAAACAAAGCGCCAATAAAAGACAAAGCAGGGATGATGGCTAACAAACCACCAATGAGGCCGGGCGTATTGGAATAGGCCATTAGCTGCACAGAGCGGGGCATATTTTTTTCGGAGGAAAAACTCGGCGCCAGGGCGTCTACAATCAATGCCCCTATAAAAACGCTGAGAATAGCCGAAATAAATACACTCAGGGCATAATAAAGCCCCCAGCTAACGCCGGCCATTTTGAAGAAACCGGTATTAACCCCAATCAATCCATAACCAATAAACGAGGCGGCGGCGGAGAGAAGCGCCAGCGGCACCACGTAACCGGTTATTATTTTTGCACTGTCGGGCGTTTCGGACAAAATAATATCCCATTCTTTTGCGGGGGCGAGAATAATTCCCTTTACGCGGTCTAAAATTGCCATGCTATAGAATTTTTAGGTAGTTGGTAACCAGAACTATAAAGTTATTGCTTTTATTCAAACAAATCACATAAAGATTACTCACTTATTCAGGTGAATGACAAATCAGTTCTATACGGCAAGCCAGCCTCCCTGCTTCACGAATTTTTTAAGGAAACAATTTTACCAGCGATAACTTACCTTTGGGCAATTGCTATTGCAGGAAATATCGACTAAGGATAAACATGGAAATTCAAAGATTGCTGAGAAATATATTGCCGGAGAACAGGATAAAAACAAAACTTATCGACCGGATCACTTATGCCTCCGATGCAGGCTTTTACCAATTAATACCGCAGGCGGTCGTATTGCCGGCAAACGAAGACGAGATTATCCAATTATTTAGTTTTTCTCACCAATATAAAATACCCCTGGTTTTTCGGGCCGGTGGCAGCAGCCTTTCGGGGCAATGTATTACCGATGGTATTCTTGCCGACCTGAGTCAGTTCTGGAAAAAAACCAGCATTGAAAAAGAGGGCGCAGAGGTAAGGGTGCAACCCGGTATTACCGGTGCAATGGTTAACGCCTATCTCAAAAGATATTCCTGCAAAATCGGACCCGACCCCTCCAGCATATCTGCCGCCATGATGGGTGGTATTCTTTCCAATAATGCCAGCGGTATGTGTTGCGGCGTTAAACTCAACTCCTACCACACAGCAAAATACATCCGTTTTATATTGCCCAACGGGAACCGATATTCGACAGAGATTACGGGAGATTATGACCGGTTTGTAGAAGAAGATAAATTATTAGCAAACGAATTAACCCGGCTGCGCGAGGAACTGCACCAAAGTCCCGGACTTTTAAATAAGATCCGCGCAAAATACCAAACCAAAAACACCGTAGGCTATTCCCTTAACGCCCTGGCAGATTATGAGCATCCGCTGGATATTTTCGCTCATTTGCTGATTGGAGCCGAAGGTACGCTGGCTTTTATCGCCGAAGCCGTGCTGCAAACCGTACCGGATCACCCTTACAAATCTACCGCCCTTTTGTATTTCACCGATATTTATGCGGCTTGCCAGGCTATAGAACCTCTGATTGCCGCGGGGGCAGAAATGGTGGAGCTGATGGACCGGGCCTCCCTGCGATCGGTGGAAAACATGAAAGGCATGGATCCCTTCATTAAAACCCTGCCGGAACCAACAGCGGCGTTACTGGTAGAGTTCCAGGAAAAAGAAGAGGCACTGCTTGATGCAAGGGTGGAAGATTTTGCTAAAAACATGGGTTCGCTATCCCTGCTCAACCAGCCGCAGTTTACAAAAGATGCTGTTCAGCGAGAGTTTTACTGGAAGGTGCGCAAGGGATTGTTTCCGGCAGTAGGTGCGGTAAGAGCCAGCGGAACCACTGTCATACTGGAAGACATAGCCTTCCCCATTCCCCGCCTCGGAGACGCCATCCTCGACCTGCAGGTGTTGTTTAAAAAATTCGGTTACGATAATGCCATTATTTTCGGTCATGCCAAAGATGGCAATATTCATTTCGTGGTAACCCAGGCTTTCGACGGCGAAGCGGAAGTGGAAAGATACCATGCCTTCATGAACGAAGTGGTGGAACTGGTGGTTCATAAATACCAGGGGGCATTAAAGGCCGAACACGGAACAGGTCGTAATATGGCGCCCTTTGTGGAAACAGAATGGGGCGGCGAAGCCTATGCCATTATGAAGCGCATAAAAGAGATAGCCGACCCGCATAACCTGCTTAATCCCGGCGTAATTATCAATCCGGATAAGGACGCTCACATCAAAAATCTCAAACCCCTTCCCTCGGTAGAAGAAGAGGTAGACCGATGTATTGAGTGCGGGTACTGCGAACACCGCTGCCCCAGCCGCGACCTTACCGCCACACCCCGGCGACGCATTGTTGCCCGCCGGGCCCTACAGCAATACAAAGAAACCGATACCTCCACCTACCGGCAATTGCTGAAAGAGTTTGATTATGATGTTTTGGAAACCTGTGCCCTGGATGGGCTATGCGCCACGGCCTGCCCGGTAGATATTAATACCGGTGATCTGGTAAAAAGACTGAGAAGGGAGAATCATTCGGAAAGGGGAAACCGGCTGGCTTTATGGGTAGCCCGGAATTTTAAAGGGGTTGAAAAAATGGTGAGGCTGGCGTTGGCAGCAGGCAGCGGGCTCAACAGCCTGGCCGGCAAACAATCCATGCCGCGTATTACAAAAGCTTTGAAAAAAATTATTCCGGCCATGCCTCTCTGGTCGGCTCATTTGGGTAAAGCTCCCGACAATTCCATTCTTCGCCAACACCCTTCCCTGCCCGGGGCCACACAAACCATCCTGTATTTTCCCGCCTGTATTTCGCGGGTAATGGGAAGAGGAGTGGATGGCAAGAAGAACCTTATGGAAACTTTTTTGAGTGTTTCCGAAAAAGCCGGAATCAACGTAAAAGTGATCCGCGATGCGATGGGTACCTGTTGCGGACAAATCTTCTCCTCTAAAGGATTTTACCCGGCCTACCGCCACACGGCCAATAAAATAGTAGAGCATCTTTGGTCCGATTCGGAACAAGGGAAATACCCCGTGGTAATGGATGTAAGCTCCTGCACTTATACCCTCCACCACCTGCGGCCGGCGCTCACCAGCGAGAACCAGCAACGCTACGATCAGTTACAGTTGATCGACAGTGTGGATTATCTGCATGACCATGTGTTAGCCCTCGCGACTGTCCGATCCAAAAAAGAAAAAATTGTATTGCATCCGGTTTGCGCCCTCGAAAAATTGGGCACCGGGCATAAGTTTACCGCCGTCGCCAAAGCCTTTGCAAACCAGGTAACCGTTCCGCTCAATGCAGGATGCTGTGGCATGGCCGGTGACAGGGGCTTTCTCTTTCCCGAACTCACAGCATCGGCCACACAGGCCGAGGCAACCGAAGTAGCACAAAGCACTTACGATGGCTATTATTCCTCCACCAAAACCTGCGAAATAGCCATGAGCGAAGCAGTGAAAAAGAACTATGAATCTATTTTATACCTGGCAGACGAATGTTTATAAGTGAGTTTTTTATAAGGAATGGATCTTTTTTGTTTTGTAGCTCTACAAATGGGATATGGGAATAACCGGCAACCTACCCTCTCGTTGAGTCCCTTATAATCAATTCCGATTTAATTACAATATTCTCGTTATGAATCTGCGCGTGTTTTCGACCCAGATATTTGAAAAGTACTGCAGCCGCCTCTCTGCCCATTTCAAATGCGGGCTGGGTAATGGTGGTTAAAGAGGGATTTAACAAAGAGGCGGTACGAAGATTTGAAAAGCAAATAATCTTTACCATTTCAGGTATTTTGATTTTAAGTTCATGGCAGATCTTATAGGCAGTTAAGGCGAGTTTCTCAACAGAAGCAAACAACCCATCCGGCCTTTGCTCACCTTGCAGCAATTGAAAAATTTTTTTGTAATCATTTCTCTCATCGTTATTACATTTTATAATAAGCGATTCTTTTACCGGAATATCATATTTGCTCAAAGCTTCGAGATAGCCCTGTTTTCTTTTGTTATCGATAGACAAGGTTTCAGAGATGGACAGGTAGGCAATTTCCCTGCATCCATTTTGAATCAGGTGTTCGGTCGCATTAAATCCACTGGCAAAATCATCCGTTATAATTTTGGCGGTTTCAATTTCATGGCAAATTCTATCGAAAAACACGACCGGTATATTAAACTGGATCAGCTCGCTGATATGGTCTGATTTTTTTGTAGTGGATGACAAGGACATGAGTACGCCGTCTACGCGCCCATTTTGTAAATACCGGAGTATGGCTTCTTCCTTTTTACAATTGTCATCTGTAACATAAATGAGAATATGATAGTCTTTTTCATGAGCAATAAATTGAGCGCCGCTGATCACCTGGATAAAGAAATTATTGGTTATCTCGGGTACAATAACAGCGATCGTTTTACTTCTGTTGCTATGAAGATGGCCCGCATAGGGATTCGTTCGATAGCCCATTTTTTCGGCTACCTCTTTTACTTTTTTCTTGGTTTCGGCGCTGATTTCGTAACTGTCTTTCAATGCTTTGGAGACAGTAGAAATCGAAACTCCGAGCTGGGTCGCCAATTCTTTCAGATTAACCTTAGGCATTTTTCGATCAAAGAAACCGAAAAATATAGAAAATAAACAAAAAAACAACTACAATGTTTTCGTAAATTTTTTCGACTCATTTGAATGAGGTTTAAAAAAAACAATCAATTTTGAATCGAAATAAAAACTGCCAGTAATTTCAATTCAACTATCGTACGATTGTATAATCCGTATCATTCCCACCCAAAATTCGGTTAGATTGCAGCCCTGGCAGTTGTTATCACCTGCTATCTTTAATAGAAGCATGCCACAGTATTATACCAGTCTTATCGGGGAAGCGACCCTATTCAACCGCTTCGGGATTGGTTCAACAGCATAATTATAACCAGTTGCGAATATGGCCTGCCCGCATGCCTGTTCATCTGTGCATCTGTGGCCAGCTTTATTATTTAGAGGAAAAAATAAAAAATGCCGCGCGTGTCGCGTGGAAGTTTGCAGGCTGCCCTCCGAGGCAGAAGGCGCAAAGCCTTGTCCAGCTTTAAGCTTTCGGCCTTCAGCCTTCAGCTTGTCCGCCATCAATCGAAAAAACGTAATTCTTAACCCCCTGATTCACTTGGTCTTTGTTTTATATGGCCACCGCGCATTGTAGCAGGTGATAACACCTGCCATGGCGGAAAAAAATATCAATCAGAAACCTTATTGTAATGATAAATACAAAACCTAAAGAGGAGTTTCAGTACGTAAAAGTCTTAACTTTAAATGAACTTCTTGGATATATAAACTATTTTAAACCGATATTTTCAATTAACGAAACGCAAAGAATTACTGACTTTTTATTGAGTATAAATGAACAAAAAGTAATTGAAACGAAATGACGAATAGTAATCTTACTGCCTGTTTTCGTTTTGCCTGAAAGGCAAGAAAATTAGCACATCAGATGTTCATCAAAATGAGTAAAGAATTGACATTCGCAAAAGAGCTTAGGACTTCTTATAGTTCTATGACACCTTCGGCGGGTAAGGCAGATTTTGAATGCGAAATAAAAACTATTTATATTCCAACAAAAGATGCTGAATATAAAATACCTGTGAATTTATATATCCCCAAACATACAGACACAAAGCCATTACCTATGGTTGTTTTTGCCCACGGAGGGTGTTTTGTTGCAGGAGATATGGAAACACATAATGTTTTAGCACATACTGTTGCCAATGGTACTCAAGCAATGGTTGCCTATGTTGGTTACCGTTTAGCCCCTGAACATCCTTTCCCGACAGGATTAAACGATTTCTATACAGCAATAGAATGGATTTCAGACAACGCTACTGAAACAGGAGTTGATGCAAATAAAATTGCGGTTTGCGGAGACAGTGCAGGAGCTAATTTTGCTACAGTTGCCACTATGATGGCAAGGGATAAAAAAGGTCTTCAAATTGTAGGACAATGGCTAATTTATTTATATGCAGCAAGTTTAGAAATGAATACAGCATCGTGGAAAGCATTAGGCAAAACGAACTTCCCCTCTGAAGATGTATTTATTAACAGCATAAAGGCATATATTCCTGAAGGAGCAGGTTCAAATTTACCATATATTGCCCCATTGAGCGGTAAACACGAAAATCTTCCCCCTGCCTTTATTCAGGTCGGAGAACTCGACCCTTTGTTAGACGAAAATATTCTTTATAACAAGGCTTTGCTACAAGCGGGAGTACAATCAGAAGTTCGGGTATATAACAAACAATATCACGGCTTTATTCAGTTTTTTAAAAACACGGAACAAAATGCCGAAGGTTTAACAGCACTGAATGAAGGTATTGAATTTTTAAATTCGGTATTTAATAGGTAGAAAAACACTACTGCCAATTAAAGAAAAACGGGTAGGATACAGCCAAAAAAGCCGGCTGAAAAATCAACCGGCTTCTAAACAAATTTTTAAATCGCTAACCCTACAGCTTCCGGGCGCCCTCTACCAATACCGTCACATTATTATCCAGCACTTCGGCAAAACCACCCTGAATTTCATAAAAACCGGATGTGCCATTAAGGCCGCCCTGCAAAACCTTTAATTTGCCACTGCTCAACGCAGCAATCAGGGGAGCATGCTTATCCAGCACCTCAAACGATCCGGTTACACCGGGCATCTGCACACCGTAAGCCTCACCACTATAAATACTACCCTCGGGAGTTAATATATCTAATTTCATGCTCTTTATAATTGTTCAACCTATTAATTTGCGCTTGCCAGCAATTTCTTGCCCTTCTCAATGGCATCATCAATAGTACCCACCAGGTTGAAAGCTGCTTCCGGATATTCATCCACCTCGCCGTCCATGATCATATTAAAACCACGAATCGTTTCATCAATCGGCACCAACACTCCTTTCAAACCGGTAAAAGCTTCCGCCACATGGAAAGGCTGAGAAAGGAAACGCTGCACCTTTCTTGCCCGCGATACGGTCATCTTATCCTCATCGCTCAGTTCATCCATACCCAGGATCGCAATAATATCCTGCAATTCCTTATAACGCTGCAGGATCAGTTTTACCTTGTTGGCACATTCGTAATGCGCATCGCCCACTACCGAAGGCATCAGGATCCTGGAAGTAGAATCCAGGGGATCCACCGCCGGGTAAATACCTAAGTCGGCGATCTTACGGCTCAGTACAGTAGTAGCATCCAGGTGAGCAAAAGTAGTGGCCGGTGCGGGGTCGGTAAGGTCATCCGCAGGTACATATACCGCCTGTACAGAGGTAATAGAACCATTCTTGGTAGAAGTAATACGCTCCTGCATCAATCCCATTTCAGTGGCCAGCGTAGGCTGATAACCCACCGCCGAAGGCATACGACCTAACAGGGCCGACACCTCGGAACCCGCCTGGGTAAAACGGAATATATTGTCGACAAAGAAAAGAATATCCCTTCCCTTGCCTTCGCCATCCCCATCGCGGAAATACTCGGCAATGGTTAAACCGCTCAGCGCCACACGGGCACGTGCCCCGGGGGGTTCATTCATCTGTCCGAATACGAAAGTCGCCTTGGATTCAGCCAGCTCTTCGGCTTTTACCTTGCTCAAATCCCAGCCGCCTTCTTCCATACTATGTTTAAAATCTTCGCCATATTTCATGATACCCGCCTCGATCATCTCACGCATCAGGTCGTTCCCCTCACGCGTACGCTCTCCCACTCCGGCAAATACCGACAAACCACCGTGGCCCTTGGCAATATTGTTGATCAACTCCTGGATCAATACAGTTTTGCCCACACCGGCACCCCCAAATAACCCGATCTTACCGCCTTTTGCATAAGGCTCAATAAGGTCAATTACTTTAATACCTGTGAACAGTACTTCCGAAGCCGTACTGAGGTTTTCGAAAGCGGGCGGCATGGCGTGAATAGGACGTCCGTTTTCCTTGGAAACCTGGGGTAACCCGTCAATAGCATCGCCGGTTACATTGAAAAGACGGCCCTTAATGGACTCGCCCACAGGCATGGTAATTGCCTTGCCGGTATCACGCACTTCGGTACCCCTTACCAGGCCCTCGGTTCCGTCCATCGCAATGGTACGCACACTATCTTCTCCCAAATGCTGCTGAACTTCCAGTATCAGCTTATCGCCGTTCTCCCTGGTTAGTTCCAGCGCATTGTAAATTTCAGGGAGCGAATCGTCAAACTGAACGTCAATTACAGCTCCGATAACTTGTTTGATTTTACCAACTTTTGCCATATTATTGAGATGTGGATATTTTGTGGCTGCAAAAGTAAGGTTTCTACGCGTATTATTGCACAGCTACCCTACAATATTATTCACAAACAAATAAAAACAAATCCGTATCTGAAACTTCCCCGATACAATTATTTTTGCACCATCGACTATCTTAACCCTACTTATGAACAATAACAAAATTCTGCTGCTGGCCGGCATGGTGATGGCTATAAGCTCCTGTTGGCTGGGAGATGCGCAGGATACAGAAAAACGGATTATTAAGGAAGAAAAGCCGGTGACCGTGGTGGATATTACCATTGATACCACCAATTCCTTTAACTCGCTGTTTATCGACAGCAGCCTTGTAAGGCAGATCGTAGAAGCCATCCAACCGGGCGATACCCTGTCCAACCGCATCAAAAGCTTCTACAATAGCCGGAATTACCAGTATGCCTGGTTCTCTAAGGAAGGATTGCCGGAACATACCGTTTCTTTCTGGAATCTGCTGAAAAACTACCTCAATTATTCACGCGATTCATCGGTTTACCATAGCTGGCTCACGGCTAAAATGGAAAAACTGATCCAGGCATCGAAAATTACCCCCAAAAACGACTCTCTTTACCAAAACCTCGAATTATTACTCACCCGGTATTTTTATACCTATTACGATCATGCTTATGCCAATGACCCCCGGTTTGAGATCAAATCTCTCGAATGGTATATCCCCAAAAAAAAGCTAACCCTGGAAGCATTGCTCGATTCCCTGTTAGCAGGCAATGGTCAGTATGCCGATGAGTATGCACCACACAACCCCCAGTACCTGCGACTGAAAGAAAGACTCTTAAAATACAAACAGATAAAAGAAAAAGGAGGCTGGTTGCCGGTTCACAGTAAAGTGGAAGTGATGAAAAAAGGCTATACCGATCCGGCGGTGAAAGCATTGAAAAAAAGGCTGAAAGCCGAAGGTTTCCTGGAAGCCCCCGACAGCATACTGGACAATACCTACGATACCGAACTGGCTAATGCGGTAAACGCCCTCAAAAAAACCTATGGGTATAAACCCGATGGCACTGCCGGAAAAACCTTTTTAAAGGATGTAAATATACCGGTAGATGAACGGATACAACAAATCCTCATTAACATGGAACGGATGCGCTGGCTGCCCGGCAATACCCGCGATTCGGGTCGCTCCATTATGGTAAATATTCCCGAATTTAAACTGCACGTGTACGAGCGGGGGCAGCCTGCCTGGGATATGGATGTAGTGGTAGGAAAAGAAGGAAATAATACCACCATTTTCACCGGCCGGTTGAGCTATGTTGTGTTCAGTCCCTACTGGAACGTACCACCCAGTATTGTAAAAAACGAAATGAACGGGAAACCCTCCCCCGCCTACCTGGCCCGCAATCACATGGAAATAGTGAAGGGACAGGTGCGGCAAAAACCCGGTCCCTGGAACTCGCTGGGGCTGGTGAAATTTCTGTTTCCCAACAGCTACAATATTTATTTTCACGACTCACCTGCCAAAAGCCTCTTTAACAAAGACAAAAGAAGCTATAGCCATGGCTGCATCCGGCTAAAAGAGCCGGCCAAACTGGCGCATTACCTGCTGAATGATACCGTAAAATATAGTAAAAAAAAGATCGACAGCCTGATGCACACCTACAAGGAAAAATACGTGGGCGTGAAAAAACCGGTGCCGGTACTAATTACCTATTTCACCGCCTGGGTAAACGATAGCAGCGTTTTAAATTTCAGGGAAGACATTTATGGGCACGATGCGGTAATCGCCCGGAAAATGTTCCTGAACAGCGTGGGCACGAGCTATAGCCGGCAGAAAGCCGTTAAAGACAGTATCCAAAAGGCAAAGGACCTGGCCAAACTCAAAGCGCAGAAAAAGAAAGACTCCCTGGCAAAAGCAAACGAAGCGCTCTACGCCCAACCTAAAAAAGACAGCATGGCGGCAATCCCGGAGAATTAACCGCCGCTCAACAAAATTTGGCGCACTCAACTGATGCCGAATTCCAGCCTGTTTTTTACCTGGAGGCCGCCGATGGAGCCCGACAGGGCCGATTTGAATACAACCTGCCCTAATCCTTCGTCCCAATCCGACCCCGTGGCGAGGTTAATTGACCCCATTTTTTAGAAAGTGGAAAAAATGCAGATACCCTTCTTGTAAAAATCCAACGCAGAAGGAATAACTTAGCGCTGTTATGCAGATAATAGCCATTACAACACCCGAACTAGCCAGGGAATTTATACGGGTAAACGTATTAATCAATCAGAGCGACCCCAATTATATCCGACCATTGGATAAAGATGTAAACCAGGTTTTCGATAAGAACATCAATAAAGCCTTTCGCTTCGGACAAGCTATGCGCTGGATACTGAAAGACGAACAAGGCAAACTCTTGGGCCGCATCGCCGCCTTTGTCAATAAAAAATACAAAACAAAAGGCGATGAGGGACCCGTGGGCGGTATGGGTTTCTTCGACTGCATTAACAACCAGGATGCGGCTAATATGCTATTGGAAACAGCAAAAGAATGGCTGGAGGAAAAAGGTATGACGGCCATGGATGGCCCTATAAATTTTGGGGAACGGGACACCTGGTGGGGCTTGCTTACCCAGGGCTATGAACCGCCACTTTACCGCATGAACTATAACCAACCCTATTACAAAGCTCTACTCGAAAATTACGGGTTTCAGCCTTTCTTTAATCAGATCTGTTTTGCACTGGATGTTAAAAACCGCATTCAGGAAAAATTTTATGAGCGCCATGCAATACTCTCGAAAGACCCCGATTTCTCTTCAGACAATATCAAAAAAAACAAACTCGAAAAATATGCCAAAGACTTCACCACGGTTTATAACAAAGCCTGGGCAGGACATGGAGGCATGAAACAATTAGATGAAAGAACCGTTTTAAAAATGTTTCGTTCAATGAAAGCGGTAATGGACGAAAGGATTAACTGGGTCATCTATTATAAAAAAGAACCCATTGGTATATGGGTAAATCTCCCCGATCTGAACCAATGGTTCAAATACCTGCACGGTAAATTCGGGCTAATCGATAAGCTCAGGTTTCTCTGGTATAAAAAAACAAAACCCTGCAACAAATTTGTGGGTCTTGTATTTGGAATCGTACCCGAATTCCAGGGCCGGGGTGCAGATGCCTATATGATTATAGAAGGTTGCCGGTTGATCCAGAACCTAAGAATAGCAGACGGAAAATATATTATTGGCCAGCCCATTTACGACAAATACGAAATGCAATGGATCGGCGAGTTCAATCCAAAAATGATCAATGTGGCCGAATCGCTGGGCACGCACCGCAGCCGTATCCTTACTACTTATCGGTATCTCTTCGACCGCGAAAAAGAATTTAAGGCGCATCCCATCCTTTAAGCCGCCTTTTGCGAAGAGCCGGAGGGTAAAAGTCTATTTCAAGTAGCATCTTTTGCCTGACAGATCCATAAAAAGGAGAAATTGTTCATATATAATGCGACAACTTCTCCTTTAAAATAATCAAGATAATCACCTAACCGGGTAACGATGTATTGCCGCTAACCCTGTTTATCGTGTACAGTCGGCTGTCCAGGTATTACCATCTTTTATATACAACATATCCAGGTTATGTGCATCTAAGCGTATAAAATTAACGCCCTCTTCACCGCCCATATTAACCAATATATTATCTCCTTTTTTCTCGAATTCCACATTATTTATATCGGGAATCCCGTTAGAGAACTTAAAGCTGTACCGGGTATCCGACCCTGCTTTCACCACCGTAACCGTACCGCCGGTACTGGTAACATCGTCGCCATCGCCGGCGTAGGAGATAGTTCCGTTATAAGTACCAATAAAAAAGTTATTATCCGTAGGGTCATCG
This sequence comes from Paraniabella yanshanensis, assembly GCA_040393015.1. Classification (GTDB taxonomy): domain Bacteria; phylum Bacteroidota; class Bacteroidia; order Chitinophagales; family Chitinophagaceae; genus Niabella; species Niabella yanshanensis_A. The sequence continues at coordinate 23,575 of JBEBUZ010000046.1, forward strand.
TCTTTACTACAAGCTGTAAAAAGCAAAGAAACAACCAAACCCATCGCTAACATTCTAAAAATTAATTTCATAAGAATACGTTTTTTGATTAAAAGATTTTCAGTTGTATTTTGCAAAGGCCGTACCAACCTGAATTTCCTTTTTGTTAAAGCATTATTAAATGGTGGAATACCACCCGGGATACAGCCACCGCAGCCACTTTATATTTTGGTAACCTTCAGACAGTTATATTCTTTCTCTTCTTTTATACTCCGCCTGCCGGTCTTTCAACTATTTTTCGTAAATTCAAAAGTTAAAACAAAGAATCATGGAAGAAAATAAATCAAAGCTCACGAGACAGACAGGCGCGCCTGTTCCTGATAATCAGAATGTGCAAACCGCCGGACCCCGGGGCCCCTTATTAATGCAGGATTTTTGGTTCCTTGAAAAAATGGCCAATTTCGATCGGGAAGTGATTCCCGAGCGCCGCATGCATGCCAAAGGTTCGGGCGCATTCGGAACCTTTACCGTTACCCACGATATCACCTCCTATACCAAAGCAAATATTTTTAGCGAAATTGGGAAAAAAACAGAAATGTTTGCCCGCTTTTCTACTGTTGCGGGAGAAAGGGGAGCCGCCGATGCCGAACGCGATATACGGGGCTTTGCTTTGAAATTTTATACAGATGAGGGAATATGGGACCTGGTAGGCAATAACACGCCGGTATTCTTCTTTCGCGACCCTCTGAAATTTCCCGACCTTAACCACGCCGTAAAGCGCGACCCGAAAACCAACCTGAGAAGCGCTAATAATAACTGGGATTTCTGGACCTTATTACCCGAATCTTTACACCAGGTTACCATTGTAATGAGCGACCGGGGCATTCCCAAAGGCTATCGACACATGCACGGATTCGGAAGTCATACCTACAGTTTTATTAATAAAGACAATATACGCCACTGGGTAAAATTCCACTTCGTTACGCAGCAGGGAATCGAAAACCTGTCTGATGAAGAAGCGGCCAACTTGATAGGTTCAGACCGCGAGTCATCACAAAGGGATTTGTTTGACGCCATTGAAAGAGGCGATTTTCCCAAATGGAAACTTTCCGTACAAATCATGACAGAAGAAGAAGCCAAAACCTACCGCTTTCATCCCTTCGATCTGACGAAAGTATGGTCGAAAAAAGATTTTCCATTGATTCCTGTAGGTGAATTCGAACTGAACAAAAATCCTGAGAACTATTTCCAGGACGTGGAGCAGGCAGCTTTTAACCCTACCAATATTGTTCCCGGCATCGGATTTTCGCCCGATAAAATGTTACAGGGCCGACTGTTTTCTTATGGCGATGCACAACGGTATAGGCTGGGCGTAAACCATTTCCAGATACCGGTGAACAAACCCCGGTGCCCCTACCATGCTTATCATCGGGATGGTGCGATGCGTGTAGATGGTAATTACGGCGGAACCCTTCACTACGAACCCAACAGCTACGGCGAATGGCAGGAACAAAAGCATACCCAGGAACCACCCCTCGAATTAGAAGGTGCGGCCTATGCCTATTATTTCCGCGACGACGATGAAGATTACTATACCCAGCCCGGCAATCTGTTCCGTATTATCAAGGCCGATGGAAAAGACGGACTATTATTTAAAAACACCGCCGCACAGGTTGGAGGGGCGGAAAAATTTATCCAGATCCGCCATATCAGAAACTGTTATAAGGCCGATCCGGAATACGGAGAAGGAGTAGCCGCCGCGCTTGGCCTGAGTATGGATGAAGTAAATAATTTCGACATGACGCCCTACGATCGCTGGGCGCCCAAACCCACCAGTTAAAAAATAGTCCCGGATCATACAAAACCTCCCGCCAGTCAGCCGGGAGGTTTTTCTTAGAAATAATGGTAACTTTATTGCGGAGCAGAACAAAAATATCATGGAAATTGCTAAAATTCAGGCACTCAACAAGAAAATGGAAAACGCGATTGAGAAACTGCTCCCCGAACTGGAAGAAGTTTATAAAGACATCCATCGGCATCCCGAACTATCCATGCAGGAATTCCGTACCTCCAGGATTGCCGCAGATTATCTTGCACAACGTCTACTTTAAAAACCGGATTACAGGCCATGATTAGCGCGGCTCTGTCCTGGCTCGACTCACCTTAACAAATGGATAAACTACACACACTATATTATATTCTGGATCTGACAGGTACTTTTGTATTTGCCATAAGTGGCGCCACGGCAGCCCGGCAACGCAAGCTCGACCTGTTTGGAATATGCGTTATCGCCTTCACGGTAGCCTGCGGGGGCGGAATAATGCGCGACCTTTGTATCGGCGCCATTCCTCCCACCGGGTTGTCTAACTGGCGTTACCTCGCCACCGCCATGATCGCCGTTGCCGCAACTCTTGGCTTCTTTCCTATCGTAAAAAAAATGAACCGGCCCGTGCTTTTTTTCGATGCAATAGGGCTATCGTTATTTGCTGTAACCGGGGCCCAAAAAAGCCTTGCGTATGGCCATAATGCCGAAGTAGCTATACTTCTCGGTATTCTCACGGCAGTGGGAGGCGGTATGCTTCGCGACATATTACTCAACCGTATACCCGTGATACTCGAAAAAGAAATTTATGCATCGGCGGCACTGGTGGGCGCCTCCATCGTGGTGGCCGGAGCTTATTTTAATTGGCTAAATGCCGACTGGATCTCTCTTATAGCACTGGCGCTTGCCTGCGGTTTGCGCTTACTCGCCCTTCGCTTCCACTGGAATCTGCCTGTTTTCTCCGATACTAAAAAAACATAAATTTGTAAAGAATGGAACCCTACCAACTACCTGCCCAAACCCGCATCGGCCATGTGCACTTAAAAGTGGCAGACCTCAACAGGGCATTGGCATTTTATCGCGATTTGTTAGG
>JBEBUZ010000047.1:0-26348 GCA_040393015.1 Paraniabella yanshanensis
ACCAGTGTTCTTTTATAAACGGGCTGCGGACCCTCGTACGAAACTACTGCATCGAGCATATCCATGAGTGTTCTACGGGCATAGCGCTTTGGAAAATTGTATGTAAACCTGCTTATAACCAGCCCGGGATTTTTGATTTCTTTTTGAGTTAACCATACAGGCTGATTATAAACGGTTAAAACCTTCAGCGCTTGCCGGGTATATTTTTTCTTTGCGTTTCTGACCTGCTTTTTACTTATCTGTTGGTGAAAAGCCTCTGCGAGCCGGATGAGTTCTTTTATGAACAGTAGCAGCCGTTCTCTTTCATGGCAATCGCTATTCACGAATTGGCCGGTAATGAGATTTATATTTTTCCATTGTTCCAGATGTTCTCTGAAATCAGCCAACTGAAAAATATCAAAAATCTGCTTCAGTGCGTGTTTATACCGTTTACTCTTACCCTCTTTTAATGCACCGGAAGAGCGATCCGGGTTTAGTTTGTTTCCCATCTGCATATATGTTATAGTAAAAACCTATGGGCGGCATAAAACAGCCGGGGCATGGTAGTAATAAACTTAAAAATTTCAGGCCCTGTCAGCTCATCCGCCACCGAATCATTTGAGATAGAAGCCGAGGTGAACACAGCCACCTGTCTTTTCCACTGCGGAAGAGAAATTTCGTTAAAAAAATCTTTGAGGAAAAGAGAAGGACGATCGTATTCTGCCCAGGTTAATAGCAAGGGAAGCTCGTCTCTGTTTTCGGGAGTGTTCAGGCTCTTAACCGGGTATTTACGGGGATTTTTACAAAGGAGATAGGCCGATTCGAGTAGCATTTCCAGTTGTTCGCCGTAATATAAACCATTAGCCGGACTGCCGTTTATCCATTTATATTGATCGGTCATCGCCGGAATACAAAAACGCTCAAAGGATTTTACCTGCTCGGCCGGTCCGGCCCGGTCAAAAAATTCCTGCAACACATTGATGGGATTTACCTGAAACGGATTACAGTTGTACCGGGCAGCAATGCGGTTTAAAGAACAACCCAGATAAAGTAGGTCTTGCTTGTTCATTCTTGTTGTTTTAGATATTCCGGTGCAAGCAGCTCGCCGGGAAAAGCCGTAATAATATTTCCTGCGGGGTCGCTTATAACCGTTAACCGGGAGGTGGTAGTACCATTAATATCGTAACCAATGGGTTCTTCTGCCTGCCACACTCTTTGCATGTTTCCGGTTTGGGGTACTCGTTGCGGCTCCAGGCTGCCAGCCTCTTTTATATAGTGTAGCAGTTGTGGAATAGGTATGGTGAACTTACCCGTACCAGGATGGCGGTTTATCTTATAGTAGTGACGCTCCAATATATGGGCCGTAACACCAGCGCTTAAATACCATCTTTTGCGCAATAACTTCTTATGATTACTCAATGGCAGGGCATAGAAATGCTGAACCTGCAATTGCCGCAGCCATTGTTCTGTATCGGCAATTACAAATAACATTCGCAGCCATTGTGATTCGCTGAAAGCATCGTTCACAACGGCCGGAGCAGGGGTGTTAGCCAGGTTTTTCATAGTTGTGCAATTACAATAAAACGACTAAAAGAATAGATAATCTATACGAAAGTATGGATAAAACATCAATTCTCCAAACTTTTATATGTCTTTTTTCACCTTTTGTACCTTTAAGCAGACTAAACATATAGATAATAACAACAAATCCATGACCAAGCTTGGATTATACCTGGCGCAGAAATCGGTAAATAAATCGGAAGTAGCCCGTAAAACCGGGTTGGCAAAAGCAAGGATAAATGAATTGACGCTGAACGAGCGCAGTCATTTGCGTGCCGAAGAGTTATACCTCATCGCTTTGGCCATTGACGTGGCTCCGGCTGATCTCCTGGATTATATCTGTGATGGTCTGACCCTTACGGATTCCTATAAAATGGTAGCAGCCGACGACCCGGTTCCTTACGAAAAAGACAAGAAACCCAGGAAGAAACGCTAATCTACCTTCCGATATACCGCACACAACCTTTTACCAACATCCATTGCGCCAGCGTATACGTGAGCATAATAGCCCAACCACCCCAGGAAAAGGGCTTGTAAAACTTGTTGATGGCTAAAACCGAGTCGGACAGAACGAACAAAATAGCGCCGGTAAGAAGAAATCTTGCAGTAAGATTATCCCTGAGATCGTAAAGGTGAATGGCTACCAGCAGCATAAAACTAATCACCAGTCCATAAATAAGAACAGGATATTTTAGCGCTCCCAGGTGCGGAAGCAGAAAATTAATAATGAGGATATAATAAACAACCACAATGATGGCGACATACCATTTTCCGTTTATGTCTTCTTTTGTGCGTATAGTATGAAAGCAAATGATATAAAAAATATGCGCGATTAAAAAAGCGATCAATCCCAGAATAAAATACAATTCGTTACGATTGGAAAACATCAGCAGGCTATCGCCCGCTATGGAAAATACCAGCGCACCAATAACCCAGGTTTTTAAAGAAGACGATACGCCTGCAGTAGCGGAAACAAAATATCCCAGCAAGGAGGTAACGAGCAATGGTTTAAATATCAGTAGCAGCACCTCGTTTTGCAATGCCATACCCGTGAAATAGGCACAGGTTATCAATAGAAAAATATATGGCCAGGTTATTCTCATGTATTGGTTTATTTCGTGTAACCGTTTGCTTATGATCAGCGACAGTTTGTTAAGGCTCTATCCAGGCTTCATTTTCCTTCAATAAATTGATTAATTCATCTACCGCCACTTCGCTGTTAACATTTCGCTTCACCACTTCTTTGCCCCTGTACAAGGTAATCTTTCCCGGGCCACTGCCTACATAACCGAAATCTGCATCCGCCATTTCTCCCGGCCCGTTTACAATGCATCCCATAATGGCAATCTTAACTCCCTTCAAATGATTGGTAACCGACCTGATTTTGGTGGTTGTTTCCTGCAAATCAAACAGGGTTCTGCCACAGGAAGGACAGGAAATATATTCTGTTTTAGAAATACGCATACGCGTAGCCTGCAAAATACTAAAGGCTGTATTGTTGATAAACTGTTCGGGAGATTGATTATCCAGATAGTTTCTTCCAGATGCTTTCAGCGCAGCCGCCTTTTCGTAAGCTTCCGCCGTCATACCCAGGCAAATGCCATCGCCGAAACCGTCTAAAAATAATGCGCCGGTTTCGGTAGCATAGTGAATAAGATGTTCATCGGCCGTTTCGCGGTTGCTATCGGTTATAAACACAACAGGGGCCTTGATCTGTTTCTTCTCCAATAATATACAGGTAGCCCGCACCGTTTGCATCGCATTCTTCCGGGTACTGCTGAGGCATAATACTACGTTGGGTTTGGCTACAACGGCGTCCAGATATTGCTCGTCCTTCGGGCAATCAATCATCACGAAATGGATACCCTTTTCCGGCGGATCTATGGCTGCAAAATGTTCGGCACAATAGATAGGAAAAGTTTGTGCAGAAACCTCCGCTTTTTCAGAAGAACCCATCAGTGAGGCGGGAACAATCAATTTTAGTGTGCCCGGTAAAGCAAAACCGATAGCTGGTTTATTAATATATACATAATCGGCCGCGGTATCGGAAATATTCCATTTATCGTCTGTTTCATTATAGGTATAGCCTATACTTTGCAAAGAAGCCGGAGTAATAGTATCCATTTTGCTCAAATCTGCAATCACCACCGGCACCTGCCCGCCGCCTATATTGTTTACAGCAGTTGTAGCCCGACGCTTGTATTGGAAGGGGTTGTAAAATAGCCCGGAAGAAAAAGCCTGCCGGTTATCGTGCTGAAAGCTTTCAATGGGATTCGTGTATCGCTTCACTATATCTTTACATACAGGAATTTCAAATTCAGGATCCTCCGTCAGGGAAACACGGATGGTGTCGCCAATACCATCTTCCATCAGGGTGCCAATGCCTACGGCCGACTTAATGCGGCCCTCCTCGCCATCCCCCGCTTCCGTAACACCCAGGTGCAACGGATAAATCTCTCCAAACTCCTCGTCCATCTGTTTAATCAGCAAACGATAGGCCTGTACCATTACCTGGGGATTGCTGGCTTTCATACTCAGTACAATCTGGTGATAATTTTCATCGCGGCAAATCCGCAGAAATTCCATGGCGCTCTCCACCATCCCAATGGGTGTGTCGCCGTAGCGGCTCATAATACGATCGCTCAAACTGCCATGGTTCGTGCCAATACGCATAGCCGTGCCATACTCCCTGCAAATTTTTACCAATGGAATAAACCGCTGACGAATCCGCTCAATTTCTCCTGCATACTCGGCATCGGTATAATCGATCTGTTCAAATTTTTTCTTATCCACATAATTGCCGGGATTTACCCGAACTTTTTCAACGATCCGGGCGGCTACTTCCGCAGCATTAGGTGTAAAATGTATATCGGCTACCAATGGCGTATGATATCCCCGCTTATGGAGTTCATTCCGGATATTTAAAAGGTTTTCCGCATCTTTTTTCGACGGGGCGGTAATACGAACCAATTCCGCACCAGCTTCAATGCAACGAATGGTTTGCTCAACCGTCGCCAGCGTATCCATCGTGTCGGTAGTGGTCATGGTTTGAACCCGTACCGGGTGATTATTTCCCAATAACAGATCTCCTATTTTTACCTCCCGGGTTAACAGCCTTTTATATTGGGTAAGCGATTCTGCAAATAATTCCATCCCGCAAAGGTAAGCCGGGAAGTTGACAAGTTAAACCGGTGAATACCGGGAATAAGCAAGGCTATTAAAACAAACCGGTAAGCTGAATTAAATACCCTGTAAATATTTTATCTTAGTTGGATGATTTGTTTACTTGTCTTATAAAAAAACAGTTATGATCGAAACCATCCGGCCCTTTTACCAGCACCCTTTACTGACCAACAACGATTTAAGCCAGATTGCGGCGGCCCACGAACGTATTGAACTGGAAAAGGGATCCGTTTTCCTGAAAGAAGGAAAGCTAAGCAACGAATACTACCTGCTTGAAACCGGCCTGGTAAGAGCTTTTGTGTACGATTATGACGGTAAAGAAATTACGACCGAGTTTTTTACAGACAAGGACCTGGTTATTGTTCCCGTTTCGCTGTTCCTCCGTTCGCCCTCCCAGGAAAGTTTACAGGCGTTAACGGATTGCATCATGTGGAAAATAGGGTTCAACGAATTTCAACAACTGTTCCATACCATCAAAGGCTTTACAGAATGGGGCCGATCCTGGTTCGCTAACCAGCTCTTTGTGGTAAAACAAAGATCGCTGGATATGGTGCGTGAAACCGCTACCTCCCGGTACTTAAAATTGCTGGAACAGAAACCCAAAATAGTACAACATGCTCCTTTAAAGCAAATCGCCTCCTACCTGGGCGTTACCGATACATCGCTGAGCAGGATAAGAAAGGAGATTTCTGTTTGACGAAAAAAATCTTGCTATTGCAGGCGCTGTGCCCGCTCCCTCCCCAAATTAAAATTGATTATCTTTATAGTATAATATGGTGGAAGATGCCAACAAAGCAAAAGAGCCTTTTACCGCTTACGGGCTCATTTCTTCCTTAGATCAGCTCGACCTGTCTGAGCGGTATTCCTATGCCGACTATTTCAAATGGAAATTCAAAGAAAGAGTAGAATTGTTAAGAGGCTGGATTTATAAAATGAGCCCCGCGCCAGGCTCCCGGCACCAGTTAGTCTCTATTTTTCTTGCAAGCTCTTTATTTAAATTTTTTAAAAAAAAATCCTGTAAGGTCTTCACGGCTCCTTTTGATGTACGCCTTCCCGGTTCAAAGAATCAAAAAGAAGATGAACTGGTTTTTACGGTAGTGCAGCCTGACATTTGTGTAGTTTGCGACGCAGAGAAAATAGACGATCGCGGCTGTATAGGCGCGCCCGATTTAATTATAGAAATACTTTCGCCGGGCAATACCCGGAAAGAAATGGGCATCAAATTTGACCTGTACGAAGAAAGCGGCGTAAAAGAATACTGGTTGGTACAGCCGCATGACAAAATAATACTCGTGTATATATTAAAAGATGGCAGGTATACCGGCCTTAAACCTTTTACCGAAGACGACGAGATTCGATCCGCCCTGTTTCCTGCTTTGAAATTTAAAGTAAAAGAAGCCTTCGAATAAAGGAATAAACAAAACAGTATCCCATATAAACAATTCCGGTTATTTTCATTTATTCTTTTCTTGCCAAATGGCAAGCCCATCTAACTCACAGCATACTATTTTTGAATAACATTACCCTCATTTTAAAAATAAAAAATGGAAAACAAAAAATTTAACCCGGTTGTATGGTTCGAAATTTATGTGGATGATATGGATCGCGCCGCCCGTTTCTACGAAACAGTACTTAATATCAAACTGGAACAGATGTCGGACCCTACCGACATGTCGATGCAAATGAAAATGTTTGCCGGCAGTATGGAAGCTCACGGCACCAATGGAGCGCTGGTAAAAGCAGAAGGCATGAAAGCAGGAGGCAGCAATGTTGTTATTTACTTCGGCTGTGAGGATTGTGCAGTTGAAGAAAGCAGGGTGGAAGCCGCCGGCGGTAAGATATGCCAACCCAAAATGTCCATCGGTGAATTTGGATTTTGTTCGCTTGTGAGCGATACCGAGGGCAATACGATTGGTTTGCACTCTCTCAAATAGAAAGAATGTGAAGAACAACAATATACTGGCAGCAATTGTGCTGGTAGAGCGGCCACTGGCTAAAGTTTGGGAAATGTGGATTACGCCTTCTCATATCCTGCAGTGGAATATTCCCTTTAAAAACTGGCGCTGCATGGTTGCCGAAAACAACCTGGTAGAACAGGGCACGTTCCTGTACAGGATGAGAAATAAGAGCGGCGAAGACGAGTTTGATTATACCGGGCAATATTCCCGAATCATTCCTCACCAGTCCATTGAGTTTGTCTTAGACGATGGCAGAATTTCCTGCGTGGAGTTTCAGCAAATTGACCAAAATACCATCGTGCGCGAAAGTTTTGAGCCCGAAACGGGTGTATCGCCGGATCTGCAGCTGCAATTTTCCCAGTCGCTATTGCAACGGTTTAAAGAATATGCTGAATCTCAAATTTGGTAATTGTCATTTACAAGTACCTTTATAGTTTATGATATCCCGTTTAAAAACCTGTCCGCAGGGTCACTACTACTATAAAAGCAGCGACTGCCCGGTGTGCCCCGTTTGCGAAAAACAGAAAAAAAAGTCCGAATACATTTTTAACCCCCTTTAAAAATCACAATTATGCCAAAGTTAAACCCCTATCTCAATTTTGATGGTAAAGCAGAAGAAGCCCTCACTTTTTATAAATCCGTTTTTGGCGGCGAGTTTTTAGGCGAAGTGCATAAAATTGGCAATAGCCCCGGCACCGAAAATCTTTCGGAGGAAGAGAAGAACCGAGTAATGCATATTGCGCTGCCCATTGGTAACGACCTGTTAATGGCATCCGATATCATACCATCGATGGGTCACCGGCTGATTGAAGGGAACAACAATTATGTTTCTATATTTCCCGATTCGAGGGAGGAAGCCGACCGCTTGTTTGCCGGACTTTCGGCAGGAGGCAGTATTGAAGTACCTTTGGAAGATCAGTTCTGGGGTGATTATTTTGGCAGTTTTACCGATCGGTACGGCGTTAAATGGATGATCAACTTTACTTCTCCCCAACCCTGACCGATAAAAAACCAGGAACGCAAAATGGAACAGAAAAAAATAATCGCAAAAGCTTCTATAGGCATACAAAAACCGGCGGTTGATATATTTGAGGCGATCATCAACCCCTTGCAAATGCAAAACTATTTCATTGCCAAAGGTTCGGCCCCGATGGAAACCGGTAAAGAAATACATTGGTCTTTCCCTGAATTTGAGGGGATATTCCCGGTAACAGTGCAGGAAGTAGTAAAGGACGAACGCATTATTTTTACCTGGGATCCCCACTCTGTTGTTAAGATAGAATTAGAAAAAAGAAACGATGCCGACACGGTCGTAAAGGTTTTTGAAGAAGGTCACCAGCAGGATGAAGCGGGTATCCGATGGGCCATTGGGCAAACCGAAGGATGGGCCAATTTTTTAGCCTGCCTCAAGGCCTGGCTGGAATATGGTGTTCACCTGCGTAAAGGAGCTTTTGAATTTATGAAACAATGATGGGGAATTATTTTGTTTCCTGTTCGGTATCGGCAATCTGGTCGTCTTCCGGACCGGTAGATTTGTCGATCGCTGCATCGGGGTCGCTGTTTAGCTTGTGGGTTTCTTTATCATACATCCCGTTGAGTTCATCGACAATGGTACCTTTCCACAGATAAGTACCGATAAAATAAGCAGCCCGGGCAATCATGTGCGCGGCAATCGGGGTGGTTATAAAAAGGAAAAAAATGATGGCGAGCGCTTTGGTAAGCACCGAAGCATCATCGGGGAACATAATAGCAGCACATATAAGCAGCAGCCCCACTCCCAAACTCGAAGCTTTCACAGTTACGGAAAGCCGCAGGTAAAAATCGGGCATGCGTAATATACCAATGGACGCAAATAAAATAGCCAGCGCGCCTACCGTACTTAAAAATGCCAACAACAGGTCAATCATCTTTTTGTTTTTCGATATAATAAGAAAATGCTATTGTACTTAAAAAGGCTATAAGCGCCAATATAATAGCCACATCCAACAATACCTTCTGGTTTTGCCTGATACTGTACACCGTAATAATCCCGATACCAATGGTGATAATAAGATCGAGGGCAATTACCCTGTCAACTACTGAAGGCCCGCGCCAAAGGCGAATAAATACCAGTATCACAGAAATGGTGAGTATGGGCAGAATAATATAATCGAAATAATTTACCAGTGTCATCTTAAAATCTCCAGTAACCTGCGCTCCAGGCCGGTTTTAGTGGTTTTTACAAATGTTTCAGGATCTGTTAAATACATAACATGGATGTACAATGCTTTTTTATCTTCACTTACATCAACAATCAAGGTACCAGGCGTCAGCGAAATAAACGTAGACAATACATTGATTTCGAAGTCCGACTCCACGCTCAGGGGATAACGCACAATACCCGGCTTAAAAAAATATCTTGGGGTAATCACATCAAATGCCACCTGGGCATTGGCTTTCAGTAACTGGTATAAAAAATAAAAAATAAAGCCAAAAATCTTAGGAAGACGGGTGAAATACCGGCGGTCTTCTTCATTGCGGTTCATTATCCAAAGCACAAAAAAGCCGAGTACAAACCCAAAAATAAAACCGGAGTAAGATAAAGCCCCTGTCAGCGCTACCCAAAGGAACGACAGCAAGAGATTCATTAAGAAATTCTTTATCATTGGATACCTGTTTAATTTTTTAATACCGCTTTAACGTAGCTGCCGTTGTCCAATAGCTCGTTCGAAATGCGGTCGGCCACCTGTATAATCACTTCAGCATTCAGTCCGATATAAAGGGTTACAGTTGCCAAAATACATATTGGCAATACCAGCAAAGCCTTTTTATAAAACGGGAACGGTTCAAATTTGTTGTCCAGAATGATCCCGGGCGGAACGTCTTTCCAAAACACTTCCGCCCACAGCCGGGCAATTACGTATAGCGTAGCCAGGCTTCCGATAATGAGGGCCGCCACAAAAAAATATTGCTCCGTATCAAAGGAAGCTTCAAACAAATAAATTTTGGGCCAGAACCCCGATAAGGGCGGAATACCTACCAGAGAAAAAAGAACGATGGCTATTAACAAAGATATTTTGGGGTATTCTTTATACAGCCCGCCCAGCTTCTCCATCGACATTACCCCCCGCAACTGCATAATAACCCCGGCAATTAAAAACATATTGGTTTTAACCATGATATCATGAATGAGGTAAAACAGCGTACCCATTAATGCTACTTTGGTAAACATGGCAATACCTCCTACCATAAAGCCGATATGACAGACGATAAGATAAGAGAACAAGCGCCTCACGTTTAGTTTATTCAAGGCCCCAAAAGCGCCCGTTAAAACCGTAAATACCGCTACCACCATTAAAAGCTGCTTTGTAAAATCATCGGGTATGAAAATAAGACTGTGCACCCTTAACATGGCGTAAATACCCACTTTTGTGAGCAGCCCTCCAAAAGTAGCTGCTACTGCCGAAGGCGGCGTGTGATAAGAGGAAGGCAACCAGAAGTATAAGGGAAATACAGCCGACTTAATACCGAATCCAAGCATAAAAAATACGGATGTGATTCCGACCAGCGAACGGTTCTCCACACTATGTACCTTAATCGAAAGATCGGCCATATTAAGGGAACCGGTTATGCCATATAAAATTCCGATTCCCGTCAGAAAAAACATGGATGCCAGAATATTCATCGACATATATTTTAACGCTCCTTCCAGTTGCGTTTTTCTGCCGCCCAGTGTCATCAACACAAAAGACGCGATAATGATTACCTCAAACCAAACATAGAGGTTAAAGATATCACCTGTAAGAAAGGCCCCGTTCAGGCCCATCAGCAGAAAATGGAAAATGGGAAAATAACCATACAACATCCTTTGCCGGCTGAGCCCCATAGCCGAAAACATAGACACAGCCACGCCGGCCACCGACGCCAGCAACACCATGGTGGCGGCCAGCAGGTCGGCCACGAAAACAATACCGAAGGGCGCTTCCCAGTTCGACGCGTTTAAGGTAAGCGTACCCTCATTATATACCCGTATAAATAACCCGATAGCAGCGACCAGCGCACCGATGGCGCCACCCACCGACAAAAACCGCTGCGTAACGGTCTTCCGCCAGGCTATCAATTGCAAAACAGCGATAACCAGGTGTATAAAAACCGGTGCTAAAACAAAATTGCTCATCATATATCTTCTTCCTCCGGTGTGTTTAGGTCATCGAGGTCATCGGTTTCCAATAAGGCATAAGCCCTTTTTAGCAATACAATGGCAAAAGCCGTTAAGGCAAAACTTATTACAATTGCCGTTAAAATCAAAGCCTGGGGTACCGGATCGGCATAGCTGGGATCCAGGGTAATTTCTGAAGAACCAATTATAGGGGGCTTGCCTTTTACGATTGCGCCCAGTACGAAAATCAGGATATTGGTGGCTGTACCCAGTAACATAATACCCAACAAAAGCTTTACCATGCTCCTTCTCAGGATCAGGTAAACACCACCTGCATACAGTAACCCCATTACTATTATTAATAATAATTCCATACTAATCGTCGGTTAAGGAAATGGTAAATAAAATAGTCAGCACAACACCCAACACCACCAAATATACCCCCAGGTCAAAAAACAATGCGGTTCCCAAAGAACCTATAATGGGATAGTCTCCTTTTAACCAAAGCCCTGTCATGGGTGGTAGTCCCCATAACACCGGCAATAACACACTCACCACCGATGTACCCAATCCCATCGGAATAAGCGACAGCGGCTTTCTCCCCAATAACTTCATGGTAGCGTCTGTTCCGTTAGTAAGACTATGCAAAACAAAGGCAATAGCCGCTACCAGCCCCCCCACAAAACCACCGCCGGGATAATAATGCCCCCGCAGCAACAAAAACACAGAAAACAACAGAAGGATAGGCAGTAAATACCTCGTTGCTGTTTGTAAAATACTACTTCTCATATTATTCTTTCTCGGATGGTTTTAATCTTAAACGAAGCAAATTATACACTCCTATGGCACCAATACTCAATACCACTGTTTCAAAAAGAGTATCAATGCCTCTAAAATCAACCAAAATAACGTTCACCACATTTTTTCCCTTCGCTGCCAGGTAGGCTTTCTCCGCATAAAAATCGCTGGTAGCGGTAACAATTGGCTCGTGGTGTACCTGTAAGGCCACCATGCAAAGCAGCAGGCCAAAGCCCAGAGAAACCACCAGGTCCCGGTACTTCTCCCTGCGGGTACCCAGGTTTATAAAAGGGGGCAATTTATACAATACCAGCACAAACAATACAGTAGTAAGTGTATCAATCGTAAACTGCGTCATTGCCAGGTCGGGGGCACTGTAAAAAACAAACATCAGACAGATACAGTAGCCTATTACACTCATGGCCAGAACCGCTGTTAACCGGGTTCGGGTTACCAGCATAATGATAAGTGCTCCAATCAGGATCAATACAATGGCCACTTCGTACACACTCAGCATGGCCAGGGAAAAAAAGTCGATCTCTACAGGTCCGCTAAGCCATAGTTTGTAGGCCAATAATACCTCGGTAAATAAAATAATTTTGAAATGGTAGGATCGCAGATACCCATTATGGAAAGTCTCTGTATACTTCTCCGAAAGCTTAAATATAAATTGAGAAATTTTTGCAAACAGAAATTCAGTCGACCAGAGACGGGAGTAAAAATTATCGGGCCGGGGTTTAAAAAACCGGTACACCAATAAGCCGGTAAAAAGGGTAAAAAGACTTAACACCAGCACCAGGTTAAACCCGTGCCAGATCTTTAAATGCATACCCGCATCGGCCCCAAGCATAGCATTGGCTGCCTGTTTCGAGAACAAATCTCCCACATAGCCGGGAAGGAGGCCAAATACCAGGCCTAATACCGCCAGTATCAGCGGGGGCAGCCACATCGATAAATAAGGTAAGCGTATGTTTTCGTAATGGGTGGGTAAGGAACCAGCAAAAGGCTTCACTCCTGCTTTAAAACCCGCCGCAACCAGAAAAATATTTGTAGCCACCGCCAATGCGGTTGTGATGGCAACCAGCGAATTACCCGAGTGCAGCGTAGCCTCATAAATCAAATCTTTCCCTATAAAGCCATAGGTTAAAGGCATACCTGCGCTCGAGAGGGCCGCCAAAAGACCTGCCAAGGCAAGAGGAAACAATACTTTGCGCAGGCCCGCCAATTTCGAAATATCGCGCGTATGCGTTTCGTGATCAATTACACCGGTTATCAGAAATAAAGAGGCCTTATACAAGGCATGCACCAGTATAAATACGCTTACGGCGACCAGGGCCTCGCTGGTTCCCATGCCAATCAAAAAAGTAAGAATACCCAAAGCCGAAACCGTAGAATAAGCCAGTATGCTTTTCAGATCGGTGTGAAGCAACGACTGGTAGGCCGAAAACAACATGGTAAAACCGCCTATGATCATCAGCGGGTAGCTCCACTGAGGCGTGCCACCCAATATAGGCGCAAAGCGTGCCAGCAGGTAGATACCGGCTTTTACCATAGTAGCCGAGTGGAGATAGGCCGACACCGGGGTGGGCGCCTTCATGGCTCCCGGCAGCCAGAAATGAAAGGGAAATTGTGCCGATTTGGTGAACGCACCAATAAACAGGAGCGCCAGCACCATCGGATAGGAAGCGTGATGGAGAATAACTTCCCGGTGATTAATCATTTCGGAAATAGAAAAAGTACCCGCAATATTCCCTAATAAAACCAGCCCCGCCATTAAGAAGAAGCCACCCATACCGGTAATACTTAAAGCGGTAATAGCACTTTTTCGGGAGGACGGTTCGTTATTATTAAACCCTATCAGGAAAAAAGAACTGATACTGGTCAGCTCCCAGAAAACGAAAAGCAATAATATATTATCAGAAAGAACCATGCCCAGCATGGCCGACATGAATAAGCTCAGATAACCAAAAAAGCGGTTAAAATAAGGATGCCCCTTTAAATAAGTCCTGGCATAGAAAAAAACGGCGGTACCAATTCCGGTTATAAGGAGCGCAAAAAGCAAGGAAAGTCCATCGAGCTTAAAATCAAGATTCACACCGAGAGAAGGTATCCATTGCCGCGACTCATAAATATGCCTGCCTTCAGCAATACCGGGTGTTAACCACAGGTAATAAATAAATAACACAAGGGGCACGGCGCCAAACAATACACTTCCCTTCGATTTTAAAAATCGTCCAAAAGGAACCGTTAATAAAGAAGTTAAAAAACCCGCAATTACTGTTAAGAACATGCACATTGGTTTGTTTCCGGAATGCGCTAAAAATAAGAAAAACAGGTGGTTTCTGAACAACAAATTTGAAGAGACCTGTGAAGCAAAGAAAAAAATTATTTCCAGCTCACTTTTCCGTCCGGTGAGATCTCTATTTTACCTTCGGCAGACAAGAAATGAAGTACCGTCCAGATATTTTCCCCCGGAAAATCTTTCATGCGCATCAACAGTTCATTAGCCGACAGCGGTTGCTTTAGCAAATCGGCAAGCCGGGAAATAATCTGCTGAAAGGTTTCTTTATCCGGATCGGCTTTCCTTTTCTTCTGGCAATTATCACAAATACCGCAATCCTGCATTCCCGGATCACTGAAGTAATTGCCAATCATTTTGCTCCGGCAGTCGGTTTCACTCGTCGTATAGCGTATCATAGCCGTTACACGTTCCGCAAACACTGTTTTCCGTTCGCGGTATCGCTCCTGGTTGATGGTGAGCAGCGAGGTTTTAATGCGGGGTCTTGTAAGCATTACCTGCGGCTCCTCTTTCCGGGGCTCATAAATAATCACCCCATCAAAACCGAGCCGCGCCAGTTGCTCTTTAACGACCACCGGATCGTATTTGAGCAGGTAGGCCAGGTAGGTTTCTGAAATGGCCACCGGGTAATCGTAGATGCCTTCATAGGTTCGTAATAAGGTTTTGATCAGCGGTTCATAGTCGGGATGCGCTCTTTCGTACTCATAAAGATCATTTTTATAAATGGTAAACCGCACGGTAGCAGGGTTAAACACCTGCTCATTAAAGGTGAGCCAGCCGTCCTGCTCCAATGCTTTCAGCCCATAAATAGTTGTTTGAATGTCGAGCCCGAATTTTTTTATAAAATCCTTGAGATCAAAATCGTAGCTCTCGCCGGGCTGCTCTCCTTCCGGAAGCTGGAGGTAGTGAACCACACTGCGGTAAACATTCCTGATCGTTTCCAGACCAGGATAGCGCAGTTCCGGCAGGGCTTTCAGTATTTCCAGCTCCGCATCGTCATACAATAAAACAGCAAAAGCTTCTTTTCCGTCCCGTCCCGCGCGGCCGGCTTCCTGGTAGTAATTTTCGAGGCAGTCGGGCACATCGGCATGCAGCACCACCCGCACATCCGGTTTATCAATCCCCATTCCAAAAGCATTGGTACATACCATTACCCTTACCTGGTTGCTGATCCATTTTTGCTGCTTCCGGGCCCGATCATCCGAACTAAGCCCTGCATTATAGAAATCAGCCGAAATACCGCTTGCATTCAGCAGTTCGCTTATCTCCCTGGTACGTTTTCGTGTTTTACAGTATACAATGGCCGAACCGGGCTGGCGCTCTAATACGGTAATCATCTGGTTGATCCGGGAAGCAGCTTTCAACACACTGTAAGAAAGATCAGGCCTCTCGAAAGATTGACGGAATATTTTGAAATCTCCCCGCTCCTTCGCAAAGGGGTCGTAAGTAAGTCGTTCACAAATATCCTGTTGTACGAGGGAGGTAGCAGAGGCTGTTAGGGCAATAACAGGTATATCCGGTAATTCCTCCCGCAATTGTGCAATACGAAGGTAGGGCGGCCGGAAATCGTACCCCCATTGCGAAATGCAATGCGCTTCATCTACCGCGATAAAATTTACGTCCAGAGCCGGCAGGTACTCTCTGAATAAGGCGGTTTCGAGCCTCTCCGGCGATAAAAACAAAAACTTACAATTGCTGTGGGAGGCGGCTTCGAGAACAGTTTTTACATCTCTGCGGCTCATGCCCGCATGTATGCTAAAGGCGGTAATATTTTTCCGGCGCAGGTTTTGTACCTGGTCGTTCATTAGCGCAATCAGGGGCGATACAACGAGGCACAACCCTTCTTTAGCCAGCGCCGGCACCTGGTAGCATAGCGATTTTCCGCCGCCGGTAGGCATCAGCACAAGTACATCATTACCTGCCAGGGCAGCATCAATAATATCCTCCTGCATTGGCCTGAAACGATCAAAGCCAAAATATTGTTGGAGGGTTTCCTGTGCTAATACACTCATATAGGGTCGTTATCCCGGTTCTAAAATAATACATTTGATTAAATTATAATGGAAAAGAGCTTTATATAACGAAAAATTCATGAACAGAATAGGAATTCCGTCGGAAAAAGCTTATCCCCCCGGCTTTCTTTTCCCTTTCATCGAATAACTGGCTAACTCCTTAATTTTGCGGTACGCTCAAATAAACATTTATGCGGATTATAAGTTACAACGTAAACGGCATACGCGCTGCCATCAAAAAGGGGTTGATCGATTGGCTGAAAACCGACCCGGCGGAAATTATTTGCCTCCAGGAAACCAAGGGAGAAAAAAGCAATATCGATTTTGCACCCTTTGCCGAGCTGGGATACGAAGATTATTGGTTCCCCGCTAAGAAAAAAGGGTACAGCGGCGTGGCGGTATTTACAAAGCTTAAGCCCGATCAGGTGGCGTACGGAACGGGACACGAAGTAAGCGACGATGAAGGCAGGGTGATTCAACTGGATTTCGGAGACATCCGGCTTATCAACGCTTATTTTCCATCGGGTACGAGCGGCGATCTGAGACAGGCCTACAAATACATGTGGCTGGATGAATTTTTGGCTTATGTAAATGAGTTGAAGAAAAAATACCCGAAACTGGTTATTTGCGGCGATTATAATATCGCACACAAGGAAATAGACATTCACGATCCGAAAGGAAATAAAAAATCCTCGGGGTTTTTACCGGAGGAAAGAGCCTGGCTCGACAAGTTCCTGTCGGCCGGGTTTAACGATACCTTCAGACTGGTACATCCCAACGAAGCCCACCGCTACAGTTGGTGGAGCCAGCGTTTTCCCACTGTGCGTTTGAATAATAAGGGCTGGCGCATTGATTATATAACTGTTAGCGACCCCCTCAAACACCAGGTATCGGATGCAGAAATTTATCCCGATGTTAAGCAAAGCGACCATTGCCCTGTTTACTTGAAACTGGACGTTTAATGAAAGCCGAAACAGCGATTATTTATAATGTTACCACCAAAGTGTCGCACGCCATACATCAGGACTGGCTGCGATGGATGCGGGAAGAGCATATACCGGGAGTTCTGGCTACCGGATGCTTTTCGGACGCCACCATCCTTCGGCTGAAAGGGGTTGACGACGACGAGGGGCCTACCTATGCCATCCAATACCATGCTTGTTCCGAAGAGGATTATGAGCGCTATCTGGCGGGTTTTGCCACGGCTTTACGGCAGCAAACGATCGACAAATGGGGCGATCAATTCATCGCTTTTCGAACCGTTATGCAGGTTGTGAATTGAATGTGCATAAGATTTTATGCTTTTTAGCGGGACTAAAAACCGTGTTTTTCGCTGAAACCCTTGACAGGTCTGCATTACATCGATTTGGCCGAAATCCGCTACAGGAAAGGGTTTCAGCCGAACCGGCGCTTTCGGTATCCCGTATACAACATAGTTCTTTTTGCCAAAACCCTCACTACACCTGCATTCCAACGGGTTTCTAACCCCTTCTTCTTCTCAAAAATATTTTTTTGTATGTCTGAAAACCTTCTAAATTTGCCTCCGATATAAAACTCATTTAAAATTTAATTTATGAACAAAGCAGAATTGATCGAAAAGCTTGCCAAGGATGCCGGCATTACGAAAACCCAGGCCAATGCAACACTAGATTCTTTTGTTGATGCCGTAACCCGTACTTTGAAAAAAGGCGACAAAGTAACTTTGGTTGGTTTTGGTACTTTTTCTGTTACCAAGAGAGCAGCGCGCAATGGCCGCAACCCTCAAACTGGTGCAGTTATCAAAATCAAGGCGAAAAAAGTTGCCCGCTTCAAACCCGGTAAAGAGCTTTCTTCTAAGATCTGACAACGTCTTGCCACAAACTTATATGCCTGCCTTAGTTGCGGGCATTTTTTATGCCTTCGATAAGCATTTTTTATGTACGTTTGCAAAAATTTTTATAAACTATGGGAAGAGGCGATAAAAAAACCGCAAAGGGAAAACGTTTTAAGGGCTCATTTGGCAAAAGCCGTCCTGCAATTTCTCCGGAGGTAAAGAAAAAACTGGCTGCCAAAAAAGAAGACGCGGCTAAATAATTCACATTTTTGTGAATAAGACATTATAGTAAAGGGACTTTTAATGGTTCCTTTTTTTATGCCCCTTCTGTGCATTTCCCCGGGTTGGTTTTCGTACAAACCCTATTTTACCATCCTTCGCGTACTAACGGCAATCCGGTTCCACCCGTTTATAGTTACCACCGCCATAATTAGCTGTGCAACATAATGTTCGCCCATCAGGTCTATGGCAGCCTGATAGGTTTCATCGCTTAGCCCATGACGGCTGATTAAAGTTATTTCTTCCGTCAAAGCTAAAATAATTCTCTCTTCGTCCGTAAACAGCCCGGTTTCTCTCCAGGCATTCAGCAGGAAAATACGTTGGGCCGTTTCGCCCTGTTTCAAAGCAGCCTCTGTGTGCATATTAATGCAAAATGCACAACCATTTAGCTGTGAAGCACGTATCTTAATCAGTTCGAGGTGTGTTTTAGAAAGTTGAGAGCCATGCAGGTATTCCTCGAGGGCACGCATGGCCCTGTAGGCACCTGGTTCGAGGGTGGGGATATCTATTCGCGGTTTCATACTGTTGTTTTCGGCAAAATTGTTAAATTTTTTTTAAACCTACCTGATAAAAATACAGTAGCTGTAAAAAGGCTATGTTTTGGAACGATTTCTGTTACTATATTAACAAAATGTCAATTTTCTCATAAGCAGTTAGTTTTGGTTGCGACCCCTGTTTCTACAGGGGTTTAATTTTAAGCTATCTTTGCATCATGACTAAAGGAAAGCGGAACATCAGACAACTTTCTCTCGGGGAGTTAGAAGATTATTTTCTATCTGTTGGCGAAAAAAAATTCCGGGCCCGCCAGGTGTACGACTGGCTTTGGCTAAAACCGGTGCAGAGTTTTGATGCCATGACCAATATCAGTAAAGAACTCCGCGAAAACCTGAGTCAGGCATTTTCTTTCCCTTCTATTACTGTTGACGCGGTACAATATTCGGAGGACGGAACTGTTAAAT
Organism: Paraniabella yanshanensis; assembly: GCA_040393015.1. Classification (GTDB taxonomy): domain Bacteria; phylum Bacteroidota; class Bacteroidia; order Chitinophagales; family Chitinophagaceae; genus Niabella; species Niabella yanshanensis_A. The sequence continues at coordinate 18,979 of JBEBUZ010000047.1, forward strand.
CGAGGTTCAAAACTATAGAAGGACACCTTACCGAAGGCGTTTTGATTCCTACCGACGAACGAAAAACAGCATGTGTAAGTTCCCAGATCGGGTGCAGCCTGAGCTGCAAGTTCTGCGCTACCGGCTATATAGACAGGAAGCGAAATCTGGAATTCGATGAAATATTTGACGAAGTGGCCCTCATCAACCGGCAATCGCTCGAAGTATATGATAAAAAACTTACCAATATTGTTTTTATGGGCATGGGCGAACCGCTGCTCAACTATAAAAATGTACTGAAAGCTATCGAGAAAATCACTTCCCCCGAAGGGCTGGGAATGAGCCCGCGGCGCATTACCGTTTCAACAGCAGGCGTGGCGAAAATGATCCGGCAATTAGGCGATGATAAGGTGAAATTTAAACTGGCCCTTTCTCTACACGCGGCTACCGATAAAAAGAGGCATGAAATTATGCCCATCAACGACACTAACAATATCAAATCTTTAATAGATGCGCTGAATTATTTTTATAAACAAACAAAAAGCGAAATCACCTTCGAATATATCCTTTTCAACCATTTCAACGATTCGACCGAAGATGCGGATGAACTGATCAAAATCTATCGCCAGGTGCCAGCCGACCTCGTAAACCTTATCGAATACAATCCCATTGAATTTGCCCGGTTCACCAAACCCTCCGAAGAGAAAGTGAATGCCTTTATGCAGCACCTGGAAAAAAACCGTGTGAACGTTCGCCTGCGCCGCAGCCGTGGCAAAGACATAGACGCCGCCTGCGGACAACTGGCTAACAAAGGATAATCCGGCCAAAACAAGAAAGCTACAACTGCTGCGCATTGCCTGTGGTCCATGGATCATGGATCAAATTCTGTGCAAAGCTGCTAAATCTTTCCCACCATTTTTTCCGGTATCACCCACTCGTCAAATTCTTTGGCGGTCAGGTAACCCAGCTTCACGGCCATTTCCTTCAATGTTGTTCCCTCTTTATGTGCTTTCTGGGCAATTTCGGCAGCCCTATAGTATCCGATCTTTGTATTGAGAGCCGTAACCAACATCAGCGAATTGTCGACATGCTTTTTGATATTGGCCCGAATAGGTTCAATGCCTGTTGCACATTTATCGTTAAACGATACGCAACCATCCCCAATCAGCCGGGCGCTGTGGAGGAAATTGTATATCATCATGGGTTTAAATACATTCAACTCAAAATGACCCGTGGCGCCACCTACATTTATCGCTACATCATTACCGAGCACCTGGGCTGCAATCATCGTCAGCGCCTCGCATTGCGTAGGATTTACCTTACCTGGCATAATGGATGATCCCGGCTCATTGTCGGGAATAAGTATTTCGCCGATACCACTGCGGGGTCCGCTGGAAAGCATACGGATATCGTTCGCAATCTTCATCAGGCTTACGGCTACTGTTTTTAGTGCTCCGTGCGCCTCCACAATAGCATCGTGGGCAGCCAATGCTTCAAATTTATTGTCTGCGGTTTTAAAAGGAAGTTTGGTGAGCCGGGCAATTTCGGCTGCCACATTTTTATCGTACCCTTCGGGTGTATTAATACCTGTTCCCACTGCGGTACCGCCCAAAGCCAGCTCGCTCAGGTGCGGTAAACTGTTTTTGATGGCTTTCAATCCGTGATCGAGCTGCGATACATAGCCACTTATTTCCTGTCCCAGTGTTAAGGGGGTTGCGTCCATAAAATGGGTGCGTCCGATCTTCACCACTTTCATAAACTGGCGACTTTTCTTTTTTAAAGTATCGCGCAGTTTTTCAATTCCCGGAATAGTTATTTCCACCAGTATTTTATAGGCGGCAATATGCATGGCCGTAGGGAATGTATCGTTGCTGCTCTGACTTTTATTTACATCGTCGTTTGGATGCAATATTTTCTCCTTATCTGCTAACCCGCCCCCGTTCAGTACATGTCCGCGGTAGGCCACCACCTCATTCACGTTCATATTGCTTTGGGTACCGCTTCCTGTTTGCCATACTACCAGCGGAAATTCATTGTCCAGCTTTCCGTCCAGTATTTCATCACACACTTTACCAATGAGTACCGCCTTGGCTTTTGGCAGAACTTTCGCCTTCTGATTGGTGATAGCGGCCGCTTTTTTCAGGTAAGCAAAAGCCCGGATAATCTCCTTCGGCATTTTATTAATGTCTTGTGCAATTTTAAAATTCCCGATCGATCGTTGTGTTTGGGCGCCATAATACGCCTGGGCAGGTACTTTTACCTCGCCCATCGTATCTTTTTCAATCCTGTAATCCATAATCGTTAAAAATTTATTAATGAAGTAGCGCAAAGGTATTGCTTACCCGATGTATTCCGCAATATTTCCTGTAAGTTTGACCTCATTTTAGCGGCGGCGACGCTTATCGGACAATTACAGCCCCGCTTCATAATTATTTACAGATACATGCAACAGGTTGACTTTTTAGTAATCGGTACCGGCATTGCGGGGCTTACCTATGCCTGCAAAATGGCCGAAAGGTTTCCCGAAAAAAAAATCCTTGTGTTAACGAAAGCCGCGGCGGATGAAACCAATACCAAATACGCCCAGGGAGGTGTGGCCGTGGTAAACGACCCCCAAAACGACAGTTTTGAAAAACATATTGAAGATACCCTGATCGCCGGCGACGGCCTTTGCAACGAAAAAATCGTTGAGATTGTAGTAAAAGAAGGACCCGAAAGAATCGATGAAATGGTAGCAATGGGAACCCATTTCGACAAGGGAGCCGATGGAGATTTTAAACGCGGTAAAGAAGGCGGCCACAGCGAGTTTCGCATACTGCATCACAAAGATATTACCGGCTGGGAAATGGAGCGGGCACTTTTGGAAGCTACCGGCAAATACCCTAATATCCAGATATGCAAACATTATTTTGTAATCGATATTATTACCCAACACCATTTAGGCTATCTTGTTACCAAAGCCACTCCCGATATTGTTTGCTATGGAGTGTATGTCCTGAACCTCCAAACCAACCAGATTGAAACGGTCTCTGCTAAAACCACTTACCTGGCGTCGGGCGGCAACGGGCAGGTATACCGGGTTACTACCAACCCCTATATAGCTACCGGCGACGGCATTGGCATGGTATACAGAGCCAAAGGTCGTATAGAAAATATGGAATTCATACAATTTCATCCAACGGCGCTATATGAACCCGGCCTGGTGGGACAGGCTTTTTTAATTACAGAAGCAGTGCGGGGCGATGGCGGCATTTTGCGCAATAAAGACGGGGAGGCTTTTATGGAACGTTATGATGAACGAAAAGACCTGGCCCCCCGCGATATTGTAGCCCGCGCTATTGACAGCGAAATGAAGCGCACCGGAACCGAGTTTGTATACCTCGATTGCCGGCATTTCAGTACCGAACAATTCACAGAGCATTTTCCCAATATTTATGAAAAATGTAAAAGCATAGGCATCGACATTGCGAAGGACATGATTCCCGTGTCCCCGGCCGCGCATTATAGTTGTGGGGGCATAAAAGTAGACGAATGGGGACAAACTTCTATACGCAACCTATATGCAGTTGGCGAATGCAGCAGCACTGGTTTGCACGGTGCCAACCGCCTGGCCAGCAACTCTCTTTTGGAAGCAATGGTATTTGCCCATCGTTGTTTTGCTCATATTTCGGAAAGAATAGACGCCATACCAGAAGTGCCCCCTCTTCCGGAGTGGAACGCAAAAGGCACTTCGAACCCCAGGGAAATGATCCTGATCACCCAAAGCCTGAAAGAACTCCGCCAGGTTATGAGCGACTATGTGGGCATCGTGCGCAATAATATCAGGCTTCAACGAGCTTCCAAACGGCTCGACCTCCTGTTTGAAGAAACAGAAGAATTATACAAAACCAGCACTGTTTCTCCGCAGTTGCTTGAGCTGCGCAATTTAATTACGGTGGGTTATTTAATTGTGAAAGGCGCAGGTTTCCGTAAAGAAAGCCGCGGGCTGAATTATAATACCGACTATCCAAACAAAAGTGCACAGGTACAAAATATTGTATTGTAGAACGGTTCATGGTTGATAGGTCATGGTTCATAGTAAGCGCCATGAGCCATAAACCATGAACCACGAACTTATTTATCATGTATTATCTCATTTATTTCCTCCTATACTTATTCTCTCTGTTACCGCTTCGCGTACTGTACTTTATTTCCGACAGTATTTATGGCCTGTTATACCATGTAATAAAGTACCGGCGCGATGTGGTGATGAGCAATCTCAAAATTGCTTTTCCGGATAAAACCGAACAGGAACTCACCGCCATCGGAAAAGGCTTTTACCACAAATTCATCGATTCGATGATCGAAACCGTTAAATTGCTCTCGGCTTCGGATCGTTTTTTTGAAAAAAGATTTACCGGTAACTGGGAACTGATCGATGGGTACTTCGACAAAGGCCGGTCCGTTCAACTGCACATGGGACATAATTTTAACTGGGAATGGGGAAATGTAGTATTGTCAAAAAATATCAGATACCAGGTGCTGGGGGTATATATGCCCATCAGCAGTCGACCCATCGACCAGGTATTTAAAAAAATACGCTCGCGTTCGGGAACGGTTATGCTTAGCGCCTACCAGATGGCAAAAGATTTTTTGCCGTTCAAAGACAAGCAGTATTGCCTGGGCCTGGTTGCCGATCAAAGTCCGCGTTATATTGAAAAAGCCAAATGGTTTGAATTTTTCGGGAAAAACACCGCCTTCACCATGGGACCCGCTAAAAACGCCATCCGAAACGATACGGTAGTTGTATTTGCTTTTATTGAAAGGCCTAAAAGGGGCTATTATCACGTGAATTTTTCCCTCGCCGAGGAAAACCCCACCCACTCAAATGAAGACGAGCTCACCAAACAATTCGTTAACTACCTGGAAAAAGTGATTATCAATAACCCGGATATGTGGCTATGGAGCCACCGGAGGTGGAAACACGAGTGGAAGGAAGAGTATGGGTTAATCAAATAAAAGCAGTATCTTTGCAGCCGCAGGTCTCATACGGCCAGCTCCTGATGAACCTCCCCAGGGTCGGAAGACAGCAAGGATATTCGGTTGTAGCGGCGCGATATGAGTAGCCTGCGATTTTTTTTGCCCCGGTTTCAGGTTGGCGTCTTTTTTCTTAATTTAGCCTTAAGCAGAATAGTGTGGACGATATGCCGTCTAAGAATTACCCTTATGAACGTTAAGGCTATTTCTTTTTCCCGTCATTTCTTCCCGCTGCAATTAATAATATTAAAACATACAATATGAAATTTTTTATTGACACAGCCAATCTCGATCAGATCAAAGAAGCGAACGATATGGGCATACTCGACGGTGTTACCACCAACCCCTCTCTGATGGCGAAAGAGGGTATTAAAGGTCACGACGCAGTGATGAAGCATTATGTAGACATTTGCAACATCGTAAACGGAGATATCAGCGCCGAAGTAGTGAGTACAGGTTTTGACGATATTATTGAAGAAGGGAAAAAGCTGGCCGCCCTTCACGAGAATATCGTAGTAAAAGTGCCGATGATAAAAGAGGGGGTAAAAGCTCTTAAATGGTTTACCGATAACGGTATCAGAACCAACTGTACACTGGTCTTCAATGCTGGTCAGGCTATACTCGCCGCCAAAGCGGGAGCCACTTATGTATCGCCTTTTATCGGTCGTATAGACGACAGCGGCTGGGACGGTGTTCAACTGATAGAGCAAATCGTACATATTTATAATATACAGGGTTTTAAAACCCAGGTATTGGCCGCCTCCATCCGCAACCCGCTACACATCGTGCGCTGTGCCGAAGCAGGAGCCGATGTATGCACCTGCCCGCTGGAGCCTATTCTGGGACTGCTTAAGCATCCGCTGACAGACATTGGACTGGCTAAATTTCTGGACGATGCAAAGAAGTTCCAATAACTGACTTATAGCCGGTGATTCATGGTTCATGGCCTCAACTACGAACCATGAATCATTTGCCATAAACTAAATTTATTTATCAACGCTTAAACTTTTAACCCCATCAACCTGTCTTCGTTCATAGCCAACCGTATCGCTTTCAACAAAGACCGGTCCTTTTCGAGGTTCATTATCCGGCTGTCCACCGCAGCCACTATTATCAGCGTGGCCGCTATGATCCTGACCCTTGCCTTCGCCAACGGATTTCAACAAAAGGTGAGTGAAAAGGTATTCGACTTCTGGGGACATATCCGGATTCAACAACTAAGCCCTTATACCTCTATCATAACCGAGGAAGTGCCTATTACTAACCAGACAGAGCTGTCGGCAGCTATCCGGCAGGTACCCGATGTAAAAGCAGTTTACCCTTTCGCGACGAAATACGCCATTCTTAAAACCGAAGACAACCTGCAGGGAATTCTGTTAAAGGGACTCGACTCCAGCTACGACTTCTCGAAGCTTAGCGATTTTATTATTGAAGGCAGCCTGGTACAATACAACGATACTACTTATAGCCGGGACATTATGATCTCGCAAAAAACAGCAAAAGAATTAGAATTAAAGCTGAATGACCGGGTGCTGATCTATTTTATTAAACCCGACAGATCCATCCGCCCCGACAAACTGACTATCAAGGGGATTTTTAAAACTGGTATCGCTGACTTTGACAACTCTTTCGCCATAGGCGACATACAGCTTATACGGCGGCTAAACGGGTGGGAAGCCAATGCAATAGGAGGATACGAAGTGGTTTTAAACGATTACAGAACAACGGATACGCTTATCCAACAAATTGCTCAACTGCCTGAACTGGATGAAGATCTGCACGTTCAGGGCATTAAGGAATATGTGCCCAATATTTTCGACTGGCTAAATATGCAGTTTACGACCCGAAACGTGCTGATCGGGATCATGATCGTTGTGGCCGTCATCAACCTCATTACCTGTCTTATTATATTGGTATTAGAACGGATGCGTATGGTAGGCGTATTAAAAGCTATCGGAGCCACCGATTGGACCATCCGGAAAATATTTTTACGTCACAGCCTTATCATCGCCCTGCGGGGTATTATTGCCGGTGCGCTTATAGGCCTCGCCGTTATTTATCTTCAAATTAAAACGGGCTTTATAAAGCTGGATGAAGAGGCTTATTATATGGATCGCGCAGCCGTGAGTATTTCCGCTGCAGAGGTACTGTTCATCTGCGGCGCCACCTTCGTGGTTTGCCTGCTGGTCTTACTCATACCCTCTTATATTGTGAAGAAAATACGCCCGGTTAAAGCCATTCATTTCAGGTAAGCAATTCCCCTTGATATTCTGTTCCCGCTGATCCCCGCCGGTCTATTCTGCGTCCATCCGCGTAATCTGCGGGAAACTTCCTCACCACCTCGCACACATTTTCTCCCGCTGATCGCCCAGATC
>JBEBUZ010000048.1:0-26102 GCA_040393015.1 Paraniabella yanshanensis
AGCCGTGGAAACTCTTCATACACGCCTACAATCAGCAACTGTCCTCCCTTCTCCACATTATCCACCAGGTTATGCAGAGCCGGCTCAGCTCCTACCGCTTCTATTCCCACCTGAAACGGCTCGCCCGAAAAAACACGTTCTAAACCTTCTAAAAAATTTTCTTCACCAAGGTTAATGGTGTGTTCAATCCCCACCTGGTTCAGAAGCCCCAATCTGAAGGCATTGAAATCGCTCACTACCACTTTGCGGGCGCCTCTTATTTTGGCAAACTGCGCGATCAGGTTTCCTATAGGACCCGCACCGGTAATAACCACATTTTTATTTTCGATATCCCGGATCATAGATGTGGCATGGGCTGCTACGGCCGCAGGTTCTACCAATGCAATTTCATCATAACTTACAGATTCAGGAACCACATAGGTTCTGTCCCCGGGTAAAATAAAGTAATCGCGGGCTACCCCGTGTGCCTGAAAACCTTCCACTTTTAAATTGGAACATACATTGTACCTTCCTGCCTTACAGGGGCCGCATTGCCCACACACCTGCTGAGGCCTTCCCGTTACCTTATCGCCGGGCTTTACCTGCTTTACCGCAGCACCAACTGATACCACCCTGCCGCTATACTCGTGGCCCTGGATAACAGGAAAAGGAGTAAACGGGTGCTTGCCTTTGTAGGCATGTATATCCGACCCACAAATGCCGATCTTTTGAACAGCGATCAACACTTCCTCGTCACCAATTATCACCGGATCTTGCTCTTCCGAAAAACGAATATCGCCAGGGGCGACCAATAATGCCTGTTTCATATATTATTGTTCCATTATTTTTACATCCGTGTCGTTCCAATTGTCGGTTCTGAATAAGGAAACCGGCAAACCATTCGAACTGTACAATGTTTCGGTAAGTGCTGTTTCGGTAAAAGCATACCGAACGGCAACCGGCGACTTCACTTTAGGGCTCGAAACAACCAGTTTGTTCTGATTCACTACCGCTTTTGCCGGGTAAAATACCTTGTCGTTACCTGCTATATAAATATCCTGAACCGTTTTGCCCCGAACCTGTAAATTTTCATTTTCCATAAAATGAAAATCGATCACGATTTTAGTTCCAGCTATCTGCATAGATCTGTACAGAGGCGAATAAGGATTACCATTCCGAACCTTGTAATTTTCCTTAAGGGCTATATCAGCGAAGCGATCCGCCACTTCTTTTTTTCGGGTAGGGTGTATATTGGTTACATCGGGCACCAGGTCGGAGGTAACCACCATTGCGATCTGATCTCCCGGGTTATTCAACATAGTAAGGGTTTGTGCTTCCCTTAAAAAAGCGGCTTTGGGTAAATCCTTGTTTTTATAGGTATAGGGAGCTATCTGCGCATAATAGAAAGGCAGCTTTTTTCCCCATTCTTTGCGCCAGGCGTTGATCATTTTGGTAAATAGTCTTTCATAAGTATACCAGGTTGCTACATTATTTTCTCCCTGGTACCACAGTACCCCGGCAATATTATAATCAACCAGCGGTGCAATCATAGCATTCCAGGCTTTTCCCGGCAAATGGGGTTTGCGCGGCGCCACGGTTTGGAGAGCCGCAGATTTCTTTAACAAACTATCCTGTTTTATTATTTTTGCGGGGGTCCACACTTCTGCAGCGGTACCTCCCCAGGCAGCGCTGATAATACCAATGGGAACATCGAGTTCCTTATTGAGTTTCTCGGCAAAAAAGTAGCCAATGGCCGACACTACAGAGGCTGAGAGAGAATCGCAAATTTTCCAGTTTACGGGCATATCCGATTGCGGATATTGAGCTGTGGTATGCGGCACCTGGAGGAAGCGGATACGATTATTGCGAATGGTTGGCAACCGATCGGTTATTTCTTTTAATTTATTCTGGGCGCTCCATTGCATATTCGACTGGCCCGAACACAGCCATACTTCTCCCATCAGAACATCGTTTAAAATAATTCTTTCCCCATCACTTATGATGCTGATAACCTGCGGATCGGTTTCTTTTGTTACAGGAAGTTCGATGGTCCAGGTGGCATCGCCGGTGGAGGTTGTTTTAATGGTATCTGCAAGCCAGCTCGCTTTTAAAGCCACTACCCGGCCGGGTTTCGCCCAGCCTTCGAATTTTGTTACGCCATTACGCTGCAATACCATGTGATCGGAAAAGAATGCGGGCAATCTCAACTGTGCCTGAACGGCGATGCCGGTAAGCAGTAATACAACAACTATTTTTAATTTCATAACAGCGTCAGATATAATTAATGATACAATATTTTACAGACTGATCAGTTCCCCATCGAACTTATATACCCCTGTTTTAGCTTTTTGGTTTTCGTCGATTAAACACCTCACTGCCAGTTTGCTCATCTCCTCCAGGGGCTGCTTCACATATACCAAAGGATAAGGAAACAAATTATAGGCGTTGGTTTCATCAAAACAAATTACTTGCAAGCGCTCGGGTATCTTAATCTTGTGTTTTAATAAATGGGGTAGCCCGGCCATGGCAATCTTATTGGTAAAAAAGCACAGCGCATCCACCCTATCCTGCAGTACAGCCTTTTTTACCAGCTCCGCCATTTCAGTTTCCATCCGGCTTTCATTTACTTCGTACGAAAAAATACTGTTCGCCGGAAGAAATTTTCGGGCAGTTTCTGTAAACCCTTGTTTCCTTTCCTGCAGGTGACTGAGATTTGTTTTTAAACCAATAGCACCCGGTCTGCAAGCGCCTTTACTTATAAACATTTCCATCACTTTTCGGGAGGCATTATAGTTATCCAGGGAAACCCTCATGTAATTTTTATATTGGGGGAATTGCCGGTCGATAACCACAAAAGGCAGTTTCATTCTTTTCAATTCCGGAATACAGTCTTCCGCTCCATCGGGAATGGCAAGAATCAGCCCATCCACCTGCCGGGACAACATTACCTGCAGAATTTTCCGGAATCTCTCGGGATCTTCATAGGCACTCCCGTATAATACATTATAATTATAGCGATTGGCTTCTTCCTCAATATGCCTTGCTATATAAGAATAAAAAAAGTTAGAAATATCTGCTACGATCAGTCCGATAGTAAAGGTTTTACTTGCCTTCAGGCTCTGGGCAATCCGGTTGGGCACATATTTCTTTTTACGTGCGGTTTCCAGGATTTTTTTGGACGTGTTGGGATTGATCTTATCGGTCTTTTTATTATTGAGTACATAAGATACGAGGGCTATCGACACTCCAACCTCTTCCGCAATATCCTTTAATAGTATTTTCTTGGCCATGATTTAGTACTAATCGTTGGAGCAAATATAATATTAGTTTTATTTAAACGATTAAATTTTTGTCCACTTTGTGGATTTTTACTGGACGGTTTATACCCCCCGGCTCTCTTCTTCCCCCTTTTAATCAAAAACAGGCACACAAAAAAAATCTCCTACGCTTGTTTACACAAACATAGGAGACAGCCCTATGGCGGAAAACAGCGTCTCTGTAGGTGCGGTTCCCCAACTGGCAACTTTCGGTTGAAGACTAACTCTCCAACGGAGATCGGATAATGGCCTTTTGATTGACTAATTCTTCCTGTACTTTTTTTATATCGATATTACGGACGCTTACTCCCAACCGAACGGACAACGCAGCAGCCACCCCTGCCGCATGTCCCATAGCGCCGCAGGTAGCCCCCACCCTTATAGAGCCCATAGCTTCCCTGTCTACCGACACACACCGACCTGCTACGAGGAGATTGTCGATAGTTTTGGGCAGCATAATGCGGTAGGGAATCTGGTAAGGCAGGGGTATATATAAATCATGCTGCCCCGACTCGCCTTTGCCCGGGTGAATATCGATTGGCCAGGAGCCCATAGCAATGGTGTCGTCAAATTTCTTAGAATTATAAACATCCTGACCGGTAAGCCGGTATACGGCGTCTAACTGCCTTGTTTCGCGGATACCGATGGTGGAGGCGGAGCTCATGATCCAGCTTTTTTCAAAACCAGGGCATTCTCTGCGATAATAATCCATCATTTGATGAGCGCTTCTTCTGCCTTCCATTTCGGCGCGGGTTATTTCTGATGCTTTTACACCGTTTGCATATATCCTCGTGGTGTTCACCCAGGGAAAGCGTTCCCTCAACCCGCCAAACCAGGGGCCGCCGTATTCAGGAAATTCGCCCTTCTTGTGCGCTTCCTTCATCTTAACCCGATCCACATCAATATCGCGGCGGGGCGACTGGTATTCCTTCATCAGCTCGCCTTTCAGATAACCCGGCTCAGGGCCCATGGGTATTAAAACTTCTTTCTCATACTTAATATGGGTATTGGGTTCGGCTTCTGCAAAAAAATAAGCCGTTGTCATAGGCTGCATAGCTTTTGGAATGGTAAACTCCTCCCCGGCGCGTGCAAAAACATCGCCATTACCCGTACAGTCGATGATATTCTTCGCCAGGATTACCTGTCTTCCATCCACGTTTTCTATAATTACTCCCTTTATCTGATTGTCTTCTACTATAGCATCAGCTACCCAGGTGTGAAGCAGGCATTTTACCTTATGCTCCATCATCATTTCATCGGCCACTGCCTTCATAATTTCCGGATCGGAGTCGAGCACCCAACTCCGGCTATTTTCTGCGCCCCCTCTTTTCTCGGCTTTCACCAGCCACTCTCCCATTACGCCATCCACATTTCTTTCGTAGGGACGTAGCCAGTTATTAAACCCGGCCAGGGTAATTACCATTCCATTGGTCCACATCCCCCCAAAAGATCCTAAATTTTCAACAACCATGGTATTAGCACCGGTTTTAGCCGCACCAATGGCAGCACCCACGCCCGATGGACCCCCGCCTACAACCAATACATCTACTTCATCAATAATCGGGATTTCCTTTTGTGGTTCAACAAACTGTTTCATTACTTTTTTTTTATGATTTATTAATTTGAAATTTTTTAAAAAAATTTTAATACGCCTTATTAATCCAGCTTTATTTCGTATTCATTTCTATTGTCTTTTCTCCATGCCAGGTGTCGGGTGGAAGGCGATGCCGCGAACAAAGGCGAGAATGTCTTCACCTTTATGGTCTTATTGTCTGGCAAAAATTCAAGGATCCTTAACCAGCCATCGCCACCGTTACCCTGCAGATGCCCGCCTCCCTCCGATTGTGCATCAAATAATATCTGATGTACCGTCCTTCCGGCCTTGTTTTTATCGGACCGGTAGCCCGTGCCGCTGATATGGCCGCTCAAAACCAACTCTATATTGGAAGCAGGCTGCACCAGTTTTTCCCAAATCTGTTTTCCGTTATTCGCAAAGGGAAGCAGATAGCGAAAGGATTTCTGGCTCTGATTATCGATCGTATAAGGCTCATACATAAACCACCTCGGTTCGCCGCTCCAATGCTCGTCCTTTGGCGTGAGGTAGGCATGCGTAAGTAAGACCACGCGGTGATTTTTGTATTGTTCCAGCTTCTCTATTTTTTTAGCCCAGGTGATCACGGTATCACGCGGAGCATATTCGATGGTCATAAACAGATAATCCTTTCCCCCGTTAGGTGATTTTACCTCATAAGCCGAATTTTGAAGCGTTGGCTGACCCGATTCATCAATACCGTTCTGGACAAGTATGCGCTTATTCAAAAAATTGTCATCGATCCGAAAGAATTCGCCAAACCGGCTGGTGCGCTTTAAAGATGCGTCAATACTGAAATCGTGGTTGCCCAAAGCTGTTATATAAGGCACTTTACCGTTGAGCCTGGAAAAAGCCTTCGCGGCAAACTCCCATTGCTTCTGCGCTGTGAGGTTGCCGTTGTTGGCGGGAATAAAAAGATCGTTCTGCTCCACGATATCACCGGTATGTAAAACCATTTTAATATTGAGCGAATCGATATGGTGCTCAATCCAGGCCATCATCAGGTCCAGAATCGGCTGGTTATAGCCCCATTTTACATAATTCTGGATATCGGGAAGCAATATTACCGACCATGAATTGTTATGCTCCCGCGCAGGTCTTTTATACGGCTCCTGAGAAAAGCCCGCTGTTGATAAAACTCCTGCGAATAACAGCGAAAAAAATATCTTTTTCATGATGTATTATTTAGCTTTTGATTATTATTTCTACTCCTCTTATTGCCTGGCTTGCGCAAGGTCTTTTTCTCCGGGCCGCTCCCTTCTTACCATAGTCCATAATAAGAATAATGCAATCGGATGCAAAAAAGCCATCACCAGAAATATTTTCTCGGCTCCTACGTTTCCCATCAGCGACCCCACAAATGTGTTGAAGAGTACAGCTCCCAGGGCGCCACACCCCCCCGCAATACCAATTACGCTGGCCACATTGCCAATAGGGAAAGCCTCCCCTATCACCACATTTAATGTAAATAGCCAGCTAAGACAAATGGCTGCCACAATACTGAAAATAACAAGCGTAGACGCCGCATTGGGAAGGTAGGGCGCCAGTGCGCAAAGCGGAACCAAACAGGTAACTACTGTCAGAATTCTTTTTCTGGCGAGCAAAGGTTTATACCCTTTATGAACCAGCCGGTCTGAAAACGCTGAAATACCAATTGCTCCTAAATCGGCAGCCAAAAATGGTATCCAGCCAAGCATCCCCACCTGTGCGAGAGAAAGGCCTGAATTTTCCTGCAAATAGCCAGGCAACCAGAATAAGCAAAAATACCAGACGGGATCGCTCACAAATCTTATTAGCAGTACACCCCATAAGCTGCGCGTTTTCCAAAGACGGGGCCAGGAAAATTTTATGCCTTTCGATTGCTGAAACTCGCCGGGCTCAACGGATTCATTCATTATTTCCGGGGGAGGATCCTGATAAACCAGTTTCCAAACAATGGCAATAAATAATCCGGCAACGCCCATAACTATAAATGCCGCCTGCCAGCCGTATTTTAGAGTGAGCCAGGCAATAACCGGCGGAGCAATAATAGCGCCTATAGAACCGCCGGCCTGGCAAAGGCTGTTGGCTGTAGCTCTTAGCTTTCCCGGGAACCACATGGTTGCCGCTTTGATGGACGATGGAAAATTGGTGGGTTCTGCCAACCCGAGTAATCCCCTGAAAAATCCGAACTGGGCTACCGTTCTGGAAATTCCTCCTCCGATACAGGCTAAGGACCAGGTAATAACGCCATAGAACATTACCCGTTTCACACCGAATCTATCCACCATCCACCCGGTAACAGGATACATGGCGGCATAGCAAATAGTAAAAATATTGATGATAAAAGCATACCCCGAATCGTCGAGACTAAATTCTGTTTTAAGAATTGGTTTCAGAATGGAAACAATTTGCCTGTCTATATAATTAAAAACAATCGCTATAAACGCAACAGCAATAATCAGCCAACGCCTGTTTTCGGGTTTACTTATTATAGATTTCAAGTTATGAACTTTTATAGTTTAATATCAGCAGTGCCGACCTCGATGAATCTTTTTGCCTGGCATATCTTAAAGTATATTTATCGAAGAATTGTAAAAAATAATCGGCTTCAAAACTTCTGACACCTTCTTTATAGGCGCCTTTGACTGCAGCAATCGTAGTCTCAACAAATTCCGCCCGTCCTCCGCGGTGTTCGATTACTATAACTGAGGCGTTCTGGCCAAAGATAGCCGGGGCAACGAGCAGCAAAAAAAAGAAATAAAACTGCCTTAAAAGCATTAACAATCGTTTTATAATATAAAATAGTATTTTATATTATACGAATATACAAAATCACGTTATTACTGCAAAAATTTATCTAATACATTTTTTGGCTAATCAGCGCCGCAGTAGCAGAGAGCTTTTCAACAAGCTTATTACGCAATTTACTGGTCAACCGGGAAACAGGCAGGTACACACTTAATGAGGCCACCACCCTATCGTTTTGCTTTATACCATAGGCTATACCAAAAACTTGTGAGGGCGGTAAATGCGTGGAAAATCCCTGCGAACGAATCGTCTTTAACTCCTTTTCAAATTTGGTCTTAGTTGTGGCTTCCGGCCAGGTTTCCTTTGTGGGATAGCCATATTTCTTTAAGTATGCGTTCAGTTCGGCCGGCTCCAGCATGGCAATCAGCAGCCGTCCGGAAGGAGTATAATAGGCTTCGCTTTTTACAGGCGCTCTTACGATGAGATCGCTTACCGACTGCACCTGGTGAATAATTACCCGGTAGTGTCCTTTTAACACGGCCAGCAGGCAGGTTTCATTCATTTCATTTGTCAATGCTTCCATCTCATCGGCGGCCAACTTTTTTAGTTTTTCTTCAATAGAACTCGCACCGGTTACCTGGTACATCATAAAGCCCAGCTTATACCCTTTTTTGGGTCCAACCTGTTCCAGGTAATTACGTTGGATCATTGTTTTGATAATATTAGCACAGGTCGCCCTGTTCAGGTTTAAACCGTCGGCGATTTCACTAAGCGAGAATGCCCTGTTTACATCTTTTGCCAAAAATTCTATAATATCAAAAGCCCTGTTGATTACCTGTATCATATTTTCTTATAAAATTTAAAATTGCCTCACCTGTATCGGGGGTACTTACCGACCTATGGTTCCCGCATTGAAAATACGTTATTTAGTAATACAGCGCCCATGCCGGCAAAGACGTTGTTAAAAACTTACAGCCCAATCTTCCATACCGGATTATTGGGCTGTTTATTTTCGAAAGTATTACTCAATACCCGGGGTTTTGGGTGAGATTTTTATTAATAAGAATTTCTTTGGTGGGAATGGGCCACAGGTACTGCCGGTTCTTGTCGAATGCCCGGGTAACGAGCAATTTAATCAAACCTGCATTATACATATTTGTAAAATCAGGCAGCCATTCCTCATCAATCTCGGGAGTTCCGGGAAAAAACCAAAGCCCCTTATCCACCACTTTCGCCTTCAGGTCATTCACATCAAGTATTCCGTAAACCGGTTTGGTGATTACTTTTTCGGCCAGCCTCCACCTGAGAATATCATAAAACCTGCGGTTTTCCCAGGCCAGTTCTATCCGACGTTCATTTCTAAGCATATTTCTCAATTGAGCCTGCGGAGCCATGGTTACCGCCGGATAGGCCGATGTTTGAGCTACATCTACTTTATAGGCCCTGGCGCGAACCATATTGATCGCATCCAGTACCGACTGATCCAGTTCATTTAGCTCAATTTTAGCTTCAGCGTACATGAGCAGTACGTCGGCATATCTCATCACGATGATATCAAATTCAGCGCGCTGATCATCCGACCAGTCGCTATCCACACCTTTTTTTAACACCAGTCCGTTGTAAGAAGCAAACTGATCTACTGCACGGGAATCGGGGTTCCTTACATTTACACCGGTTGATACATTTAATACAGTGGTTGCATAAGGATTGGGATCATATATAAATCCAAGAAATTCTGTACCAAATTCCACGATCGTCTGAGCACATCGGGGATCTCTGTTCTCAAAAGGCTTCTGAGGATTGTAAAGCGGCGACTGGTCGATCGGCAAACCATCGGTACAGGGAAAAGCACAAAACAGTTCCCAGGAAGGCTGTGCTACAGAAGAACCACCTGAAATACGGGTTATAAAATTGGTAGAAGACCAAAATGCTCCCAAAGCAGTAGACCGGGGAATTGCAAATATGGTTTCGCTGACATTCCGGGTTTTGGACAAAAAGTATTCGCCAAAATCGGGATACAAAGAATATACCCCTAAATCCATACAAGCTTTAGCGGCTGTTTTTGCAACGTTCCAATCGCCCATATTGAGCGCTGTACGGGCTTTAAAGGCAAGAGCTGCACCTTTGGTCGCCCGTTTAAATTCTGCCCCACCATATTCTACCGGTAAAGATGCGATTGCCATATCATAATCATCATATACTTTTTGAAGAACGGCGTTCTTATCTGTTCTGCCTATTTCAAAGGCCTGATCGATGGTAAGGTTTTCCTGATAAAAAGGAACATCTCCGTAAAGAAAGATCAGGTCTGCATAGAGTACAGCCCTCATAAAATGGGCTTCTGCGGCAAAACGTTTTAATTTCTCCTCGGGAATACCGCTTCCTTCTAACTTTTGAAGATCCTTTAATATGGTATTTGCACGGGTAATTCCTTTATAGCTGTTTAGCCAGGTATTCTCTGCGATCGACCATTCACCGGTTATAGTTCCTGCCGGAAAGGCATTGATTGCCTGACGCTGATTCCAGTTATCGGTCATCCGCTCCAGCCCCAGAGCCGTTTCATTTGTCCATAAATAGGACCGGTACAGGTCGTTGAGAGAGAGGTTTATTTGCGTTTCATTATTGTTCCAGTTTTCGCTGGATCCTTCTGCAAGCGGGTTCAAATCGAGCTTTGCACAGGATATGCAAAACAGTAGCATGAACATGGGAAAGAAAATATTTTTCATCTTCATATTTTTATCGTTTTAAGAGGATCAGAATTTAACCGACACACCAAAATTGAATGATTTACTTATGTAGGTATTGTAAGAAACTTCCGGATCCCATCCCCCCGGATAATGATCAACAGTAAATAAATCTGTAGCCGACACATACAACCTGATATTGTTTATGCTCATATTGTTTGTAAGTGTGGAAGGCAGAGTATAACCTAAAGTAATATTCTTTAACCGGAAATAGGATCCTTTTATCATCCAGTAATCGGAAGTAACATAGTTATTATTCTCTGCGGCGGTATACGAAAGTCTGGGATAAGCGGCGCCAAGGTTCTGTTCGGCTGTGTTGTTGAGGCTCCAGTAGTTGCCGTCAATGATAGCGGGAGGATTAGTCCAGGCACTAAAAAACGGCTTCACCATCTGCACCGGCATGATGGTATTTTGTTTACCTACACCCTGTACTGCCACCGATAAATCTATACCCTTATAATCAGCATTAATTTGTCCGCCGTAAATATATCTTGGCAACGATCCTCCCAGTAATACCCGGTCATAGTCGGGCGTGATTTTACCATCCGGAACACCATCAGGTCCGCTTACATCTACATACTTAACGTCTCCGGGCTTAATCGATGAATATAATTTGGGCGAATCGGCCACTTCTTCAGCGGTTTGGAACAATCCCTGGGACAGATATCCGTACCATTCATTGTATTCGCTGCCTTCTCTTGTGATCTGAGCATTACCCAGAACAATTCCACCCAGGTCTCCCATTACCGATCTTGAATCAGAAAGGTTGAATACAACAGAATATCTCAGTTCATCGATCCTATCCCTCCAGGACAATTGTAAATCCCAACCTTTGGTATGCATGATACCGGTATTCTGCTGAGGATTCTCAAAGCCCATATAGTCGGGAATTTCCAGCTCCAACAGCATTGCTTTTGTACGCTTGTTATAGTAGTCTGCCGTTAGCATCAGCCGGTTACTAAAAAAATAGGCGTCCAGTCCTACGTCCACTGTCTCGGTAATCTCCCAGGAAATATTGGGAATGGCATAACGGGTTTGTGCCGCAGTAGTACCGGATACAATTGTGTTACCCTGATAGAAAAGGGTATTAAAATAATTCAGGGAAGATTGATAGGGATAATTACCTATGCGTTCATTACCTAACTGACCCCAGGAACCCCTGAGTTTCAGGTAAGACAATATTCCGCTATTCTTTAAGAACGACTCCTGGGTAAGCACCCATCCGGCAGAGATAGAAGGAAACGACCCCCATCTGTAGTCCGGATGAAATCTCGAAGAACCATCGCGGCGGATATTGGCCTGAAGAAAGTATTTATCCTTAAAGTCGTACATCAGCCTCCCAAAAAGCGACCGATACGAAGTTTCATAAGCATTTCCGGCAGTTTTTTGAAAATCAAGCGGCGCCAGATCGAGATAGGCATAATCAGACAAAACAAAATTGTCGCCATTACCGGTCATCACTTCGCGGAAAGTGTAAGAATCTTCGTAGCCACCCAAAAGGTTTAAGCGGTGCTGACCTAACTTTTTCTGGTAATTAGCTAAAAGTTGCTTTACAAAAGTTTTACCATCGACACGTTCTTCAGCAAGAGAGGTGGTGGAATAACCTTCAATATAACCTCCAAACATGGTCGGATCGTCTGCAGTATAATAAGGAATTACCTGTCTGAATGATTTCCCTTTGGTTGAATACATCTGAGGCGAAAAAACACCCGTAATCGTCAGATCCTGGATGGGCTTAATTTCAAGTGCCGCACGACCGGTAAACAGGTTCCTCCAGTTCTTCTGAAAGCCCCCATTGTTCAGCTTTGCATAGATATTAGCGCCGCTTTTTCCACTGGCAATACGTCCGTCCGCCCAGGTAGCCGCATATATTGGTGCATACCTTTTAATATCATCTATGGGATTAATAGAAGGATCTTCCGCCAGTGAATAATTATAGGCCATGTCTATATCCACACCGATAAATTTGTTAATTGTGATCCTGTTATTCAAGCGCGACATAACTCTTTCAAAAGATTTTTGTGCATATAGTCCTTCTATCTTTTCATAGTTAAGGGAGGCCTGTGTTTTAACTCTTTCTCCGCCTGCTGTTACACTCAGATTATGGCTATGACGCGGGGCAAAATCTTTCATAATCAAACCGATCCAGTCCGTTACCGGATACTGATTAGGATCTGTTCTGTTTCTTTCCAGCCAATTATCAACCATCTCTTTTGAATAGAGTGCATATTCTTCTCCCGGTTTGCTGCCCGCATCGTTCCAGGTAAATTCATTAATCATTTCCAGATAGCGCTGTGCGCCGACTACTTCAGGGAACCTGGTCGGTTTTTCAATCCCGTAATTCCCATTATATTCAAGATTCACGTGCCCCGTTCTGGGTCTTTTGGTAGTAATAAGAATTACCCCCGAAGCGGCTCTTGCACCATATATAGAAGCAGAAGCAGCGTCTTTCAATACCGATATATCCTGTATATCGTCGGCATTCACATCGTTCATACTCAATACCGGCACTCCGTCTACGATAATGAGAGGATCAGAGTCGCCGATAGTAGTAACACCGCGCACCCGGATGGTAGCTCCTGCACCAGGTGTACTACTCGTTCTTGTTACCATTACCCCGGGAATAGCGCCCTGTATCGCCTGAGAGAGTTGCGTGACATTCCGTTTGGAAATATCGGCTCCTTCTACGGTTGACACTGATCCTGTGAGATCCTTTTTCTTTGCGGTTCCATAACCGATGGCTACCACTTCTTCCAGTCCGAGCGCCTCCGCTTCCATAATTACATCCATCGTATTGGACACATTCCCCACTACCACTTCCTGGTCTTTCATCCCTACAAAAGAGAAGATCAAAACCGGCTTGTTTTGGGAAATTGTAATACTATAACCTCCATTATCGTTAGTAACCGTTCCTATTTGCGTATTCTTCAAACTAACGCTCACACCCGACAGAGGTTGATTATTTTCATCCGTTACCCTCCCGGTAATAGTTCGATCCTGCGCAAAGGCGGCTCCTGTGCAAAAAAGAAAAAGAAAGAGCAGGGAGCGTATTTTTCCCGCCCGGGCTCTATTTAATCGTTTGAATTTTTGTTTCATGATGGCTGAATCGTTTTTTAAATAAAAAATTATGTCAAGAAAATATGGGACTATGCGGCGTCCAAAGCAATCATTTTATACGTTTTTCTTATCAATCTGCTGCCGATTGATCATACCTCGCAGGCAAATGGTTTCAGGTAAAAATAGTTTTATATTATAAAACTCCATTTTACTATAACAAACATAAAAATAAAAATCCAATTTGTCAAATTTTTATTTCATTAGTACCGTAGATGATTTAATCTTCCTTTACCTAAGGCACAGCACAATAACGGCATGTTAGAACAGGTTCAGCGAAGGCACAGGGACATCAAAGCCAGGAACAGATGCTCCTGGCCGGCACAGTTGCCCTGCACAAAAACAGGCTTATATTTCGTGTAAGAATAATGGTAAGGCGCAAAAAGGGCTGCAGCATTAACTACACACTCCGGGGGCGGCTCCACCGTTATTTATCAGTCCCTCCCGTAAAAGTTTCGATGGAAGCCGGCTTAATCTCCCCATTTTTATTATAACGCGGATTTATCCCGGCCATTTGCACCCCGGTCTCCGCACGCCACTTGCTCAGCATTTTGCGCAGGGAGTCGACCACCAGGGTTTGCGAAGCTGCCAGGTTTCTGGATTCGATGATATCATCCTTTAAATTGTATAACTCATACGTATTGGATTCGAAAAATTCCATCAACTTCCAGTCGCTGTATCAGTAAATCCAAAACAGTAACCGTTAAAAAGCAGACCAGACTTTTTTTGTTTATTGATGATTAATACTGGGTAGTTCATGACCATTTAATTTTTAAACATTTAAAATATCATTCCGAAACGGCTTCCTTTACAAGAAACGCTGACGCTGACCCAGTCAACACCTTGTTAAAGCGAAGTTGCAGAGAAATACTGAGTTCTTCATCAGCATAATCGTTTTATTAAAAATGGCTATGATTAAGGTATAATTTCAGTTACCGGGTAAGGTTGGCGCCATAACTCACCAGGGTTTCCCGAAGTTTGGAGATATCGACCGCTGCAACATCTGTTCCCGATTGAACGCATAATGCCGCCGCTGCTCCTGCAGCCTGTCCCAACCCCATCACCGAGGCCTGCACACGAACCGAGGCAGAAGACACGCCATCGGCCGAGAAGGCCCTCCCTCCTACCAGCAGGTTCGGAAAACCGGGAGCTATCAGACAACGATAAGGAACAAAAGCCGCATCTTTTAAAAAACGGCATACCTGGTTGTTCGAATCCGATGAATGTATGTCTACAGGATGGCATCCGCGGGATATAGCATCCGGGAAATCGGTCGCCTCGATATATTCTTCACCCGTTAGCGTATGCACTCCCTTTATACGCCTCGTTTCGCGGGTACCTGTTTGCGGGGCGGTGAGTACCAGAAAGGCATCTTTGAATGCGGGAATATTTTCTTTCATTAAATCCAGGAAGGTAAATACATCCTCCCGTAAAAGACATTCGGTTCTGGTGGCTTGCCGGTTATCGGCCATATTGGCGTAAGTGCGGGTCATGTTTACGAGGATCAGCCCGTTATCGAGCACGCCACAATACCAGGGTCCGCCAAACATGGGCAGTTTAGTTTTGGCGCCCACTTCTTCGAGGATCTGCCTCATATTGATATCGTGATAATTTACGCCCTGCTCATTGTGCCGGATCATGGGGAGTGAATCGGTATCTATCCCGCCCAACATGAAAATGAGTGTTGCCGGCTGGAGTTCTGACCGCATCGGCTGCATGGGCACCCCGGCCTGATAGGACAGGTCGGCATCGCCGGTACAATCTATAAAATATTTGGCAGCGATGGCTTCGGTACCGTTCTTATTATCAATAATCACATGAGTAATCCGGTTGTCTTCTTTTTTACAACCGGTAAGATAGGAATGAAAATAAAGATCAACCCCTGCTTCCAGTACCATCCGTTGGGCTATCAATTTATACTTCTCAGGGGAGAACGTAATATTGCCTAAGGGTTTTTCCTCCCTGGCACCTCCTATTTCTATAAGCCGTTCTATAAACTCCCAGGGCAGGCCATCTATGATTCTGCGTTCGTTGTAATTGAATACACTGATGGGAGCTACCAGGCTTGCGGTGGCCATACCGCCCAGGAAACCGTAGCGTTCGATCAATGCCGTACGGGCACCACCTCTCGCAGCGGCAATAGCGGCGATAAAACCCGAGGGTCCGCCCCCGCAAACCACTACATCGTATTCTGCAATTACAGGCACTTCTTTTGTCTGGTTAATTGTTCCCAGATGCCCCGGTTCATTTGTTTTGTGATTAGCTGATGCCCCGGCCCCAACGGCCTTATTTTCCCGCACTTCCATGATTATTTTTTCTACTCTTTTATAATTTGTTAATATATGTTTTTGTGGATACCTGCTTTCGGTTCCTCTTTTATTTATTGCTACCAGAAAGATTAATCAAACCGAAAAGTAAATTCATTGCGCGCATCTTTCTTCCAGGCGTGAGGCTGCGAAGTGGGCGAGATGGCGAACAAGGGAGAAAAAGTTTTCAGCTTTACTGTTTTCCCATCGGGGAAAAATTCGAGGATGCGCAACCAACCGTCGCCACCGTTACCACTGCGATGACCGCCGCCCATATCCTGGGCATCGAACATAATCTGGTGAACTGATTTCCCGGCCTTGTTTTTATCTACCCGGTAGCCCTCGCCAGGGATATGCCCCGACAAAACCATTTCAATGCCGGTCGCGGGCTGAACCAGTTTTTCCCAGATGTCCTTGCCATTATTAGCATCCGGCAATTTTACTCTTGCAGATTTCTGGATAACGTTATTCTCGTTATACGGTTCCCAATAGATCCAGCCCGGCTCGCTGGTTGCATGCTTATCTTTTTGTGTTACATAGTTATGGGTTATCAGCACCACCCGGTGATTTTTATATTGCTCCATAGCCGCCACCCTCTTTGCCCAGGTTACTACCGTATCCCGCGGGGCATATTCTACTGTAAGAAACAGGTAATCTTTTCCGTTTAAACCCTTTAGCTCCAATGCGCTATTCTCCATAGTAGGTTTGCCCTGTTCGTTCCGCGTGTTCTGCACCAACAATTTCTGGTTCAGGTAATTTTTTTCCGAAGTAAAGAATTCGCTGTACCTCGACGATCGGTTCCCCTGCCGGTCGATGCTGTATTCGTGGTTGCCTGCTGCCGCTATATAAGGTACTTTATGGTTGAGAATAGAAAAGGCGTTGGCCGCAGCCTCCCATTGTTGCTGTGTGGTACGGTTACCGTCATAATCGTTTGTAATTTTTTCGTTATTCTGAACAAGGTCGCCCACGCAAACTACCATTTTGATATTGAGGGTATCTATGTTTTCCTCAATCCAGCGCATCATCAAATCTAATACAGGAACATTGCGACCCCATTTTACATAGTTCTGTATATCAGGTATCATGATCATCGACCAGGATCCTTCCTTTTCAAGTGCTGGCTTTTGATAAGGGCTTTGTGCCAGCATTTGTAGGGAACACAACATAAAGACTATGCAACCCAATGTTATTCTTTTCATCTGTTTATTTTTATTTTAATCTCTTTTTTCAACAATAAAATTCTATGCTTTTGCTTCCTCCACTTCGTTACCAACAGAAGATGAAGGCTTCTCTGGTCGTACAATTTTCCACAATATCAGCAGGGCAATGGGGTGCAATACCGCCATAATAAAGAATATCTTTTCTGCGCCAGGGCCGTCCATCGCTTTGCCCACAAAAAAGTTAAACATTACCGCACCCAATGCGCCAAAACCGCCCACAATACCCTGAACACTGGCAACGTTATGAACAGGAAAGGATTCCGCTATAACCACTCCTACCGTGAACAACCAACTTACACATACCAGGGCCACAAGGCTAAACACAGCAATGGTGGAAGCCGCATTACCGAGAAAGGGTGTGCTGGCGCAAAGCAGGGTAAGAAAGGTAATTCTGGTGAGCATTTTTTTTCTGGCTAACAGGGGAGCCGTGCCTCTCCGAACAATCCTGTCCGACCACATAGAAGTGCCCACCGCACCCAGATCAGCTATCAGAAAGGGTATCCAGCCAAACATGCCTACCTGCGCCAACGATAAGCCAGACTCTTCCTGCAGATACCCGGGCAGCCAAAACAGGCAGAAATACCATACCGGATCGCTGACAAAACGGATCAATATAACACCCCAAAGACTTTTCCTGCCCCACAACTGCTTCCAGGAGAATGACACTGCATCTTTGGCCACCGTACTTTGCAGCGCTTCCTGCAATACTTCTTTGGGCGGATCTTTATAAATCAGTTTCCATAAAATGGCAATGATAATTCCTGCTATCCCCATCACTACAAAAGCCATGTGCCAGGAATAATTAATGGCCAGCCAGGCCACCAAAGGCGGTGCTAAAATGGCCCCGATAGAGCCACCGGCCTGGCAGATACCGTTGGCTGTCCCTCTTAATTTGCCGGGAAACCAAACCGTAACCGCCTTTAACTGGGCCGGGAATACGGTGGGCTCTGACACTCCCAGCAGTCCCCTGAAAAAACCAAACTGCCCAACCGTTTTGGATATACCACCCCCGATACAAGCCACCGACCAGACCAGGACTCCCCAGAACATGGTGAGCTTGGAACCCAGTTTGTCTACCAACCAACCCGTAAAGGGATAGGACAGAGCATAGCATATAGTAAAAATGTTAATAATGACTGCATAGCCCGAGTCGTCCAGGTCAAACTCCGATTTTAGCATCGGTTTTAACACTGATACAATCTGCCGGTCTATGTAATTACAAACTACTGCAATGAAAATAATCACTACAATAATCCATCGCCTGTTTTCGGGCTGTCTGAGCCGGGAGCCCAGGCTGCTCCCTGAAGGAGAAAAAGAAAGCTTCTTCATTAATAATAATTATTATTTATGTCATGTATCGAACAGATCATAAAATCTACCGACTATTCCGCTATCTTACTATCGCAATTCTCCGAGAATATCCCCCGGGTTCTGCTAACAAACGGAATATTTACCGCCGCGCACTTATCCTGATTTATAATTTTAAGTCCGCAAAAAAGCACCCTTACGGAGCAATTCCTCCCTAAGTTCCTGTACAGCTATTTCTGAAGCTTTAACTCCTTTTTTCACTGCCAGTTGTGCCGCCCTTCCTGCCGCCTCTCCCATGGCCATACAAGGCCCCATTACCCGCGAAGACGCCATAGCTTCATGTGTGGCAGATATACATCGACCGGCTACCAAAAGGTTCTGAACTTTCTCCGGAACCAGACAGCCATACGGGATATCATAACAGTCGCCACTCCACTCCAGTGAAAACCCGTTGCCATCGGGCTGATGGATATCCAACGGATAACTTACTACGGCGATACCGTCTTCAAACTGTCTCCTTGCCATAATATCATCCCGGGTAAGGGTATATTTGCCTGAAATACGACGGGTTTCACGAATCCCGATAAACGGTGCCGTTCGCGACATATAACAGTTTTCGAATCCAGGAACATAGTTTGTAAAATATTTCACCAGGTGATCAATTTGCCTGCGTGCTTCAAACTCCGCCCTGGTAACACTATCCGGATCTGTACCATCTGTACCCCTAACCCGGGTCATGTTCACCCATATCTCTCCTTCGCCGATACCGGTTACAATCACAGTTGTGTCTACAGGCAGATCCAGACCGTCTTCCTGCGCTTTTGCCATCAATGCTTTTAATCCGACCAGGATGAAATACCTGTTCTCCGCATAATATTCCGGCGGTATATGCTCGGGCTTATATTTATCAGGATGGTTGGCTACGCTAAAGCGTAACTTATCAATATCTACATTTTTCAAACAGAACTCTAATGTTGCCGGCTGTAGTAAACCGTCTTTGTTGCCCTTTTCGAATTTTGCTCCTGCCCGGTAAGCGATATCGCCATCACCGCTGCAATCAATCACCACTTTAGCCAGGATTGCTTCTCGTCCTCCTTTGCTTTCAATAATAACTCCTTTTAAGTCGTCACCCTCCATAATGGCAGCAGCACATGCTGTATTGAGCAAAACACGAACATTGTTTTCCTTCATAACATTGATGGCTGCCAGCTTTACTTCTTCGGGTTCGATAAAGGTAATGCTCATGTGCAGGGGACATCTCTGCAAAGCGCTGGCTCCGCCCATATTGATCAGCCGGGTTACAAATTTATCTGGCAGACCTTTAATAATCTGGTTACCCTTCTGACCATGAAAGTCAAGAATGGGCAGCCCAATGGTTAAATTACCGCCCAGAAAACTGCGACCCTCAATAAGCGCTACGGACAAACCGTCATCTGAGGCGGCCTGAGCAGCGATGATGCCCGAAGGACCCCCACCCACTACTAAAACGTCTACTTCCATTTTTACCGGCACCTCCCGCTGAGGTTCGGTAATGAACTTTTTCTCCATTTTTTGATTGATTGATTTATTTGATTCTATAGTAATTACTCATTTCATGGCTTAGCGGATTCAATCTTTCCAAACAATGGACCTAACTGCTTGCTTAAATTGCGGGCCCAGTAAAAATAGCCTAAATCGGAAGGATGCACGCCATCGGCGGAAGTATCGTGGCTCTCCTCCTCGGTTAGCGGACTGGGGACAAAATACACATTCGGATATCGCTTCACTAATTCATTCATCAACTTTTTGGCAGTTTCCCGCTTAGCAAGTTCGGAGGCTTTTATTTTACTATTAAAACTGGCTTTCCCCCTGAAAATCGTTTCTACAAAAATCAGTGGGGTGGAAGGATGTGCTTTTACCAGGCGAGCTACAAAGGATTCCAGGCGATCCTGGATAAGGTCGGCATTCGGATTGGAGAAAGCATCGAACACAAATGCATCGGCCTGGGTTCCGGCCAGTATTTCAGCAAAATAAGGTTGCAGCTTGGAGTTGCCCGCGAACCCCAGGTTACAGACGTCCAGGTTTAACATTCGCTGTACCTGCATCGGGTAGCTCATTCCCGGCCGGCTGGCAGAAGTTCCCTGGGTAAAACTGGATCCAAAAAACACTGTTTTTCTTTTGAAAGGATTGGCTATCGCCTGAAGCGATGCGTTGGCCTCTACCCCTACCTGGAGCTGTTGCAGTTCGCTGAAAACAGGAAGATATAGCAAACACTCCTTTAAATCTGTGCCCATTTCGTCGCTGATGCGTACTACCGCATCGCGCTTAGCGGGTACAGCGGTATTGACATAAACCCATTTGCCGTCTTTTTTTACATATAAGTCAAATCCGGCAGAAGCCAATCCGGTCACGTTATCGGTCTTCCGCTCGAGGATATATTTCGGGAGAACTTCAATATAATTCGAGTTAGTGCTAAACACCAGGGCCAAACCCGATGCACAGCGGGCCTGCTGATTTTCAGAGGCTGTCAATCCTTTGTGCACAACCGTGTCTAAGCGATGGTAGGGATGGGCGGTAGGAACCGCTTTCCCTATCAGCGTAAGCTGGGTAGCATCTACAAAGCGGCTTTGAGCCGCCTGCGACCAGGTTTTAGTGCCAGACAGTGCCAGCACGAGCAAAACAAACAAAACGTACTTTTTCATAAACAAGTTTTATATGATTCAAGCTAAAATATCTGTTTAAAAACCAAGTTCTATAACTCTGATCATCCCTTCAATGCAATCTGTATATTCAGCCGAAAAGATGGCTGATCTCCTGTGATACGACAGTTTAGCCGAAGCCAGTTACCAAAATGTTTGACCCTGATAAAATTAAGGCCTGTCTTTGTTATTGCTTCGGAAATAGTTCCTTCTTCCGCCCAATGCACCCCATCATGTGATATCTCAACGGCTGCGGTGAGTGTGGAACCGGATCCGGACATGCCCTCCACGGCAATAAAAAAAATACATTCATCAGCCCACCCTGCCTCATAAGGATGGGTCTGAAAATCTGCTGTAAAATCCTTTTTCACCTCTAAATGCGAAGCGTTAAATAGTTTCATTGTCAATTTATTTATGAGATTATTTTTATTCCTTTTTATAAGATTATTTTACTCCTGCGATATAACCACTGAATCTACATAAAGAAACACACGTCGGTTGGTATCCGTTTCTACCCAGATTAGTGGATTCATCAGGCCATCGATCCGGTGATAGCCGTCGACAAAATAAATTGGATGCCGGCCAAGATCAAATGTCTTATCCTGGCATTGCATTTCGATATATTCCCGTTTTTCGGTATCGATCAGTAAGCGGGCATATTGCCAGTTAATTTTGCAGTCTGTTTCGTTGTAACACAGGGGTTGATGACCATTTACGACGTCCTTATAAGCATCGCTACTCCCATCCGGGTATCGTTTACCAAACCAGAAGGGATCCACACCCTTAATGCACCAATCACCTTCTGTATCAAAAGCCCAGTCCTTATCATCTTTTGCAGTCGGGTAAATAAACTGCCATTTCTTTTGCAGGTCTCCGTCTACAGAATTTACATAACGGACGCCTACATGGTTCCGGTATCCGCGCTCCTGCAGATCCCATCCAAAGCCGAAAGCCCTGATGGAACTCTCATGCAGGCCCGGCAGCGGCCCGGTGCCATCTATCTTATCCTGTTCGGCAGTAAACGCAAACCACATTTCGAACTGCAGATACTTGCGCTTCAGATGATGGAATGAAAGACGCTTAAGCGCATGACCCATAGAGCCTGGTGCCGGAGGTGCGCCATAGGGATTGGCCACATCGCGTGTAGAAATTTTTAAACTGTACTGTCCGGAAAGCGATCCGTGGGAACCGGGGTAGCGATAAGTGGCAGTGCTCAACATAACAGGTGGCCACTGGTCTTTTACCATAATACTGGGACTTTCTTCAAAATCCGGGGCCTCGCAAAAATTGGGCATAAGTCCCATCCAGCCATTAAAACCTGTATTAAATACATCATGTACCAA
The DNA here is from genome assembly GCA_040393015.1 of Paraniabella yanshanensis. Lineage (GTDB taxonomy): Bacteria > Bacteroidota > Bacteroidia > Chitinophagales > Chitinophagaceae > Niabella > Niabella yanshanensis_A. The sequence continues at coordinate 22,328 of JBEBUZ010000048.1, forward strand.
AACCCTTTTGAGCGGTTGAAAGCGGGAAAGAAAAGTAAGATCCATTATACTTTTTAAAAATTAATTATAAATATTTGCAATATACCGGCGTAAAACCTGGAGCTTATTCCTGTGAAATGACTACTGAGTCCACAAAGAGAAACACACGGCGGTTGGTATCGGTTTCTAACCACATCAATGGGTTCATGAGTCCATCGATCCTATGATAGGGATCTACACAGAAAATCGAGTGGCGACCGAGATCAATGGTTTTATCCTGGCATTGCATTTCGACATACTCCCTCTTTTCTGTATCGATGAGTAACCGCGCATACTGCCAGTTTATTTTACAATCCGTTTCGTTATAACAGAGGGCCTGATAACCATTGTCGATATCCTTGTAACCGTCATGTCTTCCGTCGGGATATCTTTTACCAAACCAAAAAGGATCTACTCCTTTTATACACCAGTCCCCTTCGGTATCGTAAGCCCAGTCTTTATCATCGACAGAAGAGGGGTACATCAATTGCCATTTTTTCTGCAGTTGTCCGTCTACCGCATTCAGGTAGCGCACTCCAGAAAAATACCGGTTGCCTCCTTCCTGCAGATCCCATCCTAACCCAAAAGACCGGATGGAATTTTCGTGAAGACCTGGTAAGGGCCCTGTACCATCGACCTTATCCTGCTCAGCAGTAAACGCAAACCACATCTCAAACTGAAGGTATTTCCGCCTGAGGTGATGGAAGGATAAGCGTTTTATCGCCTGGCACATCGATCCCGGCGCCGGAGGCTGATCATAGCGGTTAGCAACAGGCCTTGTAGATAATTTCAAGCTGTATTGTCCCGAAAGCGCACCATGTGAGCCCGGGTAACGAAAAGTAGCGGTACTTAACATTAACGACGGCCACTGGTGTTTTACCATAATACTGGGGCTTTCTTCAAAATTGGGTGCCTCGCAAAAATTAGGCATGATTTCCATCCATCCGTTGAACCCGGTATTGAACACATCATGCACCAAAACTTTGTTTAACGGCTGAAATCGCGAAAGAAAAGTAGTATCCATCATTTAATTCGACTTTGTCCGGTCGTTTCCAACGACAAGTATTTAATTTTTACGTTTTTTATATAAGATCTCCATCAGTTGCACCGGGTAGTCTGTTTCGATTATACTTACCCCCGACTGAATTATTTTTCGATACGCTACCGTCCGTTCCTTCTCCGTTGGAAGTTTATCATAGGAGGACGCAGTAGCCATCAGGCAGCGCATACCGCTTGCCGCAATAAGCTGGCACAATGCGGAAGTTTGCTCATTCAACTCGGTACCGATGCAGGCAAACATTTGTTTAGGAGGAATCCCTGCCTCTATATAAGAGTGAAACACTTCCGGCGTTCGCATGGATACCGACAGCATACGGTCTGGCTCATCATTATAATAAAACAAAGCATCTTCTACCGAACGAACCATATTGCTGACATAGCTATTGGCATTGTGTTTACGAATGATACCTGCTATCATGGGCAGCGGAACATCTTTCTTATCCAGTACTAATGCGGTTTTACCTCTGGCCCATTCCAGAACTTCGGCGAGGGTATTGATCCGATAGGATGTGAGTTCGCCCTGCTTATTTTTAAGTTTTAATTTTTTCAGTTCTTCCCAGGTATAATCTATAAGTTTACCTGTGCCGTTGGTCGTCCGCTCCAGGGTCGCGTCATGAAAGACCACTATCACGCTATCCCTGGTTAACCGAGGATCAATTTCAAAAACGGCGGGCATTTTACTCAGAACATATTCCATTGCTGCAATGGAGCTCTCAGGAAATCCGCTTTCAACGGTACCTCTATGCCCCTGGATGATTACCGGCTTATCCACTTTGTGCTGATAAAAATTATGATAAGCATCGCTGTTTTTAAAATCAAGATAATTTTTGCTTACCTGCCCGTGAACGCAGAAAACAAAGCTCAAAAGTAAAAGCGAGAAAAAATATCGGCGTTGATTCATTTTTATCTGCTTTGATAAGGTCCGAAAATACCCACTACGTTGTATTCCTGATTGCTGTCGTCCAGCACATAAATGTTGTACTGTTCGCCTCCGGGTTTCACACGAACAACCACATGTCCCTGCAAACCTTTCAACCTTTGGAGAGCATCGCCCATACGTCTTTTATTTGCATCCGTCATATTGGTAGAAAATATCTGGCAATTTTCGTTTGCAGAAAACATACGACCAACGGTTTCGGGGTTGGGATGCACATCGCGCCAGGTGTGGGCGATCACTGCTTGTGGATTGAGTTGTTTGATCAAATCGCTGCCATTACAATTGGAAGTACCATGGTGGTTAGCTTTCATCACATCTACAGCCCGCGCCACTTTCGCTACGGGCGCCTCAATATCTTTCCAGGGGTGATCGGATTTACCGTTGTATTGCAAATCGCCTGCGGTGAAATAGTTGAACTTGCCATAAGCGATATCCAAACCAATACAATACACGTTCTCCAATGCGCCGGCAGCCTGTACCGTAGGGCCATCGGGCAATGTATTTACCGTATTTGTTCCCGATCCCGTCCATACTACTCCATTAGCTACCAGGTTTTGAACTTTAAACCGGGGGTATTGGGAGGCTTGGCGGGTTAACACGATCTGGTCGTTTCTACCCACTACAAACTGTTCTGCTGTGGCCCCGTATTCTTTTTTTGCCCAGTTAATAAAGTCAATATAATTCGCCATCCGTGGTTCCTGTGCCATTTTTCTGGGAAAGTCGTAATGCGGATATCCCCGGTCGATTAAACGTTTAAATTGAATTTTCGAACCAACCTCGGTTACGCCGCTCATTCTGAAACTGCCGTCCGGACCCGCGGGTAAGCCTGCACCGTAGGAACCCATGTGATCGGGATCGAAATGACTCAGCATTACATAATCTAATTGCTTATTATTAGCTCCTGTCATAAAATGTTTCGCGTAGTTGATAATAACCGTACCGGGCGAAACAGTGCTGTCGGGCTTCTGAGGCGGCGGTGGAATTTCAGCCGTGGAGGAAATCAGTGAACCCGCAGCATCGATTAACATCGTGGTACCATCGGGGAAAATAAAGAAGGTAGCTTCTCCCCTCCCGGTATTAATGGCATGTATGTCGAGGTTTCCCTCCTGCCAGGCGGGAAGCACTTTCCCTACCTGCACATTTTCTTTATCCTGACCGCCCCCCTGACGGGAAATCTGCTGCTGGGAGCCACAGGAAAGTAACTGAATAATAAAAAAAAGACTAATTAATATCCGATGTATCATGTGTTCAAATTATGGAAAAGTTTCCTTACGCGTTCTTATTTTTTTATTTACTCTGGTAAGGGCCGAATACGCGGGTAACCTTATAGTTCTGATTACTATCGTCCAGCACATAAATATCATATTGATCGCCTCCTGGTTTTACCCGAACTACAATATGCCCCTGCTGGCTTTTAAATCGGGGCAAATTGGCGCCTAATCTTTCTTTGTTTGCATCCGTCATATTGGTAGAAAATATCTGGCTGTTGGCATTCACCGAAAAAAAGCGGGTAACCGTTTCCGGGTTGGGATGCACATCTCGCCAGGGGTGAACAATTACTGCCTGGGGATTCAGACGTTGGATGAGTATGTCGCTATTGCAATTGGAAGTACCGTGGTGGTTGGCCTTCATTACATCAACAGCGCTCACTACATTTGCGACCGGCGCCTCTATATCTTTCCAGGGATTAGCTGTTCTGCCATTATATTGAAGATCGCCGGCTGTGAAATAGTTGAATTTACCATAGGCCATATTGAACCC
>JBEBUZ010000049.1:0-25997 GCA_040393015.1 Paraniabella yanshanensis
TTTTTTTCATTTATTTTTTTTTTTATATAGATTATTTTGTCTTTGTTTTTTTTTTTTTTTTTTTGTTGAGCTCTTCTCTGTTGTCAGAATAAAGATGTTGATTTTCCTGATTTTGAATATACAACCACTTATTTCCCTTATCAGTTTCCGGTAAGAACGCTTGTACTCGGAGACTATTATTTTGATAACGAGAATGACAAAAACTTAAAATTTGCCATATCTGCAACGATGGGTGGTGTGTATGAAAATAAAGAAGACCGGCAGGTAGATTTTGTTGTTGACGAGTCGCTTGTTGAAAATATGTACATAGGCGACAACCGGATACTGCCCCTGCCTTCGAGATATTACCAGCTAAGCAATAGTTCCCGCATTGTTATTCCCAAAGGTCAATTGTCAGGCAGCGTTTTCGTTCAGCTTACAGAAGAATTTTTAAACGATCCTAATGCCTTAGGTCCTGCCGGTACTGTTTATGTAGTGCCCCTGCGTATCACCGGCTCCACCACCGATTCGGTGCTTTGGGGTAAATCGTCGGTGGCTAACCCCGATTACAAACAGAGCAGCGACTGGGACGTGTTACCTAAAAATTATACACTTTTCGGAATTAATTATGTGAACGAATATCATGGTAATTATTTGGTAAGAGGAAAATCGGTACAGCTGGGCTTGCCGGGTGTGTCGGTAGATACCACTATTGTTTACCGGTCTGTTGATGTAGAGTCCGACCGGGTAATGGCCGTAAATATCGAATCAAGAAACTCGGTTACCTATACCCGGGAAGTCGCCAGAAATAATGTACAAAGTCCTGGCAATTTTACCATGCGCATTACTTTTGACGCAAGTGGAAACGGGCAAATTACTACGGGTGCCGGTTCTGCTTTCACCGTTACCGGAACGGCAAAGTTTGCTAAAGACGCCGAATCATGGGGCGGAAAACCCAGGCATGCTATATACCTGGATTATACCGTGAACGATGGCGTTTTCCAGAACCGGGCTAATGATACGTTGGTGTATCGCGACAAGGGCGTGTATTTCCAGGAGTTTGCACCAACTTATAAACCTTGATGATGAAAGCAGTAAGAGTCATACCCTATCCGTTTCTATTATTTCTTTTTACGGGTGTGTTATTATCGGGCAAAAACATAAATGGTGCTGATAAGGGAAAGGAAGGCAAAAAGGATACCCTATTATATAAGCTTACCCCTCCAAAAGTGAAACCCCTGCCCGTTGTATGGAAAGAAGAATGGGAGTCGGGTAGCACCACGCCGGGCGATCATACCCAGCACATGCTCGGTATGGCGTACAGCGAAGCCGATCCCGACCGTGTTTATATGGCCCAGGATGTATCGAATGTGTGGGTGTCGCGGGATTTTGGAAAGAACTGGTTCACACTCCAGTGCGAAGGACTCTACTCGCCGTTTATCATTTCTGTAGAAGTGGACCCTTTGAACAAAAACCGTGTTATTGCAGCCGCAAGTTGCCGCCAATATGATGCCGCGAACCAGCCTTATCAGGGTATCTATCTCTCCACCGATGGAGGAATTACCTGGGAGAGAAAGGCAGCGAGAGAAAAACTGACAGAAGTGCGCAGCATGACACGGCAGTTGGCTTATGCACCTACATCAAAGGATAAAACCAAAGGATATGCCACCCGATGGTATGCTGCTTTTTGTGAAGGAGGCCCCAGAGAAGCGGAAGATGGGTTTCTTAGTTCCGATGACGGTGGTGTAACATGGTCCGAAATCAGGAAACTGCCCGGCTCCGTTTACGGCGAAATGATAAGGGGCATAATGGTGGACAAGCGAAACGCAGAAAAAGTATTTTTGTACGGCGATGGGGGTCTTTTCCGGTTTGAGGATGCAACTGATCCCAACGGAGCGGTGACTCCGCTTAGCGGAACTGCCGGGTTGCCGAAAGGTAGTATATGGGGAAGTCTTTATCAATCGGCTGATGCGCAAACGCTCATAGTTGCAGTGGCGCAGAAAGGTATTTATAAATCGGTAAATGCCGGAGCCAGTTGGAACCTCCTGTATCAATGGGATAAAATAAACTATTGTTATGTGGGGGAGCAGCATCCCAACATGATATTTGCAGTACCTGTTGCGAAAGGCGGAGAGCAGATACGAATTAGTAAAGACGGTGGTAAATCCTGGTACAGCCCGGCAGATTCGGACGTACACTACCGCCCTGGTTACGACAGAAGTGCCTGGACAACGAAGCTGAACGGACAATTCAGCTATGTGCTTCCCGATCCCCGCAACCCGGACAGAGTGTTCATGCATACCAATTCTAAAAATTTTCGGTCTGAGGATGGTGGACGCACCTGGCACATTTCTGATAATGGGTTTAATGGTGCCCAGCATACCGGTATCTGGCAGGAGCAAATATTTGATCCGGTAAACCCCGACAGATTTGCTTATTTTATGGTGGACAAGGGTGTAAACTATACCGATTCGAGGGGCAGATGGTTTTACGTAAACACCATCAACCCTAAACAATTGGGCCTCGGATGGAAGACTTCTATGGCCGGCGCACTGCACCCAACCGAACCGGTTATACTCGCCTTCGCCGGAACAGGAGCGGTAGGCGGGCTGGTTCGCTCGCCTGATAATGGCCGAACCTGGACGGTAGTGAGCCGTGAAAATAAACCGCGTTGGGTAATAGCCTTCGACCTCGAAAATCCGGATTATTGTTATCAGTGGCGCGAACGCTCATCCGATGCCGGAAAAACCTGGCAGGAAATGAAAAATATGCCGGAGGGCGCTATACTCTGCGGTGTGTCCCGCTCCAACGGCCGCATTCTTTATGCCATGCAATCGGGTAAAAAAATATGGCGCTCAACCGATCGCGGCGATACCTGGCAATTGGTTATCGACCCGGGATGGGATCTCACATTTTCCGGACCCAACCAGGCTTTTATATTCAGGGTAGATCCACAAAACCCCGATATTATATATACTAACAGTGCCACCGAACATATTACTAAGTGGGATGTGAGTCGTTTGCCCGCCCGGCCAACCCAAATCGTTTTCCCCGGGGGAACGGAGCCTAATTTTTGTATCAACCGGTTTGTGATCGATCCCCGTCATCCGAATGTTATGTACGCCCTTAACCTCAGGGCCAATACCGGAAACAAGTTTTTTCGTACCATCAATGGCGGCGCTACCTGGGAAAATATCAGCCGGTATATTACACAGGGCTCCGTAAACGGGTTAGCGGTTTCACCTGTTACCGGCGAAGTTTATATTTCCAGTCAGAACGGCTCCCTGGTAATGTTGCCTCCTTACCCAACAAGCAACACCGCGTATGAAGCAGTTCCCTATACATCAAATCATCTTTCAACTCCTTATAAATAGGCAGATTTTTTAATTTTTTAATAACAGTGCCATGAAAAAAATAGGTTTCTATACCCTCTTAGGAACTATAATTTTAATATCAGCCTGTAAGAAAAGTCCATCAGATGGTCCGGGAACGAAAGATCCCGATCCCGACCCCGGTCCGCCAGCTACGGGAAGCCCGATTACCTCTGTACCAGAGATAAAGCCATTACCGTTTGTATACCAGGAAGAGTATGAAGGTGGAAGTGTAACACCCGGAGATCATACACAGCATATGCTGGATCTGAGCTATTGTGAAGCCGATCCTGATCGTATATATATGGCTCAGGACGTGAGCAATATATGGGTATCGAGGGATTTCGGACTAAAATGGTTCACCCTTAAAAACCAGGGTCTCCATAGCAATTTTGTTATATCGGTAGAAGTCGATCCGCTGAATAAAAACCGTGTCCTTGCAGCCGTTCAATGCCGGCCATATAACACCGTCGACGAGGGCAATCAGGGTATTTACCAATCGCTGGATGGCGGCATTACCTGGCAAAAAAGAATGGGTAGAACGAAACTGGGCGAAATAAGGGGCAGCACGAAGTTGATTACCTACGCTCCTTCTACCAAAAGTATTACAATGGGCTACGCAACGCGATGGTACGCGGCGTTTAGCGAATATAAAAACACCCTTAACGGCGAAGAACTCGTAGCCGATGATGGCCTGCTTTACTCCGATGATGGCGGCCGGAGCTGGACAGAAACCCGAAAATTACCTTCGGGTACTTATGGGTCGAAAGTACGTGGCATAAAAGTGCATAACACCAACGCGAATAAAGTATTTATTTACGGGAACAACGGACTGTTCCTGTTTGAGGATGCCACCAATCCGTCGGGCACAGTTACCAGGTTAAGCGGAACCAATGGGTTACCCGAAGGCGACATTTGGGGTCACCTCTACCAGTCAGACGATGGTGCTGTGCTGATCGTTGCAGTGGCTGGTAATGGCATCTATAAATCTACAAACGGAGGTGCCGCTTGGAGCCTGCTGTATCAATGGACGGATGTGAATTATTGTTATGTAAATAAATCTTTCCCCAATAAAATATTCGCCGTTCCAACCGAAAACAGCGCTCAACAAATAAAAATCAGTGATGATGGAGGCAATACCTGGTTTAGTCCGGCTAAGTCGGATGTTTTTTACAGAGGGGGGTACGACAATAGTAACTGGAACAGGTTACTGAACGGGCAGTTCGCCTATATTTTGCCCGATCCGCGCAACGTAAATAATGTATTCATTCATACGAAGTCAAAAAACTTCCGGTCGCAGGATGGGGGGCGCACCTGGACGATATCCGACAATGGATTCAACGGTGTTTCTCATAATGGTTCGGTACAGATGTTTGACCCGGTAAACCCCGATCGCTTTTCTTATTTTATGGTAGATCGGGGTGTTGGAACGACCACCAACAGGGGGCGCTGGTTCGAACTTGCAAATATCAACCCTGCCAACCTCGGGCTTAGCTGGAAAACCGCCATCGCGGGCGCATTACAGCCCGACGGACCGGCAATTTTGGCATGTGTAGGATCGGGATCGGGCGGGCAGTTGCTGCGATCTCCCGATAATGGAAAAACCTGGACCGTTACCAGTACGGGCAACAAAGCAAGACTGGTAATAGGTTTTGATCTGAAAGATTCGAGGTATTGCTACCAGTGGCGGGAGCGTTCGGTTGATGGTGGTAAAACCTGGACCGAACTGACCAGTATGCCGGCCAATTCTATTATTTGCGGTATATCCCGCTCGGATGGAAGGGTGTTGTATGCGATGGACAATAACGGAACCGGCAGACAGATCTGGAAGTCTGTTGATAGGGGAGAAACCTGGGGAACCCGCCCGGTAATCACGGCTTCATGGAACCTTACTACGCCCGGTCCCACGAAAACCTTCACTTTTTGTGTGGATCCTGTTAATCCTGATATTGTATATACGAGCAGCGCTAACGGACAGATCACCCGGTGGGAACTCGGTGGATCTGCTGCACGGTCGACACAGATCACTTTTCCGGGCGGGACGGAAGCCAAATTCTTTATCCAGGACTTTGCAATCGATCCCCGCCATCCCAACGTCATGTACGCCATCAACCAGCGGGCCAATACCGGCAATAAGTTTTTTCGTTCACAGGATGGTGGATTAAACTGGCAAAATATCAGCGACTATATTCCGCAGGGATCACTTAAAGGCGTTAATGTTTCACCGGTTACCGGAGAAGTGTACCTGTCCAGCGAAAATGGTTCACTGGTGATGCTGCCTCCGTATGCTACCAGTAATACCGCGTATGAAGCAGTACCGTATACGCATAATCATTTGATGGAGCCGTACGATTAAGAGATTACTTAAAAATTTTTAAAATGAAACGAATACGCGGGTTACTGGTATTTTTCATGACTACCTTTTTCTTAAACGCCCAAAGCCAGCAGGCAGAGGGTGTTTTATCGAAATGGAAATACCTTAATGATGCCAATTCGGCGGTGTATAAATATTTTGCGGGGCAGGCATTTCAAATGCTGGATAAGCGCGAACGAAACCTGGCGGCCATCCAATCAAAGAAAGGTTGGCTTGAAAGGCAAAGCCGCACAAAAAAAATACTTTCGGAAGTGGTTGGGTCTTTTCCTGCGAAAACTCCGCTAAATCCTGTTGTAACAGGTGTTGCAGAGAAGGATGGTGTTCGGGTAGAAAAATTGTATTTTGAGTCCTTGCCGGGATACTATGTTACGGCGGCATTTTTTGTTCCCGCAAATCGTAAAGGCAAGCTTCCGGTAATCCTGTTTTGTTCGGGGCATAGCAAGTCGGGGTTTCGAAGCAGGGGCTACCAGCGCAGCATACTCAATTTTGTAAAAAAAGGGTTCGCCGTTTTAGCGTTTGATCCTATCGGGCAGGGCGAGCGCAGGCAGTACCTGAATAACGAACTTCGTAGTAAATTTGGCCCCACCCAGGAGCATTCTTACCCCGGTAACCAGCATTTTCTGCTGGGTCGGTCGCCGGCATATCATTTTATCTGGGATGGTATTCGGGCAATAGATTATTTGTATAGCCGCCCCGAAATAGACACGGCAAGGATAGGCATAGCCGGCAGGTCGGGAGGTGGAACACAAACCGCTTATATTGCTGCGTTCGACAACAGGATAAAGGCCGCCGCTCCCGAATGTTATGTCACCAGCTATGAAAAACTGATCATGACACAGGGACCTCAGGATGCCGAACAGAATTTCGTTAACGGTATTTATGAAGGCCTGGATATCGGCGATCTCGTCATTGCGTTTGCGCCAAAACCAATGTTGCTGGTAACAACTACCCGCGATATATTTAATATTCAGGGGGCAAGAGATGTTTTTAAAGAAGCAAAGCGTGCTTATACCTGGCTGGGAAAACCTGATGGGCTGGAAATGGTTGAGGACGATGCTGACCACGCCAATACTCCTAAGAATAGTGAAGCTACTTACCGGTTTTTTCAAAAGAACCTTGCCAACCCTGGCCAGGCTGCCCCTGTGGAGGTCAGCTATTTTGAAGAGAGTGAACTAAACGTAACCAGCACGGGTAATGTTTATACTTCGCTTAAAGGACATAACCTGCATTCTCTGGCAGCGCTATACTTGAAAGAAGTGCTGCAAAAGCGGAATCCGGTAAAAAACGAAGCGGATCTGAAAGCCAGGGTTATTGAAGTGACCGGGTATAGGCAGGAGCCTGATACAGAAACACCTTTTTTTTCGGGGCGAACTCAGGGGGAGGCTTACCATGTAGAATCGTACCTGCAAAAAAGTATTACCGGGAGCTATTTTCCTTTCTACCGGTTAACGCCGGTACATCCTCCGGCAAAGAAAAGCATTGTGCTTTTACTGGATGAAAATGGAAAAGACATCGCCATACAAGAAGGTGGCAGCGCCGACTCTCTCGCCAAACTGGGGTACGAAGTGATTGTTCCGGATTTAACCGGCTTTGGTGAAATAGCGGCCGGTTACATAAAAGGGGGCGACTCCTGGGTAGACCGGGTGCCCAACAACCTGTGGTACACCGGTATACTGGTGAAACAATCCCTGCTTGGTGTACGCATGCAGGAGCTTTCTTCTTTAATAAACTGGCTTAGTGAGGATAACTCCCGGATAGAAACCATCGCAAAAGGGATACTTACAACCGACTTGTTACACCTGGCTGTAATGCAGAGCAACAAGATCGCTTCTGTTCTTTTAATTGATCCCCTGGTTTCTTATCAGTCGGTAATAGAAGAAGCAAATTATAAAACCAGCTATGTGCTCTCGGGCGTTCCGGGTATGATAGCTCAGTATGATATAGATGATCTTATTAATTCGTTGTCTGACAAGATGCGGGTGCTGCTTGTAAACCCCAGGAACGGGGCGGGAGAGAGTTTGAACGCTTTGAATCAAAATAATATTGTCAGTCTTCGGCGGAAGGTGAAGGTTAAATACGAAAATGCTTCATTTAAATTTTTGGATAACTGGTATTTGCAAGACCGGCAATGATTTTTAAGATAAAAAAATGATTTTATGAAATGTTCTCTTCTTCTTATTGGAGCTTTCTGTTGTTGGAGTATATGTCAGGGGCAAACTGTAGCTTATAAGCTAAAACCCGATTTTATAAACAAACAATTAGACGATGCGGTTAAGCAGATTAAGGTGCTTGCCAAAAATACACCCGACAATCTTATGCCCCGGAGTTTTGAGGGTGATTCAATGGTTACTTCCAAAACCAACTGGTGGACATCGGGTTTTTATCCCGGCACTTTAATGTACCTGTATGAATATTCGGGCGACAGGGAGCTGCTACATTTAGCGCAGGAAAAATTTAAAATACTTGAAAAGGAAAAATATAATAAAAATACGCACGACCTGGGGTTTATGCTATACTGTAGTTTTGGCAATGCACTCAGGATCACGAAAGATACCTCGGCCTATAAAGATATTCTTCTTACCGGCGCCCGGTCTTTGAGTACCCGATACAACCCCAATGTGAAAGCGATCAGGTCCTGGGGCGGGTGGACTTACCCGGTTATAATAGACAATATGATGAATCTGGAATTTTTATTGGCGGCGTCCAGGCTGGGCAACGATCCCTTATTCCGGGAAATTGCGCTAACACATGCCAATACAACAATGAAAAATCATTTCCGAAAAGATTATAGCAGCTACCATGTAGTGGATTATGACCCCAAAGATGGACAGGTGATAGCTAAAAAAACCTTTCAGGGCGCCTACGATGAATCGGCCTGGGCGAGAGGGCAGGCCTGGGCTTTATACGGTTATACAATGATGTATCGTGAAACGCGCGACAAAACATATCTGGATTTTGCAAAGAAAATCGCGGGTTTTATCTTAAATCATCCTAATATGCCCGGGGACCAGGTCCCTTACTGGGATTTTGATGCACCCGATTTTTCTGCAGATAACAAATTGGCAGCTTATAAATTCAATCGCGATGCTTCTGCAGCTGCAATCCTCGCATCGGCTTTACTGGAACTGGGTTTGTTTACGGAGGGTTCTGAACAATCCTTTTATATATTTAAAGCAGAAAAAATGATTGAAAGCTTATCTGACAAGCCCTATAAAGCAGCGGCAGGAACAAATGGAGGCTTTATATTGAAATACAGCGTGGGACACTTACCAAAGCATTCGGAAGTAGACGTGCCGCTGACCTATGCAGACTATTATTATGTTGAGGCTCTGATGCGGTATAAAAATATTTTAGAAGCCCAATAGTAAGCCATTTAAAATGAGTCATTCAAGAATACTGATTTGTTTTTTATTGTGGGGTACCGTTAGTTGCAGCCTCAGCCGCCATGGTAGCGGGTATAAAGAGCTGTTCGACGGCTCAAGCCTGGCCGGATGGAAGGGAGATGAATCTTTATGGTCGGTTCAGGATGGCGCGATTGTTGGCGAAGTGAAGCCTGGGAAAGAATTAAAACGAAATTCATTTATTATCTGGCAGGGAGGGATAGTAAAGGATTTTGAGCTGATCGCAGAGTATAAGGTATCCGATGCAGGAAACAGCGGCTTTAACTACAGGAGTGAAGAAGTTGCCGGGCAGCCATTTGCCATGCGGGGCTACCAGGCCGACATTGACGGCGCAAAAAAATATACAGGACAGAATTACGAAGAACAGGGAAGAAAAATTCTGGCATTCCCGGGGCAGAAAGTGAGGCTGCCGCCGGTTGACGGATCCATTGCAGATTACGCAAAAAAAAATGTATGGACGGCTGCTGAGCAAACAGAACAACCCGGCAACGTCGATTCACTAAAATCTTTTATCAAAACCCATGACTGGAATGAACTTCGCATTCTTGCCCGCGGCAATAGGCTCTTGCACTATATCAACGGGGTTTTAATGAGTGATGTAACGGATGATGATCTTAAAAACCGTAAAATGGAGGGGCAAATAGGTTTTCAGGTACATATAGGCCCTCCCATGAAAATTGCTGTCAGGAGTATCCGTTTAAAAAAATTATGATTGATTTGTGCCCTCGCTACTGAATAAATGTAAAAACGATAAAAATGAAAAAGACAAAGCTCGCAATTCTTTCGGGCGTATCATGGGTGTTTTTAAGTCTTTGTATATCTTGTACGGGCGGAAAAAATATCAATGCTACTATTCAGGAAACAACCGAAGCAAAATATGGTTGGATACTTGGAGCGCAGGCCTACACTTTTAAGAAATTTACCTTTTCGGAGGCATTGCAAAAAATAGATAGCTGCGGTTTAAAATATGTAGAAGCCTATCCCGGTCAGCCCATCGGAGAGGGTATAGCAGGGACTATGCACTTTAGTATGGATTTGGCAACCCGGGCAAAAGTAAAGAAAATGCTTGCCGACAGGGGAATACAAATGCTTGCCTACGGTGTAGTAAAAGCATCGGGAGCTGCGCAATGGGAAAAGGCTTTTGAATTTGGTAAATTCATGGGAGTAAGAACCATAACCTGCGAACCGGCCGAAGCCGACCTGGATATTGTTTCTGCGCTTTGTGATAAATACCAGATTAATGCCGCTATCCACAACCACCCTCCACCCACCGCCTACTGGAGCCCCGATGCCGTATTAAATGCGGTTAAAGGAAGAAGCGCACGATTGGGCGTTTGTGCTGATGTGGGTCATTGGGTACGTTCGGGGCTCGACCCTCTGGAATGTGTAAAAAAGCTCAGCGGGCGTATTCTGCATTTTCATTTTAAAGATATCAGCCAGGTGGAGAACAGAAGTGAAAGTGAAGTGATCTGGGGAAAAGGGCTATGCAAAATTCCGGCTGTAATACAGGAGATGAAGGTCCAGGATTTTAAAGGAATGATATCTGTGGAATATGAACATAATTTGAGTAACCAGGTTGGTCCTGTAAAAGAAAGCATCCGGTATTTTAGAAATGAACTGAAATAGTTATGAAGAGAAGAGAAGCCATAAGGTATTTATTTATTACCGGCAGTGCTGTGTGGCTGTTTCCGGCTTGCGGGAGCAGTTCCGAAAATGCTTCGCAGGTCCTAAGTATATCAGAACTTGATCTTGTGACCGATATCGCCGAAACAGTTATCCCTTCAACCGGAACGCCCGGAGCAAAAGAGCTGGGGATACAGCATTTTATCCATAAAATGATCTCTGATTGCCGGTCGGCTGCTTACCAAAAAGACTTTATTGCCGGCCTGCATGCGTTTAAAGATCATATTAAAAAAAATACCGGCAACAATTGGGCCGCGCTTACTACTGAAGACCGGCAAAGAGCTTTGAACGGAATAGTATTGAAAAATGGTGGCAATAAAACTGTTCAAAACTGCGTAAAAGAAATCAGGGAGTTAACCATAAATGGGTATAAAAGCAGTGAATACTATTTAAAAATTCAGGATTACAAATTGGTCCCCGGTCATTTTTATGGCTGCGTTAAAGTAAAAAAGAATATTGTATAAAAGCGAGGTTATGGGAGAAAGAAATGCACGGCATGAGTATGATGCGATCGTTATAGGATCGGGTATCAGCGGGGGCTGGGCTGCAAAGGAACTTACGGAAAAAGGCTTAAAAACCCTGGTATTAGAAAGAGGTAAGGAGGTAAAACACCTGAAAGATTATCCCACCACAAATTTGATGCCCTGGGAGTTGCAGCATGCAGGGGATATAAGTTTTAAAGAAAAACAGGATAATCCTATACTAAGCCGGTGTTATAATTATAAAGAAGATTCGAAACATTTCTTTGCAGGCGATAAAGATCATCCTTACGAACAAACAAAGCCATTTGATTGGATACGCGGAGACCAGGTTGGGGGAAAGTCTTTACTATGGGCGCGTCATACACAACGTTGGAGCGATTTTGACTTTACAGGTCCTGCCCGCGACGGTTATGCTGTTGATTGGCCTATACGCTATAAGGATATAGCGCCCTGGTACAGTTATGTAGAGACTTTTGCAGGTATTTCGGGAAATAAGGACGGAATAGACAGTTTGCCCGATGGGGAATTTTTGCCACCTATGGAGCTGAATTGTGTAGAAAAGCATTTTAAGGACCATGTTGCCAAAAATTATAAAAACAGGCACGTTATTATTGGCCGCTGCGCCCATATTACTGAAATGAAGCCCATTTACGCACAGCAGGGCAGGGTAAGCTGCCAGTACCGCGACCTGTGCAGGCGGGGCTGCCCGTTCGGAGGATATTTCAGCAGCAATGCTTCTACACTTCCCTGGGCCGAAAAGACAGGTAACCTCACACTCTTGCCAGACGCTATTGTACATTCTGTTATTTACGATGATAAAGCAGGTAAGGCGACAGGGGTTAGGGTTATAAACGCCAAAACCAATGCGGCTACAGAATATTTTGCAAAAATTATTTTTGTAAACGCCAGCGCAATGGCTACCAATCAGGTATTGCTTAATTCTCTTTCCCCGCGTTTTCCGCAGGGGCTGGGTAACGATAATGGGCTGTTAGGCAAATTTATTGCGTTCCATAATTTCAGGGGAAAGATATCTGCCCGGTATAACGGGTTGCTGGATTATACAACGGAAGGCAGACGACCCGGAAGCGCATACATGCCGAGGTTCAGAAATGTATATAAGCAGGAAACGGATTTTTTAAGAGGCTACGCTGTAAGCCTGGCCGGAAGGGGTGTGAATGATATTGCCGCCCACTGGGGCGAAACGCTAAAGAATGAGTTAGCCCGAAAGGATTACGATGGCTGGAGTATCAATGCAGGGTTAATGGGCGAAACGATTCCAAAAGAAACCAATACCGTAAGCCTGAACCGGCAGCAAAATGACAAATGGGGAATCCCATTATTACAATTTAATGTGGATTATGACCAGAATGATGAAGCGATGCTGAAGGACTTTTTTGAGCAGGTTGCGGAGATGTTGGAAACCGGAGGATTTACAGATATAAAAACACGCGATACCCATCAGGCTCCCGGGTTAGACATACATGAAATGGGAGGAGTGAGAATGGGCAATGACCCCCAAACTTCCCTGCTGAATAAGTGGAATCAACTCCATGCCTGCAAAAACGTTTTTGTAACGGACGGAGCGTGCATGACCTCTACCAGTACGCAAAATCCGTCTCTTACCTATATGGCGCTAACCGCCAGAGCAGTAGATTATGCGTTTAAAGAATTGAAAAAGCAGAATTTGTAAGTAAAAATGCGGGGTTAAAAGCGAATTATTCAAAAAGATTTCCTATAGAATATTTTCCGGTATAACAATAAAATGAACTGTAAATATAAAATCCGGTTTTGCTTGTATGGTATTTACGATAAACATGTAAAACGGGAGCACCCTGCTTTATATTAAATACGGTGGCAACTTCTTTACTGGCTCCTGTTGCCACTAGTTCCTGCTCAGCTTTTTTAACATCTATTCCTACTTTTATGCGGAGGGTTTCAAACAAAGAGTTGTTAACAAAATCTTTTTCCGAGGTAATGGAAAATCCATTGTCGGGAATATAAGTGTACTCCAACATTACAGGGTACTCGTTTACCGATCGAAGCCGTTCAATGCAAACGGCTCCTTTTTCAATTTCCTTTCGGCTGAGCGGATAAAAAAAATCCTTTCCCCAATTTATTTTATAAGGTTTTTTTAACAGCGTTGTTTTTACCTCTCCTTCTTCCCCAACCACTGCAGAAAATCCTTTTACAGAAAAAAGGCCTAAAGTACGCTTCTTAGTTTCGGCCACAGTGCTTCGCCTGCCTTTATGCTTTAGTATAAACCCTTCCCTGGCCAGCTCTTCCAATGCCTGTCGTACCGTAAATCTTGCCAGTTTATATTGTTCTCTCAACTCATGCTCGCTGGGCAATGCTTCGCCTGGTTTGTAAGTTCCTTTAAGTATTTTGTTTTTAAGTTTATTTTTTAATTTCTGATAATGATGCTCCATTAAGTATGGCTTTGTATTTTGATATAGGCTCTAAAAATTGGATATGCAAACATATTATTAAAAATTTTGTAAAACTACATTATTGACCAGAATTATATTTCAGCTGCAAGTTGGGCCATAAGGCCCATTCCCATTTGGCCAATGACACGATAATCGCTTTTTTGCAGTTTAATACCGCCTCTGTTGTCCTGTGCTACTCCTTTTAAGAAGCCGTCAGGTGTAATGTATTGTTGAAGCGCCTCCCAGCATCTCAGTGCATTGCCCCTGTAACATTCAGGTAATATTCCTTCCCGTACGCCGGTTAGTATGGCCGCAGCAATACCGGCGGATCCGCTGGTATCTGGCAGCGTTTCTTTCTCATCGGCGAAACAGCTCCAGAGGCCATCTTTTCGTTGCATTGAAACAGCCAGTTCAGCTTCGTCTTGCAGTTGTTTTATCAGACTTTCATCGTACAAATGATTTTTTAGCTCCGTAATTGTTCTGACAAATCCAAGCAAATGCCAGGCTATTCCCCTTGCCCAGTTTCGAAATGTAAATACACTGTTGTTGTTAACACGTAAAAACAACGCATTATTATGGTAAAGCACTGATCGGTGTTTGAGCTGGCTGAAACTTTCCTGCATCAGGGTTAAATCATTTCTTATACGCCCCACTACTGCAAGGGGATAAGCTATGGTGTAGCATCCCTCGGCCGAAATCATTTCGTGGTCCATTATAACACCGTTGGGCTGCTTAAGCTCATAAAGTCCGTTTAAGGCTGTATCCAGCATTGGATGGTCGGGGTATAAGCGAGCTAATATTGCATAAGGCAGGGTTGACTCGATGCCGTTAATTTGATTAAATATCGGAATACTATGGCCATTTTCATAATGAAGGTCGTTGCCTTTAAAAAAAAGGCCAAAATGATCCTTTA
Organism: Paraniabella yanshanensis; assembly: GCA_040393015.1. Taxonomy (GTDB): domain Bacteria; phylum Bacteroidota; class Bacteroidia; order Chitinophagales; family Chitinophagaceae; genus Niabella; species Niabella yanshanensis_A. Next base: position 14,630 of record JBEBUZ010000049.1, read on the forward strand.
TGGTTTTTAACGCTTTTTTATCTCCCTTCAAAGCATGCAACTGGCATAAACCATCTAACACCGCACCCTCCCGCCAGCCATACGATTGGATCGAATTGAGCGAACAAAAACAATTTATAAATGTCTCTTTTGTTTCCTTGCTGGCAGATGCGCTTAAAATATGGGGTAAAAAAATTTCATTTTTATTTTCGCTATCCGGTTCGCTGAAAATCCACAATGGTGAAGCGCTTTCGGGTTTTAATTCCAACCCGTTCCGCTGGATCAGTTTAATATATTTAGCCGGGATCTCTATTTCATAAGGCACTAAAACGGAGGAATACAGAATTTTAATTGTTCCGAGCTGAATCCGGGTTTGAGGGATGGACACCTGCACCAGTTTCTCATCCCGTACTTCCTGGGCTACGGAGATGCGTAAGAAGTATACGCTTCCTGGTGCGATGGAAGGGGCCGTCAGTACTATTGAGCTTCCCGGTCTGATGCCGAAAGCGGGCCAGCTAAACGGAATCCGCTTTCCGGCGGGTATTTCAATATTATCGCCAGTTGTAATTTTAAGAATTGAAACGGAAAATTTTTTGTACGGGGAACCGGGTGGTGTAACGAAAGCTGGCAGCAAAACGCCCAAACCGGCTGTACCGGTAGTTTGCAAAAAACATCGTCTGTTCATTTAAGTATATATAAGTACAGGAATTTTGCTGTTTTATAAGAATTGAGAAATATAATCCCTTGCCTGTAGCAGCCCCTTAACTATATTTTCGGGACTGTTTTCAAACTCCTTGTCTTCAAACTCAATTACCACCGGCCCTTTATAGTTTACTTCTTTCAATTTTTCAAAAAACAATAACCAGTTTATATCTCCCCGTCCCGGTAGTTTGGGTGAATGATATGCCAGCGGAGTGGCTAAAACGCCAACCCGTTTTAATTTTTCAGAAAAAACTTTTGCATCTTTTAAATGAATATGAAATAATTTTTCTTTAAATTCTGACAACGGCTCCAAATAGTCGATTTGTTGCCATAAAAGGTGAGAGGGGTCGTAATTAAGCCCAAAACAGGAGCTGGGTTGCAGAGTGAAAAGCTGTTCCCAAACCTCAGGGTTGATAGCTATGTTTTTGCCGCCGGGCCATTCATCGTTAGTGAAGAGCATGGGACAGTTTTCAACGCCTATTTTAATTTTCAATGAGGTCGCATATTCGATAACGGGCGGCCAGTATTGTTTAAACAATCCGATATTTTCTTCGAGGGTTTTGTGCTGATCTCTGCCTATAAAGGTATTGACAACTGGTACGTTTAAAAGGGATGCTGCTTTTATTACTTTTTTTATATGGGCGATATAGAAGTCTCTTTTCTCTGTATCGGGATCGAGAGCGTTAGGATAATAGCCTAAGGCGGATATATAAACATCTTTTTCTTTCAAATAATCCTTAATACTTTGTATCGATGTCTCCTGTAGCTCATCCACATCTATATGTGTAACGCCCGCATACCTTCTTTCTGCTTTGCCTTTTGGCCAGCACATTAATTCGACACAGCCAAAGCCGTTTTGGGAGGCGAAATCTATAACTTCTTCGAAAGTTTTTTCGGGGAATATGGCACTTACAAAACCTAAATCCGGCATTTTTATTTTTTTATGTGTGTAAGTAATAAGGTGCTGACTATTTTTCAACTACCTTTTTTGTAGCGGCGGCTATACTTTTACCCATTGCTGGGTTTGATTGCTCTTTACGATGCTTTCGCATATAGCCAGTTCCCTCAGCCCGTGTTCAAAAGTAGGATAAGAAGGAGAGGGGGAGGGGCTTCCTTTTCTTATATCGGCATATATTTCTTTAAATAATTGCTTACTGGTATCGCCAAAGCCTTCGTTATGCCCGCCGGGGTAGCTGATAATATTTTTAACTTCATCATCCACCAGCGCCGGGTCTCTTATAAGCAATTGATTAGCGCCATCACGTTTTCCTATAAACAGTTCGTTGGGTTGTTCGCTGCACCATGCCAGGGAACAATTGCTTCCCGAAACTTCTATATTTACCTTGTTTTTTCTTCCTGCCGCTACCTGGCTTACCGTTGCAGACCCTTTTTTGCCATTGTTGAAATGCAGCAATACAGTGGCATGATCTTCCAGGTTAACGGGTACGTCTATATAATCTTCGGCCGACAACAATTTTCCCGAATAGGTATCTATATTCTTCAACGGCTTCTTTCTTACGGGGTGAATGGTGGAGAAATCGGCCATAACTTCAGTAACTTCAAGGCCTGTTATGTATTCGATCAGGTCAATTAAATGAGAACCGATATCGGCAATTGCTTTACTATCTCCGGTTTTTGAAGGGTTCACCCGCCAATTGTAATCCGTATCATAAAATAGCCAGTCCTGCAAATAGCTTCCCATGATTGAATAGACCTCGCCTAAATTTCCTTTTTCGCGCATGCGTTTCATTTCGCGTACCAGCGGATAGTACCGCATATTAAAGTTAACCGCATGTACGAGATTTTTGGCTTTTGCAATGGCCAGTAATTCTTCGGCTTCTCCCACCGTCATCGCCAGCGGTTTATCACATACCACGTGCTTGCCTGCTAATAATGCAGCTTTCGTCATAGTGTAGTGCAAATCATTAGGAGTACATATATGTATGCAGTCCAGCGCAGTCTCCTGCAACATTTGCTCAAAATCGAAAAAGTGGTTTGGGATAAATAATTCCGCTGCTTTTCGTGCCGCTGCATCGGCATTTGAGTGGCAGATGGCTGCGACCTCAATACCGGGCAGGCGACGCAAGGATTCGATATGAACGGGGCCAATAAATCCAACACCAGCTACTGCTACTTTTATTTTTTTATTTTCTGACATATAAACGATAGGGGATTAGAAATTATTTAAATAAGCGATAAGATCGGGTATGCCCGGACTTCTGCCGTTTTTCACGTAAGCACCCGAAGTTGCCATACCTATCAGCGCGCATTCTTCAATTGAAAACGAATTTAACAGGCCGAAGCAAAAACCGGCATTCAGGTTATCGCCGCCACCCGTCAGTACTTTTGGGTCTTTTACTATGTGCCCTGCAAAGGTAGCAATACCGTTTTTAGTGGCGATAAGTGACCTGTCATTTGGATGAACCAATAAAATATCTACGTCAACCGACTGGTAAATATTCTGAACCATATCATTGAGCTGAACGCTATTGCCTGGTAAAACGCTGCTGCTGTGTATCGCATTATAAATCTTCACGGCTTCATTTTCGTTCAAACCCAATATTACCCGGCCTAGTTCTTTATAGGAACCTATTAGTTGCAAGGCCTCTTCAATTTCGGCCTTCGTTTTTTTGGAGGGGTCGCACAAATCAAAAAAATAGGTTCTGTTAAGCAGACCCGCATCGCTGATAAACTGGTGCATTTGTTTCCAAAGCTGTGTGCACAAGGGAAGATTTGCCCAGTCAACCATGGCAACTAAAGAACTGTCGTGTAAATAGTCGCTTACAGACGATGAACCTTTGAGGTTCAGTATATAGTTCAGATCGAGCGAATCGAAAGTGCTGGTTTCGGACAGCATTAGTTTTCCGTTGTCAAACTCAAGCGCATTTGTAGTGCCGGGTTCGCCAACAGAAACGAGGGTACAGTTTTCATGCATTTGAAGAAAGCAATCCTGTATACCCGGGTATCCCATTGTACCTACGCAGTAATTCCGAATTCCCAGGTGCGCTAAAGCATTGGCCATTATGGGTGCGTTACCACCTGCTTTTCTGGTGAGGGTGCAAATTTCTAACTGTGCACTTTTATCTGCGGCCGAGGAAATATGCAGGCCCATTTCACGTAAACAGCTGTAATATTCTTTTGAACTATTGGTGGAGGATTTTACAACTTTTTGGATCAGGTCAATATAACCGTCGAAACCTATAAGTGCTTTTTGTTGCGACGGTTGTTCCTGAATGGCAGATAACTTCTTTTGTAAGTTGGCAATCATATCTTCATCGTTTTTTACCGGGACATTTATTTATTTTGATTGAACCAACTTCATTATGTCTGTCGCTTTGTTTTCTCCGCTCAATATTCTTATACGTTCTTTTACACGGGGAATATAGATTTCGGATACAAATTTATTGACACCATTGTCCATGGCAGCGGCCTTCCATTGTGTATGTTTTTTGTCCAGTTTTTCTATCATTAGCTCATAGTAGTTTTTCGCAGCATTGCTTCGTATAAACAGGCTTTCGGTGCTCCAGTTCACTTTTACCACACCTGCTTTTACTGCGTTGCGCAGGTCTTCAGCACTTAAACCGGTAGAGCCATGCAGTGCAATTCCAATTTCCCGGCCTGTTATTTTTTTTGCAAGGGCCACTTGTGCTTCAATAGTTTTGGGTGAAAAGTGCATATTTTCACCGAAGCCATGTTGCGTGCCCACACCCGGCGCCCATAAATGAATATGATCGGGAAAGGCACTTTCGACGCTGCCTAATAATTTGGCGGCGACTTCGGCAGAGGTTATGCCATCGTCAACAGCATCCTCCATTTCGAGTGTAACCGGTAAGTTGTTTTGTTTTGCAAATGCGCACAGGTGCAGTATGTGCTCTATGGTTTGCTCATGGGAGAGTTCGGATGCATCTAAAGAAACGGTGGATGCTCTTAACCATATGTCTTTTTGATGCGCGGAAAAACGAATACCCTGTATAGCAGCTTCCAGGATGGTGAGGGTTTTTTCTCCTTTAATGTGATCGGTATGAAAAATAACGGGAATATTTTTATACCGTTCGCTATTGGCCAGTAAGGCTACATTGGCAATATATCTTGACAGTCCGAGAATAGCGTCTCCCGAACCAAAACTATGTCCTTCCAGTTGCCAAAGGCTTGTTTCGATAATGATCGGTGCGTTTAGTTGAAAGGCCGCTTCCAGGCAATCGGTGAGGGCTGCGTGGCTATCTGCATTTACTGCAAGTATAGCATAGCGGTTTTCCAGTGCGTGTTGTATGGCTGATCTTGATTGTACAGGGTCTAATAACATATTCGCTTCTTTCTAAATAACTTCAACTTTAATGTGTTTGGTTTTAAGGTATTCGAACACTGCTTTGCGGCTGAGTTCAAATCCATACCCGCTTTCTTTCCAGCCGGCATAGGGCGCATAATTTGTATTAACGGCGCCTGTATTTACCGCAACGGTCCCGGCTTCCAACGATTCGCTTACCTGTACAGTGGTTTTGAAATCTTTGGTAAACAGGTAGCTCACCAGGCCGTAACGGGTATTATTGGCTTTTTGTATAGCCTGTTCAATGTCGTCGAATGTGTCGATCGGAACTATGGGCCCAAATGTTTCTTCATTCATTACTTTCATACCAGCGTTCACATTCGCAAGTATAGTGGGTGGGTAATAATTACCCTTGCTATATTTTTCTCCGGCAAGCCTGTTGCCGCCGCTTACCAGCCTGGCGCCTTTTAGCAGGGCATCGGCAACATGGCTCTCGGTAGTCGCCAATCCGTCGGCAGTGCACATGGGGCCTATATCCACAGCGGTATCTGTAATGCCATCGCCAATGCTCATTTTTTCGGCGACAGCTTTTAGCCTGTTTGTAAAATCGTCTATTACAGAAGAGTGAACATACACCCTGTTTACGCCGCTACAACTTTGACCGTTATTGCGGAATCCCTTATAGGCAATGACCTGCGCGGCATTGTCCAGATCGGCATCGGCACAAACGATGGCAGGGCAATGGCCTCCTAACTCGAGCGATATTTTTTTGAGTGACGGGCCAAACATTTTCATAAGATGTTTGCCGGTGGCGCTGCTACCCGTCATCGCTACCTTTTCTATTAACGGATGTTTTAATAATGCTTCACCCACCAGCGTTCCCGAGCCATTTATTACATTGATAACACCGGCCGGAATGCCCCCTTCATAAAGCGCCATACAAAATGCGGTAGGGGACAGGGGGGTAATACTGGTGGGTTTTACTACAATGGTGCAGCCGGTTGCCAGCGCCGGTCCTAACTTCCAGCTCAGCAGGCTTACAGGGTAGTTCCAGGGTGTGATAACGGCGCATACGCCCACCGGCTGGTATATGACCCAGCTACGTAAATTGCTTTTTTCTGTAGGATTGGTGTAGCCCTCAATTCTTACTGCTTCCGCGGCATAATAATCAATAGTATCGCAGGACGCAATTACTTCATTTCTGGATTGATTGAAAGGCTTTCCCTGCTCCAGCGCCATCAGCATCCCTATATTGTCGGCCCTGGTACGAACATAAGCGGTGGCTTTTTTTATTGTTTTTTCACGTTCGTAGCCGGTAAGTTTGCTCCACTTTAAAAATGCGGTATGTGCTGATTCCACAGCCCGTACAACATCTTGTTCTGTGGCCCTGGCAGCGGATGCTATTTTTTCATTATTGGCCGGCGCAGTAATGTTAAACTCGCTTCCGTCTGATGCCGGAACCGTGTTTCCATCAATGAACAAATCCCATTTGCTGCCAATAATCTCTTCTGTTAAGGAGTGCATATATTCTTTACTATTTTAGTTGGGTATAATACATACTTTCAAACTCTCGCCGGTGCCCATTAGTGTAAAGGCTTCGGTGATATTGTCTATTGGTAAGGTATGTGTAACTATTTTATCGGCGGGGAAGCGGCCGCTGTTGATCAGCGCGTAAGCAGATTGAAAATCACTCATTTTTTCGCTGTAGGAACCCGATAATATCAACTCCTTATAATGGAGATGATTTGTGTTTAATACTGCCTCGGGGGCAGATTTGGGCAGGCCTCCAAAAAATTCTACGCGGGCGCCTTTCCCTGCTATTTCGAGTGCATCGGCCTGGGATTGGGCAACACTGTTCGCCACAATTACTACATCGCTTCCTAAGCCGTCTGTAAGGGCCTCCATCTGTTGAAGGTGGTTCTTCTCTGCATCAACTTTAACCACACCATCTATATCAAACTGCTTCATCAATTCGAGCCGGTTATCCGATATATCGAGCAGCCACACTTTTTGTGCCCCGGCCAGTCTTGCAAGAATGGCGTGCATCACCCCAATAGGTCCTGCGCCTATGATGGCCACCGTATCCTGGAAGCCAATTTTTAACCGGTTGGCCGAGTTCATTACACAGCCCAGTGGTTCGCTCAGGCTCAGGTGTATGGGTGAGATATCTTCATTTTCCACTTTAATCAGGTTCCCTTCCGTTACAGCTTTGGCCGGAACTTTCATGTAACGGGCAAAGGCGCCGTCGTGGTGATAGCTCATGGTGGTTCTGCTGATGCATAGGTTCTGTCTTCCCATGGTGCAGTACTTACATTTTCCGCAGGCTAATACAATGTACATTACCACCCGGTCTCCAATTTTCAGCCTGGTATCGGAGCCCGCCCTGCTTTCGACGATCCTTGCGCAAAACTCATGACCTAAAACGCGGGGCGGTACAATTTTTTTATCGCCGTGCTTGTAGGTTCGCATATCAGTGCCACACACACTGCATGCTTCTATTTCGAGTAGTATTTCCCCTGTTTCCAATTGTGGTATAGCGATGTCTCTGACGATAAGCTGTTCTTTTCCCTCGTAAACGGCGGCTTTCATGCTTCGTTAAGTTTTATTTTAATAAAAAAAGAATGGACAAAATCAATTTTAACTCATCCAGTTATGGGAAGGGTTTGAGCTCCATTTCTGGGTTGTTTTTTTAAGATTCGTCCAGAAGTGTATGGCATCCATACCGGTAATGTCGCCATAGCCAAACCTGCTTTGGTTCCATCCGCCAAAACTGAAGGGTTCACGCGGAACGGGAACACCGATGTTTACCCCAATCATACCAGCACTGGCTTTGTCTGAGAAATACCTGGCCGTACCGCCGTTTGTAGTAAAAATAGCCGCAGCGTTTCCATAGGGATTTTTATTTTCAATTTGCAGGGCTTCTTCTAAACTATCAACCCTAAGCACGCTTAGCACCGGGCCAAATATTTCATCGCAGGCACATTTATTATCTGCTTCAATGCCATCAATGATGGTTGGGTTAACATAGCTGCCTTTTTCCTTATTTTCAACAATGGCATTCCGGCCATCCAGCAGTATGGAAGCGCCTTCCTTCTCTGCATTGCTTATATAGTTTTCAATCCTTGTTTTTGCAGTTTCACTGATTATGGCACCGAGGTTAATACCTGCCCTGATTTTTTTTGCTTCTTCCACAATTTTGGCAAGTATATGATCTGTTTTTCCAACCAGTATCAAAACGCTGGCCGCCATGCAGCGTTGTCCGGCGCATCCAAAGGCACTTGCTACGATATTAGAAGCGGTACTCCCGGGATCTGCATCCGGCATAACTACCAGGTGGTTTTTGGCTCCTCCGAGGGCCAGCACTCTCTTCCCGTTGATCGTTCCTTTTTCGTAAACCAGTTTTGCAACGGAAGAAGATCCTACAAAGCCAATAGCTTTAATAGTTGGGTTATCAAGTATTGCTTCAACGGCTTGCCTGTTTCCGTGCACAATATTGTAAACGCCGTCAGGCAATCCTGCTTTTTTGAAATATGCGGCCAGTAAATTGGCTGTAAGAGGCACTTGTTCCGATGGTTTGTGAATAAGCGTATTACCGGTTGCTATGGCAATGGGTATCATCCACAAGGGTACCATTGCCGGAAAGTTGAATGGTGTTATGGCAGCGACCACTCCCAGCGGATATCTTTTTGTAAAACAGTCAACACCACGACTTACTTCCAAAGACTCCTGGTGAAGAATTTGAGGGAGGGAGGCAGCAAATTCCACTACTTCAATTCCTTTCTCAATTTCGGCTTTTGCCTCTGCAAGTGTTTTTCCGTTTTCGCTATGGGTAACCTGGGCTATATCATCAATATTTTCCTCTACCAGATGTTTAAACCTGAACAATACCTGAATTCTATCTTTTATCGGCGTATTGCTCCATTTCACAAAAGCCTGTGAGGCTGCATCTGCTGCTTCCTGTACATGGCGGGCATCGCCGTTAGGAACACTGCCCAAAACAGATCCGTCAACAGGGGAAGATACTTCGAGTACTTCCTGATAAGGTTCTGCCGTTTCCGATCCGTTTATAAAATGCCCGTTTGAAGGTATTTTACTCATTATTTTTATTTTTTTCGGTAAATATTATTACTTTTAACTTGTCCGTACATGTAAAGATAATAAAAAACTTGTCCGTACAAGATATTTTCTTAACTTTATTTCCGAAACGGTGCTTCGGGTATTAAATAATTTAATAAGAATATTGCATGCCAATTGATTTAAAAGCGCTCCAGGTCAGCATTTCCCTGGGTAATGAGTTAGCATTTAAGCAACTGTTTGAACATTTCTTTGGAGGACTATTTTCTTATAGTAAGTCGTTGCTGAAGGATGATTTGTTAGCGGAAGAGGTAGTGGAAGATGTGTTTGTTAAACTATGGGAAAGGAGGGAGACCCTACCCGAAATCCGTAACCTGTCCATTTATTTGTACAAGGCAATTAAATATGCTTCTATAAATGCTATTGAAAAGAAAAGAAAACATGCGTCTTTGTCTATTGACGAAGTGGGAGAGGCATTTTTATTTAATGGCGCTGGTTCCGAATTGGGTTTGGTTAGCAAGGAAAATTGTGATAATATCCTAAAGGCGGTGGGACAGCTTCCGCCAAAATGCAGGTTAATATTTCGGTTGATCAAGGAGGAAGGGCTGAAGTATAAGGAGGTGGCGGGACTTTTGGGTCTTTCTGAAAAAACGGTGGAGAATCAAATGAATATAGCCTTTAAAAAAATAATTGGATCACTTAAAACCACCCTTCCGGAGTTGTGCAGGAACTTTAGCGGAGCGGGCTATGGCTTATCTAAGGCAGCCGGTTTTTGATCAGCTTTTTAAAGCAATACATTTTACAAAGTTGGATTTATTGGCAGAAGTAGTAAAGAAGAAGACCTGATACGAACATCGAACAGCTCAAAGCCGACTTGAAAAGACATTATCGTATCTTTATAGTTAGTGAACTTGCGAATTACGAAACCGGCCAGCCTGCTAAAACCACCACTTACTTAGGTGGAATGATCTTTGAAACGAAGCATGATAAATTTTCTTAATTGCATTCTGCATGATATGCGGAGTTCCATCAGGCCATTAGAGTAATAAAAAAGGGCCTGATGACAATGATGTGTTGTTGCACATAGGCATGGAGGAAGGCCGTATGCGGCCCGATGGCAGTGGTGGGGTATTGTACGATTACTTTTTGAAGGATCATTTAGGTAACGTTAGGATGATGCTGGCAGGTGATGGAACAGTACTGGAAGAAACGAGTTACTATCCGTTTGGGCTCGCCATACTTAATTGGGATAAAAGGAAACAGTTTAAGATTTGCAGGAATGGATGCGAATGGGAATACGAATATTGTGCGTGGTTCAGCGGGTGCAGACTATATAGTTGGCGTTGGGACAGAAACGGAAGAAATGCGTGATATAAATGGCAATTTTCAATCAACCACAGAGAACAAGGTATCAGTTGGCTATAAGGGAATAGGTATGGCTATGAAAAGTGCGACTAATAATGTTACAAAAGCAAATACCACAACGTTTGGCATTTCTATAGGGTTCGTTTTGGGTATATTTTGAACCTCCATACTGAACTGTTTATTCCATTAATTACTGAAAAGTACATTCCAAATAAATGATAAGGTTATTAGAGGTGTTTTATATTTTAAGTTTAATTGGATTTGCTATAATTTTTATTGCAAAGTCAATCATTTATGCCATCTTGGATAAAAGAAATGGGCATCCGCTTAAGTATGGCCGTGTGTGGGGATATGAAAATTTTTTGCCTTATGATAAGGAGGTGTCTCAGAAAGATGAGAGGTTAAAAATGAGGTGTAATAAATTACACAAACTATCTATTGTTCTTTTGATAGTATTTTGTATTGTATATATAGTTCGTTTTATTATTCGGCAGTAACTCTTATCCTTAAGAATCAATAGCACCATTGTATTTTGACAAAGTGCATTCTGCGGCCAGCTTTATTCTGCCCTTCAAAAAGTAAGATAGCCGCAGAGTTCACAGATAGGCGCCGGCGGGCGACGACTATTAAAACAGCTTGAAATCGTAAACAATTACCACCCATTTGTGCATCTGCGGCAGCTTTATTATCTACGGCGGCCAGGATGATGTTAATGTAACTGAAAGCTTACCTGCTATTTACTGGATATTACGCACCAAAGTTTACCACTTATTTCGGATTAAACCGGTTCTTCGCCCATTTTGGTGCTTCGGTCCTACAATAGGCCACGCTGTTGAAACGTTATTATTAAAAAGGAATGAATATTGACAAACTGATCCTCGGTTCAGAAGATCGGTTTGAGGTTATTTCGATAGACAGGCAAAAAGAATCTATAGCAATTAATATCAGAAGCAATTCCAAAGAATGTGCTTGTCCTCATTGCGG